>CAVOOP010000019.1:0-75441 GCA_963697575.1 uncultured Acidobacteriota bacterium | reverse complement strand
TCTCATTATTTTCACCTTGGATACCCCCATATTTTTCTGGCCGCCGTGTTTTTCTTTGAGACAGAAAGGCGTAAGCGCCCGAAGCAACCACAAAGCGCTCCAACGGTCTCTCTCCCTCAAGGGCGTGAAGGGCATAGAAGATCACCCGGAACTATATTTGTTAGTTCTGTGATGACTACAAGCGACTTGAGAAAATTGTGCAAAGGTAAAACGAGCATCGACGCGCACAGGGCTGTGCAACCTTACATTCGGAAGTGGATCAGAGTCTCTGGAGTGATCGACAACATAAATCCACCTCGAGTTATGGGATTCATCTCACTCCTGCAAGACGAGTTGTTAGCGGCGCTTCACGTGTATTTTGATGTTGGGTGGGAGGATCGAGTCTCCATTTTACAGAAAGGACACCCCATTACTCTGATAGGTAAGATCGCCAGCATCGTCCATTCATGATATCGAAAACTGCGAAATACTATCTACTTAGCGCCCTGCACACGACGTATAAAACCGCAAAAAACTTATGAGGCACCCCGCTGTGTTTCGTTTCGGTTAGCGCCCTACCATGAAAATATGCAGCCCTGCTTGGCGTCCGCTTAGACTCCCCGTAGGCACTGCGGCGCGTTGTATCACAACAGATGTCGTTGTCTAGTAGTAAACACTTTCCTGTTGACATCAGTTGGAATGCGGCGCATAGTCCGCTCGCTTCACCGTGATTCGTGCAATCACGTCGCGTTCTTTCACAACCTAACCCAGCGATGACGGTGTTAAGGGATTCTCACGGCTGGCGCTTTCCAGAACTGGCGGAGCGCTACCGGTGCGGTTATGAAGGCTGTGAGGATAAGAACTGCTGAATAGAGCGCTGGATTTTAGCGGGGAATGGATCACTAGAATTCTAGGGGGAACGATGCGAACAGCTTTGTATATGCGAGTCTCAACCGCAGACCAGAACGCCAGTATGCAGCTAGACGAATTGCGGGCGTATTGCCAGCGACGGAGATGGACGTAAAGAAGAGTCTTAGATGAGGGGATCAGCGGTTCCAAGGCGTCACGGCCAGCGCTGGACAGGCTTATGAAGGCCGCAAAGCGTACCGGTTGTTCGATGTGGTTTTGGTCTATCGCTATGACCGCATGGCGCGTTCACTGAAACAGCTTGTGGACACGCTATGCACGTTCGACGCGCTGGGCGTCCAGTTTGTGAGCTTGCATGAGGGCGTCGATACCAGCACACCGAACGGACGGCTAGTTTTTGGATTTTCGCCAGCATCGCGGAATTGAGCGCCAGCTAATCATAGGCCGTACCAAGAGCGGAATGGCGGCTGCGAAGGCACGCGGTGCACAGATCGGACGGCCAAAGTTGCCGCTGATCCCGCGCAGTTCCGAGCTATCGCGTTCCGGGCTGTCTTGACGGGCGATAGCGGCACAGCTAGGGATTAGCGAGGCGACGGTTACAAACTTCTCAAACAGGCCGCGTAGACGTTTCGAGTCGCCGTGACTCAAAACGTGCGTGAAAAGGGTATCAGAAACCGATAGTAAGCGCCGCGTTTTCAGTAGCAGTAGCGAACAGAAGTGAGTGCGTGAAAAGCGTTTGGTTTTAACGCAGCGAAAATCACACGGAGGCGATACGAGTGGAAATGGAAATCAGCCAGCCGTCAAGAAACATGAGTGCTTTAACTGCTGTGCTTCCGTAGACGATCTAGACGATCTGGATCGGTGCCGAAAGTGCGGGAAGGGAATTTGCGACACATGCCGCCGAGCGATCACGCTGTGATGTGCGCGTGTGCTCCACGGCTCATCGAGTGCATCGTGTGCGGACGCACGACGCACTATAAACACTACGAGACGTTCCATGACGAATGCATGACGTGCGAGCGGCAAGCCTGCCTAACTTGCCCGGACGTTTGCCAGTGCGACATAGACGAAACAATGACGGATTTGGAAGAGAACTGAATCCAGACAGGGCAGCGCAACAAGGTGCGCCTTGCTTTATCCCTCTGTGTTCCCCCTTGTTTACCTAACATCCGCTCTTGGGTTATCCTCCAAACGATGACGCGCAAGTTTTTAGCGCTGTGCGTGAATATCTGGCGTTAATTGGTGCCTGTGGGCGCTCGGCGGTGCCATAGGCGGCAGAGCCAAGACGCCTGCGAAGTTTTCAGCATCCCGAAGGAACGGCGCACGGGGCGGGAGACCGAGGAAACCAAGAATATCCTTACACCTCTTCAAAAAGACGTTTCAAGGCCTGGAGCAGGTCTAAGTGTTACCAGCGGCACGTCAGAGAAATGCACGCCGACAGGGAAGCGCGTCCACAGTTGGTATCGCCCCCGGCGCGACCGTGGAAAGACCTTCGTCGGCGAAGCCAAGGCCATAATTCTTGAAGTACGAATGGCTACAGAGCATGGGATCGGGAACCACTGCCTATTACGGCCTGAAGAAGATGGCTGGCGAAATCCTAGGCGTGGTCTGCTTCGGGAGTATGGGAGCCAACATACGGAAACACCGTGTTCGGCGCCACCGCCGAAGAGACGAAGCGCTTGGCCGAAAAGACGGTTTGCTTACAGCGTGGTGCGTGTGTCCCGCGGGCTCCGACACGGAGTGGATCCTGTTTCGCACACGCTTGCAGGAAGGCATATGCAGAGTTTGGTGGCGCATCTTTTTGCCTATGCTGACGCCAATGCGGGTGAAGCGGGAACCGTATATCAGGCGGGTAACCGGTTTTCGTTGTCGTCCAAAGTGGACGGCGTGCCGGTGCCTACCATTCGGCTCCGTGATTCATTCTGTAGCTTGAAAGCGTGGTTTTACCGTCAGGACTCACGTAGGCCGAATGGTAGGCACCGGCACGCCGTCCACTTCCGACGCCTAGCGAAAACCAGTTTGCCGCCTGATATACGGTTCCCACTTCACCCGCATTGGCGTCAGCATAGGCGAAAAAGATGCGCCAGCCAAACTCTGCATATGCCTTCCTGCAAGCGTGTCGAATCAGAAACGATGCAGCGTTCTTCGGTGCCCACGGGACACACGCACCACGCTGTAAGCAAACCGTCTTTTCGGCCAAGCGCTTCGTCTCTTCGGCGGTGGCACCGACGCAGATATTCCGTATGTTGGCTCCCATACTCCCGAAGCAGACCACGCCTAGGATTTCGCCAGCCATCTTCAGGCCGTAACAGGCAGTGGTTCCCGATCCCATGCTCTGTAGCCATTCGTACTTCAGAATTATGGCCTTGGCTTCACCAACGGAGATTCTTTCCACGGTCGCGCCGTCCAGCGATGCCAACTGTGGACGCGCTTCCCTGTCGGCGTGCATTTCTCTGACGTGCCGCTGGTAACACTTAGACCTGTCGGCCTTGAAACGTCTTTTTGCTTCCGGGTGTAAGGATATTCTTGGTTTCCTAGGTCTGCCGCCCCGTGCGCCGTTCCTTCGGGATGCTGCTACCTTCGCAGGCGTCTTGGCTCTGCCGCCTATGGCACCGCCGATCCTGCCGCCACGGGCACCAATTAACGCCAGATATTCACGCACAGCGCTAGAAAGCTCAGCCGTCATCGTTTGGAGGATAACCCAAGAGCGGATGTTAGGTAAACAAGGGGAAACACGAGGGATAAAGCAAGGCGCGGCCTGCCTAACCACCGGCAAGCCGCTGCCCTGTCTGGATTCAGTTCTCTTCCAAATCCGTCATTGTTTCGTCTATGTCGCACTGGCAAACGTCCGGGCAAGTTAGGCAGGCTTGCCGCTCGCACGTCATGCATTCGTCATGGAACGTCTCGTAGTGTTTATAGTGCGTCGTGCGTCCGCACACGATGCACTCAATGAGCCGTGGAGCACACGCGCACATCACAGCGTGATCGTCTCGGCAGCATGTGTCGCAAATTCCCTTCCCGCACTTTCGGCACCAATCCAGATCGTCTAGATCGTCTACGGAAGCACAGCAGTTAAAGCACTCATGTTTCTTGACGGCTGGCTTGATTTCCATTTCCACTCGTATCGCCTCCGTGTGATTTTCGCTGCGTTAAAACCGAACGCTTTTCACGCACTCACTTCTGTTCGCTACTGCTACTGAAAACGCGGCGCTTACTCATCCGGCTCCAGATACCCTTTTCACGCACGTTTTGAGTCACGGCGACTCGAAACGTCTACGCGGCCTGTTTGAGAAGCTTTCTAACCGTCGCCTCGCTAATCCCTAGCTGTGCCGCTATCGCCCGTCCAGACAGCCCGGAACGCGATAGCTCGGCAATCTGCGCGGGATCAGCGGCAACCTTTGGCCGTCCGATCTGTGCACCGCGTGCCTTCGCAGCCGCCATCCCGCTCTTGGTACGGCCTATGATTAGCTGGCGCTCGAATTCCGCGATGCTGGCGAAAATCCCAAAAACTAGCCGTCCGTTCGGTGTGCTGGTATCGACGCCCTCATGCAAGCTCACAAACTGGACGCCCAGCGCGTCGAACGTGCATAGCGTGTCCACAAGCTGTTTCAGTGAACGCGCCATGCGGTCATAGCGATAGACCAAAACCACATCGAACAACCGCGCTTTGCGGCCTTCATAAGCCTGTCCAGCGCTGGCCGTGACGCCTTGGAACCGCTGATCCCCTCATCTAAGAACTCTTCTGTTATCGTCCATCCCCGTCGCTGGCAATACGCCCGCAATTCGTCTAGCTGCATACTGGCGTTCTGGTCTGCGGTTGAGACTCGCATATACAAAGCTGTTCGCATCGTTCCCCCTAGAATTCTAGTGATCCATTCCCCGCTAGAATCCAGCGCTCTATTCAGCAGTTCTTATCCTCACAGCCTTCATAACCGCACCCGGTAGCGCTCCCGCCAGTTCTGGAAAGCGCCAGCCGTGAGAATCCCTTAACACCGTCATCGCTGGGTTAGGTTGTGAAAGAACGCGACGTGATTGCACGAATCACGGTGAAGCGAGCGGACTATGCGCCGCATTCCAACTGATGTCAAC
This sequence comes from uncultured Acidobacteriota bacterium, assembly GCA_963697575.1. Taxonomy (GTDB): domain Bacteria; phylum Acidobacteriota; class Terriglobia; order Acidiferrales; family UBA7541; genus Palsa-295. The sequence continues at coordinate 70,506 of CAVOOP010000019.1, read as the reverse complement.
AGGAAAGTGTTTACTACTAGACAACGACATCTGTTGTGATACAACGCGCCGCAGTGCCTACGGGGAGTCTAAGCGGACGCCAAGCAGGGCTGCATATTTTCATGGTAGGGCGCTAGACCGAAACGAAACACAGCGGGGGTTGCTCATAAGTTTTTTGCGGTTTTATACGTCGTGTGCAGGGCGCTAAGTAGATAGTATTTCGCAGTTTTCGAGGCGTACGGCGAATGGATCGATGCTGGCAATCTTACCTATCAGAGTAATGGGGTGTCCTTTCTGTAAAATGGAGACTCGATCCTCCCACCCAACATCAAAATACACGTGAAGCGCCGCTAACAACTCGTCTTGCAGGAGTGAGATCGATTGCCCATAACTCGCAGGTGGATTTATGTTGTCGATCACTCCAGAGATCTCATCCACTTCCCAATGTAAGGTTGCACAGCCCTGTGCGCGTCGATGCTCGTTTTACCTTTGCACAATTTTCTCAAGTCGCTTGTAGTCATCACAGAACTGACAAATATACGTTCCGGGTGATCTTCTATGCCCTTCACCGGCCCTTAGGGAGAGAGACCGTTGGAGCGCTTTGTGGTTCCTTCGGGCGCTTACGCCTTTCTGTCTCAAAGAAAAACACGGCGGCCAGAAACAATACTGGGGGTATCCAAGGTGAAAATAATGAGAAGTGTTCTATCGCCGGTTTTAAGACAAGCTTATAAATATCGTGGGCGGTTTCGGCTCTACCCCAATGGTCCAGTACGAAGTAAATGACGGCGAGAGCAGCCGAGAACCAACCTTTTTTGGACCTATACCACACTCCCTCGGATTCCATCCAGCGTTCCTCGTCTGAAATATTAGACAAAGAGTATACGCTCCTATCCGTGCTAATTGCTTGTGGTAGTGGTGCCCGCCATGTTTGACCACAGCGGGCACCACGCCTTCACTCGGCCTACTTCCCTTGTTCACCAAGCTTCCGAAGCGAACGGACACCGCGTGATTGCGGCTCTTTCGCCAACGAATCGAGGAACACCTGAATGTCTTCGCTGCGATATCGTACCAGCCTGTTTTTCCCCAGTTTGACGTGAGGCAGTGCGCCGGACTTGCGAAGCTGTTCGACGTGATAGATGCTCACGCCAAACAGTTCCGACACGGCCAGCGTGTTGAGTAGTTTGTTTTCCATGATCTACTTTTTTCCTTGGTTCTTTTTTTGGATTCGTTGGACCGTCTTGGTCCACTGCTTCTTATATCCGTCGTGCTTCGCGGACGGCGTTGGCCGCGCGTTGGAGTCTTTACGCATTGCTCACCCCAGCTTCGCCAGCGGCCTTCGCAGCCTTAACTTCGGAAGCAATCGTGATGATTTTTTGCAGTTCTTCGTAGTTCGCTGCTCGATAATCGGCGGGCAGGTTCAATGCAGCGGCCAGCGTCGCACCAATGGCGACAGATGAATCAAGCGGCGCATCGGGTTTCGGCTGTGGTGCTGGGATCACTGTGGACGGCGGTAGCAGCCCGTACGAGACGCTCGCCAGTTTGAACAAGCGATAGGCGTCTGGATTGGACTTCAACAGATTCGTCGCGTTATGAACGCTGCCTGTTTCTTTCAATAGCCGCAGACATTCGCTCTCGGGGAACACAGCGCGAGCGCGAATCTCTTCTGTGGAAAAGGCTCTCGGGGCGTTCGGATCACGCGGACGATCTTCCGGTCGGAAGTACGTGCGCTCACCTAAAAGCCCATGATCTTCGGAAGCTGACTTTCTCATTTCGTCGTACAACTTCGGATTTTCTTGCCGGAGACGTTGTGCGTCTCGGGCAGATGACTTCGAACCGAAATACCGCGATACCACGTCGCGCGGGAAACTCGGTTTGTAAGGATCACTACTCATGCTTTTCATTCCTATGGTGCTTGGTGAATTTTTACTGCTACTGCGTACAAAATCTCGCCCCCACCATCGCGCCAGATGGTGGGAGCGCGGTGTGTCACTAGGGGGCCGTGAGTAGATGCACGGCCTTTACCTCAACAGTCCGCGCTCACTAGCTTCCAGAGCGCTTGGCGTTGTAATGCCGAAGCCAGAAGCAGCCGACATGCGGTGACACAACCTCTCGTTGTAAACTCGGTTTTAACGTCGAAATACTTTTCCCCTACAAAGTACTTGACACCATAATAGGTGTGTTATAATGAGTCGTCCCCCCGGGGGTTGTACCCCCTTTTTTGGTTTTCCCCCAGCGGGAGCGAAGCGACCGTTTTTCCCCCAGGTTTTGACGTTCCCCCAAGTGCCCCCAGCTTTACCCCCGGCATTTGAATTTCCCCCGGCTTTGCCGTACCCCCCAACACGACGCAGGCAAGAACATAATTCACAGACACGATGTAGCCCACGACAGCGAGTATAAGAATCATCATATCGAGACAATCTCTTCATCCTGTACCGGTGCCACAGATGAGGCAGACGATTCACCCAGCAGACCAGCTAATGCAGCCGCAGATTCCTTAGCCTTCCGTGCTTCCAGATCGAACCTGTCGAATTCCTGATAGAACTTCCCCACAGCGATTCTCTGAAAATCCTCTGGCATCGGGTAAGCCAGCCCAAACAATCTCATCCCAGCCCGTTTCTCGATTCTGAATCGCACAGCGAAGTCGCACAGCCGCAGTTGAACGCCTTCACCGGCTCCGATTCGTTCGGCACCAGATCGCAGACGTACGACTATCTGTTCCAGTGGCCCCTGAGACGGTCCCCCCGGACGGAAGAGACGGGGTGAACCGTCCGGCAGAACACAGATCAGCGACCAGATCGACTTGCACTTTATCGCGGCTGTCGGCTGGCTCTGTGCACAGCCAGCACAGGTAGCGGACAGTCCCATGTTTGTAAGGAAATGCCCGCGACTGTCCTTGGCCCCGAAGGGAACGAAGGGCGTCACACCGTTAGCAGATCGGCACGTTGGTTGGGATGTTTTCCCCGGTACGTACCTCTCAGGGTAGAACTCGCGGGCTTCATCCACTCTGAGGATCACCAGCGCCAGCTTGTCAGTCGGTTTGATTCCCTCACCGGCGAACGTCCCACGTTTTTGGTCTATGCTCACTACAGGTATCTTGTCGCTCATTTAAAGAATCCCTCAAATTCACTTCCTACCACAGCCATCCCCGTCTTAATCCCAGCCGCGTACCCGTCTTGATAGGCGCGTCCTCGTTCCTCACGGCGTCGGCGCTCTTCGTGGGCAAACTCTAAGAACAATTCGTTGTCTTTCTCACTCCACTTCTGTTGATCGGTCAACATTCGTGTTTGTCTCCTACGTAAGTACCCTGCCGTCCCGCAGCAGAATCTTGCATTGGCACCAGCAAGGCCGTTTGTCACAGCCCGCTTCATGCACGAAGCGAGCGCCCGCTAGATCGACTTCGGGCAGGCTGGCTTGCACTCGTTCCAAGAGATTGCGGGCGTTATCGACAGCCTTATCCAGAAAATTTCGATTGTTACGCATCTAACCCTGTCCCCTCTGCCTCTATGCCGACACCAGACCCAGAAACGCGATTAACGGTACTTTTAAGGCCCTCTAATCGGAGTCTCTGCCGGTCCTCTTGTTCCTGAGTCAGCACGGCGGGCGTCTGATAGTTCACGCGCTTCGCGGCCTTCGCTAGCAGATCGTTAGCCTTGGCGCGTGCCTCATCAAAAGACAATTCCGGGTAGCGGTCCAAGAGACGGACCATCAATGTCCCTGTAGGTGAATGCTTAGAAGGTGTATCCGGGCGCTGGAAGTACTCTTCGCAGGCTGCTAGTCGGGGATGAAGCGGATTCAAACTCTCATTTTGCTGGTGTAACCTGCCCGTGGCCCATTAAGAGCTATAGAGAGGGTATCACCGAAAAGCGTGCGTGTCAACAAAAAAGTGTATTTTATCGGCAATTATCTTGAGTGTGCACTATATGCAGACGGTATTGAACGCGGTTTCAGCTTCGTATGAGCGCCCCGGAACCGAAAACCTTCCGCTTATGCCTACCGATAACACGTCTCACACATCGCGTTCGCTTTTCATTTACCCAATAAAAGCCGCGTTTTAGCCACTTTTGACCGTCAGACGCGGAACGTGAGCGGAAAATTAGACTTTCCGGGGGTAACAGATCGATGTGGGCGGTAATCCCGCCCTCACAGATGCACAGTGTGCACAGTCGGGGCGTCCCCCGGAGCTAGGAACGCTTCTAGACGGCTAGCGCCTCTAGAATTCTTACTAGAATCTGCCGCGAGTCGGGGCGTGTCTGGCGCTCAGGACGATTCTAGAGGGCTAGAGGCTCTAGAATGTGACTGGAAAAGACTAGAAATCTGCTTTGATACCTCGGAAAGTACTTGCATTATGGGTAATAAGCGTGTTACCTTGGCGGGGCGCAGCATATACGCGCACTACAGGGGGGCCACATGGCAACCGCAACCATCAATAGCAAAGAGTACGTCGTTCGCTCCAAGGGACCAAAGCGGGGTTTTGGGATCGTGGCTGTTTCGCTAAATGCTTTCGTCTATGGACTCGACTTCAACACCCGTAAAGAGGCTTTGGATTACTTGAGACAGCACTAAGAACGAAAAGACAAGGCGGGCGCAGTCAACATTGGCTGCGCCCGCTATCCCTACACAGACAGAAAGGCAGGTTGACCCAAAATGCGTAGTTGATTCCCCGGCAGTCCAGCAGTTCCCCGCTTCCCGCTGTGTTATCCTCGCTTCCGGCAACGTCGTCAGCCACGGCGAAACGAGGTGTAGTGGCGAAACGACGTTTTCAACGGGGACGATTTGAATTGCTAGAAAACGGTGCAATGTATTCGCTGTTCTACGAGGATGTGGAGAGACCGGACGGGTCTCTACAATCTAAGCGAGTACGGCACTTCATTGGCAACCTTAGCAGCATGTCGGAACGTGCCGCCAGACGCGAACACGACCGGATCATGCACGAAGTTAACGAGAAACGCGGAAGCGTCGCGCCAGCCGTAAAAGGCCGGACGTTCGATGACGCGGTTTCCTCATGGCGTTCTGCCGTAGCTCCCCACCTGTCACCTAGCACGGTTCGTCAGCGGGAAAGCTACCTCAGGGCGCACATACTGCCACGATTCAAAGACGCAGCACCGCACTCGCTTGATCTGCCAACGCTTCAGCAGTTCGCAACGGACCTACGGAAAACGCTCTCACGGAAGACAACCGTGAACATCCTGAGCGCGGTTTTCGTAGTCTTGGAGTACGCTCGAAAGTGCGGCACGCCCGTTTCAAATGTCTCGCTCGGTGATCTTGAGCTAGGCGAGACAACGAGTCCACCTGAACCGGCTTACTTCACGCGGGACCAAGCCACGCGGATCATCGCTCAGGCAGCCGAACCGTATCACACGATGTTTGCCGTCGCATGGTCAACCGGCTTACGCGCTGGGGAACTTCTGGCGCTAGGCGTGGATGATATCGACTTCAGACGGCGAACAATCCGTGTCCACAAGTCAGCCGACGATGCAACGCGGGTGATCCATCAAACCAAAACCAAGAAATCCACAGCAACGCTTCCAATGCCGTCCGCGTTGGAAGGGATACTGCGGAACTACCTAGCCGATCACTGGACGCCTAACCCTTCCGGTTTGCTTTTCCCAAACCGAAAAGGAACCAGACCACGCCTTAGGGATAACGTCGTGAGATACGGACTCAAACCAGTTCTGAAGAAACTGGGCATCCCTGTCGAAGACGTTGGTCTTCATGCCTTCCGGCATGGTTTGGCGACGGAACTAGTGGAAAACTGTGTGCCGATGACGGTTTTACAGCAGCAGATGCGGCACGCAGACGTGCGAACAACGCTCGCTATCTACTCCCACGCCATCCCAGAGACCCAACGGGACGCGATGGAAAAGCTAGCGGAACTTTCAATTGGAACATTCGTTCCAATTGGAACAACTAAAGAAACTCAAACCGTTTCACAGTAACGAGTTGGCGGAAGCGTGTGGGAGTCGAACCCACCACCCTGGCCGCAAAGGGCAGGATCAATGGCTTTGAAGGCCACGAGAATCACCGGATTCCTTTCGCCTCCGCGCGAAAGTATAGCAGTTCAGCGCACTCAAACCGTGGGAGGGAACAGCCGCGACCGGCGACGATCGCGGCTCCTTGCGAGGAAGCGGATTAAATTATGACCATGATTCGCGCGATCGGCGGAGCATCCGGCGCTTCCGCGCGCCAGTTGCGCTCCGGAGCCATCCCGCGAACTCGAAAATGGAAGCGGACCTACCGGTGGAAGCGCCCCACCAGCACAGCCTTCGCCAGAATGTGGCCGTTCATCGCTTTGAGCAGGTCTGCCCGGGTCGCATCGGGCCCCAGGTCGAGCTTCGTGTCGAGCGCGTCAACCTCGAACGTATAGTGATGGTAAGGCCCCGGCGCGGGCGCTCCCGGACCAAAGTAGCCGACTAGCCCGCGAATCACCTTTAGCTGGATCGTTCCGTCGGGCAATTGAGGAGTGGTGGGCACGCCCTCGGGAAGCCCGGTGGCCGTCCCGGGAATATTGAACGCAGCCCAGTGCAGGGCGTCTTCGGTCCCTTTCTGGATGGACACTTCCGGATCATGCACGATCAGCGCGAAGGTCACGGTGCCCTGCGGCACGTTGGTCCACTCCAGTTTCGGTGACACTGTATTCTCCACCGCATGCGTATACTTCGCGGGAATCACGCCTCCATCCTCGAATGCCGTCGTCGTCAAGGTAAAGCCCGGCTTGGATGGGGCCGCAGGCTGCTGCGCGGCGACCATGAAAGCAGCGCTGCCGAAACCAACCGCGCAAATCACCACTGTTCGCAAAAGACTCATCTGTCGATATCCTCCTCAGGATTTTCGGTTTTGGTGCGAATCTCTCGATCGCGTATGTGCACAGATATGATGCGCACAAATCTGATGCGTACAAATGTGATGCGCTCACAATGCGCGCACAAAATTGTGCGTTTCTGGAATTCCCGCCCGGCAGCGCGGAACGGAACTAGCGGTGGAAGCGGCCGACCATCACAGCCTTTCCAAGTATGTGCCCGTCGATCGCTTTCAGGACGTCGGCGCGAGTGGCGTCCGGCCCCAAATCAAGCTTCATGTCCACGGCGTAGATATCGAACGTGTAGTGATGATAAGGACCGGCCGCGCCCGCTCCGGGCCCCCTGAACCCGACAGCGCCGCGCGTGTTCTTCGCCTGTATGGTGCCGTCTGGCAGCGTGGGAGTCGGCGGCACATTTTCCGGCAATTCGCGAGCGCTTCCGGGAATATTGAACAGCATCCAGTGCAGCACGTCGTCGAGCCTTTTGTTGGGCGCCCCGTCCGGATCATGGACGATCAAGACGAAGGTGACCGTGCCCGCCGGAACATTGCTCCACTGCAGAGGCGGCGACACCGGATTGGGAACGGCCTGCGTGTACTTGTTGGGAATCACCGAGCCGTCCTCGAATGCCGTGGTGCTGAGGGTGAACCCCGGCGTGGAGGGCGGCCCGCCCTGCGGCGCCTGCGCGTGAAGCCTGAGGCTGCCTGAAGCAGCAATCGCTAAAACCGAAAAGACCGCGAGTATTCGCATCGTCTTGACTCGCATCGCCTTGATTCGCGTCGTCCTGATTGGTATCGCCCCCGTTCGTATCGCTCTCGTCCCTGTCATCCTGATCCAGTCCTCTCGATTTTGTTCCGTTCCCACTTCCACCGCGCCGAGCAGTCTACACTATTCCACTTCTCCAGCGTCACAGCCCGGTGAACGGCTAAGATTAAGATAAGGATGCGAAAAATCGCCGCGCCTCCTCAAAACTCACCAATCGCCCGCTCGGCGGCGCGGGCTTTGGGTCGGAGCTTAAAAGGCTCCGAGCACCGGCAGGAGTGCCGGTGCCACCACGGCTAAACGAATCCGCCTATTTTCCCTTGTAGTCGACGAACAACTCGGGAAACTGCTGCTTCAAGGCGCGAATCTTCGGCAGATCGCAAATCTGAATGTAAGAGTTGGTGGGATTTTTCAGCGCGAAGTCCTGGTGATAATCCTCGGCGCGGTAGAAGCCTTTGAGCGGAGTGAGTTCCGTGACGATCCGCTGCGGAAACACTTTTGCGGCATCGAGCTGCGCGATGTAAGCCTCGGCAATGCGCTTCTGCTCGTTGTCCGTATAAAAGATAGCGGAGCGATAGGAGGTTCCCACGTCGGGCCCCTGCCGGTTGAGTTCGGTGGGATCGTGCGCCACGGAAAAGAAGACGCGCAGCAGCTGCCCGTAGGTGATTTGCGACGGATCGTAAACCACCTCTATGGATTCGGCGTGCCCCGTGGTTTCCGTAACCACCTGATCGTACGTGGCCGTCGCCGCCGACCCGCCGGAATACCCCACCGTGGTCGTGATCACGCCTTTCACCCGTTCAAACACGGCTTGCGTGCCCCAGAAACACCCGCCCGCAAAAACGGCCGTCTCTTTCCCGGAGGCCGTGGCGCGCGGCGCGTCCATTTTCGCGGGAGGAATGGGCTCCCTCGGAGCGGCACCTGCGACCGCAACCGCAGCAACGGCAAAAGCCGAAAGGAGAAATACAACACGCGTAATCAAATAGGCTGTCACACAATCCTCCTGAAACTTCCATTTATAAGACTGCGTCGCGCCCGAAAGGGTGTGGCGAAAACGGCCGGGCACGCATGCTCGATTTTTCCGCCGAACCTAGTTCCGCCGATCCTGGTTTCACCGTTCCCAGTTTCACCGAGCCTAGCTTCACCGCCCTAGTTTCACGGAGGCTAGTTTCGCCGATCCTAGTTCCCTGCCTTCAGCGAGGCTTCCCGGATGGCCTTGAATTCCGCGGTCGGCTTCCATTCCGGCATCCTGGGCGCATCCGCCACGCGCAGCCCAACCAGGAAGAATAATTCGCAATCCTGCACCGCGCCGCTCAGGTCCCAGTCCGGTTTGATCACGTCGCTCGGCTTGTGATAATCGTTCGCGGTATATTCCTGACGCTTCGCAAGCCCCCATCCCGCCGGCTTTCCGATGTAATCGATTCCTTCGTCCGGATCGAACGCCGGCACGCCCACCTTGGCGAAACTGAAGTGATCGGAGCGATAGTAAAAGCCCTTCTCGGGTTCGGGATCGGGGCGCACCCTTCGCCCCTGCTGTTCCGCCACATCCGCCACCACTTCATCGAGGGTAGACTTCCCTTCTCCAATCTCCGTGATGTCGCGCGTTCTCCCCCACGTGTTGATCCCGTCCATGTTGATGTTGGCGGCAGTGCGCGACAACGGGTACAGCGGATGCTCCGCGTAATACTCCGAGCCGAGCAATCCCTGTTCTTCCGCGGTCACCGACAAAAATAGAATCGTCCGCTTCGGCGCGTTGGGAGGCTTCCACTGCGCGTAGGCTCGCGCAATCTCGAGCAGCGCCGCCGTCCCCGAGGCGTTGTCGGCCGCGCCGTGATAAATCTTGTCCCCTTTCACCTCCGGCCCGATCCCGAAATGGTCCCAGTGCGCGGAATAAATCACGTACTGATTCTTCAGCGCCGGATCGCTGCCCGTGCGCTTCGCAATCACGTTGTGCGATTGAATCGTGCGCAGCGTGTTGTGAATGTCGAGCTGTGCTTTCATTCCCAAATCCACCGCATGAAAATCCGGGCTCACCGCTTTTTTCTTTTCGGCGTCGAAATCGAGCCCCGCCGCGCGGAACAGTTCCTCCGCACGCTCGCGGGTGATCCATCCCTCCACGGCCGGGCGATGCATGTTCTTGTCCGCGGCCACCAGGCTGAATGATTCGCCGCCCCAACTGTCCCGCACTACCTCCCACGGATAGCCCGCGGGCCCCGTCTCATGCACGATCAGGCAGCCCGCAGCGCCCAGTTGCGCCGCCTTTTCGTACTTGTAAGTCCACCGCCCGTAGTACGTCATGGCCTTGCCGCCAAACATCTTTTCGTCCGCTACCGGTGGATCGTTGATGAGCACGACGATCACTTTGCCCTTCACGTCCACGCCCTTGAAGTCATCCCATTTATATTCCGGCGCCTGCACCCCGTAGCCTGCGAAAATCATGTCCGCGTCGAGATGCACCGAATCCGCCACGCGCCTGGTGACAGCGATGAAGTCCTTCTCATATGCCAGCGGCATCGTTTTCCCATGCCCCGAAAACGTCAGCGTCATCTTCGGATCGGGACGGATGCCCACCAGCGGCACCGCCTGCAGGTAAGTGCCGTCGGGATTCCCTGGCTCCAGCCCTTCCTCGCGATACTCCTTCTGCAGATACGCAATCGTGAGGTCTTCGCCCTTCGTCCCCGGCCCGCGCCCTTGAAATTCATCCGAAGAAAGCGTGCGAATGTGTGCCAACAGCCGCTCCGCCGAAAACATGGGCGCATTCTCAACGCTCCGCGCGCGCACCAGAACGAGCGAGTCGCCAGCCAGCGCCGCAAAAACCAGAGCGCTCAGGACGATGACTATCTTGAAGGAAAATCTGACTGAACTGGCGGGTTTGCCAGGCATGATCGGTACTCCGCAAGCCGCAAGGACCGATATTAGTTCCTACCGCAACCGCGAACAACCGGGAAAGTTACGCGACACCTGTCGGCATCGCAAAGAGGGGGTTTTTCCGACTCCTTGGCCTCCTTCGCGTCCTTTGCCTCCTCTGCCTCCTACTTCTCCCTATTTCCGCTTCTTTTTATTCTCCTCCATCACCGCCTGCGCCGCCGCCAAACGCGCAATCGGCACGCGGAACGGCGACGCGCTCACGTAGTTCATCCCCACCTGATGGCAGAACTTCACGCTCTCGGCGTCGCCGCCATGCTCCCCGCAGATCCCGATCTTGAGCTTCGGCCGGGTCTCGCGCCCCTTCTTGATGGCCCACTCGATGAGCATTCCCACGCCCTCGACGTCGATCGTCTGGAACGGATCGTCCTTGAAGATGGCCGCCTTGCTCTGGTCCACGTACTCGGGCAGAAAACGCCCTGCGTCGTCGCGCGACAGTCCCATGGTCGTTTGCGTGAGGTCGTTGGTGCCGAATGAGAAGAACTCCGCCACCTCGGCAATCTGATCGGCCAGCAGCGCCGCCCGAGGCAGCTCAATCATCGTCCCCACAAGATATTCAAGTTTCACTTTAGATTTCGCAATGATCTCTTCGGCGACCTTTCGAGTTGCGGTCGGCGAGTATTTTCATCTCCTTCTTGTCGAGTGTGAGCGGGATCATTATTTCAGGTAATACTTTAATTTTTCGCTTCTGGCAGTCGATGGCTGCCTCGATGATCGCCCGCACCTGCATCTCAAGAATTTCAGGATAGGTAATTGCGAGCCGGCATCCCCGGTGCCCCAGCATCGGGTTGGCCTCGTGCAACTGCTCCACGCGGCGCGCCACCGCTTCCGGCGATATCCCGATTTTCCGGGCCAGCTCGGCCTGCTTGGCCTCATCGTGCGGTACAAACTCATGCAGCGGCGGGTCGATGAGCCGGATCGTCACCGGCAGCCCCGTCCATCGCCTCGAAGATGCCGATGAAATCCCGCCGCTGGAATGGCAGCAATTTATCGAGCGCCTTGCGCCGCGCCTCGGCGTTGTCCGCCAGGATCATCTCCTGAATGGCAAGCTGGCGGTCGGCGCTCTTCTCGGGATGCTCGAAATCCTTGAAGAACATGTGCTCGGTGCGGCAGAGCCCGATGCCTTCGGCGCCCATTTCGCGAGCCACCCGCGCGTCCTGCGGGGTGTCGGCATTGGTGCGCACGCCGATTCTCCGGTACTTATCGGCCCACTTCATCAACGTGGCGTACGCCTTCGGCGGCTCGGGACGCACCAGCTCAAACTGCCCGCTATAAACCGTGCCGTCTCCCCCGTCGAGCGTGATCCACTCGCCCTCCCGCACCACGTGCCTGTTGACGCTCATCTTCTTGGCGTCCGCCTCGATGTTGATCTTTTCCGCGCCCACGATGCAGCACTTCCCCCAGCCGCGCGCGACCACCGCCGCGTGGCTGGTCTTCCCTCCGGTCGCGGTGAGAATGCCCTGCGCCACGTACATCCCGCCCACATCTTCCGGGCTGGTCTCGCGCCGCACCAGAATCACCTTCTCGCCTTTCGCGGCCCAATGCTCGGCATCCTCCGCCGTAAAGACGGCCTTCCCGACCGCCGCTCCCGGAACCGCATTGATCCCGCTGGCAATCTTCCGGCTGGCCAGTTCCGTCCGGGGAAGCTTTGCGTCGAGCACCGGATAGAACAGCCGCTCCACGTCCTCCGCCTTGATTCTTTCAAGTGCTTCTTCAACTTTGATCAGCCCCTCGTTGGCCATATCGACGGCAATCTGAAACGCCGCCGCGGGCGAGCGCTTTCCATTGCGCGTCTGCAGCATGTAGAGCGTGCCGCTCTCGACGGTGAACTCCATGTCCTGCATGTCGCGGTAATGCTTCTCCAGTTTTTCGCGCACGCCCTCAAGCTGCTTGTAAACCTTGGGCATCAGGTTCTTCAGTTCGCTGAGATGCAAAGGCGTGCGAATGCCCGCCACTACGTCTTCGCCCTGCGCGTTCAGCAGGAAGTCGCCAAAGAATTTCTTCTCGCCGGTGGACGGGTCGCGCGTAAAGCAAACCCCTGTTCCCGATTCCTCTCCCGTGTTTCCGAACACCATCTGCACCACGTTCACCGCCGTGCCCAGCAGTCCGGTGATCTTTTCCACGCGCCGGTAGGTGACCGCCTTTTCACCCATCCAGGATTCAAATACCGCGCCGATCGCGCCCCAGAGCTGCTCTTCCGGGTCCTCCGGAAAATCCTTGCCGGTTTTCTCCTTGAAATAGGCCTTGTACTCGCCCACCAACTGCCGCCAGCCCTCGGCCGTCACCTGCGTGTCGTCGTTCACGCCCAGGTATTTCTTCAAATTGCGCAGGCGGCTCTCGAGATCCTCTTTCGGCAGCCCGATCACCACGCTCGAATACATCTGCACGAATCGCCGGTAAGCGTCATAAGCGAAACGCGGATTGCCGGTCGCCTTCGCCAGCCCTTCCACCGACTTGTTGTTCAAGCCGAGGTTCAGAATCGTCTCCATCATCCCCGGCATCGACTTGGCCGACCCGGACCGCACGCTCACCAGCAGCGGGTCCTTCGCGTCGCCCAGCTTCTTCTTGGTCAGCTTTTCCAGGCGTGCGATATTCTTCGACACCTCCGCGCGCAGTTCCTTGGGATATTTCTTCCCGTGCGTCAGATAGTAGTCGCAGGTTTCCGTGGTAATCGTAAAACCCGCCGGCACCGGCAGCCCGATGCGCGTCATTTCCGCCAGGCCGGCGCCCTTGCCGCCCAGCAGTTCCTTCATCTCGCCGTCGCCGTCCGCTTTCCCCGCTCCAAAAAAATAAACGTATTTCATTTCGCTCCTCGAACTTTCGCTTTAAATTTTCAGTTATGAATTCTGTCGGCCCGCCCACAACTCAAGTGCCACTTGAAAAAATGTCCGATTCAAGAATCTACTGTTTCACCTGAACTTCTTCCGCTCCCAGCTCCGAAAAATCCGCAATCGTCGAGAACTCCCTCAACAAGCTCCCGAGCAGCGCGATCCGGTTTCTTCGGACATCTTCATCCTCAGCCATCACTAGAACTTTATCGAAGAAGAAATCCACCGCCGGACGCAGCTCCGAAATTTCTTCAAGTGCCGCTCGATATTTTCGTTCCTTCTTCCGCCGCGACGCCTGTTCCCCCACACGCTGCGCCACCATCTGCAACTGCAGTTCCGCCGGTTCCTGCAGCAGTTCCCGGTTGACGCCCCCCTGCACCTTATCGCCCTTCCCGGCCGACTTCTCCAGTATGTTCCGGATGCGCTTGAACGAGGCCGCCAGCGGCGCGAAATTCTTCGTGTTGCGGATGGCCTGCACTGCCGCTACCCGCTCCACGGCGTCCACCAGGTCGTCCGACCCGGCCGCAAAGGCGGCATTGATCTCGTCGTGCGCAAACCCCCGCCGCTCTTTCAAAATGTATCGCGCCCGCTCCAGCAGGAATTCGAGCACCTGCTTCTGCGCCGCGTCCGAGGCCTCGATCGGAGGCTGCTGTTCGCGAAGTGACTTTGCCGCCGCCGACACGGCAGCCGAAAGCGAAAGCGGCAGTTTGCGTTCGAGTATGATCTTGACGATTCCCAACGCGGCGCGCCGCAAAGCGAAAGGATCACTTGAACCCGTGGGTATCGCCCCCACCGCGAAGCACGCCACGAGCGAATCCAGCTTGTCCGCGAGCGCCAGCGCGCATCCGGTAAGATTCCGCGGCAGCGGATCATCCAGCCCCAGCGGTTTGTACTGATCGTAGACCGCCCAGGCAATCTCGTCCAGCTCGCCCTGCGCCCGCGCGTAAAGCCCACCCACAATTCCCTGCAACTCGGGAAACTCCCGAACCATTTCGGTCACCAAGTCGCATTTCGCGAGTTCCGCCGCGCGGTCAGCGCCCGCCACGTCCGCCTGCGCTACCCCGGCGCTGAACCACTGCTCCGCCAGCCAGCGCGCGAGCGAACGCATGCGCTCCACCTTGTCTCCATAGGTTCCCAGCCGCCGTTCGTAGGTTACCTTCGACAACCGCGGCAGATAGTCCCCCAGGGGAATCTTCTGGTCCGCCTGCCAGAAAAACTGCGCATCCGCAAACCGCGCGCGAATCACGCGTTCATGCCCCGCCCGGATGAACCCCTTCGGGTCCCCTGGCAGGTTGATCACCGCAAGAAAATTCGGGACCAGCTCTCCGGCGCGATTCTCCACCGCAAAATATTTCTGATGCCCGCGCATCACCGTGATCAGGATTTCTTCCGGCAGGTCGAGATAGCGCGAGTCGAACCCGCCCATGATCACCGAGGGATATTCGTTTAGGTAGGTCACCGCGTCGAGCAGCCCGGCATCCTCATGCGCGCGCAATCCCTTGCGCGAAGCCTGGGCGCGAAGTTCCGTCTCGATCTTCTTCCGCCGCGCCTCGGCCCGCGGCAGCACAAAATTCCTGGCCAGCTTCGCCTCGTAATCCGCCGGGCTGGTCACGGGAATCGCCTTCTTGCCCAGAAATCTGTGCCCTTCGGTGCGATTTCCCGATCGCACATCCGCAAACGAAACCGGAATCACCTTGCCATCGAGCAGCGCCACGATCCAGCGAATCGGCCGGATGAACCGCACGCCTTTGGCCCCGGTCCAATACATCGAGCGCGGCCAAGAAATTCCGCGAATCACTTCGGGCAGAATTTTCTCGAGCACCTGCGTCGCAGGCAGGCCGATCACGGTCTGCTTCACCGCGAGACACTCGCCGCGCGGGGTGTTCACGATCGAAATTTCCGAAACCGGAACTCCCTGCTTCTCCGCAAAGCTTGTCGCCGCTCTCGTCGGCTCGCCGACATTATCAAAGGCCACCGACTTCGGCGGACCGACAATCTCCTTCGTCACATCCTCTTGCCGCAACCGAACGCCGCGCGCAATCGCCACCAACCGCCGTGGCGCCCCGAAACATTCCATTGAATTGTTACTTGAACTCTCCGCAATCAATCCGCTCGCGGAAAAATTTTTCGCAAGTAATTCCTGAAGTTCCTGCGACGCCTTCGCAATCATCCCCGCGGGAATTTCCTCGCAGCCGATTTCGAAAAGAAAATCCCCGAACAATTTCGCGCCGCCTTCTTGCCCCGCGCATTCCCGCGGGCAGGCTTCGCTCCCCTTGCGCTTGACGATCCTTTTCCCTTTCGTGCAGAGGCAGGAGTCACGCGCTCACCTCAACGATCTCTTGAGATTCTCGCGGCCGCTGCTGATCGAGCCATGCGCGCGCCACGTGCGTCGCCAGTTTTCGCACGCGCCCGATCATCGCCGCGCGCTCGGTCACCGAGATGGCCCCGCGCGCGTCCAGCAGATTAAAAAGGTGCGAGCACTTCAGGCACAAATCGTAAATCTGCAGCACCGGAAAGCGTTTCCCTGCCGCACCCTTCAAGCTGTCGTATTCCGCGAGCAGCCGCCCGGCTTCCGCCTCGATCAAGTCGAACTGCTTCCGTGTAGACGCCGCATCCGCGTAATCGAAGCTGTAAGCGGAAAACTGCTGTTCCTCCGCCAGCCGCACCTGGCCATATGTCATCGTGTCCGACCAGCGCACATCGTAAACGTTGTCGACCCCCTGCAGATACGCCGCGATCCGGTCGAGCCCATAGGTCAGCTCCACTGAAATCGGATCGAGATCGATCCCCCCGCACTGCTGAAAATATGTGAACTGCGTAATCTCCAGGCCGTCCAGCATCACCTGCCAGCCAATTCCCCACGCACCCAGCGTAGGTGATTCCCAGTTGTCTTCCTCGAACTTGATGTCGTGCTCCTTCAGGTTGATTCCGACCGCCCCCAGGCTTTCGAGATACATGTCCTGGATATTGTCCGGCGAAGGCTTGAGTATCACTTGAAGCTGCGTGTGCTTGTAAAGGCGGTTGGGATTTTCGCCGTAACGACCGTCCGTCGGGCGGCGGCTGGGCTGCACGTAGACGACGCGGTAAGGCGCAGGCCCCAGCACGCGGAGAAATGTTTCCGGATGCATCGTGCCGGCGCCCACTTCAATGTCGTACGGTTGCTGCAGGATGCACCCGCGGCGCATCCAGTATTCTTCAAGTCTTAGTATAAGATCCTGAAAGGCTAGCCCCGCAGCCTTCGTCTTGGGCTTCGGGTTCCCCTTCTTCACGGAAATCTTATCCGTTACTTTAGTGGACTGCGTCTTCACGCTGGCAACTCCAATTGTCGTCTCGAAGTAAGCTTTCGATCGATCTGCTGTTCGATAATATCGAGCACCACATCCGTTATTTCCCTTGCGGCTACAGGCGGCACGGAGTCCTCGGCGATCTTATCCAATCGCTCCGAAAGCATCTTCCGCATCGCCGAAAGCGCGGCGGGTGAAACGGTGCGCATCCCGGTCCTCCGGCAATTAGCACAGAAGGCCGCCAGCGCACTGGGCGAAAAGAACAGCGGCTCTCTTCCGCTCAGCACGCTCCCGCATTTCACGCAGACATCGAACGCCGGGAGCCAGCCGCCGAGCTTCACCGTCCACAGTGAAAAATAAGCCAGCGGAATTTCCGGCTTGCGCGTGCTTCTTCACCGTCTGCGCGGAAAGCAGCAGAAGGCGGAAATTCGCGTCCGCCGCCTCTTTCTCGGGCAGCACCGCTTCGGTGATCTCGCTGAAAAGCGCCAGCGCCACGCTCGACGCGTAATCCCCGAACGCATCGAGAAACGATTCGATCATCTCGCACTGATTGATGCGCACCAGATCGCGCGTTTCCTTCTCGTAATACCAGATGCGCACGTGCGACAGGCTCTGCAGCGTCGAGCCGAAGCGGCTCTTGGTCCGTCGCGCTCCCGCCGCCACTCCGCGCACGCGCCCCATTGTGCGGGATAAAAAACTGATGAGCCGGTCCGCCTCGGCCAACGGATAACTCCGCAGAATGATGGCCTCGGATTCGTGAAGTGGCATGGCGTGTCGGCGCGCCGACCGCCCGACTGAACACATCTGTCCCGCAATGATTCAAACAGCCGCGCAAGCCGCACGCATCGGAATGAATTTTTCTATCACACCCATCGACGCCGCGCAATTGTTAACCGCAAACACCCCTCGCATTCCGCTCAAACTTAATTCGGCCGCGATCCTTTCGCTCCCGAGTCCCGTGCCGGGAAATTTCGGAGACGCTATCCGCGGGATGCCCGACGATTCGCCTTGAAGCAACCGGGATTTTAATTCTCGGCCGTCGCGAATCGCGTACCCCCGCGCCGTGAATTATATTCCATGGCTTGCACACTCCGGTCTCGCTCAGTTACATTGCAACGTACTCGAAGAATAAATTTTGCATCCAGGAGTGACGTCGCGGGCGCTGCCGCGATGCGGTTTCGACCGCTGAGGGATGGATTTGCCATTTGCTGCGGGAATTATTTAGCTTCCACGTAAGATGAAGGGAAAAACCGAAAGTGTCACGTTAATGCATACAACGGAGCATCAAGTGGCACCTTATAAACTAGCATGCTGAGGTAACACTTGAACCGCGCGACAGCGTAAGTTCTGGCGAGCATCTGGCGAGCATTCCGTCGCCTCAACAATCCGGAGCAAGCCTTGATACCACTGAAAGACATGACTCCCCGGCAATCCCTGCCGGTCATGACCCTTCTGCTTATCCTCGCAAATGTCATCGTATTCATTCATCAAATCTCTCTTCCCCCGGCAGCCGCTGAAGCCTTCGTCCGCACCTACGCTTTAACACCGCACAATATTCAACTGGCACTTGAAGGCCGCCATTACTCCCTTACGCAAGCGCTCATTCCTTTATTCACGTGCATGTTCCTTCACGCGGGCTTCCTCCACATTCTCGGCAACATGTGGTTTCTCTGGATATTTGGAGGCAACGTCGAGGATCGCATGGGGCCGGTTCCCTACCTCATCTTTTACCTCGTCTGCGGACTTGGTTCCGGCCTTGCTCAACTGGCCTTCTCCTGGGGCTCGCGTGTGCCGTCTCTTGGCGCGAGCGGCGCGATCTCCGGCGTTCTCGGCGCCTACATCGTCCTTTTTCCCGGCTCCCGCATCCTGACGCTGGTCCCGCTTTTTATTATCTGGTTCACGGCGCGTATTCCCGCCGTGGTTTTCATCGGGCTGTGGTTTCTCGTGCAATTCCTGAGCGGGATCGGTTCGCTGGGCGTCCAGGGCGAGGCCAGCGCCGGAGGGGTCGCATGGTGGGCACACATCGGAGGCTTCCTGCTGGGAGTCCTTTTCGCTCGCGGCGCGCGCGGCAGGCGTCCAGCCGCCAGTTACGGATAGCCCAGCCGTCCAGGACTGGGCAAGAACCGGCTCACCGGCCGTTACAAGAACTCCGCCGCCTAAAACGGGAAAGATTCCCGCTCCCTCCGCCCTTTTAAAGGATTAAAATTAACCTTGAATCGTGGTTGTTTCATTTGCGGTCATTCTGGCTTCTGAGGGGAGACCAACACATGCTTTTTCAGGCCAGGCTTTTTTTGTCCATCACCCTTTTATCTTGCGCACTACTTGCGCCCCCGCGAATTCACGCCGACGATAACAAGATCATGGGAGAAGTCGACTTCGTTCCCGCCACAAAAGTTGAAAAAAGCGCCGGCGTCTGGATCGACGGCCAGTACGTCGGCCACGTAAGCGAACTCAAAGGCGACAAGAAGATCCTTCTTCTGCCGGGCGAGCACGAAGTAAACGTGCGCCAGTCGGGATACACCGATCTCGACCAAAAGGTCACCGTCGAACCGGGAAAAACGCTGGTCGCTGTCCATCCAACTCACCAAAGACCCGCGCGTGCAATATTCCCAGGTGACCTCCGAGATCAAGCTGAAAGTCGAGCCGGACCGCGCCGCCGTATTCCTCGACAACACCTTCGTGGGATACGTGCACGAGTTTGGCGGCGTAGGAAGGGCTATGCTGGTTAGCCCCGGCAAGCACGAAATCAAAATCGCCTTGCCCGGATACCGCGACTTCACCACCGAAGTGAACCTTCTTCCCAAACAGAAATTTACGATCAAGACGGATCTGCTCCAGGGCAGCATCAGCCAGGCCGATCCGGCGGTAAAAAGGGATTAGACGACAGAGGATACTGTGCGGATTTTCGGGGTGCCCGACCGTTGGGCTTTAACGGGCGGGTCCTGTGACTCTGGCTCCGCTTTAAACCTCGCGCGCAACTAAGCCGACGTCGACTTCGATCTTGGCGCAGCACCGTCGCGCTGGCCGGCAGCACGGCGCCTCACAATCTCCTGTTCCGCTCGCAGCCAGTCATCAACCTCATTGCCGGCCTCCCCGCCCCGATTGAGATAAATTCCGTAAGCAAGGATGGCAATCTCGTCGTGGTCTGGACGGTCCGCGTCGGCATACACGCTAGCCGGGCTCGGGTGCTCCGAACCCCCCGGAGACTGTGCCATTCCGGAATCCTTCTGCTTGATTGAATCCTTTTCTCGAGACTCTTTCGGGGTGGCCATCGGGGTCTCCTTTTTCACCTGCTTCGGCTGATAGTCGCACTTGAAATACAAGATTGTAAATAGGGACTACTACGTAGAGCAATCGGTCGGCATGCCGACACCTTGACCGAAAGATGAAGTCCGCGATATCGGCTTTCAGCTTTGGCGGCTGCAACATTCATGTTGGGCTTTAACAGCGAATGGTCCCATAAGCGCCTGCCATCAAGTATTTAAACCGAGCCCTTAGATATTTGCGTCGATTAGTTAAAGCAATCCCTGAAAGGCCTTCCGTTTCGGATACCGTTACCTTTCTGATTAACCGAGTACTATTGATCGTGGCCCACCAGGGCGCGTAGCTTGGCTTCGGGCAATCCTGATTTGAATGTTGTTTGGCCCGGAGGTACTCATGGTTGAGCGTCGTCGCTGCAAACGTTATCCGCTGACAATTCCCGTAAAGGTATATGGCCGTACCCCGAAGAACCACCCCTTCCGCGACGTCACCGCCACGATGGCGGTGAGCCTCTACGGTGGGCTCCTCGATATGACGCCGCGCGTGAAACTCGGCCAGAGGCTTCTGGTCGTCAACACCTTCACCGAAGAAGAACGCGAATGCCGGGTGGTCTATGTGGACTCGAAGAAGCGAGGCCGGAAGCAGGTTGCCGTGGAGTTTGCCAATGCCGACGGCGATTTCTGGCACGTCTATAGCCCAACAGTTGCACTGAAAACGGCGCAGGCCCAAGCCCGCTGACGCGGTCCCGCAGGCGGGAAAAGCGGGTCACTCTTCCCGCCGGTTCGTAGCAGCAATCGCCGGTTCATAGCATCGATGCACCCGCTCGAGTGTCAAGAACGCGTTCCGAAGGGGAACATTCCCTTCCGCGCCACCCTAGTCACCCTCCTCGTCGTACTTTCCATCGCTTATTGCGGCCTATCGCGGACTATTGTGGGTTTGGCCCCTGCGTCACCTGAACCAGATCCCCGGGCCGCACCCACTTCGCAAACGCCACCTTCACGTTATCGGCGGTGAGATCGACGTAATGGCGCGCTGCGACGGTCGGCTCATCGAGCGGCAAACCAATCACCGCCCGCGACATCAGCCCTCCCGCAATCTTCTGCTCGCTTGCCTCTCCGAGCGGAATCTGGCGCAGCAGCATGGCCTTGGCCTGCCGCAACTCATCGCCGCTCACAAGCGTTGTCTGCATCGTCTTCAGGTCGCGCTCGATCACCGCCCGGGCCTTCGAAACATTCTGCGGATCGCAGGCATACGTCACGCGGTAGGTCGACCGCGTCTTCCCCACGCCAAATGAGGAATCCACGAAATACACGAGTCCGGCATTCTCGCGCAGATCCTGATACAGCCGCGTCGCGTAGAAGCCGCCGCCGAGAACGTGATTCCCCAGCTCGAGCGCATAGTAGTCCGGATTGAAGCGATTCAATCCGAGCGTTTCGGCAAGAGTGGCGTTCACCTGCACGCGGCTCTTGTCCGGGACGGCGACAACACCCGGGGGATTCGCCGGAACCGGGGGCAAATCCGTTTGCGGCGCCGGCCCCGAAGCCTTCCAGTCGCCGAAATATTTCTCGGCCGCCGCCCGGGCCTGCTCGGGCGTCACGTTGCCTATGACCACGATCGTGGTGAGATCGGGCCGGAAAACACGCTGGTAATATCCCGCGACATCCTGTACGGTGAGCGATTTCACCGTCGCGGGTGTGGCCTCGCGCAGCTCCGGATCGTTCTTCGGATAGAGCCCGGCATCGAGTGCCCGCGAAGTGAGATACTCCGGGCTCTGCAATTGCCCTGCTACCGCGTCCGCCGTCTGCTGCTGCACTACCTTGAACGCGTTTTCAGGCAGCGCCGGGTGGAGCACGTTGTCAGCCAGCAGTTCCATGCCGCGATCGAACTGCGGCGTCAGCACCTGGAGTGAGAAATCCGCGCCTGCCGACTCGTCCGCGCCGATGTCGTCGAGTGCCTTCTGAAACCCAAGGCGGTCGAGCTTTCGCGTGCCGTAGGGGAAAAGCTGATCCAGCACGCTGCTGACGCCCTCCTGCCCCGGAGGCGTTTCCAGGTCGGCGTTGTTCTTCACGTGCCCCAGCACCATCACGGAATTGCTGATGGATTCCGGCTGCACGATCACCTTGATACCGTTGGAAAGCGAAGCCACCGTCGGATGGATGGTCAGGTCCGGAATGGTGAGCCGCGTAACGGCGTTCTGCGCCCAGGCCGGCAGCGCCACCGGCCCGCTGGGCGCGCCGGCAAGCGACTCCGCCCCGCCAAACGATTTCGAGGAAACCGGCTTGCCCGAGGGCTGCGGCGTGAGCAGCGCATCGATCGAATTGTCGGGCGTCAGATACTTGCGAGCGACGCGATTCACATCCTCCACGGTCACCTTTTCGATGGCTCGGATATCGTCATCCGGGGATTGCCGGCCCTCCACCGCGAGCGCGTTCGACCACTCCATCGCCAGCCCCGCGATCGAATTCTTCTGAAATTCCTCGCTGGCCACCTCGTGCCGCTTCTCCGCATCCACCAAGTCCGAGGGGACGCCATTTTTCGCGTCGTCCGCCAGGACGCTCTGCAACTCTTTCACCAGCGCCTGGCCGTTGCCGCCCTTGGGATAAGCCGCCATGGCATACGCCACGCTGGCCTTCGGCATCGCGCTCATCGAGAATCCCGCATCGAGCGCCTTCCCCTCCGGCACCAGCGCGTACAAACTGCCACGCTGGCTGCTCAGCACGTCCCCCAGCACATTCACCGCCGCGAAATCCGGGCTGTCCGATCCCGGCCACCGCAGCGACACAACCGCCAGGCCATACGGCAAATCGGTATCCAGGCTGAGCGTCTGCGTCGAGACTTTTCCAAGTTGCACCTCGGGCCGCGGCGGAAGCGTCTTCTCGGGGATGCCGCCAAACAACTGCTTCACCTCGCCCAGCGTCTTCTGCGGGTCCACGTCTCCGACGATCACCATGATCGCGTTGTTCGGCGCATACCACTTCTGATAAAACTCGTGCAGCATCGTGCCGGTGGTCTTGTCGAACGAAGGCCGCGACCCCAGCGCATCGTGCTCGTAGGGCGTGCCGCGAAACATCGCCGTCAGCAGCCTGGCGTAGAACACATACTGCGGATTGGACAGATCCTGCGCCACTTCCTGCTCGATGGCGCCGCGCTCCTTGTCCCACAAGGCGTCGGTGTCGAGCACCCCGCTCATGCGCAGGCTCTCGATGTGCAGGGCGACGTCCAGATCCTCGGCCGGAACGGTGAAGAAATATTGCGTCACGGTCTGCTGCGTGTCCGCGTCGAAATTCCCGCCCATGGCCGCGGATATATTCGCCAGTTGCGCCGAGGAAAGGTCGGGGCTCCCGCGAAACATCATGTGTTCCTGGGCGTGCGCCATCCCGGGAAATCCCGCGGGGGCTTCGTCCGATCCAACGAGGTAATTCACGACGATCGTCGCGGCGGGCGCCAGCTTGTCCGGCACGATCACCACGCGCAGCCCGTTCCCAAGCGTCTCCCGGACGATTCCTTCGCCGGGTTTCGCCGTGCCGGTCGGCGCATTCGCAGCGTCCTGCTGCCCCTGCAGGCGCCCGCGGCGAGCCGCGCCAGCCAGCATCAACGAAGCCCCGATTATGATTGCCAGTAAAAGTAACGATAACCCGCGTCCGTAAGCGCTCATCATCAACCTCCACAATTCATTCTACTCCACCGCCCAGAAGGTTCCGCCGTTCGTGGCGCCGGCACTCCTGCCGGGCGCTCCCGGTTCCGGCAGAGCCCAACAGCTCCGGGCGAAACGCTAGCGCTCGCGGGTTCTGACACGACGCTCTCGATACGTTTTCGCTATCCTCAACTTCGTCCGCCAAAAGACGCACTTATAAATGCTTTACGGACCTTTTATGCGTGGCTTAGGTCTCAGGCGTAGCCTTTTATCGAAATGCTGCCAGCAGGTCCCGGAGAGCCCATGAGGCCTTCTCGATGATCGGCACCCTGAGCCCCAGCGATCAACTCGACCACTACCGCATCGACAGCCTGGTGGCGCGCAGCGGCATGGCCACGATTTTTCGCGCCACCGACCTGCGCGACGGCCGCGTCGTGGCCCTCAAGGTTCCCCATCCCGAGCTCGAGTGCGATCCCCTGTTCTACGACCGCTTTCACCGCGAAGCGGAAATAGGCCGCAAATTCGACCATCCCGGCGTGGTGAAAGTGCTGCCGCAGTTTGATCCCAGCCGCGTTTACATGACCATGGAGTGGGTGGAGGGGCGGCTGCTGCGCGAGATCCTCGAAGAGGAGAAAAAGCTTCCGCCCGAGCGCGCCGTGCGCATCACCATCGCGATCTGCGACGCCCTCGAATACATTCACAAGGCGGGAGTGATTCACCGCGACCTGAAGCCCGAGAACATCATGGTCGACAGCGAAGACCACATCAAACTGATCGACTTCGGCCTGGCCGGGGAAGTTGCCGGGCGCCGGCTTACCTTCGCGCACATCACCAAGTCCATGGGTACCCCCGACTACATTTCGCCCGAGCAGGTCAAGGGGCATCGCGGCGACGCCCGCAGCGACGTCTACTCGCTGGGCATCATGCTTTATGAAATGCTGACCGGGCAGGTGCCCTTCCGGGGCCCCAACCCGCTGGCCTCGATGAATCAGCGACTGGTGAGCGATCCGGAACTGGCGTCGGACATTGATCCCGCGCTTACGCGTTCGCTGCAGGAGATCCTCTGGCGGGCGCTCGAACGCGACCCGCGCAACCGCTACCCGAGCGCCCGGCAGTTCGCCTGGGACCTGCAACATCAGGGCGAGATCGCCCTGCCCGACCGCGCGCAGTTCCGCGACTGGCACACCAGCCGCAGGCCCAAGCCGGTGAACCCGGGTGTGTTCGTGATGATCGGGCTGATCCCGGTGATACTCTTCGTCCTCCTGCTGCTGGTCGCCCATCACAAGTAGCCGATCCTTTTTATCGCCGATCCTGATTTATCAATGACTTGGTGGCTTCGTTTCGTAATTTTGCATTTTGCGGGCTCGGATCGACCGCCTAAAAGCCAATGCGGATCCCTCACTGCGTTCGGGTTGGCACGAACGAGCTGTCGTGGCGAACCAGCACCCGAGAACTTTTGCGGCGAACCCGTAAGGCCTTCTCCGGGGAATCACGCACAAAGACCCGACCCTCGAACCCGGAGGGTCGGGCACCCGAAAACTCTCTGCGCTGACGACAAGCGGCATTGCTACACGGACTGTATAGCACCGTCAGAGGATGCTTGTCAGAAGGCGGTTCGCGTGGTGTTTTGCTGCGAGCGATCCCTGGCGCTCCCGGGGGCCGTCCATAGAAGCGGATGAGGGCGCGTTCCTGGCACGCAGCAGCCCGAACTTGGGGCGTTGATTGACCGCGATCACAATCGCCGTATTCGAATCAGGAACAAGTTTCAGTACTTTGACGCAATTTAGTGCCACCGAATGCGCTTTTTCGCTCTATTGAGAGCGAATCATATTGCCCAAAAGGCTTAGTTCCTTTGGGCTAAGCTCCATGGGTAGTTGGTTTTGCCGTTATCTGGCCCATAATGTCTCCCCAATAATCGAGCACCGGGAGATTTACACGTGAAACACCTTGGGCCATGTTCCAAACTAGCATTGCGTGCATCATTTATCCTGCTGGGCTGCTGGATGTTCATGACGGCATTCTCTCCCGCTGCGAACGCTCAGACCTGCATGAGCGGGGTAACTTTAGATGTCATTCTCTCGACGAACAGCGGAAGCTGCAACATAGGAGCGTTGGACTTTACCTTCTCCTCTTTTTCTAACGACACCTATAGCTACAATGGCACCTCGGGAATTTCTGGTTCAGGAGGATTGGCAGCTAGCGACTTTACCTTCACCACCTTTAGCAACGGTTTTACTCTCTCGCTCACCTCCGGGACAGCGCCATCGATTACGGCACCGTTGGGTTTATCCAGCGAAGCCTCCAACGAGGCTGACCTGTATTTCAGTCTGGTGGACAGTGGCGGAAATCTTATAGGCATGAGCGCTGCTGGAGAAGGGCTGTCAGCGACAGGCACTACCAGTTCGTATGCCTTAACGGACGGTAGCGTTTTCAGTTCATCCCCTTGCTGCTATGTATATGGGTACTATGAGGTCCAACAGGATAGCGGTGTCCAATCCACTTCCACCGATGACGTCCTTATTGGCTTGCCGTTTTCGTCCAGCAACTTTGAAGGCGGGGATGCTGAGCCATTCAGTTTGGACGCCGAGAACGGAGACAGCGCCTCGTGGGATGGCTCCACAACAACTTTTACCTTCGACACTGTCTCTGCAACGCCCGAACCCGCCAGCCTCATATTATTCGGCACTGGAATGCTGGGCATAATCTGCGTGTTGCGCAAGCGGCTCTTCGGATAGCCTGCCACAAGCGTCCTCTGACGCAAAATCGTATTGCACATCGGCTCTGAATGGGGCCGGTTTGTCTCGCAGCATCCGCAGCATCGGCCCCTCAAGGTAGCGAATGCGCTATTTTGCGCGCTCGGTTAGGTAGACGCCGGCCAGGACCAGCGCGCCTCCGGCTACCAGATTGCCGTCGGATGCTCGCCGAGCAGAGGGATCGAAATCAGGATCACCACCACCGGCTGCACGTAATTGACGACCGCCACCCTCGACGGCTCCATATGTCGGAGCACCCAACTGTAGATTGTGTAGGACGCGACGGTAGTCACCAACGCCATGTAGAGCATGGCCGCCCACCCGATCCATCGCGAGAGGGCCTACGCCTCCCCACCGCAGATGGATCGTCTGGCGCAGCGCCACGGGCAGGGCCATCAGGCCGGCGGCCGCCACGGTGTAGGTGTTCATCGAGACGGCGTCGTACCGCATGGCGATCCTCTTGGCGAAAACGGTGTAGATCGCGAAGCCGGCGATGCTGAGGAAGGTATACACGTCGCCCAGCAGCAGGGGCGAACGCATTGAAACGCCGCGTTCCGCGTCGAGCAGGATCACCCCCGCAAACGAAATCAGCATCCCGGCAGCCTTCCCTAGCGTGAGACCCTCGACCCTGAGCGCGACCGCCAGCGCCAGCACCAACACCGGCCCCAGCGCCCGCACGATCACCGAATGCTCCGAGGTGGTCTGGGTGAGCCCGAGCACGAAGCAACCCGAATTGATGACCACGCCGAAAAACCCGAGGCAGACAAACGTCCAGATGTCCTGCCGCGCGAGCGGCGTTCGGCGCCCCTGCGCGAAATAAATCGGCAGCATCAGCAGCGCGGCCAGGGGCATCCGAATCGATGCGAAAGAAATTACGTCCATGTGCCGCAGCCCGATTTTCGCCGCCACGAAGTTAAACGACCAGATGAGCATTACGGCAGTCAGCGCGAGGGCGAGCGAGATGGACTGGGACGACTTGAAGCACTACTGGAAGTTTTGCGTCCGACGGAGGAAGAAGAATTCAAGTGTTACTCAAGAACTTCGCGGCGATGGGTGATCGAGTCGATGCGATCGATACGCGGCGTGTAGCCGATGCCGGGAGTGGTGGGAACGCGAATCGTGCCGTGCTTCGAGACTTCAACTTCCGGTTCAATGACGTCTTCTTCCCAATAGCGTCGGCTAGCCGACACATCACCTGGAAGATTAAAATTCGGCAGCGACGACATGGCGATGTTATGCGCGCGGCCGATTCCCGATTCGAGCATGCCGCCGCACCACACGGGAATCGAGCTGGCCTGGCAGAGATCGTGGATGCGCCGTGCGGCGGTGTGTCCGCCCACGCGTCCCAGCTTGATATTGATGATCCGGCAGGCCCTGGTCTCGATAGCGGCGCGCGCGTGGTCGAACTCGTGAATGCACTCATCGAGGCAGATCGGCGTCTCGAGCTCGCGCTGGAGCTGGACGTGGGAAAAAATGTCGTCCCAGCCGAGTGGCTGCTCGATCATGATGAGGTAGAAGGCGTCGAGGGCCTTGAGCAGCGCTGTGTCTTTCAGGGTGTAAGCGGAATTCGCGTCCACCATCAGGCGGATGCGCGGAAAGCGGTCGCGAAGCGTGCTCACCAGCGCGATATCCGCCCCGGGCTTGATCTTGATCTTGATGCGCTGGTAGCCCGCCGCCAGTTCCTTTTCAACCTTCGCGAGCAGCTCTGGCATGGTGGGCTGCAAGCCGATTGAGACGCCGCAGGGAATTTCCTCGAGTGTTCCGCCGAGAAGCTTTGCTAGCGGCACGCCCTTTTGTTTGGCTTCGGCGTCCCAGAGGGCCGTCTCGAGAGCGGCTTTGGCCATGTTGTGGCCGCGGACGGGAGCCAGAAGGTCCCAAATCTCGCTCGCGGAGCCGAATTCCCTGCCCTTGAGCATCGGCCAGATGTACTTGCTCAGGATCAGCCAGGCGGTTTCGACGGTTTCGTAGGAATAGAATGGGCCTTCGCCGGCGGTCGATTCGCCCCAGCCGGCGACGCCGTCCGCCCGGGCCTCGACCAGCAGGATGCGCCGCAACTGCACCTTGCCGAAGCTTGTCTCAAACGGCGAGAGAAGCCGCAAGTGGATTTCGCGAAGAGTAATTTTTTGCAGGCGCATGGGTGAATGAAGACAATGGCGAAGCTTCAAAAGGATACGTGAGCGGGAAAGAATTGCAAGGGCGATCGGCGGAGGTGGTTTTCCGGGTGCGCGCGCCCTTCATATTGAAGGATCGGGATATCGATTGCTCCGGTCCGGCGAATGGCGCACAAAGACCCGACCCTTGAAATCGAAGGTTCGGGCACCCGGAAAGGCAAAGGCGATGAGCGAGGAGGAAGAGCAAAAGAAGAAGCAGGTCCCTCACCCATCCGCGCTGCGCGCGTATGAGTTCAGGATGACAACGAACGGCAAAGGCGCTTGCTGCTAGTGCGTGGAGGGTTCAGGGAGGTGCAGGCCGGCGATTTGGCGGGCAGGCGTGAGGATATAATCCACGCGCGCGACGCGAGGCTCGACGGATGTGGCCACCTGGCCATTCGCGAAGGCGCGAGTGAACTGGAACCGCATCCCCGTCTGAATGCGAACGGCCGCATCCGGGTCGTTCTCTTTAATCTCGGCAATGTTTGCGGGCAGAGGAAAACGCTCGGAGGGGCCGGTTTCCGCGAGCGGCTTGTTGGGTTTGTTGTCCTTGGTGTCTTTGTCGTCCTTGGTGTATTTGTCGTCCTTGTTATCGTTGTTATCGAAGCGCGCTCTCACCCGCGGGGAATCGAGCCACCATTCGGCGACCAGGCGGTCGGTTGGCAAACCGGCATGCAAAGGGCTGTTGGTGATGCCATAGATGTTCGGCAGATACCGGCGGGCCACGGCGCCAAGGCGGTTGAGATTGAAATGCGCGTTCTTCAACTCGAGCGGATCGAAGGTCCACTCCACGAGGTTGATGCCGCGGGCCAGCGCGTCGTCACGCTGGAAGAGCTTGAGCTGCCGGCCGACGCCGCGGTCGCGATATTCGGGAAGCACGGCGGTCATGTGGGAGTGAAGAAACTCCTTCCCTGCGCGGGTTCCATGCAGAGCCAGCGTGAAGCCCACCATCTCGGCGCCGGCAAAGGCGCCAAGCACCTGCCCGCCCGTGTGATGAGCCACCGCAAAAATCGGCACCGGAACGGCAATGTCCTCGCCATGCCCCCAAACGGCGTGTTCGAGGCGCAGGCAGTCTTCAAACTGGGCGAGCGTCGTCGCAGTGGCGTACTTCAATAGCGGAGGAGCCCGGGGCCTGGGTCATGGGTGAAAAAGCTTACATCGAAATTTAACCGCTTGAAAAAATCTTGCACGCCGGCCAGCGTTGAAAGCACGCTTTCGGCCCGGCGAGCTTATTTTGCCTTCGATTCGTTCCACAGCTCTTCCATGCGGGCGCGCGGCAGATCCGCGAATCGCTTCCCTTCCTTCAGGGACGCAGATTCCATAGATGTAAAGCGTTGCTTGAACTTGGATTCGCCTTCTTGAGGGCGATCTCCGGGTCGACTCCCAGAAACCGCGCAACGTTCACGGCGGTGAAGAGCAAGTCGCCAACTTCTTCTTCAAGTTTTGGTGAAGATTTCGACTTGATCCGATTCTCCCTCACTCGCCGCGGCAGACGCCGGGAGAAGCGCTCGAATCTCATGTTCCTCTTCAGCGAGCTTTTCGAGTATTTCTTCGAGACTGTTCCAGTCGAAACCAACGTGGGAGGCGCGCCGGGTCAATTGGTACGCTTCAAGTACCGCCGGAAGTGAGCGCGGGACGCCTCCCAGGATGGACTCTTCATCCGGTGTTTCGCCGGACTTTTCCGCCCGCCGGCTCGCGCTCGGCGGCTCGCTCCTCCGCCTTGATCTGCTCCCAGTTTTTCAGCACTGCGGCGGAAGTTGCGGCGGAAGCGTCGCCAAAGACGTGGGGGTGGCGGCGAACCATTTTCGAGTGGATGGATTCGATCACGTCGGAAATCGTGAAACGGCCGGCCTTTTCCGCCAGGATCGCATGGAAAACCACCTGGAGCAGCAGGTCGCCCAGTTCCCCGGCAAACTTGCGAGGGTCGGGCGACTCCATCGCGTCGAGAACCTCGTACGTTTCCTCGATCAGAAACTTTCGAAGCGACGCGTGGGTCTGCTCGCGGTCCCAGGGGCATCCGCCGGGCCCATACAGCCGCGCCTGCAAGGCCACCAGCTTGTCGAACCATCTGCCGGCGAGTTTGTCGCGGCTGTTCAGGGGAATCAGCGCTTTGGAGGAGCGGCGCTTCGGTCTCCGCTTCCGCGCCGGAGGCTTTGCAACAGGCCCGTTCCGTATCTTCATGTTTAACTTTCCGCGATGCTGTGGTTTCGCGCTGCGTTTGGACACGGCGGGCCCGAGGCTCCGATGCAAGAAGCACCAATCTACGGCAGCCCGGGAAAAATCACAAGGCAATCGGCGCGGCCCCAGCAGTGGCGTGGCAGCGCAAGGGTGCTGGAGAATGACTGGCGCAGCCGCGCGTGGCCTGCAGCCGAAATCGTGCGCGAGTTTTGGGAAAATTCAACCGGACGCTGGAGCAGGGCGCTTCGTTTCAATTTTTGGGATTCTTTTCGAGGTGAGCTACTGCACGATTAAGCTGACAGTCGTTGCCGGTGTAAGGCTTCCGACCTGGGTGGAAATCGTGATGGAATAGTTCCCGGCTGGAGTACCAACAGAGTTGACCGAGGAACTTGCGGCTTGATTTGCAGCTCCCCCTCCACAACCAACCAATATAAGCGCGATGAGCAGCGTAAAGAGAGTCGACAGTCGCACGACGCGCAACATTTGCGGGCGAAGGGCCGCCCGGAGGAGAGCGCGAGCGCTTTCGAGGACAATCATCAAAATCGCTGCGAGCAAAAGCAACTTGCGGATCGCGCCGCCGACCATTGGAAAAACGGAAGAACGCGCCACTGTGGTGATCGTCAACATGGTGCTGAAGCTCGATGAGGGGAAACTGAAGTTATTTGACTGGAAGGCGCAGGCAGCCCCCTGCGGCAGTCCCGAACAAGCCAGCGCGATTCTAGCGTTGAGACTACCCTGGGGCGAGACAGTGATCGTGTATTGTGCTTGCCCTCCCGCGGCAACGGAGTTCGACGCGGGGGACGCAGACAAGGACAGGCTGGGCGCCGCGAAATTCGCGATCGCCGCGAGATCCGAATTCATTGTAAGTACGCAATTTCCGGCGCCAGAACAAGCGCCTGACCAGCCGAGGAAGACGCCGCCGTTTGCCGATGGAACGAGCGTGACCGTCGCCCCATTCAGGTATATTCCGCTGCAAGCGGCCACGGGGCAGGTTATGAGATCGTCGGAGGTTTGAACGGTTCCGGATCCATTTACGGTGACTGAGAGAGTGTGATAATTCCCGATGGCGAAGTTCGCTGCGCTTCCACCACTAAGGTTTTCGTCGTTTAAGGGTGAGAACGTGTTGATGGCGACCCGATAGGACGGTGATGCCGGGAAATCGGCGGGGATCGACCATAAATAAGATCCGGAGCCATTGGACCCGATGGGGGTCGTGGGCGTAATTATGGTTCCGGGATACCCGCTGACTCCCAGCGTGATTTCTACGTCCCCTCCCGGACTTACGGGCTGGCCGATCCAGTTCCAGGTGATGGCATGTGTGGTGCCGGGCTGCCAGATCTCTCCGCCATTCGGCGACGTGAGGGTTAAGTACGTATTGGAGATGGTAAAAGTGCCGGGACTGAACACCGCGCGGGAAGGATCTGCGAGCGGCGTCGCTTTGATGCTGTAGTCGGTGCCGGGAACAATGTTTGGGAAATAACCCGGCGGCGAATCCCAGACGCAGCCGATATCGGCATCAAAACAGCCGCTGATCTGTGAGGTGGAGATGTTCTGTACGAATTGACCGCTCTTGTATAAATCGAATTGGATCTGAGGGAAGCCGGACCAACCGTACTCGACATAGAAGGAAAGATAGTTGCTGGTTCCCCCATACAAGATGACCGAACCGGCTGTTGGAGAGTGGGTACTGACTCCCTGCCCCATCCACACGGGGTCGTCACTGAGGTCGGAGATTGAAGGATTGTCGTTACTCGTGATCTTAACCTGGTAATTCTCGCTAAACTGCAATGAATCCGGCATCTGCCACAAATAAGATCCGGCCCCATTGACGCCGATAGGAACGCTCGCTGCGATTGTTTGCGTAGACGATCCGTTGTTGACGAGGTCCAGCCGGACGGTAGTCCCCGGATTTCCGGTATATTTCCAGATAATATTTTGCGTTCCGCTGCCCCAAAGCTCTCCCCCGTTGGGACTGACCATCTGTAAGCTGTCCGCGCTCTGCATCACGATCGTACCGGTGGCGGTGATGGTGTCTTCGCCGGAGGTGGCAGAGACAGTAAATGGATGCGAGCCGAGCGAAGTGATGCCGCTCGCGGTACGCACGGTGACGCCAAACAGCCCCCGAGTCTGCGAAAAGGGGGCATCGCAGGTGACGCCGGCGTCCGGGCTGGTGCAACTGATAAGGAACACGTCTTCATCGCCGAGCGCCGATGAAATACCGCTACATGGAGTATTCAGGCAAACCGTGAAGTTGGCGTAACCGCCGGAAGGCACTGTAATGGCTGGGGGATCGATCGTGATTGTTGGGAGAGAGATGAATGCATTTAGCGTTGTAGTGCGCGTAATCACTTGCCCTTGTGGCAGAGTGGCGGTTGCGACAATCTGCAGGAACCGGAGACTGGGCTGCGCGGCTGGTCCGGCTGAAAAGTGAACATTGCGGCGTCGCCTGGATTCAGGTTCGGCTTATCAATGCTGCAGGTTACGGCGGGCGGCAGCGGCGCAGGGCATGCAATGGAAACTGGAAACCCAAAGCCATTGAATGCGTTGTAGGTGATGGCCACCTGGGCGGAGGCTCCCGGCGCCAGCGTGAAGTTCGTGCTGGAGGCGGTGAGGGCGTAATCCTGAACGTTGATCGTGACGCCGCTGCCGTTGAACGGGTAGCTTATGCCGGTGGCCAGGTCCTTGGCCATAAACGTAAAGGAAAAAGAGCCAGCAGTGCTGAATTGGGCGTCAGGAAGCCCTATGAGTGAGTTCTGATCGGGCACGGTCATCGTCATTTGCAGGTGAACAGGCGAGCCGTTCGGGGTGAATGTGTCGCTCGGGGCGATGGCTACAGATCGCTCCGACGGGGGTGCAGATCCACGGAACAATTTGCGTCGGCGAAGTGTAGCCCGGCGAGGAATCGAAGATCAGATCGAACGGTCCCGAGGTATTACCAACGAGAACTGTTTGACTCGAATTTTGTCCGACGAAGAAGGAAAATGGCGTGGCAGGACTGGCAACCTGGTAGAGGAAACCTAGCTGTGCGATTTGCCGGAACCTACGGCGGTTAAGGAAATCACATTTGTCCAGGCGGCGCGCCGTTCGGATCTATTTCGATACTCCCAGCGATCGGAATCGAGCTCGAAGCGGCTGGGTTCGCCTGGCATGTGGGCCAGCCGGCATTGCCGAACAGGAGATGGCTACCGCGCTTGAATACCCATCGATTGGTCGTACGGAAAACGTAGCGTATTGCGTGGGTTCTGCGACCGATGACAGGCGGGCCCCACGGCGGATATCGTAAAGTCGGGGTTCGGTGCAACCTGTAATAAAAGCGTTTGCTCACGCGTGCCCAGACGTTCCGGGAGACCCAGACAAAGCGGCAGGGATCCGAAATCGTAGAAGTCCCGAGCGGGGTGCCAGGGACTACACCCACAGTCACCGTCACCGGCACGGTAGCGCCCGGTGTCACGCTTCCGTAAGTAACAGAGGTGAGAAGAAACAGGCCCCCCCGGCAGGCAATCCGCTACACGAAAGCAGAACATTCAGTGGCGCAGCGCCAGTGAGACAATGGACAATGAATTACTCGCCGCCATCCGGCACCACCAGCGTGCCGGGAGCGGGTGCGCTGATCTCGTAATGACAACATTAAGAGTCACCATTTGCCGCTGCGCCGCCTGGGTAACATCATCCGATTGCGCTTGGATTGGAAACGTGTACGTGCCCACGGCGGAACTGGCGGCCTGGATTTCGAAAGGAACGGCAGTGCCCTGTTCCGTGGCAATCGTTGCAGAGCTGCAGGATGGAGGAGCCGCCCCGGAGCAAGCGATGGTTACAGGGGAGGAAAATCCGGAGGAGGCTGTCACCGTTCCGCTGAAAATGGCGAGCTGATTGGGCACTACGGTCTGCGTCGGTGATTTGACCGAGAAGGCGAAGACTGGCGCAGTTGGCGCAGGCGAAAGCCGCCAGACGAGTGACGTGCCTGACTCCAGCACCGGGATTGGTCCGCTGCCGTATGAAAATTGAGTGCCTTCGACCGAACTGGTCTGCAACCAGATTTCCGGAGTATCAACTCCCATGGACCAGGGAGCACCCGCCACGAAAGTTCCGTAATTGAAATCGACCTCGTCGCTGCTCTCATTGAAAACCACTTCAAAGGTCACTGTGCCGGGCGGCACGTCCACAAAGGGGAATGGATAGTGATAGATGTTTCTCCATTCGACAACGAGCTGCCGATTGGGCGCCGAGCCCAGAGTGTCCCAGAAGACGTTATTGGGGGTTCCAAGAACGGGTTGCAGATCATCCCAAAAGGGCGCCACGAGAGCGCCGGCAAAAGGGTAAGGCAGCGGGAAAGCCAGGGGCGAGTTAAATGCACCTTCGAACGCAATGAGCCCATTGTCGGTGACATGGATTTCATTGAAGGTTTGTCCCCCGAAACGTATGGGGAAGGGCGTGTCAATCGCTTTGCTGGTTTCGTCGCTCAGTTCAAGGTTCGTGCCCGCAATTGAAACGTAGGTGGATGGCACCGAGGCGACGGAATACGGGGCAAGAACCTGCACGGTGACGTTGTCACCGTTCGGAAAAGCGAGGGTGTAGGTTCCAGGCAGACTGGGGGTAAACGTGGCGGAATAGATGCCATCTCCGGCGACAAGGTCCGGCGCATTCCCGTCGTCCGCCAGCGGAATGATTTGTCCGGAAGGCTCTACGGTGACTTGCACCGTCCCGGCGGGAGCGGCGCAATTGATGTTCAGTTCGCGCAGGGTGACCGGGACATTGGCTGATGTTGTTACCAGGTTGTTTCGTGGTTCCTCGCGCGCCGTGATCGGGCGGTTCGAGCAGGTCATTGCGCCGTAGACGTTCAGCCGGTTTCCCGTGACCGTACCTGACAGGTTGACATCGGAATCTCCCCCCGCCAGGAGGAGATTCCGAATGGAAAACCAGTTCAGCGCGGGGTTGAATGCCTGAAGAAGGGCCGCGGATCCCGTAACGTGGGGCGTCGCCATCGACGTCCCGCTGAGTTCCTGATATTGGCCGCCAGGAAATGTGCTTACGACCGACACGCCGGGCGCACCCAGATGAACGGAATGAAGTCCGTAATTGGAAAACCAGGCCAGGTTATCCTGCCGGTCCGTAGCGGCGACGGCGATGATATTCGGCAAATCGAAGGAGGCTGGATAAATGGGATTCTCATCATTGTCGCTGCTATTGTCATAGATATCGCCATTACCCGCGGCTGCCACAAAAAGAATTCCATCTTCCATCTGCGCTTCGATGGCATCGTAGAGGGCCTGGCTGTAGCCTGCTCCGCCCCAACTGTTGTTGGTCGCAACAATGTTGACACCGTGCTCCTTCATCCAGGCCATGTAATCGAGGCATTGAACGGCTGCCGAGTCGGTGCCACCATCCGTGCCTATGAATTTGCAGGGCAGAATGGATACTTGCCAATTGACACCCGCGACGCCAACGCCGTTGTTGCCGACTGCGCCCATGGTTCCGGCGACGTGGGTGCCGTGGCCAACATCATCGGATGGATCATTCACAGGACCATCGCCCAGGACGTTGATGCCGTTGCAATCATTCACGTATCCGTTTCCATCGTTGTCGAGGCCATTTGAATTACATTCGGGCGTGTTGCGGTAGATATTCGCCGCCAAGTCTGGATGAGTGTAGTCAACACCGGTGTCGAGTTGACCGATCACGACGCTGCTGCTGCCGGTGGAGAATTGCCACGCGAGGGCGGCATGAATATCCGCCCCCGCGATGCCGTTTTGAGCGCCGGTATTCTGGAGGCCCCAAGTTAGAGGGAACAAGGGATCATTGGGCACCTCGGAGGCATAAACTCGATAGTCGGGTTCCGCATACAGCACATCGGGGTTGGTTCGGTACTCCATGATTCCTTCAAGGACGTCTTTTCCCGATGGCAAGTCCACCAACTCGAGGCCCGACACGCTATGAAACCGCGCCCTGACAGTGGCGCCCACGGCGTTGTGAGCAGCCGCGATGACGCCCGCCGGGCGGTTCGGCCGGAAGCGAACGAGCAAGCGGCCCGGAACATAAGCTTCCGCGCGTTTTTGAGTGGGGAAATCCGGCCGGATCGGCGCGATTTGAGCATCGGCCAACACGGGTGACAGCAAATATATGATCAGCGCGGTGAGCGCGCTGAGGAGGGTCCTGGCAGGCAGACAACACGATCGGGCAGACCGGGGGAAGACACCAGAGACCCCCACCTGAATTATGGCTGGCTCGTGCGCCACCAGTGACACCCCGGCTCGTAGGACCAGCAAAGTAAAGCGTCAATCAAGCTGGTCGATACCGATAAAATGAGTTTTGGGGACGGCGGAAATAATGCTATCGGTTTTATATCTTGTCAAGTTCTTTACCGCCAGCGAAGCGCCTTGTGACGCTAATGAGTGGATGTTAAACTTTTTGGGTAACCATGATGGATAGATTGATGAATACATTCGAGGAAATTGCGCGTGGCTGATCCCAAGCAGGATGAAGGATTCAAGGTCGTAGACAGGCGGCTGTTCACCGAAGACGGCGAGCTCCGCAAGGACGCCGCCGACCAGGACCGGCGGTGGGAAGAAGAGTCCGCGAAGAAGGCGCCCCCGCCTTCCCCGCAAAAAGCCGCAGCGAAACCGGATGGAGCGCCCGCGCCGCCGGGAGGAATCACGCCGCCGGCGCCCTCTGAGGCCGCCGAGGGCGAGGAAACCCAGCCGTCGTCGCGAAGCTTTCAGATGCTCGTGGATTTTCTTACGCGCAACGCCGCGGCGATGCTTGGCGGGATGGCCGATCCGCGCACGGGGCAAGCCTTTCTCGATCTGGAAGGCGCGCGCGAAGTCATCGACATGCTCGATGTATTGCGCGAGAAGACCCGCGGCAACCTCGCCAAGGCCGACGAGGACCTCCTGATCGAGGTGCTCGGCAGCCTGAAACTCACCTTCATGGAAATTTCCAAGGCCGCCGCCGAACAGATGCAGAAAAAGGCGGGCGTGAAGAAATAGCGGCCCGGAAACAGGCAAGCCTTTCCCGTCCATTCATGGCTTCCCTTCAATTGACAGTTCTGGGATCGGGCACCTCGATGGGCGTGCCCACGCTGGGGTGCCACTGCGCCGTCTGCGATTCGCAAGACCCGCTCGATAAGCGCATGCGTCCTTCCGTGCTGCTCTCCTACGCCGGCCGCAATGTGGTGATCGACACGACTCCCGACTTCCGCTCCCAGGCCATGCGGGAACATATCGACCGGCTCGACGCGGTGATCTACACCCATGGGCATGCCGATCACATCCTGGGCCTGGACGACATTCGCCCCTTCAACATGAAGCAGCAGGGAGTGGTGCCGATCTACGCCGCCGCCGACACCATCGCCACGCTGCAACGCCAGTTCGCCTACATCTTCGACGACACGCCGAACGGCAATCTGCTGCCGGGAGTGAAGCTGCACGACGATCGAGGGACCGTTCGAGCTGTTCGGCTTGAGGATCGTCCCGGTGGCGGCGATGCATGGCCCGCAGCCCGTGTTGGGATTTCGCTTTGGCAAGTGCGCGTATCTCACCGATTTCATCAGCGTGCCGGAGGAGTCCAAAGAGCTGCTGCGAGGACTGGACGACTTCATCCTCGACGCCCTGCGCTACGTGCCGCATCCCATGCATTCGAACGTGGAGCAATCCCTGGCGCTCGTTGCGGAGCTACAGCCAAAGCGCGCGTGGTTCACCCACATCTGCCACGACCTTGGGCACGCGGAAACAAACGCGCGGCTGCCGGAAAATGTGCGGCTCTCCTATGACGGGCTGCGGATCGAGGTGCAAATCTAGTGGCGCTCGCGAGGCTCAATTCGGCGGAAGAATGGATGGTCGCGATTGGGAGAGGATCGCAAGCCGTCGGTTGTGACCATCGGGAATTTTGACGGCATTCACCGGGGACATCAGGAAATCCTCGGCAAGGTGACCGAAGAGGCGCGCGAGAAGGATCACCTGGCGGCGGTGCTGACTCTCTTTCCGCATCCCCTGAAAATCCTGCGTCCGGCGGAGGCGCCCGCGCTGCTGATGACGATCGAGCAGCGCCTGGCCGCTTTCGAGACAGCGGGGATCGATGCAGCGCTGGTGCTGCCTTTCAACCTGGAGTTATCCAGGGTGCGTCCGGAAGAATTCGCGCGGCGTTACCTGGTGGAGACCATGCGCGCCAGCAAAGTGCTGGTCGGAGAAAATTTCCGCTTCGGACACCGGCAGGAAGGCAACGTGGAGTCGCTCGAGGGTTACTGGCAGGCAATGGGGATTTGAAGTGGAGAGCGTGAAGCCGCTGACCGTTGATGGGAAGGTGGCATCGAGCAGCGCGATTCGCGAGGCCTTGCGAGAGGGCCGCGTGGAGGATGCGCAGCGCATGCTCGGGCGCCCTTTTGCGCTTTCCGGAGACATACAAACGGGCACGGGCCAGGGCCGGAAACTTGTGGTGCCCACCCTGAATCTGAAATCGGAGCAGGAGATGCTGCCGAAGCAGGGAGTTTACGCGACGGAAACCGTCGCTTGCGGCAAATGCTATCGGTTCCGTCACGAATATTGGAGTGCGGCCAACCTTCGACGGATCGGGCATCACGGTTGAAACTTATCTGCTTGGATTTCAACGAGAATCTAGACGAGCGGGCACGATGGAGGTTCGATTCCTGAGGCGCCTGCGCGATGAGCGGAAATTCTCCGGCGCGGAGGAACTGCGGGAGCAGGTGCTTCGGGATATCGAGAGGGCGAAGGAATTTCACCGGGAGCGGGATTAGGGCCTGAGAGAAACCAGAGCCGAACAAAGAGAGGTCCCTCGCTCGCTTCGCTCCGCTCGGGACGCTGACCCTGGCCGGGTCAGCGCTTTCTGCAATCCGCGCACAACCCTCCCACCTCGGTGCGCGTAATGGTAATTTCCAGGTCGCAGTCGTGCGCGATCTGCTTCTTCAAATCCTCGTACAGGTCGCTTTCAAACTCACGGACCTTGCCGCAGCGGATGCAGGCGACGTGAATGTGGTCGCGCGGGCCGTGGCTCTCGTAGAAATGGCGGTGACCGCGCAGATGGAGCAGGTCGAGCTCATCGATCAGGCCCTGATTCTTGAGGAGTTCCAGGGTGCGGTAGACCGTAACGCGGGTGATATCCGAATCGATCTTCTGGGCCCGCTCGAGGATTTCGCCGGCGTCCAGATGCTG
Source organism: uncultured Acidobacteriota bacterium (assembly GCA_963697575.1). Lineage (GTDB taxonomy): Bacteria > Acidobacteriota > Terriglobia > Acidiferrales > UBA7541 > Palsa-295. Next base: position 30,795 of record CAVOOP010000019.1, on the reverse strand, counting down.
CGGAGCGCCCTCCATCACTTGAAGGACCACGCGGCGCTGGCGCGTGAGGCGGATGCGGCGCGCGCCTAATTCGCGCTGCAGGCGGCCGGGCGGTTCATGGGCATTGATGCGTTCGCCGGTGGAAACGCGATGGGGAGACGGGCGCGACATGTGATCGAAGATTATACCAAAAGCCTCTTCGCCGCCTCGTCAAAGCCGAGCGGCGGACGCAAAGATTGCCGACCTGAGGCGCATGGTCGCTGCTTAGTGGTGGCTTTGGATGAGCTTCAGGATGTCGCTGTACATGACGAACGCGAAAATCCCAAGCAGAAACACGAGGCCGACCTGCACGAAGCGCTCCTTCAGGGCCACGCTCAGGTCACGGCGCAGGATTCCCTCGACGGCCAGCAGGAGCACGTGGCCGCCGTCGAGAACCGGGATGGGAAATAAGTTCAGCAAGCCGAGGTTGAGGCTAATGACGGCCATCAGGCCGAGAAGCGTCATGGGGCCGCGCTGGGCGGCCTGACCGGAGACGCGCGCAATCCCCACCACGCCCTGAAGTTCGCGGATCGAGACTTTGCCGCTGAAGAGTCCGCCGATCACCTGAACGATCTGCCGCATGTTCAGATACGTTTCGATTGTCGCGTCTTTTGCGGCGGAAATGGGGCCTTCGCGCTCGAAGGCGTCGGTCGTCTTGGGTGAAACTCCGATCTGATAGACGCTCTGCCCGTCCGATCCCATCCCCTGCATGGGGGCGATGGTGAGAGGCAGGTCCTTTCCGTCGCGGCGAATCACAAACTGGATGGGGCGCCCGTCCGGACTGGTGCACCGCATCCACCAACTGATACCACGTGGCTACGGGCTTTCCGTCGATGGACACGATCAGGTCGCCGGCCTTGAGCCCGGCCTTCTCGGCGGGAAAGCCGATGGCGACGTCATCGACCACCGGGGCCAATCTCGGGTAGCCCACCAGGGAGTCCGCGGAGATGAGCTTGTTGGGAATCGGCACGCTGAAGGTCTGCTGCGATGGGCCGCGCTGCACGGTGATCGAAAGATTGCTGCCCGGGGTAGCCTTGTTCACCCGCGACAAGACCTTCTCCCAGGTGGGAGTCTTTTCACCGTTGATGGCGATAATGCGATCGCCGGCTTCGACTCCCGACGCAATGGGAGGAGTGGTGGGAACGGCGATCACATCGGCGGGCTGGCGAAGATCCGGCTCGAAGGGCACGCCGACCAGCCCGTAAATTCCCCAGAAGATTAAAAAGGCAAGCAGGACATTCATGGCCGGACCGGCAATGGCGATTACGACCCGCTGCCAGCGCGGCTTGGAGAGATATTCGTAATCCGCTCCGGTGCGCTCTTCGACGACATTGTCGCCCGCCATGCGCACGTAGCCGCCAAAGGGAAGCGCGCTCAAGCGGTAGTCGGTGTCGCCCCGCTTCACACCGAAGAGCCGAGGGCCAAAACCAAAGGAGAAGACGTCGACGCGCACGCCGAAAAACTTGGCGGCGATGAAGTGCCCCCATTCGTGAACGAAAATCATGATGCCGAGAACAATGGATACAGATATCAAGTCTCTGAGGAAAATCGACATGAAGGCCTCAGGCGCTATTCTAAAAGAAAAGCGCGATTTTTGAAAATTCACGAATCGAAGCCGCGAACCAAAAAGCAACTAGCGGCCCCAGGGCAAAAGCGCGCCGCGCCAGCGCGAAAGATTCCAGAAGGAATCAACGATAAGCCTTCAGACACCGATAAGACTTCCGATGACCACCGATAAGACTTCAGACCCCACTTAATCGGATGCGCACGATCCAGCCTACGATGCCAGCCTGGCGGTGGCGGCGCGAGCGAGGCGGCGCGCCTCGGCGTCGGCGGCCAGAACATCGTCGATGGAGTGAAGGTTCGTTCGCGGCATGCCATCCAGCACGCATTCAATCAACGCCGAAATGCCCGGGAAAGACAGCCGGCCCTCGAGAAACGCCGCGACAGCCACCTCGTCGGCTGCGTTCAGGGCGCATGGAAGCGGGCCTCCCAGACGCAGCGCTTCCATCGCGAGCGCCAGGCAGGGAAACTTCCCCTCCGGGACTTCTTCGAAATCCAGCTTGCGCAGAGCGGACCAATCGAGGGCGCAGCCATCGGAAGCGACGCGTTCCGGGTAGGTAAGGGCGTATTGGAGGGGCATGCGCATGTCGGTGGGACCGAGCTGCGCGAGGATCGAGCCATCCACAAACTCGACCATGGAATGAATGGTGGACTGCGGATGGATGACGACGTGAATTTTGTCGAGGTCCATGCCGAAAAGCCAGCGCGCTTCGATCACTTCGAAGCCCTTGTTCATGAGCGTCGCGGAGTCGATCGGTGATCCGCCGGCCCATTTTCCAGTTGGGGTGCGCGAGGGCCTGCTCGGGCGTGACTCGTGCGAGCTGGGACGCGGGGGTGGATCGAAACGGACCGCCGGACGCGGTGAGGACAAGTCGCTTCACTTCCCCATGGTCGCCGGCGCGCAGGCACTGATGAACGGCGTTGTGCTCGCTGTCCACCGGGAGAAGCGCGACGCCGTGGCGGGCGACGGCAGACATCACGACTTCTCCGGCGGCAACGAGGACTTCTTTATTCGCGAGCGCGATATTCTTGCCCTGCTCGATCGCCTTGTACGTGGCGGGAAGGCCGACAACGCCGACAGCGGCGGAGACGACCGTGTCCGCGTCCGGATGAGTGGCGACGCGTTCGATTCCTTCCGGACCGAACAATACTTCGATTGGTTCGTTGTGCTGCTTGCGATGAATGGCCGCGCAGAGTTCTCGTGCGGCATTTTCGGTGGCAACGGAAACAACCTTGGGATGATGGCGCGAAATCTGTTCGGCGACGAGGGCGACGTTGGCGCCCGCAGCAAGCGCGACAACCTCAAATCTGCCCGGGAGAGAATCCACGACACTCAGACATTGGCGGCCGATGGAACCGGTGGAACCCAGAATCGAAATTCGTTTCATGCGCAGGTAATTTTATAGAGGTTCGGGGGAATTTGCGAATCGGATCGGCATGGAACGCGCAGTGCGAGCGACTAGCGCGAAGTCAAAAACCACTGGAAGGCGACCCATACAACGGGAGCCGCGAGGATGAGGCTGTCGATGCGGTCGTACATTCCGCCGTGCCCGGGCAGGATGGCCCCGGAATCCTTCACGGAGGCGCCGCGCTTGAAGGCGGACTCGATCAGGTCGCCCATCTGCCCGGCGATGTTGCCCAGGCCGGCGACGATCATCATGTTAACGATGTCGATCTCCATCCATCTGGCAAACAGCACGCCTACCAGAAGCGAGGCGAACAGGTTGCCGAGGGCGCCTTCCCAGGTCTTCTTTGGGCTCAGGGCCGGAGCCATGGGCACGCGGCCCAGCGCGCGCCCCACAAAATAGGCGAGGATGTCGCCGGCCCAGATCAGGGAAAGAGTAAAGAGCACCAGGCGGCGGCCCATCACGGGGATTTCGTTGAGTCGCACGAGATAGCTGAAAGGCAAGGCGATGAACAGCAGCCCCGCGGAGCTGATGGAAACCGATGGAAGCACTTCCTGCAACGGTCCGCTGGTGGCGAGGCCCATCGCTACGCAACCAAAAAGAAAGATCAGAAGCACCGCTTCGATTTGCAGCAGGCCGCCCGCGGCGTTGCGGATGAGAGAGACGCCATCCCCAAAGGAATGGGTCTCGACGCGGCCAAGCGAATACTGCGCGTAGAACAGAATAGTGGAGCAGGCAATCGTCCATCTGCGGTAGGGCCTCGCCCCGAGGCGTTCGCCAAGATCGAAGAACTCGAACAAGGCCATTCCGCCGACGGCCGCCGCGACGGCCGCAAGAACCAGCGGCGGCGCAAACCAGACAAGCAGCACCACCAGCGGAATCAGAACAGCAGCCGTAAGTATGCGCAGGAGCATCCGGCGAGCCTCAGGCCTTTCCCGCCGCGGTGCGTTCGCGCGGGGAGCCGAGCCCGCCGTAGCGGCGTTCGCGTTTCTGGTAGTCTACGAGGGCTTCGAGGAGGCGCGCGCGCGAAAAATCAGGCCACAGCACCTGCGTCACGTAAATTTCCGCGTAGGCGATCTGCCAAAGCAGGAAGTTGCTGACGCGCATCTCCCCGCTGGTGCGAATCAGCAGATCGGGATCGGGCAGCCCCGCGGTGTAGAGATGCTCGGAGATGGATTGCTCGTCGGCCTGGAAGTCGCGGCGGCGCCGGTTGAACAGGCCTTCTTCAAAAGCGCGTTGAAGGCGTCCACAAGCTCGGCGCGGGCGCCGTAATTTAGCGCAAGAATCAGCCGCATGCCGGTGTTGCCGGCGGTGAGGCGCATCCCTTCGGCCATATCGTCTTTGACGGACTGCGGAAGGTGTTCGGAGCGTCCGATAAAAAGCAGGCGGATATTGTTTTTCTGCATGGTGGGCAATTCGCGCTTCAGGTATTCGCGCAGCAAGCGCATCAGAAATTCCACCTCGGCCTGCGGCCGGCGCCAGTTTTCCAGTGAAAAGGCGTACAGGGTGAGGCACGGGATGTGCAGGCGCGAGCAAGTCTCGATAATGACGCGAGCGGTTTTCACCCCGGTGCGATGGCCCGCCACGCGCGGCAAATGGCGGCGCTGCGCCCAGCGGCCGTTGCCATCCATGATGATGGCCAAGTGCTGCGGCAGGCGCCTGGGGTCGAGTTTCTCGAGATATTCCGCTTCTTCGCGGTTCGCGTCTTGCAGGAGTTCTTTAATTTTCACCGGCTGTAACTCGACGGACCGCGAGGCAAGAGCGCTCAGACGATGTCCTTGCAAAAAAGAAAAAGCCTAACAGTGAATGCGCGGAACGGCAAGATCAACGGCGCCCGTTTCATATTTCACATTCACACTTCACATTCACATTTCAAACTTGCCGGCGCGCCATTCAAGCCACGCGCATCGCGCTCAGGCGTAACGAATCTCAGCCCAGGCCGGCGGACGACGGTTCGAAGATCGCGGCATACACAAGGATGATCGTGAGGATGATCATGATGATGCTGGCGCTCCAGGCAACGACGTTGAACACCCAGGTATTGGTGAACTTTCCCATGAGGTCGCGGCGATTGATGAGCATCAGAACGAAAATCAGCACGACCGGCAGCCAGATTCCGTTGGCGACCTGCGAGAACACCAGAATCTTCAACAGGGGAACCTTGGGAATCAAAATGATGCCGGCGCCGACGACAATGAGGCCGGTGTAGAGAGCATAGAACGCAGGCGCTTCTTTGATCTTGTTATCGAGGCCCGCCTCGAAGCCAAGCCCTTCGCAGATCACGTGGGCGGTGGAAAGCGGGAGAATCGAGGCGGCGAAAAGAGAGGCGTTGAGCAGGCCAAACGCAAACAGTCCAGAGGCCCATTTCCCCGCGAGAGGGGCGAGCGCCTGGGCGGCCTGTGCCGCATCAGTGATGTTTGTAAGGCCGTGCGCGTTCAGGGTCGCCGCGCAGCAAACGATGATGAAAAATACGATGACCATGCAGGAGATGCTGCCGACGAGCACATCCATCCGGGCATGCTTGTACTCGCGCGGGCCAACGCGCTTTTCGACGAAGCCCGCCTGAAGGTAGAAAAACTGCCACGGCGCGATGGTCGTTCCAATCAACGCCGTAAGCATCAGGAGATAGCCGGAACTGAAGTGCAGCGTGGGCGCGACGGTTTCCTTGGCGGCGAGGAGCCAATCCGGCTTGGCCAGGACAGCCGAAACGATGTAAGAAAGATAGAAACCGCAGGCCACCAGGAAAATCTTTTCGACCTGCCTCGCGCTGCCCCGCACCACCAGAATCCACACGGCCATCGCCGCCAGCGGCACCGAAATGTATTTGCTGATTCCGAAAATCTGCATGGACGCGGCAACGCCTGCGAATTCGGCGACGGTGTTGCCCAGGTCGACCGCGAGGGCGGCCAGCATTACGAAGAACGTGGAGCGGAAGCCGAACTCCTCGCGGATCAGATCGGAGAGGCCTTTGCCGGTGACCACGCCCATGCGCGCGCACATTTCCTCGCTGACGTAGAGGGCAATGGTCATGGGGATGAGCGACCACAGCATGGTGTAGCCGAACTGAGCGCCCGAGACGGTGTAGGTGGTGATGCCACCGGCGTCGTTGTCCACATTTGAAGTGATGAGCCCCGGGCCAACCACCGCCAAAAACACGGCCATGCGGCGGCGATAGGGGCGCAGACGGCCGCCCAGCTTTTTGCCGCGGGCCATCCACGCAGAGAGGCTGTCCGTCAATGTGATCCAGGTGTTCATGTTGGCCGCTTCAGAGCTGCGCGCGCATCCGGCTTACCACGTCGTCCACCGTGATCGCCCCGATGGGGCAGTTCTCGCCGTTCACGACGATCAGGCTGCGCAAATTGTATTTGTCGAACAGCTCGAAAATGTCTTTGTCGCCGGCATCGGCGGTGACCGAAAGCAATGGCTGGAAGGCGAGTTCGGACATTCTCTGACCGGAACTGGCAAGCACGAGCCGCGCGATCGGAACCGTGCCGGCAAGCTTGGCCTCGCGATTGATCAAAACGATGTTGTCGAGCTGATCCGGGGGGATCTCATGGAAGCGGATGTGGTCGACCACCTCGGCGCGGGTGGCGTCCTCCCCTACGATCACGACTTCGGTGGTCATCATGCCGCCCGCGGTGTTGGGGGCGAAATTGAGCAGAGCCTCGACGTCCTGCGCCTCACGGGAATCCATTTCGTCGAGAACTTCCCGCGACGTGTCCGGCGACAGATTCTGCATCAGATCGGCGGCGGCATCGGGACTCATTTCCTCGATGATGTCGGCGGCCTTCTCGGGGTCGAGCTTTTCGACCACCTGCGTTTGCAAGCGCTTGTCGAGCTCGGAAATCGTCTCGGCGGCGGTTTCCTCGTCGAGTGAACCGATGATCGACTGGCGCTCGTCGGGCGACAGTTCCTCCATCAGGTCGGCCAGATCGGCGGGGTGGAGCTGGGCAAGATTCTCGCTGGAGAGGCGCAGCTTGATCCGTCGAAGGGGATCGGGCTCAACCAGGTTGACAAACTCCCACAGGATGGTCCGCTGGGGAAGCTTCTCCTGCACGCGGCGGATGGCCATGGGCGGCACCACTCCCTGGAGCAAGCGCCGGAAGGCCCCGGGAAGGCCCACATCCACCTGCGTGACGCGGAGTTCGGTGTTGCCGTTGGTACGCTGGTCGGAGAGTTCCACGTCGTTTACGCGAACCACTTTGCGGCCGTGGGTGTCGATGATCTGCTGGTCGAGGAGATCCTTCTGGACGGCCAGCCAGGACTCGTTGGGCTGATAGAGTTCGAGTGCGGATTCGTCGGTAGTGAGCTGGACGGAACCGGGGGAAACGGCCGCAATCTGGTCGTAGCGCGCGACAATGGGCCGGTATTTGCCGCGAGAAAGCAGCAAGCGGGCCACGCGGTTCGGCTGCTCGGCGGGGACAATGAAGAGTTCCTTCACGCGGCCTACGAGGTTGCCGGCCGGATCAAACGCTTTGGCGCCAATAATTTCTGTCGCGTGAACCATGGTGACTCCTCGTCTGTAAAGCTGGACCCGTAGAGAGAGTGTGGCAGCTCGGGAAACCATCCCCCCGGCGGCTAAACAGGCTGCGGAAGAATGTCAAAATCTGTTCGTCAGGGGCTAAAGCCCCGTTGATTGCTTGGGCTTTATGCCGGAGCTGAAGCTCCGACCCCCTAAGAACCCGAGTTTCTCCGCAACCTGTAAAGCCGCACCGACCGTCCGGCGTTGCGGCACGGCTACAGCCATGCCCTGACAAAAACTACTTCGCCACAGGGACCCGTAGAGCCTCCACCGCGCAGGAATACCTCCGCGGTGGCTCGCCGGCCTTCCCTTCCCGAGTTGCGGAGGGCCGGATGGCGCCGCATTGCAAAAAAAAAGCCCGCGCCGACTGTGAATCCGGCCGCGGGCAAAAAGAAAACACCCTTGGACTAGATCAGGCCGGGCCTTGCTTCCCTGTCTGCGACAGCACGTGAGGGGTGATTGTGGATCAGCGGCAGAACAGCCACCCCCCGCCAAGTGAATCTTTCGGCGAGGCTGTTACTTCCGGGTTCCGAGTTCAGAGGCGCTTCCATCCGATGCAAATTGTCCTCAGCTTGACTAGTAAAGGGAGACGGAATTTTTGTCAAGCAAAGACTGATCATTTCGAGAGAATTTTACTTATCGAACACCATATTTCGGGGCGCGCGTCTCTGGCGCTTGCAATCGGCGGCGTAAAGGTCCCAATACGTCGCTCGAATGTAGTCGCGAGGCTCGTATCCAAGGGCATGAGCGGCTCGTTCGATCGCCTCCGGGGTCCCTTCCAGTTCGAGGATGGTGCCGATGGGTGTTTCATCGAGGTCTATGTGGAGTTTGGGAAGGCGGAAGCTGGAGCGATATTTTTCGTAGCGGAAGCCCGGAAGAAAGCCCAGGGCTTTCAGCTTTTCGTGCCAGCGATTCGCGTGCTGGATGGGGACTTCCCTCTCGAGCCTCTCCTTATAGCGAGGCTTGGTGACGGAACGCATGCCATGGGATTTTCCCCTGAGAGGCGCCTTATATGTGACCACCGCGCTGGCCAAACCTGGAGCAACCAGAGATGAACCGGCGGGCCTTTCGGTGCGCACCCGCAAGAGGCAACCTGCGCCCCAGAGATGGGACTTCGGAGTATCGTACAGGGTGTTCTGCTCAAACACCCGGCCGCGCGCCGCCGCACCCAGGCCTTTAAGTCGCGCGATGAGCAGCCGGATATCAGTTACGCGCAATTTTATTTCGGTTTCGCGATTTGTCCGCGCGGAGGGCACGCGGAAGTATAGCCCAGGACCAGTAGTAATGGCCGGGCCACGCCCTGACTGGCCCGGAAAGTGTGCAGAAAAGGGGCCGCGGCGCTCAACTTTTGCGATGTATAGCAAGCGAGATGAAGAAAGTTGCCAAGGAGCCGATGCGCCAGCATAATCACTCACCTGCCGCGCCTGCCGCAGGCTCATGACTGAACCTACCACCCCATTGATGCAGCAGTACACCGGGCTGAAGAAGCAGCATCCGGCTGCGCTGCTGCTCTTCCGGCTCGGAGATTTCTATGAGCTTTTCTACGACGATGCCATCGTAGCGTCGCGGATTCTGCAGATCACCCTTACCGCGCGCAACAAGGAGAAGGGCCAAGCCGTACCCATGTGCGGGGTTCCTTATCATGCCGCGGAAAACTATATCGCGCGCTTGATTCGCGCCGGGCACAAGGTCGCCATCTGCGAGCAGATGGAACAGCCGGGACCTGGCAAAAAACTCGTTCGCCGCGAGGTGATCCGCGTCCTCACGCCGGGAACCGCCGCGGGCACGTCCCTGATTGAGCCCAAGGAAAATAATTTTCTGGTGGCCGTTGCGCGCAAGACATCCGTGGGCGCAGCGGCGACCGCAAGCGGACGCGGCTCGGGGCGGATGCCGGAAACGGCCATCGGGCTGGCGTTTGTGGACCTATCCACGGGGGAATTTCGCGCTACGGAATTCGCTGGTGAGAATGCCGAGGTACGCTTGCGCGACGAGTTGGGAATTCTGCGGCCCAGGGAAATTCTGCTTCCAAGGCCCGCGACGCTCTTCCCGATCGCCGCAACCGCCGAACTGGACGCGCTGGGCGCCGTGGAAACGCGGCTCGACGATTGGATTTTTGAAAGCAGCTACGCCGCGCGCATTCTCAAAGAACAGTTTCGCGTGGTGGCTCTCGACGGATTCGGATTAACCGACCACCCGCTGGCAACCGCGGCGGCCGGCGCCCTGGTGCACTACCTGCGCGACACCTCGGCCATCGGCGCCCGCACGCCGGAAGACACTGCCGTGGTACCCTCGCTTCGCCCCGCTGGGGCGGGACTCGAACACCTGGACCGGATCTCCTACTACGAGCAGCAGGACGCGATGATCCTGGACCAGGTGACCACCCGGAACCTGGAGCTGGTGGAACCCGCTACCGGGGATGACCCTTCGGCGACGCTGCTAAAGGCCATCGACGAAACAGCAACCGGCATGGGAGCGCGACTGCTGCGCTCGTGGGTGCTGCGGCCCGAGATTTCGCTGAGCGAAATTGAAGACCGGCTCGACGCGGTCGCGCAGCTGAAGTCCCACACAGTGGCCCGGGAGGAAATCCGCAAAGAAATCGAGGGCATTCTCGATCTGGAGCGGCTGACGAGCCGCATCACGCTCGGGAGCGTCACGCCGCGCGATTTGCTGGCTTTGCGAAGCGTCGCTCGAGAAGATGCCGCGGGTGCGTGCCTGCTGACGGCGAGTGTAGAGGCATCACGCGCAACCCGCGAAACGCAGGGTCAACCCAGCGCCGATTGGAACCGCGGCGGGCGGTTGGAAACGCTTCGCGAGCAACTCGACGAAATGGCGGACGTGCGCGACCTGATCGCGCGCGCCATCGCGGACGATCCTCCCGCCATGGCCAACGAACCCGGGGTGATCCGGCGCGGGATTCCACGCCGAATTGGACGAGCTGCGCGACATCACCAAGCAAGGCCGGCAAATCATCGCCGCCATGGAGGAGCGCGAGCGCAAGCGCACCGGCATCGCATCGCTCAAGATCCGCTACAACCAGGTTTTTGGCTACTACATTGAGAGTTCGAAGGCCAACCTGCATCTGGCGCCGGCCGATTACGAGCGCAAACAAACGCTCGTCAACGCCGAACGCTTTACTTCCGGCGAGCTCAAGGAACACGAACGCAAGGTGCTGACGGCCGAGGAGCGCGTGCTCGAAATCGAGCGGCGGCTCTATGGCGAAATCCGGGAATCCATCGCGCGAGAGGCGGCGCGATTGCGGAGGACGGCAACGGCCATCGCGCAGCTCGACGTGCTGGTAAATTTCGCCCGCATCGCGGCGGCGCGGAATTACACGCGTCCGGAATTTACGCAGAAGACCATCGGCCAGGTGCAATGCTCCGGAATCAGGCCAATCGGCACTGCCCGATGGCGAACGCGGCGCTCGCGCGAATCGGCGCGGAGTCTGATGATTGCGGGGGGCGCCACCCGGTAATCGAGAAGCTTCTCGAAGAGCGGGGCGAACGATTCGTCCCCAACGACCTGTATCTCGACGACGAATCGCAGTTCCTGCTGATCATCACCGGGCCCGAACATGGGGGGAAAATCCACCTATCTGCGGCAAACGGCGCTGATTTCGATTCTGGCGCAGATGGGCTCGTTTGTGCCCGCCGCGCAAGCCAAACTGCCGCTGCTCGACCGCATTTTCACGCGCATCGGCGCGTCGGACAATCTGGCGCGCGGGCGGTCCACTTTCCTGGTGGAAATGAGCGAGGTCGCGGCGATTCTGAACACCGCGACCCCGGCGAGCCTGGTGCTGCTCGACGAAGTGGGACGCGGCACGTCCACATTCGACGGGCTCTCGATCGCTTGGGCGGTGGTGGAATCGCTGCACGGCGGCGCACGGCCGCGAACGCTTTTCGCAACGCACTACCACGAGCTGACCGAACTCGAGCAACTGCTGCCCGGCGTGAAGAACGTGCACGTGTCGGTGCACGAAGCAGGCAACGAAATCGTGTTCCTGCGGCGCGTGGAGCCCGGCAGCGCGGACAAAAGCTACGGGATCGAAGTCGCGCGGCTGGCGGGCTTGCCGAACGAGGTGATCGTGCGGGCGCGGGAAATCCTGCGGCGGCACGAGCAGAGCGAAGAGAAACTCAGCGCGGAGCTCTCGCCAGGAGCGGCGCCGGCGGCCCCGCAGCAGACCAGCTTCACGGCGATCGACGAATCGGTGCTCGAAGCGCTGCGCCATGCGGATTTGAACGAGCTGACGCCCATCGAAGCGCTCAATCTGCTGGCGGCGCTGCAGAAAGCAGCTCTCATGAAGACACCTGCCGACGCAAAAGAGATGCTCGTGCTGGGAATGATGTCGGGAACCTCGGCCGACGGGATCGACACGGCGCTGGTCGCGCATTTCGGGCGCGCCGCCGGCGCTCGCGGCCAAGTTCGAAGTCGCATCACCACGCCGCCGTTTAGCCCGCCCGTGCGCGAAGCCGTTCTGCGGCTCGCGAATGGCGCGCGCGACCACCACTGCGGAAATCAGCCGGCTGGATTTTGTGCTGGGCGAAGAATTTGCGCGAGCGGCCATCGCGGCTTGCAAGAGTGCGGGGACGCGATGGAAGAAGTCGGCCTGATCGGCTCGCACGGGCAAACGGTATTTCACCAGGGCGCGCCCGCGCGGCTGGTGGGCGCCTGGCGCGTGGCCTCGACGCTGCAAATCGGCGAAGCCAGCGTGATCGCCGAACGCACCGGCGTTCCGACCATCGCGAATTTCCGCTCCGGCGGATATCGCCGCGGGCGGCCAGGGCGCGCCGCTGGTGCCCGTTCGTGGACTATCTGCTCTATCGCGACGAGCAGCGCGGGCGCGTGGCGCTGAACATCGGAGGAATCGCCAACGTGACGGTGATTCCGGCTGGCGCGAGCCCGAGGACGTGTTCGCCTTCGATACCGGCCCGGGGAACATGATTGTGGACGCGCTGGTGCAAGGCATGACGCGCGGGCGCGGCCGAACTACGACCGCGGAGCGCGCATCGCGCTGGGCGGCCGCACCATCCAGGATCTGCTGGCGCGAATGATGCGCGAGCCGTACCTGCGCAAGAGACCGCCGAAAACGGCCGGACGCGAGCAGTTCGGACAGCGCGTACGTGGAGCGGCTGATCGCCTGGGGAAAAAGGCATCATGCCGAACCGGCGGACCTCGTGCGCACCGCAACGGTGTTCACTTCCCTTTCCATTGCGGACGCCTTCCGGCGGCTCATTTTGCCTCGCGCCGATGTGCGATGAGCTGATCGTCGCCGGAGGCGGGGCGCGAAATCCGCTGATGATGGCGCAACTTGCCGCTTCCGTGCCGGGCATCGAGATTATTCCGTCCAGCCGCTTTGGCGTGCCGACCGAGCCAAGGAGGCGTTTGCTTTTGCGGTGCTCGCCTATGAGGCGTATCACGGGCGCGCCAATAATCTGCCGTCAGCGACGGGAGCGAGCCATCGGGTGGTGATGGGGAAACTTCACTACGGGCGCATGAAGTAAGTTCGGGCGTCCGGGGAATATATTCGCGAGGGCCTAGGCTTCAAAAACGCTGTGGATTTCGATATCCGGCAACGCGCCTTCGCGGACAATCGTCCACTCATCGCCATTGATGCGAACGATGGTCGAAGCGAGCGTGCCGCCCGTGTCGCCCGCGTCGAGGACGAGCGCGAGGCTCTTGCCCAGCTGCTGGGTGATCTGCTCGGCGTTGGTACAGGAGGGATAACCGGAAAGGTTCGCGCTGGTTCCGGTAACCGGTCCGCCCACCGCTTCGATCAGCGCGGTGGCGATGCGCGAATCCGCCCAGCGGAGCGCGACGCGCCCGCTATTGCCGGTGACCTTCAGAGGCAGCCGGTGCGTCGCCTCCACGACCAGGGTCAGCGGCCCCGGCCAGAACTTGGTCGCCAGGGTCAGAAAAGCGTCCGGAACGTCCCGCATCAGCGTGACGGCCTGCTCGATGGAATTCACCAGGATCGGCAGTGCCTTGTTTTCCGCGCGGCCCTTTACCTGGAATACGCGCTCGATGGCGGCAAGGTTGAAAGGGTCGGCGGAAAGCCCATAAAAGGTATCTGTGGGAACCGCTATCACACGCCCACGCTTTATGAAGTTTGCGGCGTAGTCAATTACGTTGCGCTCAGGCGCTTCGGCTGAAACTTTCAGGACTTCGACGGGCAAATGTTCACTCGCGGCGGGCTGCGCCTTGTCTACTTTGGCAAGCTACCACAGGCTGCGACGGTTCGCAAGATGCAGGAACGAAAGGACGTAAGCGAAAAGTAAACTTCCCGGCGCCTTTGCATGGCCATTCTTCGCCGTTCCCAGAATGGGGATGGTACGCACCCAAGTTTACGACCGGCAAGGGGTTTGTTACGCTTGCGACATGCCCCAACGGATCGTTAAGCGCAGAATAGAAACGCCATCCTATGGCGCATCTCCTGACGCATCTTCTGACCCATCCTCGACCGATTTGGCGCGCGCCGCTGATCCTCTCCCGAACGCCATTACGAGCAAGGATAACAAGTGGCTGAAATTGTTCCGCGCGGCGCTGCGGGGAACGGGACCCGGCGAGGGCGAACCGATCGGAGTGGAGGGGCCGAAGTTCGTCGAAGAAGCGTTGCGCTCGGGACTGGAAGCCGAGGCCCTGCTCGTGAGCGCCCGGGCGAGCGCGAAATGCAGAAAATCCTGCGCGCGGCCAGCGAAAGCGAGGCCGGGATCTCGCGTGACCGCATCTTCACCACCACGACAAACTTTTCGAAGAGCGTGGCGGGAACCGAAACTCCGCAAGGCGTCGCGGCGCTGTTTCGCCAGCCGGTTTGGGGGCTCGAGGACGTGCTGCGCGGCAGCGCGCAATTCCAGATGGCGCTGTTCCGGGGATCGCGCCTCTGATTATCGCCCTGGCAGGGATTCAGGACCCCGGCAACGTTGGCACGATCTTGCGATCGGCGGAGGCCTTTGGCGCAACCGGGGTTGCGACCACGCGCGGAACGGCCGATCCGTGGTCGCCCAAGGCGCTTGCGCGCGTCGGCCGGATCGGCCTGCGGCTGCCGTGGTGCGCGGTATTGCGACGCCAATTTTGCTCGCGCAGCTGAAAATGCATCGGATAAAGATTGTTGCGCGCGACGAGGCAGCCGGGGAACGGCGCCACTCGCAATCCGCTGCTTCGAACGACGATTTGCGCGGGCCCGTCGCGACTTTTCATAGGCAACGAAGGAGCGGGGCTTGCCGCGCGAGGTCGAACGCGCGGCGCCGATGCAACCATTTCCATCCCGATGAGCGAGGCGGTGGAATCGCTGAACGCGGCTGTCGCGGCGTCGCTGTTGCTGTACGAAGCGGCGCGGCAAAGAAGAGCATGGCGTAGGTGGGACTGTTTCGCGCCGTCGAACCGGAGGAAGCGCCGCAGGCGGGGCGGCCGCTCGCCGACCGCATGCGTCCGCAGACGCTCGATGAGTTCATCGGGCAGGAAGATCTGCTCGGCGCCCGGGAAACCCCTGCGCACGCAGATCGAGCGCGACGATCTCAGCTCGATGCTTTTCTGGGGCCCTCCCGGATGCGGCAAGACGACTCTCGCGCGGATCATCGCCAAGCGAACGCGGTCGGAGTTCATTCCCTTCAGCGCGGTGCTCTCCGGGATTAAAGAAATCAAGGAAGTGATGGCCAAGGCCGAAGGCGCGCGGCGCTACGGCCTGCGCACTATCGTGTTCGTCGACGAAGTGCATCGCTTCAACCGCGCGCAGCAGGACGCCTTTTTGCCGCACGTCGAGGCGGGAAACATTCTGCTGATCGGCGCCACCACGGAAAATCCTTCGTTCGAGGTGATCGCGCCGCTGCTATCGCGCATGAAGGTCTATGTGCTGCATGCGCTTTCGCAGCGAGCAGATCGTGCTGCTGCTGCGCAGGGCGCTGGAAGATCCGGCGCGAGGCCTGGGCGAAGAACGCGTCGAGGCCAGCGGCGAAATTCTCGAACGCATCGCGGTGCTGGCAAACGGCGACGCCCGCTCCGCCTACAACACGCTCGAAGCGCTGGTCCTCGGCACCGAGCCGGGCGCGGACGGCCGCCGCGTCGTCTCCGAAGCGCGCCTGGAAGACGTGCTGCAGAAGAAGCTGCTGCCCTACGACAAAAGCGGCGAAGAGCACTACAATCTGATTTCGGCGCTGCACAAGTCCGTTCGCAACTCCGATCCGGACGCGGCGCTCTATTGGCTGGCGCGGATGCTGGAGTCGGGCGAAGACCCGCTGTACCTCGCGCGGCGGATGGTGCGCATGGCGAGCGAGGATATCGGCCTGGCCGAGCCGGGCGCGCTGGCGGTGACGCTCGCCGCGAAGGAAGCCTTCGATTTTCTCGGGGCCGCCCGAGGGCAACCTTGCGCTGGCGCAGGCGGCGGTCTATCTTTCGCTCGCGCCGAAATCGAACGCGCTCTACACCGGCTATGGCGCGCGTGCACGAAGATTTGCAGAAGACCATCGCGGAGCCGGTCCCGCTGCATCTAAGAAATGCGCCGACAGGATTGATGAGCCATCTCGGATACGGCAAGGGCTATCAATACGCGCACGATGCCGAAGAAAAAGTGACGGACATGGCCTGCCTGCCCGAAAGCCTGGCGGGGCGCCGTTATTACAAGCCGACGGACCAGGGATTCGAGGCGCGCATCCGGCAGCGGCTGCAGGAAATCCGGCGAATCCAGAAAGAAAGCGCCGGAGGGCAACGAAAAGTGAATCTCGAAAATCGAACGCTACCGCTCCCTGCGCTCCTTTTTCGCGGCACGCTTCCCTTCGCTCTTGCTGCTGCTTGCGCCGGCGCGCGTTCCGCAGGAAAAGCCGCATCATGGAAATTCGACCGAGATTGCGAACAGTTCGCCATCTCGGTGAACAACCGAATCGTGTGCGCCGTGCCGCACCTGAAGCGGATCAAGAAAACGATCATCCAACGGGCCGACATCTGGCTCGCCACGGAGGGGAAAGACAAGCTCATCGTCGAGGGCGAAAAGTTTATGCCCGTCCCGCCGCCGCAGAGCTACATGGTGGATTCGCTCGCGTGGTCTCCCGACGGCAGCCGCATCGTGATGAACATGACCACGCAGAAGCCGTCAACCGAGGAAGAACCCGCCTCCGGGCGGCAAAGCCATTGCGCTGCTCGACGAAGACGGCCACGAAATCAAGGTCGAGGGATCGAAGACCCGCTTCCTCGAAGAGGCCGCCAACGGCGCCCTGGCTGGCCGATAACGTGACCGTCGCGTATCTGATCGGCGCCGGCCCGTACAAAATCGGCCGCGTGAGCGTCGTGAGCGGCCAGGCGAGCACCCTTTTGAGGGGCACACGTTCGATGCCATCGTGTGGGACGCGCCGCGGAACCAGGCGTTCGCCTTGAGCCAGAACCTGAGCGTATCGGGCCGCCTGGCGCTGTTCCAACTCGATCTGGTGCACGAGGGAATCCGCGAAGTCACGCGCATCGACGCTTATCAGGGGGCCTGAATCTTTCCTCGTCCGGAAAGAAGATCGCGTTTTTCGCCGATGGCGACGCAGTGGAGGTGCACGATCTGGCCAACCCTGCCAAGCCGCTGCGCATTCGCGTAGGCATGGGGGCTATTCGCCTGGAGCCGGGACGAACACCGCATCCTGCTGAAGCGCGGGCCGCCCGAGAAGTCCGGAGAACTCGTCTGGGTGGGACTATACGACGGCAGCTTCGTGCCCGCCCTGCACGGACTGGAATATCACGCGTTCGCGATTTCACCGAACGGCGAATCGATCGCGGTGACGGAGCCGGGAAAGAAGTGCTGCGCGTCTACCCGCTGCAATAGACTGCTATTCCGGAGGCGGCGTCGAAGGCCTGATGTTTCTCACGTGCCTCATGTGCTCCTTCAGGATGCAGGAATCCATCATCACGAATAAGCCCGCGCGGCGCGCGCGCTCCGCCGCCTCGGGATGGATGACGCCCTCCTGCATCCATACGGCGCGGGCACCGATGCGGATGGCGGACTCCACGATATCCGGCACAAATTCCGGGCGGCGAAAAATATCGACGATATCCACCGGCTCCGGAATGTCTTCCAGCCGCGCGTAAGACTTTTCGCCGAGCACCTCGGTTTCAGCCGGATTAACCGGAATGATGCGGTACCCCACCGACTGCATGTATTCGGAAACGCCGAAGCTCGGCCGGTAGCGCCGGCTGGACAAGCCCACCACGGCAATGGTCCGGCTGTTTTTAAAGATTTCACCGATCGACTGGACCGGGGACCGAGGCGGTGTTCGACCGGCCTTATTGGCGGGATGTTGGCGATCGTTCATTTGAGGCTCACCAAACCCTAGGGGCGCAAATCCTTCCGCAATTTCGCAAGACAGAGTATCGCCAAATCAGGAATGCGGGCGATTCTTTTTGCTCCAGTCCGGCCTTTTGGCATTCGCGGGCCGCGCCCCCCGGCTATTGGAGCCCTTCGACGGGCGGGGCCTGCCCGGACGCTCGGGGCGAGCCGGCCGGTCCTTTTCAAACGAGCGCCGGTCGGGACGACTCGACCGCGGCGCTTTGGATGGCTGGTTCGCGCGAGCACGGAAGCCCGGGCGCCCCGGCCGAGCCGGAAAGGGAGGACGACGCGAACGCTCCAGCTTCTCCGGTTCCTTGCTATGTTCCTTGCCATGTCCCTTGCCATCGAGCATACGGGTGAGAGTGTCGATCTCGGCGCTCGAGAGTTCGCGGCGCTGTCCGGTAGGAAGCGATTCGAGCCTCAGGTTGCCGATTCCGACACGCTTGATTTTTTCGACGGGATGGCCCGTCTGAAAAAGCTTATTCCGCAGCGCATCGCGGCGCGCTTCCGATAGCGTGACTTCATACCACGGCATCTCCTTCCCCTTCAGGCGCGAGATGCGCGCGCCCGTCGCTCGCGACAGATTCTCGATTTCCGAGAAGGTGAGGAGCGTCTTCAATTTCATCTGATACGTTTGCCGCAGGTTGTCCGATTGCAGAACGCGGTTGGCGAGGTCGCCATCGTTGGTGAGCAGCACGAGCCCGGTCGAGTGATATTCGAGGCGGCCCACCGGAAACACGCGCTCCGGAACGCCATGCAGAAAATCGCGAAGCGACGGCCGGCCTTCCGGATCGCTCATCGTCGAGACAACTCCCTGCGGCTTGTTCAAGAGCAGATAGACGCGCTCCGCCGCCGGATGCAAAAGCTTTCCGGAGACTTTGATGTGGTCGCGCGAGGCGTCCGCCTTCGAGCCGAGTTCGGTGACGGTCTGGCCATTCACCGTGACCAGGCCGGAGGTAATCAGTTCTTCCGCGTGTCGCCGCGAAGCGATTCCGGCGCGGGAGATAATTTTTTGCAGGCGTTCCAGCATGGTCGATTTGTCCTGGGTAGAAGCAGCCGACTTAACGGAGCCGCAAATCCAGAATACCTTGTGTCAGGGCTTGGTCAGGAAGGCTCGGAGTTTCCTGCCCCGGCTGTGGCGGCCTTGGAGTCTTCGTGTGACTCGCCCTCCGGTTCGGTCGCGATGGCTTCCCGTAATTGCGCGGACTCTGAGCTGGGTTGCGCCGAAGCGTCCGCTGGCGCCTCCGGCTCGGCGAAGGCCGGGTCTTCACCGAGTTCAGCGAGGTCGTTGTCATCTTCACCTTGTGGCGACGCCGCCATTTGCGGCTCTGGCGAAGCCGGAGTTTCGGCCGCCACTGCGCCCGGCTCAACCGGCGCGACGCCGCTATCGGAATCAAGGGCGGCCTGCGCCAACTGCTCGAATTCCTTGAGGCTCGGTAATTCGTCGAGGTCGGAGAGCCCGAAGCGGATCATGAACTGCTTCGAGGTGCGGTAAAGAATCGGGCGCCCGATCACCTCTTTGCGTCCCGCCGTTGTGATCAGCCGCTTTTCCAGGAGCGTTTTGATCACGCCCCCGACATTCACACCGCGAATTTCATTGATCTCCGGCACCGTGACGGGCTGCTCGTAGGCGATCACCGCGAGCGTTTCCAGCGCCGGCATGGTGAGGCGCAGCGGCGGCTGCAGGCTCTTGATGAACTTGCGCACCACTTCGTGATGCTGGGGCTTGGTGTAAAACTTCCAGCCGCCGGCGACTTTGCGCACCTCGATGCCCCGCTCGTCGATTTGATACGAAGCGGTGAGCAGGTCAAGCGCAGCGCGCGCCTCCATCTTCTCGACGCCGAGGGCGTTGGCGATCTGTTCCAGCGTGGCCGGCTCGTCGGCGGCATAAATGATCGCTTCGAGGGCAGCCTGAATTTCCTGTGGCGTCATGATTTCTCTTTGTTCTCCGGTAAGCCCGGCGACTGCCTCGCGGCGACCGCCTGTTTACGAAAACCGCTCACTCTGCGATCCCGAACGAAGTGAGGGATCTGCATTTTTCTTTATTTCCACCACTACAAGTACTGCTCCTCAATTTTCGACATGGCGTCCGGGCCGGCAAAGACCGCGTCGAACATCTTGTGCTTGCGCAGGCCGATATCGGCAAAAAGGTCCGTCTGCACCAGGATCACGGCCTGCATGCGCACCATCTCGAGCACCGCCAGCAGCGCGACGATGGTGGCGTTGCGCGTCTGGCAGGTGTCGAAGAATTCAAGCAGCGAGATGGGATCGTCGGTCGCGAGCAGGCGCTGCCGCAAGCGGTCCATCATCTGCGCGATGGTGACGCTTTCATGGCGCAGCTCGAATTTCGGCATCTGCTTGCGGCGCTCGAGGATCTGCTGAAACGTCTTGACGAGATCGACCAGCGAAACGGCCATCTCGCCTTCAATGGCGTCGCCCGTATAAAGGCTGCGGTCCGGATGCGACCAGACGTGGTCTTCGATCTGCTGCTTCTGATAGAGGAGCTGCGCGGCGTTCTTGAACTTCTCGTGCTCGAGCAGGCGGTGGACAAGCTCTCCGCGCGGGTCCTGCTCTTCCTCGGGGGCCAAAGGATCGGCCGGCAGCAGCATCTTCGACTTGATGTGGATCAGCGTCGCCGCCATGTAGATGAAGTCCGCGGAAACGTCGATATCGAGCTTTTCGAGCTGGTGCAGGTAGTCCAGATACTGCTCGGTGACCCTGGCGATCGGAATGTTGTGAATGTCCATCTCCTGCTTGCGGATCAGATCGAGCAGAAGATCGAGCGGCCCTTCGTACACCGGCAGATTGATGCGGTAAGGTGATGCCATCGTCCCCGCCTATGTTACTCGCGTCCGCGCGCTTTCGAAAAGAAAATGAGGCCGAACGACTCGATTCGCGCCGATCGAGTTTTTCCGCGGAAATGCCACTCTCGGAATACCGCCTTTAACCCCGCCAATCAGGAGATTGGCGATCCCAGGAACTGCACCGATTCTTCGTTTTTAAGGGGGTCAGAGCTTCAACTCTGACATGAAAGACGGGCGCGGAGCGCCTGCCTGTCGCGGAGCCTTTCCAGCGAGCCTTCGCACATCCTCTATAACCAACCCCGCAGAAAAGTCAGAGCTTCGACGCCGCGATGCGCAGGCGACGGTAATCCAGTTCCCAGTTTCCGTTCCTGAATAGCTGCGGGCGCGCCTGCCGCTCGACCTCGCGCAGAAACGCATCCTGTTTATCGGTGGAGATGCGATCCAGGACGCCGCGCCGGAACATGCGCAGCCAGGCGTCGAGCCCTTGTTCGCCGTCTTCAAGCCGCGTAGGCCGGTGGAAGAGCGCTGCCTCGCGAACCTCGAGACCATGCTTTTCCAAAAGGCCGGCATATTCGGCAATGCTCGGGTAATACCACCCCTCGGTCGCCACGCGGCGGTCAATGCCAAACACATCGCAGGCGCCGGCGAGCGCGTCCACCAGGCGGCGGATGTTGCCCTTTCCGCCAAGCTCCGCGACAAACCGTCCATTGGGCTTCAGGGCCTGGGCGACGCCTCGAATCACTTTTTCCGGCTCGGGAATCCAGTGCAACGCCGCATTCGAGAAGACCGCGTCAAACTCGCCCGCGAACGGGATCTCCCGCGCGTCGCACACCTCGAATTTCAGCTTGGGATAACGCTCGCGCGCCTGGGCGATCATGGCCGGCGACTGGTCGATCCCGGTCGTCTCGGCGCCGCTCGCCGCAATTTCGGCGGTGAGGTGCCCGGTGCCGCAGCCGACGTCGAGTATGCGCTCGCCTGCTTTGGGCTGGAGCATCTCAACGACCCCCTTGGCCCTTTCCCAGACGAAGGAATGCTTTTCGTCGTAGAGCTTCGCGTCCCAGGTGTTGGGGGTCATGAAGACTTGCGTGCTTCGTCCCATTTGAAGATGGCGTTGCGGACGCGCTTCATCGTGCGGCGCGCGGCTGCCTGCGCCTTCTTGCTTCCGGCGTCGAGCGTGCCCCAGACCTTTTGCGGATCGGCCTCCAGCTCTTTGCGGCGCGCCTGAATCGGCTCGATCCATTTGACCAGATTTTCCGCCATGGCCTTCTTGCAGTCGACGCAGCCGATCCCGGCGCTGCGGCATCCCTCGTCGGCCCACGCGATCGTCTCGGGCGGAGAGAACAATTTGTGCCACGCGAATACCGGGCAGACCTCCGGGCGCCCCGGATCGGTGCGGCGCTGCCGCTGCGGGTCCGTCATCATATTGCGAACTTTGGTGCGAATTTCGTCAGGCGGATCGGAGAGCCAGATCGCGTTGCCGTAGCTTTTGGCCATCCGGCGGCCATCGGTGCCGGGAAGCCGCGGCGTTTCCGTGAGCATAGACTGCGGTTCGCATAACGCATCACGGACGGTCACGTACTGCTTGTCTTGCCTACCGATCCGCTTTAGGAAGTTTGCGCGTCCTTCTTCGAGCATTTGACGGCGCAGGATCTCACGATTGTACTTGGGAGCCTCGGCAAACGCCTTTGGCGAAGCCGCAGTAAGCGTAGCGGGTTCGACTTCCGGCGAACCCTTACCTGAATTTGGATTAAGCGCCCTGATCAGGCCTTCCAAGTCCTCGCGCTTCCATCTCTCGTAATCGACATCAAATCCGTAGCGCGCATTGAAAGTCTTCACCACTTCACGTGTGAACTCGACGTGGGGCACCTGGTCCTCGCCCACCGGCACCAGCAGATCGTGCTTCGGGTCGCCGTACATGACGATATCGGCCGATTGAAGCAGCGGGTATCCCAGGAAGCCGTAGGTGCCGAGGTCGCGGTCCTTGAGATTCTCGATCTGTTCTTTGTAAGTCGGGACGCGCTCAAGCCAGCTCAGGGGAGTGATCATCGAGAGCAGCAGATGCAGCTCCGCGTGTTCCAGAATGCTCGACTGGATGAAGATGGTCGATTTCTCCGGATCGAGGCCCACCGAAAGCCAGTCCATGGCGATCTGCAGGGTGTTTTCCGCGACCGACGAAGTGTCCTCGTAATGCGTCGTGAGCGCGTGCCAATCGGCCACGAAGAAGAAGCATTCGTATTCCTGCTGAAGCTTGAGCCAGTTCGAGAGGGCGCCGAAATAATGCCCGAGGTGGAGGCGGCCGGTCGGCCGCATGCCGCTGAGGACTCGCTTGCCCCTGGTGGGTGATTTGCGTTGTTCCACGCCCTAGGATGTCTCCGCAAAAATATATTTTAGGAAGTTCGATGCTAACACAGCCGCACAGCTTTCCGGGGTGGAGTTCAGGCTTGTCACGATCAGAACAGCGAAGAAAATGCAGATCCCTCGCTCCGCTCGGGATGACACTCGGGAGAAGGCCGTCACGAGAAGCCAAAGCCTCTGGCTCAAAATGAAAGTTCTGCGCGCCCGTTTCGGCGATGCCGGGGCTTTTCTGAATTTCGCTTACTCGGCCGAGATAATGCTATGTGTGGCTGAAACCAGGAAAGCCGGTGAGCCCCCGCTCAGCGCCGGTGGGCGACCTTCCCTTCCATCTCCTCGCCGGTGGTCACCGACGCACCCTGCCGCACAAGCGAGACGAAGGCCGAGGCCGAGCGCGGAAGCGTGCGATCGCGCCGGTACACGATCCCAAGCTCGCGGTGCAGTTCCACGTCGGAGATCGGGATCAGCTTGGCCGTGCCCGCCTTCACTTCGTCGCGCGCGAACGTCTCGCTGATGATCGAAACGCCCAGTCCGGCCGCCACGAAGCGCTTGATCATGCCCACGCTGGGAAGCTCCATGGTGACGCGCAAGCGCGAACGGTATGGGCGGAACTGCTTGTCGAGCACCTGCCGCATGAAGCCCGTCTTCGGGAAGATCAGCGGCTGCTCGGCGATGTCGCTGGTGCGGACGCTCTTATAGGCGGCGAGCGGATTGGCGGGATCGACCATCAGCATCAAGCGGTCGCGGAAGATGGAGTGAACCTTCAGGCTCGGCGATTTCACCGGCAAGCGTCACGATGCCCACATCCACCGTGCCGTCTTCCACCTTCTCCAGCACCTTGTGGCTGAAGTTGCGATAGATGCTGATCTGTACGGACGGGAAGCGCCGGCTGTACTCGGCGAAAATGTCCGGCAGCACGTAGAGGCAGGTGGCTTCGTTGGCTCCCACGGCGAGCGTGCCGCGCGGAGTGCTGGACTGATCCGCCACGGCGCGCAACGACTCATTGCGCAGAGTGAGCAGTCTGCCCGCGTATTCCAGCAGCGTTTCGCCGGCCACCGTGAGACGCACCGACTTGCCGACGCGATCGAAAAGCTTCTGCCCGTATTCCTGCTCGAGCTGCCGGATCTGCGCGCTCACCGCGGGCTGCGAGCGGTAAAGCTTCTGGCCCGCGCGAGAAAAACTGCCCTGCTTGGCTATTTCGACGAAAGTGACTAGATGGTCGAAGTCCATGGTATGGCGACGGATTATAGCAAACGCCGCGACGAATGGGGGACTGAGGTGCTGTTTTCGTGCGCAATTTGATCCTCCCCGGCTGTTACGCAGCGGTAATGCCGCGTCCACGGCCTGAAATCACCCGAGCGCCTGGTCGACGAGCGCCTCCGACCACCGAGATGTTTTTCACCAGCTCGGCGGGTACATGGTGGCGATTCTGGAGATACGCAGGGTCATTGAAGCTCACCCAGGCTTTTCCCCCGGCGTCTTCCCACACCAGAACCTTGAGCGGTAGATCGATCGCGATGGTGGGCGCGGCCAGCATCACCGGTGTGCCCGCCCTGGGATTGCCGAAGATGAGAAGCTTGGTCGGCGGCATCTTCAACCCTGCTTTTTCGGCCTCTCCGCTGTGGTCAACCAGGGCAAAGAGCGCGATCCCCTTCGACTTCAAAATCGCCGTTAGACTCTGCGTGTGTCGTCGACGGAACCCTTGCTCAGCTTGGTTATCAGCCCGTTCACCGCTTCGGACATCGTCCCTCCTTCTCGGAAATGAAGTTTCTGCCGCCGCGCAACTTCAGCGCCTTCGCAACCCGCCGCCAGGAAACATACGTTACGATAGATCCCCTTCGTGAGAACACGACTAAAAGCTGCGGCCACCTCGCTGCTATTGATTCTCGCAGTGGCGCTGGGGATTCGCCTCGCATATGCATGGCATCAGATCGAAGTGACGCCCCGCCTCGCGTTGCAGGCAGTACCCTTTCTTTATGAGCCTGGAGACATCGCGTATTCGATCGCGGTTGGCAAGGGTTTTGGCTCGCCGTTTCGCGTCGACACCGGCCCCACAGCCTGGACAACGCCGATTTACCCGTTGCTTGTAGCCGGGGTTTTCCAGCTCTTTGGGACCTTTAACTTCCACGCGTTTCTCGCGTCCATTGGCTTGAACATTTTGTTTTCCGTGCTCACGTGCGTGCCGGTCTTTTACGCGGGCAAGCGCATCGCCGGAATCGGCCTGGGCGCCACCGCCGCGTGGATGTGGGCGATTTTCCCGAATGCGGCAATCATTCCGTTCCAGTGGATCTGGGATACCTCCCTTTCTGGTTTGCTCGCGGCGGCGATTGTGTGGGCCACCCTGGCCGTGGCGGATTCAAAGCGCCTGCGGGACTGGGGCGCGTACGGCCTGTTGTGGGGCGCGGCTCTGATGACCAACGCGACGCTGCTCTCGGGGCTGCCGTTTCTGCTGGGCTGGATGGCGTACCGGCAATGGAAGCAGACCGGCGGCCGTGCATTCACGAACGCCGCCGTCGCGGCAGGGGTGATCGTTCTGTGCTGCGTTCCCTGGACGGTTCGCAATTACGTCGTGTTCCACGCGTTCATCCCGCTGCGGTCTCCGCTAGGCCTGCAATTGTGGCTGGGCAACAATGACCAGTACCGCGACGCGTTTCCCGGGCTGGCTGCATCCCATCGACAACATGGCCGAGCGCGCCAAATATCTGCGCATGGGCGAAGTGGCTTATATGAAGGAGAAGCAGAGCGCGGCGCTGCAATGGATCATCGCCCACCCGCGGCGGGAACTGGCGCTCTTTAAGGACAGGTTCATCGCCACCTGGGCGGGCACCCCGCATCCGCTCAAGGACTTTCTGCGCACTCCGTCTCTATTGATCCGCAGCGTGTTCGTCTGCAACGCGCTTGCCGCGATGGGGGCATTGGCCGGAACGGTCCTGCTTTTTGCCGACCGCAAGCTGAGGGTGTACGCCATCCCCGTAACGGCTTTTCCCATCGTGTTCCCCTCTCCTCCTACCTAGCCAGGCCCTGTTTCGCTACCGGTATCCGATCGATCCGCTCGTGCTGCTGCTGGCGGCTGTAGCGCTGCTTTGGCTGGTGAGCCAAGCGCGAGAAAGTTGGCTGGTGAGCCACGCCCGAGGCATCAGATCGTCGTAGGCCGTGATGGTGAGGCAAGCGCGAAGCATCAGTTCATGGCGATCCGGGCCCGAAGCGTCAGTTCTTCGCGGGTCATGAGGTGCCGGGCCATCCCAACCGAGTGATTGCAACTCAAGCAGAGCGGCAGAATCCTTTGCGATGGCCGTGGAACCGATAGTTGCCTAGCCCACGGAGCTGTGATCGCAACCACTCGCTGCGGTGATGCGCATCGAGTCTGTCCAAATTCTGACGGGACCCCAAACCGCTATTAATATGCAATCCGCTCGACCTCATCGAGCGAGATCTCGATCGCTGCGCCGATCGTAGAGCCCGGTGGTCCGGGCGGATTCGTGACTGGCCATCTGCTGCGCGATCTCGAGCTTGCCGCCGTTCTTCAGATAGGCGGTGATTCCGGTGGCGCGGAAGCTGTGGCAGCCGATTTTGGTCTCGATGCCTGCAGCTCGGGCCCGCCGCTGGATCATCATGTAGACATCGGACTGGAGCATGGCGTGCGATCCGTCAGCCGGCCATGCGCGCCAGTGGTGGGGAACAGCGGGGCCTTGCGATCGGTGCCGAGTCCGGATGCCGCTATCTAGTCCTCAAGATACTTGTCGAGGTTGTGGTGGCAGGGCATCTCGGTGCACCTTGCCGCCCTTCTCGTGCAGCCGCACCCAGCCGCGGCGCCTCTGGACGTAGAAGTCCTCGACCCGCATCCCAAGCAGCGGCGCCGACGCGGGCGAAGGTGTAGACCATGAGCGCGATCAGGGCGCGATCGCGCAGCCCGACCAGGGACGTCGATATCGATCGCGTCGAGCAGCTCGCGCATCTCCTCGGCCGTGAGCACCGGGGTCTTGCCTTTCTTACGCGTGTGCTTCGGTCCCGCGTACGGCATGCGCAGGGTTCGTCGCCATGACCTGGCCGACGACCAGCCAGTCGAAGAGCATCCGGATCGCTGCCAGGTGCTGCTTGACGGTCGGCTTTCGAGTGCGTTCGCCCGAGCTGCTCGACATAGGCCGCGACGTGCATCGGCTTCACCTGGGACGAGCTCCGTGAGGCCTTTCCGTCACACCAGGCGGCGAACTCCCTGCACGGCTTTGAAGTAGGCTCGCCGGGTGTTGCGGATTGCGGATATTGACGGTGAAATACTCCCAGAAGCGCCGGCCGCCATGGGGGACGCCCTGGAAAAGCGCCGGCAGACGGTCAGACGCAATGGCGGCTCGCTGGAGAGAAGTTTCATTCATGGCGTTTGCTCCGCCACCAGAGCGCGCAGCTTTGTCAGGCGCACGACCCGCTGTCCGTTGATGCCCTTCTTGCCGGCGTGTGCCCATGCCGGCGCGCCGGGACCGTCATAGACGATCTCAGCTTCCTCGGGTGAGACGACCTTGAGGACGACGAGACGCACACATTCGGCATACATGGCGACGCTGTGGCCGGCCGTCATCTTAATCTGTACATCGCCGCCCTTACCATCGTGGGCGTCATGGCCGGCATAGGAGGCTGGGTAAAGGGTGAGACCGAGCGCTTCCGGCGGCGATCACCTCGCCGATGGAGCCGACCAGGTGGCCGTCCGGCGTAAACTTCCGGCCCGGGTACAACTCCTCCAGCCGGACGACCGCGCGATAGATGTCGGCGACCGGCTCCGGCAATTTGATCCTCTGACCGATGCTGAAGTCTCTCCTGTTTCTAAACATTCAAACTGCAATTATTCTCACTATATGCGAATAATGACAGATGGACAGTTTTTCCAATAGTGCATTGCCCAAAGGCCGCGTGCAGCTCGCAACGGTGCTGAGTGCTGCCGGCGATATTGTCCATGTAGACGATGTCGAGCGCATCCTGCGGCTACCTCGCGCGGAAGCCTCCAAAAGACTGTCCCGTTGGATGGGGCAAGGATGGCTCAATCGCGTGGGCCGGGGTGCCTATGTCCCCGCATCGATCGAGACACTCGGTTCGGACCGCCCTCATCGACGCGTGGGTTTTGGTGCCGGCGCTGTTTTCTCCTGGCTATGTCGGCGGTCGCACGGCGGCCGAGCATTGGGATCTGACGGAGCAGATATTCAAGGACATTGTCGTGGTGACGGCGAAGACGCTGCGGCAGACCCATCAAGTTCGGCACGGCGTTATTCACGCTTCAACATGCCCGCCCGAGAAGATATTCGGCACCAAGTCGGTCTGGCGACATCGCAGCCGGGTGCGCGTCTCCGACGTTCATCGTACGATCGTCGACATGCTCGACGAGCCCGCCTTGGTGGCGGCATCCAGCACGTTGCGGATTGCCTGACCGCTTATCTCGCGCGCGCGGATCGGAACGACACGCTGCTGATACATACGCCGACGGCTCGGCAATGGGGCGGTCTTCAAACGTCTTGGGTTTCTGGCCGAGCGCACCGGCACGCCGCCAGATTGTCGCAGCCTGCTTTTCAGCGCCTGACGGCGGAATGCCAAGCTCGATGCTGCGCTCACGGGACAGCAGCAGTTGTCTCGCGGTGGCGGTTGCGCCTTCCTGTGAGCTGGAGGGCGCTCCCCCAGACATGATCGATCGCCGGAAATTCTGGCACCTCCAGCCGTGTTCCCTTACCCCCACGTTGTCGAGAAAGATTATGTTCTCGGCTGGGTGCTTGCCGGCATTTACGCGCCATGAGGAGCTGGCGAATAGCTGGCTGTTTAAGGGTGGCACCTGTCTCAAGAAATGCTTTTTCGAGACCTATCGCTTTTCCGAAGACCTCGATTTCACGCTGCGCGATGAAAGCCACATCGACGAGGATTTTCTGCGGACGACTTTCGGTGAAATTGGGGCCTGGATATACGAAGAGACCGGCATCGAGATGCCGGCCGAGAAACAAGACTTCGATATTTTCGTCAATCCGCGAGGCAATCTACATGTCAGGGCAAGATTAGCTATGATGGGCCGATCTCGCCGCGCACAGGCGGATGGCCACGCATCAAGCTCGACCTCACAGCCGTGGAGCGCATCGTGTTGCCGCCGGTCCGCGTGCCGATCTTCCATCCGTACAGTGACGCGCCACCCGAGGGAATCGAGGTGCTGACGTATGACTATGTCGAGGCTTTTGCCGAGAAATTCCGCGCCCTCGCCGAACGGACACGGCCGCGCGATCTTTATGACGTGGTCAATCTCTATCGCAACACGGAGTCGCGGCCGGATGCGACCACGTTCCGCAACGTCCTGCAGGAGAAATGCGCGTTCAAGGGCATCGCCCTGCCGCAGCTCGCTGACCTTACGGCTCACCGGGGCGATGTCGAAGCAGGATGGAAGCAGATGCTCGACCATCAGTTGCCGGCACCGCTGCCTATTGACTCTTTCTGGGATGAGCTGCCAGCCATCTTTGATTGGCTGCACGGTGTCGCCGTGGCCGCGCCGCTTGCCCCCTTCCCTATTGCCGGGACGGTTGTGCGCGAGCGCATCTTCCAGACGCCCGGCGGCTTTGGCGGCCAGTCCTTCATCGAGACTATCCGCTTTGCCGCAGCGAACCGGCTGCGCATCGACCTGCAATATCGCGACCTCAAGGGCGCGGTTTCGACGCGCACCGTCGAGCCTTATTCATTCCGGCGATCTTCGGCCGGCGACGTTCGCCTAATGGCGACGCAGGAGGCGGACGGCGCGCCGCGCAGCTTCCTCATTAACGGCATTCTGGGCGTGAGCGTGACGCAGCGGATCTTTGTCCCGCGTTATCCCATCGAGCTGACGCCGACCGGCCCGGTTGTTATTCCGCAGACCTTCAGCATCGCCGCCTCGCACCCCCCGCGCCGGCCGATGCGGCGTGCGGTCCGCACAGGGCCGTCCTACATCTTCCGCTGCCCGATCTGCGGCAAGCAATTTTCCCGCAAGACACACGATGCCACGCTCCGGCCGCATAAGAACAAATCGGGCTGGGACTGCTACGGCAGGTACGGCATTTATATCCGCACGAAGAATTAGAGGCCCGATAGTGCTATAATTATGCATCCAAAAGTTTGGGAAAACAGCGGACACCTCGCAACTTTTAAAGATCCCCTAATTGAAGATTCTAAAACTAAGAAAAGATATAGACTTGATCATATCTAGAAGATAACAACGTTAATCCTGAGGGCATGAGTATTGATCAAATGATCCAAGCATTAAGTGATAACTCAATTAAAAGTCCAGATGGAAATGATTTAAGTTCACCCGGAATGTTTAACTTAATGTTTAAAACAAGCATAGGATCATTAGAAGATGAGAGTAGTACTGTTTATCTTAGGCCCGAAACTGCGCAGGGCATGTTTGTTAATTTTAAAAACATTGTAGATAGTTTTTACCCGGATTTACCTTTTGGAATTGCTCAAGTTGGTAAAAATTTTAGAAACGAAATTAGTCCTAGAGATTTTTTATTCCGAGTAAGGGAATTAGAAATAATGGAACTAGAATATTTCGTTAAGCCCGCTGATGCTGATAAAGAATTTGAAAAAATTCAGAGACTAACACTAGATTGGTTCCATAATAAAATGGGTTTTGCCAAAGATAATATCCACGAACTAGAGGTCGGTGAGACAGATATAGGGCACACTACAGCAATCGAACTATAGATTTTGAATATAAATATCCAAACGGACTAAAAGAAATTGCTGGACTAGCCAATAGGACTGATTACGATTTAAAAAATCATCAAAAATCCGGAAAAAATCTTGAATACATGGTGAAGGGAAGTGATGAAAGATTAATACCAGCGATGCGTG
>CAVOOP010000018.1:0-21476 GCA_963697575.1 uncultured Acidobacteriota bacterium | reverse complement strand
CGGGTAGATGCTGGCGAAGGATGGAAACGGCAGCCAAAATCTCGAGCGTAGGGGTATCCCCACAGCAGGCCATTACGACGTCCGGATCGGAGTTCTGATCGTTGCTGGCCCATTGCCAGATGCCAATTCCTTCCGTGCAATGCACGACGGCCTGATCCATGGTCAGCCATTGTGGGAGGGCGTGCTTGCCGGCAACCACGACATTGACGTAATTCCGACTGCGCAGGCAGTGATCAAAAACTGACAGGAGGCAATTGGCGTCGGGTGGAAGATACACGCGCACGATATCGGCTTTCTTGTTGATGACGTGATCGAGGAAGCCGGGATCCTGGTGCGTGAAGCCGTTGTGATCCTGCTGCCAGACGTGCGAAGCCAGGAGATAGTTCAGCGACGAAATCTTCCGGCGCCATGGCAGTTCCAAGCATACCTTCAGCCACTTCGCGTGCTGGCTGAACATCGAATCGATGATACGAATGAAAGCCTCATAACTATTGAAAAGCCCGTGCCGGCCGGTCAGAAGATATCCTTCGAGCCAACCTTCGCACTGGTTCTCGCTGAGCATCGAGTCCAGTACGCGTCCGGCGGGCGCGAGGAATTCATCGTTTTTTACTTCCCGGGCATCCCACTGGCGATTGGTGACTTGAAAAACCGCCCCCAGAAGGTTCGAGAGAGTCTCATCGGGACCGAAGACCCGGAAATTATGCTGATCCTCATTTAGTTTGGCCACATCCCGCAGGAAGTTGCCCAGCACGAGCGTGTCCTGGCCGTTAACCGCCCCGGGAGAAGGCACATTCACGGCGTGGACGTGGAAGTCTGGCATGCGCAGGTCACGCAACAGAACGCCGCCGTTAGTATGAGGATTTGCTCCCATCCGGCGATCGCCCTTCGGTGCCAGCTCCGCTAGTTCCGGCATGAGCCGGCCATTCCCATCGAACAACTCCTCGGGTTTGTAGCTCTTCATCCAGCTTTCAAGCTGCTTGACGTGATCGGGATGCTCGGCGTCGACCAGAAGCGGCACCTGGTGCGCTCGGAACGTGCCTTCAATTTGCAGGCCATCGACGAATTTCGGGCCCGTCCAGCCCTTGGGTGACTTGAGGACGATCATTGGCCAGCGCGGCCGAGTGGTGTCGCCATTATTCCGCGCATTGTTTTGGATTTGGCGGATGTCTTCGATGGCCGCTTCCAGAGTGGTGGCCATGAGTTCATGCATCCTCTCCGGGTCATTGCCTTCCACAAAGTGGGGCGTCCAGCCGCAGCCCCGTAGAAATTGCTCCAATTCCTCATGCTCGATGCGGGCCAGCACGGTTGGATTGCTGATCTTGTAGCCATTCAGGTGCAGGATTGGCAAGCACAGCCCCGTCGGTAATCGGGTCGAGAAACTTGTTGGATTGCCATGAAGTCGCCAAGGAGGCCGTTTCCGCTTCGCCGTCACCGATGACGCAAGCGACGATGAGGTCGGGATTATCGAATGCCGCCCCGAAGGCATGGCTGAGGGAGTACCCGAGTTCACCACCTTCGTGAATTGACCCAGGCGTCGTAGGCGCGACGTGGCTGGAAATTCCCCCGGGAAACGAGAACTGTTTGAACAGCTTCTTCATTCCCGCTTCGTCCCTGGTGACGTTCGGGTAGATGTCAGTCCAGGTGCCTTCGAGGTATACGTTCCCCACAATCGCTGGGCCGCCGTGGCCGGGACCAGCGATATAGAACATGTCCAGGTCATACTTCTTAATGACCCGGTTCAAGTGCACATAGATAAAGTTCTGGCCCGGCGTCGTGCCCCAGTGTCCAACCACGAGCGGCTTCACGTGCGACAGTTTCAGCGGCTCCTTCAGCAGCGGATTGTCGTAGAGATAAATCTGGCCGACCGACAGATAGTTCGCGGCGCGCCAGTAGGCATTCATCTTGTGCAGGAGTTCCGGAGAAAGCGTGCTGCTGTTCGCGGTTAGCTCTTTTCTGTCCACCGCGTCGGATGTCGTGTCGTGCAGTTCCGGTGCCAGCGCGTTCGTTTTCATGACTCAATTCTCCTTTTTCAAACCGCCGCGGACCGAGCGGACGGATATCTTCGTTGTTGTTCTGTAATCCGAATGAAGCGAGTTTTGCTCGGGTGGATTTGTAGTCCGTGTGAAGAATGCTTCGAATTCCCAAACTTTCCGCGATCTGAACGAACATCGGCGTGTTTTCGATGTACAGTACGCGGCTGGCTGGCGCCTGAGCGATGTCCAGCGCGAGCCGAAACATTTCCACGTCGGGCTTGCGCGCATGGACGAAGCAGGAGGAAATGAAGGTATCCACGAATCCGTCCAGCTTGAACTTGTGAATCCGATACGCGTTCACTTCTCGCGATTCGTTGCTGACGACGGCGATCCTCAGCGCGTAGCGCGCCTTCAGATTGCGAACCATCTCGATCATCTTGATGTAAGGTTTCGATTGCGCGAACATGAAGAGCCGAAACTGAGACCGGGTGAACGGCCGCTTTTTGTAGAAGATTACCCGATTTAAATATTCTTTGAACGTAACCCGTCCCTCTTCGTGGGCGGCAAAGTTCAGACCGTGCCGGTCTTCCATCTCAGGCCAATTCAGATTGAAGTTCTTTGCCGCTCGCCTTCGGGCACGATGATCCCAACCGTTGGTGAGCAAGACGCCGCCGACATCCACAAACAGCGCCGTGATCGGGGCCGTTCTTTTCATTTGATCTCCGCTCGTTGAGCAACAAGTATGGCGCTAGACAGCGAAGAAAGGCGGTAGGAGAAGGGGTCTTCGCAAAGCGGGTCATCTCCCCATGCGAATACCCCTTCCTCATCGATGCAACCAACCTTTGCCCACGGCTTCGAGGAACGCTAAACCGCAGCGGCGACTAGTTGGTCTGAGTGCAGCGAGAATTGGGCGGGATGTGTACTTTCGATGATATCTTTCGCCTTGGCCACCTCTGCGGCTGTCCCATTGACGATCACTAGGAACTGGTCCGTTTTGAGTGCTGCTTCGTATTTCACGATACTGTCCTTGGGAATTCCGATGCTGTAGAGTCCGGCACCCAGAGCACCAAGCGCGCCCACTTCTACCGCGCCTTCCAAAGCCGCCACGATCCATGCAACGACCGGTCCGGCCGCCAGGATTGGGCCGATACCCGGAATCAGGAAAAAGGCAGATCCAAACAGCAAGCCCCAGAATCCTCCCCAAAACGCGCCGATTTTGCCCCAATATTTCATGCGGTCGCCGGTAGTGTAGTAGCCCACCGCCTGCTCCTCCGTGTGGTAACCCTTTCCCAACAATCGACAGCTTGTGCATGTCGACTCCGCCGCTTTGAAGTTCCTTCACTGCTTCGTCTGCTTCTGTATGCGTTCGATACACTGCAACGACCGAATTTGCCTTGGACATTTCATGATCTCCCCGGGTATTCGCTCTCAGGCCATCAAGCTGCGTCCCGATGGCAACTATGAGGCCGTGCTGTGAGCGAAACTGTTCCGTATCGCACAGTATTCGTTGAAGAGCTCCGCGTATCGCCTGCTGCCTAACCGTCGCATCACTCTTTCCCGACATACGAATCACTCTTCAAGGAGAGAACCTCCATGCGGATCGGAATGATCTTGAGCGTCGCCGCGCAGGGCTCATTCTAAAAAGCGGCTGCCTAGACGCGTGGCAGCTCGCTAATCTGTTCACACCTGCGGCTGCGTCCTGCGACCCCAACTGAGATGTGTTTCTTATGGGACAGAAGCAATTGTTCCAGTGCCCTAAACTTCTTCGATCGCCAACTGCTGATCCGAAGCCAGGCGAAAAGAAATGTCGACCGTAAAAGGTGAGAAGTGTGCACACCCAGGCTGCTCGTGTGTGACGACGCCGGGCAAGTACTGCAGCACTCATGCGGAATCAGCTGCGGAAATCGTATCGGCGCGAGAAATCCAACGGAAGAATATCGAAGCGAGGTAAGCAACATGAAAAAAAACAGCTCATTTCCAATACTGATATTCGTACTAATTCTTGGCACTGGGGCCGCATTGGCGTACGCAAAGTATCGAATTTCACGCGACATCGAAAGCTTATGGATTCTGGGGACCGCCTTCGTCCTTGCCCTCGTCGTCTCTTCCGCGATTCAGGTTGCGGATCAATGGAGCAAAGCGGTTGTCTTGCGGTTAGGTAAGTTCCGCTCCCTTCAGGGACCGGGACTGTTTTTTATTATCCCGCTTATCGACACCATTCCCTACTGGATCGACACCCGCGTCCTCACCAGTTCGTTCAAGGCGGAAAAAACGCTAACGAAGGATACGGTGCCTGTGGATGTGGATGCCGTGCTGTTCTGGAAGATTGTGGACCCCCAGAAGGCGGCCTTGGATGTAGCCGACTACCAGAGCGCGATAAGCTGGGCCTCCCAGACCGCTCTGCGTGATGTCATCGGCAAGACCATGCTTTCGGACATGCTCGAAGGCAGGGACAAGATTAGTAGCGTGCTCCAGAAGATTATTGATGAGCGCACCGAACCGTGGGGCATCAACGTCATTTCGGTAGAGGTCAAGGACGTGCTGATTCCCCCAGCTTTGGAGGATGCGATGTCGATGCAAGCCCAGGCCGAGCGGGAACGTCAGGCCCGCGTAATCCTGGGGGACTCAGAGCGTCAGGTGGCGGAGAAATTTGGCGAAGCGGCCAAAACCTATGCCAACGATCCTGTCGCGCTACATTTGAGAGCCATGAACATGCTGTATGAAGGTTTGAAGGCAAACTCTACAATCGTCATTGTCCCAAGCTCCGCCGTCGAAACGATGCAACTGGGCGGTCTTGCCGGGCTGACAGCGTTGACGATGGGACTGGGTCAGGAACGATCGAGTAAGGAAAGAGAAACCGAAGTCAAAAATAACAACGGCTCCAATAAAATGGTTTCTGCCTAGTTCCCATGCCGCGCTTCTCCACCAAAATGAAGAACGGCAGATTGCTTGTTTCTGTCGAGTGAGGCTATGAAACTGTCAATGAAATGACCAAGGAAGAATGCGGAGCATTTCTGGCGGGCGCTTCTCTCGGAAGACTTGGCTGCTCGCTCGACAACCAGCCGTATGTGCTGCCGATAGCCTGTTAGGGCGCCGATCAAGACGCTCAAGAAGAGCAAAATCCGGTCTTGGCGTTGAGCGAAGCACGAAGCCCACCAGTTCAGTACTCGTTCCCGCCACGATACGACCGGCAAGCCCTCAACTTCACTCATCCCCGCACACTCCTCAACCTGCTCAATCGATGTAATTCGGGCTAACTAAATGCGCGCAATCCCATGTGAAGCAGGCAAAGAGACCAGTGTGTAAGCGGACAAGAGCTGAATTGCGTTGTGCAGCGTGCGATATAGGGGGCAGCGCATTGCATAGATTCCGTGCACGCGCTCCACGGTGTCGCGGGACTCTTCAGGAGCCACCAGTTGCATAGTGACGTGGATGCAACGGATCACGAGAACGCCTTCCTCTGCTTCCACGTCGCCGGTTACCTCTGCTACGAGCTTGCCGTTACTCGCATCGATGTGACGCGCTTCCAGCGCGCCCCCAAATGTGCCCAGCATTCAACCAGCCGTGGCCGCAATCACGTAATCGATCGTGGAGGCGTGGGATTCGGTGAGCTTGGCGGGGTCTACCTTGTAGTGCTGCGCAATGGCGCCATGGACACTGAATACTACCGGCTGTGATTCACCCGGCAGATAAGCAATACGTAGCGGACCGATCTTTCGCTCGATGCGCGCCTTGGAAACATAAACGACGTCGGACATGGCTCCCTCCAGGGACTTTTGAATCTTAGCGCAAAAGATTGGCTAATGCCCGAGCAACGGCGTAGTCGGCCTGTTGCGGTAGCCCGACTTCGGCAACTTGTGGCCCAAGACGCGATAAGTTCGGCTCCGCCATGTCCAGCCCTAAAAAGCGTCGAAGTTTAGCTCCGATTTGGAGAGCGATTATCGAGGTCGGTTTCATCATATTTCTGTTCTATTCCAATCTCTTGATGGGAGAATTCACCCGCTCAAACCGTGATGCGAAAACGTTCTTTTCCGCCCTTCGAGATGTTCTTACGACCGCGAATGTGGCGATAGGCGTCGTGTCCGGCTTGATTGGCTACGTCATCGTTGAATACCTTCGGAAGAAAATGTGAGTTGCTTTAACTCACGGACGACTAGCGACCGCGTCTTTAGAAACGGGTGCGCCCCCTGAGCCGCAGATAGTGCCGAGGTCTTCACGGCTCAGACTCCCTCTGCGGTCGAGTTCCGGATTGAGGCTTGGCATATCCGCCGACACTTTGCTGCGGAGGCGTCTTGAAAGACCCGTATCAAAGGAAATGATTTGATACGATTGATTTCTGTTAGCACGGGACTCGCGTTTTCAATACTTTTCAGCCACTGAACAGACAACCCCTTTGATACACCGGCGTCACATAGCTCTTCCCGGGGGGCGGCTACCCTCATCTCAAGCTCACTGTGTCGAGACTTTCTGCAAGAGTTCAACGGCGTGCGTATTCACATTCGCCAAATCAGTGTCCAACTGCTTTAGCGCTCGAATTCCGGCGGCGAGCTTCGGTGGATCCGGCGGGGGTGCGCCCCAGTGGCAGCTAAGGTGGGCGAGAGGAAAATCAAAGTTCCCCTTGTTCATGTCAAAAATACTCTTCATTTGGTCTTTTGTGCTGTCGTCCAGGGAATCCCACACAGAAGGAGGAATTAGATTTCCTTTGTTGTTGCTGGCGAAGGACGTAAAGAGCATCAGATTGTCCGAAGGTGGAGAATCCTTGACGTTCCAATCAGCCGTGCAAATATTGAACAGGGCGGTGAGGCCTCCTCCAACAACTCCCAGCTTGTCTCCGACGTGCTGCACGTGAAGACTGTCACTCAACTGAAGACCAGTTCCAACTGTACTTAGAGTCGTTCCAAGAAACGCATTGAGGAATTTTGTGCGTTGATACCGTTGTATTTCTGTCTCTTCTTCATATGCTCGCTGTGATGCGTCGAGCAGTGGTGTTCTCTCTCGCGTTAGCGTCGCTCTTTTCTTGGCTCTCTCCACGATCCTCCAGGAGTGGTCTAAGGGACCTGTAGGTAGTTCTGAACCGTGCTGCTGCGAAACGGGCGACTGTTGCATCGCGAACGTCTGGAATCGGCGCAAACAGCCATCCTTGGTCATCGGTCCTTTGCTCCGAATATCGCAGTTGCGACCGAATTAGCCCCTGGACAGAGTCTAGGATCTCTTCACCAGCGATGGCATCGAAACCACCGGATATTGCGCCTTGAATGCGCGCCATCTTTCTGCTTTGCTGAACTAAAGGCCGCTCGTTACCCCTAAACGCAGCCGCCTTGGTCTTTTCCTCCGACACTTCTAGTCCCTGCGAGTGAAGATTGAGAAGTCGCTGAAGCCAGTCCGCAATGAGATGTTCGATGTCGTTGAGGCTCTTATCGCGATCTGCTGTTACGACAACGCGGAGATCATCAACATATCGGCAAACGTCCTCTACAGAGACTCCAGGTGCAATCTCCTGGGGCAATGCCTCTCGCAGACCTTGGTCGAAATCAAGCAATGCAACATTTGCGAAGAAGCCCGAAGCGACCAATCCTTGTGGTAGAGCGACCTCCGTGAAATCCGAAAGCTCCGCTTCCTTCTCGTAGCTTTCTACTTCCGTGGAGTCCTTCTTGTTCCAAGCCCAGTTCAACAGACGGACCGCCAGTGCGAAAAAATCCGGATCATCACCCGCTCTTCTAAGGGAAGTCAACTTCTGGGCAAGCACAGCAGGATTCACGCGGTCGTAAAACTGACGCAAATCCGAGTGAACAATGCAAATTCGCGAGCCAGTGCCCGGAGTTAGAACCTCCGCGACCGTTTCGGGGCGCGAGAGAAATGTCCGGTAATCCTCATAATATGCTCGATAGAGCTTTGCCGAACCCCACCTGTGATGAAGCTCTCTACCGACCGCGTCGCAGAACAATCGGTTTCCATACGAGGTGACACGTTTACGGGAATCCCAATCCTTGATCGGGTTGCGCGGGTCCCCCTGAATGGTTTCAACCCGGTCGGCGAGGCACAGCATCACCGCTGTGGCGGCAACTTGGTCCTTCAAACTCACATGGGCTAGGGGGCGGAGGCTTGTTCCTTTCTTGCCATCTTTCACCGGCCCCCATAGCTTAGTTTCTGGATTCACACGCCACGCCTGGCTCTTGGGGGCCGGCACGATCCTCAGCAAATCATTGTTCCATCGGTTTGGCGCGCTTAGCTTCTCGGCGATTTCGCCGAGAAAGCGAGGGAGGTTTACCGCAGCGCGGTCCAGTGCAAGAGTGTCCGAATACCAGTTGTGATACCGGATGTGAGACGCGGCCTTCTTCCATGCCTGCATGAGGACATACTCCTCACTCAGCAGAGTCAGTCTCGGCTCAAGCGTTTTCGGTGATCATGGAATACCGTTTTTCAACGGGGGCAGATTGTATCCGATTTCGCGCCTACGGGGTATCGGTGAGGATTGTAGATGAAGACCACCCGAATTGTGGGTTGGATTGTGGATTCAGATTTTGACATTCAACGCCCTTCTTAGAGTGAAGCCTTCGGCTTCCCACTCCCTGACCCTTCCTCTTAGTTCCTCCGGCGACACTGTCTTTGCCTCGTCTTCCAGAAACGCCATACCCTGCCGGTACATTTGTTCGGCAGCGAGACCTTCCACGAAACTCGCGATCTCGCCAAACAATTCCAAGCGCCTTCCGTCAAGACCGTGCACTTCTAGCGCAAGCTGTGCTTCGCCGAACACAGAGCGATCCTCTCCCACAAGCTGTGCGTAGATGCTGCGATATTCCAACCCCTTGTTATACGTAAACGTCATCGTTCCAAATTGCAAGAGTCCGTGCCCATAGAAATCGCGCACAGTTGAGTCAAACTTTCCCAAAGACTCCATAAAGGGGCGTTTCAACCTCCCTCTCCAGCGCTCCGCATATGCAAACGGCCAGTTTCGAGTCTTCCCGGCTACGCTGACAAACCATGCGGGGTCGTATGGCTCATATGGGTCTGAGCCGCATTCATCAAGAAACGCGTCCACGCAAAACAGGTGCCAAAAGAAAAAAGCTACGGCCGTGTCTTCAAACAGCTTGGCGTCGAGATGGTTTTGTGTGACCCGAACCATCGGAATTCCAAACTGTTTGCACAGCGCCGCTTTTTTGCTGTCGTTTTTTGGATCATGTCCATCTCCATCAAACTCAATCGCAAGAAATGCCTTGTTATCCTTTGAAATGACAACGTCAAAATGAGCCGACAGCGCGTACCGATATAGCTCGTTTGAAATGCCAGAGTTCTCGATACGCACCGCATCGGCGATGCGAACCTTCGCAAAGGGCGTTGTTCCGGTCGCCTGACAGACGGCCCGTGCCACATCAAGGACCGCCCCTTCGCCGCGGTTTAGCAACGGCTTCAGCCTGTCGTTACTGGCACTCACACCTTCAATCTACAGGAAAAACACAAATCCATCTCAGAGAGAATGCGATTTAGCATCGGGCGACCGACAAGGAAGAGAATCCGCGACGCGAACGCCTCACATCTCCACAGGCCAGTGGGCATGTGCAGCGCAATCAGAATTCTGCGCCGCAGTTCGTCTGCATCGAAAAATTCGGGTCGATTCGCAGTTTGTCGCTTTCGATGTAGCGCTCCACCAGCCGAATCACCTGGGCAAGAAGGTATTCGCGGTTTCCCTTCCACGTCAGCTTCATTTGTTCGTAGATGTCGCCCGCCGCGTTGAAGATTCGCGAGCCGGAATCTCGCGTTCCGCTGTGGCACACACTGCAGGCTTCCGGAATGGCGGGAAATGGCAGAAGCAGCCGCACGAGAATCCCAACGGGTGACGCACATGTTAGGTAACCGCGTTTATCAGGCCCTTGCAAGCGTCGCCGTACTCTCCCGCTCTACCTTCAAGCATCGACGTACCGCGCCGATATTCCTACTTGTTATAGGTTCTGCATTTTGCGAACCCCTTCACGAATCGACCGTATTGGGAGACCCAAAATGAACCGGTTGCGAAACTGAAAATCGGACAAAACTTGCGCGTGGGTTTGGGGCCGTATTGACATTGATGGTATTCAGGCGCCGTTTTGCCCTACGTGAAAGCAAACGAGATAAGCGCAGGTGTGGACATTTCTCCTGAAAGTCACGTCCCTTCAATCTAACTACCGGAGGGACTTAAACCAGGCGCAGAGCAAAGGCTGCCAGGCCGCTCCGATGACGCGGAGTTTGATCGTTTAGGCACTTTTTAGGAGCGGACCGCCGCACAGACGCCACTTTATCCCTCTCGGCTTGATGTGAAACGCTTTTGAGCCCGGTTCGGTTAAGGATTTGATTTATATCGCGGACCACTGGCCGGACTAGATTCTAGCTTGGCTTGGGCGACTCGCAGTCGGGGACTTTCGAACAAAACGCAAAACCATGAACCCCACAGACTACGCCACAGGCGGCGCACACATGCTGGTGGAGAGAGAGAACCAACAGTTGCAGGAGGTCCGACGTCAAGGGCAGCGGACAACCGTGTTCCTCTTCGTGTGTTGATCATTGAGGACTCGGAAGATGACGCTGTCATCGTCCTCCGCGAATTGCAACAAGCAGGCTACGATATTGACTTCAAGCGCGTGGATAGTCACGACGCATTGCAGGCCAGTCTCGCGGCACGACCTTGGGACCTCGTAATCTCCGATTTTGCCATGCCTGGATTCTCTGGGACAGAGGCCTTGAAACTCGTTCGCTCGTCCGGGTCCGACACTCCTTTTATCTTCATTTCGGGAACCATGGGAGAGGACATTGCGAGTAGCGGC
This sequence comes from uncultured Acidobacteriota bacterium, assembly GCA_963697575.1. GTDB lineage: Bacteria > Acidobacteriota > Terriglobia > Acidiferrales > UBA7541 > Palsa-295. The sequence continues at coordinate 10,708 of CAVOOP010000018.1, read as the reverse complement.
GCTTGAAGGATGGCGCGCAAGACTACCTGGTCAAGAACAATTTGAAACGGCTCGTCCCCGCGGTGCAGCGAGAACTGCAAAAGGCGGAGGAACGTCGGCAGCGGAAAAAGCTGGAAGACCACTTGCACGACCTCCACAAATTCGAGTCTATCGGAAGATTAGCCGGCGGCGTGGCCCACGATTTCAATAATCTGCTGGGCGTCATTCTCGGCCAAACCGAGATTCTGCTGGAAGTTCTCAAGCCCCGGAAACCGTGCGCGGCTTGGAGATGATACGGGAGGCCGGAAATCGGGGCGCAGGCCTTTCCCGCCAGTTACTTGCTTTCGGAAGGCGCCAGGTATTCGAGACGAAGGTTCTCGACCTCAACAAGGCTCTCAGCGATCTCGAAAGTCTGCTGAGGCGCGTGATAGGCGAGGATATTGAACTGGTATTCCAAACGGAAACCAAACTTACGGGCGGTTGAGGCCGATCCCAGCCAACTCGAGCAAGTAATCCTGAACCTTGCGGTGAACGCCAGGGACGCCATGCCCACGGGCGGCAAGCTGAATATCGCCACCGCAAACCTCGATCTCGACGAGGCGTATACGGACCGTCGCATTGCCGTCAAGCCGGGCCGCTATGTGCAAATTGTCGTCAGCGATACGGGATGCGGGATGGACGAACAGACGCAGTCTCGCATCTTCGAACCCTTCTTCACGACCAAGGGGCCGGGAAAGGGCACGGGACTTGGCCTGGCAACGGTCTACGGCATCGTCAAACAAAGTGGCGGCTTCATTTGGGTTTACAGCGAGCCGGGCCACGGCACCGCCTTCAAAATCTACTTGCCGGTGGTGGCAGCCGCCGCGGAAGCCCCGCTGCAGTTCGAGGCGCGCGCGGAGTTGCCCCGAGGTTCGGAGACCATCCTAGTTGTCGACGACGATGCCTCGTTGCGCGAGGTCACGTGCGAGTTTCTTCGAGGCGGCGGGTACGCGGTCCTATCCGCCGAATCGCCGGAAGAGGCCCTACAACTGGCGAAGTCACGGACCTGGCACTATTGACGCTCTATTGACGGATGTGATTATGCCGAAAATGAACGGCCGGGAGCTGGCCGCTAGGCTAAAGAAGATGAGGCCAAACATGAAAGTGCTCTACATCTCCGGCTACGCGGACGGGGCGGTTCAGGATGGGACGCACGGACCGCTGGAGGCGGGCCTGGCATTTCTTCAGAAGCCGTACACCCGGAAACAGATGATGGCGAAAATCCGGGAAATAGTCGACATGTAGGGCAGGCTTCCAGACCGTCCTAGCTTATGCCGAATATCAAAATGAGGCTATCGTCCGCTGCCCGGTAATGCCTCGGCCTGAAGTCGCCGATAACTCTATCTTGCCCGCTCGCTAAATCCGGGCCAAATGAGCGACCTTTCCGACCCTCGCCTTGTCAAACGTGCCAGCGCCTTCGCATCTCGGACCGAGGAGCCGCAGGCCGAGGCGCCTCTTCGCCGGAGGGCAAGTCTTGGGTTCGCCGGGGCCATCCTTCTGACGATGCTTCTCGGCTTCCTTTCCCTGTACAACGCGCGAAAAGCGGCGGAAGACGCAGCTTGGGTCGACCGCACGCATGAAGCATCCGGCACACTGGAACTCACCCTCCGGCACCTGGACGATGTGGAAACCGGAGGGCGCGGTTTTGCCCTGACCGGGGACGAGTCATTCCTGGAGCCTTATGAGACGGGGAAAAGGCGGTCAGCCGCGACCAGCAAGCACTGAGAGTCCTAATCAGCGATAATCCCGATCAAGAGAGGCTGTCCGCCGTACTCAGCGAGCAGGCCCAAGCCAGGATCGAAGCGGCGAATGAAATCGTGGCCACTCGAAAGAAATCAGGGTCGCTCCCTACCCTGGTTCAACTCGAACATGGAAAGCAACTCATGGATGCGGCACGCCTTACCGTGGACCGAATGGAGGCCGGGGAAGAGCTCTTGCTGTATCTGCGTACCCAGCGTACCCGCGCCGCGGAGCGCTTCACGAATGCCGTCATTTGGCTGGGCCTGGTTCTGGGGATCTTCTTTCTTTCCACAGCCGGGATCACCGTCAGCAGGGAGATCGGCGTAAGCGCCCGGGCGCGGGCCCAGGTCAACGCCCTCAATATCGATCTGGAACGGCGCGTGGAGCAGCGCACCGCGGCCTTGGGCGATAGCGAGGGCCGCCTGGCCGGAATCATCGCGTCGGCCATGGATGCAATTATTACCGTGGATGAGGAGCAGCGCATTGTTCTGTTCAATCGCGCCGCGGAGAAAACGTTCGGGTGCCCAGAGGTCGAAGCGAAGGGACAGCCCATCACGCGTTTCATTCCGGAACGATTTCATGCGGCGCACACCGACCACATCCAGAGGTACAGCGAAACCGGTGTTACCAATCGGGCCATGGGGCCAAAGGAGATGCTGTGGGCGCAGCGAGCGGATGGCCAGGAATTTCGGATTGAGGCGTCCATCTCACAAGTGGTGACCGGCGGAAAAAAGCTATTCACCGTGATCCTGCGGGATGTCACGGAACGCATGCGGGCGGACGAAATTCGCGAGCGGTTGGCCGCCGTGGTCGATTCCTCCGACGACGCGATCATCAGCAAGGACCTGAACGGGAACATCAACGCCTGGAATCGCGGCGCCGAGAAGATCTTCGGCTACACGGCACCCGAGGTTTTGGCCAAATCAATGCTGATACTTTTCCCGCCGGACCGCATGGAGGAAGAGTCCGACATTCTGTCGCGCATCCGACAGGGAGAGTGCGTGGAGCACTTTGAAACTGTGCGTGTCCGAAAGGATGGCACGCGGATTGACGTTTCCGTGACCATCTCACCGATTCGGGACTGCAGCGGAGCGATCGTGGGCGCTTCGAAAATCGCGCGTGACATCACCGAGCGCAAGCGCGCGGAAGGAGCGCTGAGCGAGAGCCATGCACGGTTGAAGAAAGTATTGGAGGTCGAGACGGTTGTCGTGCTGTTCTGGGATCTGACTACGGGCGCCTTGACGGACGCAAACAACACGTTCCTCAATCTGATGGGCTACAGTCGCGGCGATGTGGAGGCGGGCGAACTCACCTGGCAGAAGTTAACGCCCCCGGAATATCAGGAGGCGAGACGGGCCGAGTTGAGGAAATATGCGGCGACCGGACGCGTCGGTCCTTACGAAAAGGAATATTTGCACAAGGACGGCACGCGACAGTGGTTCGTCTTCGCCGGAAGCTCACTCGGTGGCCAGAGTTGTGTGGAATTCTGCGTGGACATCTCCGACCGGAAGAAAGCCGAGGCGGCGCTCCATGAAAGCGAGAATCGATTCCGCACGCTAATTGAGCAGGCGTCCGACGCTTTCTTTTTGCACGATAGCGACGGGCGTTTCCTCGAGGTTAACCGGCAGGCTTGCGAAAGTCTCGGCTACACAAGGGAAGAATTGCTCCGCATGCGTGTTTTCGATGTCGAGCAAGAGGTTGACATACGCAAGGCGCAACGGGCGTGGGAACAGGCTGAGCCTGGGAAGGCCTACACCCTGCAGGGACACCAGAGGCGTAAGGATGGAACGGCGTTTCCCGTAGAGGTACGGCTGAGCGCCTGCCACATTGGCGGACAGAAGCTCCACCTCGGGTTGGCTCGCGACACCACCGAGCGCAAGCGGGCGGAGGATGCGTTGCAGGAGAAGGAACATCTTCTATCCGAATCCCAGCGCATTGCCCATATCGGCAGCTGGATGTACGATCCGGCCGATCCCTCCGGAGTGATCAAGTGGTCGGAGGAGTGTTACCGCATTTACGGAGTCTCGCCGGAGACGTTCACCCCTACCGTTGAATCCTTCTTGAGCCTGCTCGTCCCGGAAGACCGGCCCGCCATGCAGAAATGGATCGCGGCTTGCGCGACGGGGGAGAATGCCGGCGATCTCGAGTTTCGCGTGACGATGCCTGATGGGTCGATCCGCGTGTTCATGGGCCGCGGCGAGTTGCAGCGGGAATCCGAGAACAACCCCACCCTAATGACCGGCACCTCGCAGGACATTACCGACCGCAAGCGGGCGGAAGACGCGCTGCGCGAGAGCGAGGAGCAATTCCAAGCCCTGGCCAACGGCATCCCTCAGCTGGCTTCGATGGCCGAGGCTGACGGGTCCGTCATTTGGTACAACCGCGATGGTACGAGTATACGGGCGTAACGCCCGAACAGATGCACGGGTGGGGCTGGGAGATGGTCCACGATCCCGAAACACTGCCCAGTGTGATCGAGCGATGGCAAGCATCGATTGCCAGCGGCGCACCCTTTGACATGGAATTTCCCCTGCGTGGGGCTGACGGAATATTTCACACCTTCCTCACTCGCGTCATGCCGCTGAAGAACTCCGAGGGCCGGGTAGTTCGCTGGTTTGGCACGAACACCGATATCAGCGAGCGCAAGGAGGCGGAGGAACGGCTTGCTCGGCAGGCGCAGGACTTGTCCCGCCAGACCGAAGAGCTCCTGCGTTCGCAGGGCGCCCTGGAAACCAAGACCCGTATGCTCAATCTTGTCCTGGAGAGCATGAGCGAAGGATTGGTAGCCGCCGACCCCGAAGGCCGGTTTCTGCTCTGGAACAGCTCGGCCAGCAAGCTGCTGAGCCGTGGCTCGACCAGCTTGCCACCGGAACAGTGGTCCTCCCACTACGCTTGCTACCAGCCGGACGGAATCACGCCGTGTCCGATGGATCAACTTCCACTGGTGCGGGCCATACGAGGTGAGTCGCTGCAAAAAGAGCTGATCATTCGCCGTGCGGGTTCGGAGGATTCCGCGATCTTGGAGTTTTTCGGGCGCCCCATGAAAGACGGGCAGGGCAACTTGTGCGGCGGTGTGATCGCCTTCCGCGACATCACCCAAAGGAAAAAGGACGAATGGGAAATTCGCAAGCTCAACGAAGAACTCGAAATGAAAGTGCTGCAACGCACCGCGCAGCTGGAAGCGGCCAACAACGAACTCGAGGCTTTCACCTACTCGGTTTCCCACGATTTGCGCGCGCCCTTGCGCCACATCAGCAGTTTCTCCGGCATCTTGCGCGAGGATTTTGGGGCAGCGATGGACGCGGAGGCGCGGCGCCTGCTGGAGCGGATCGAAAATGGCGCGCATCGCATGACGCTGCTGGTGGATGGGTTGCTCAGCCTGGCGCGTTTCGGGCGCCAGGCGCTGAATATCGGCCTCACGGAGTTAAATGCCATCGTCGACGGCGTGGTCTCCGTTTTGCGCACAGAAGACGCGGGCCGCGATGTGGAGTGGCGCATCGCCCCGCTTCCCGCGCTGGAGTGCGACCCGATTTTAATCCAGCAGGTCTTTCAAAACTTGCTGGCCAACGCCCTCAAGTACACCGGCCGCCGCAGCAAAGCCGTCATCGAGATTGACAGCATTCAGCAGCCGGGCAAGCCTGCGGTCATCTTTGTGCGCGATAACGGCGCGGGTTTCAGCATGGAGTATGCCGACAAACTGTTCGGCGTTTTCCAGCGCATGCACAAGGATTCCGAGTTTGAAGGCACCGGCGTGGGTCTGGCCACCGTGCATCGCATCATTAAAAAACACGGCGGAAATATCTGGGCCGAGGCTGAAGTCGATCGCGGAGCCACTTTCTATTTTACCGTGGGAGAGAAAGCGTCAATCGAGACGATACAGAAGACCGCTACGAACAGAACGGTGGAACACGTGCATGATGGGCGAAGCTAAAACTCTGCCGGCGGTCGAATGGCTGTCTGGCGGCGGGAGGATGGGTCAGCTGGTTCGGTCCATGGACTGGACTAAAACCCCGCTCGGTCCTATTGAATCCTGGCCCGAAAGCTTGCGCACTACAGTCTGCCTATGCCTCGACTCGAACTTTCCCATCTCACTGGCGTGGGGTCCCAAGCACGTGCAGATTTACAACGACGGATATTGGCCAATCTGCGGTGAGAAGCATCCTCACTCTATGGGGCAGGATTTCAGCGAATGCTGGGCTTCGGCCTGGCCGGTAATTGGGGAAGCGTTTACCCGGGCTCTCGCTGGGGAAGCTTCGTTCCTCGAAAATCAGCGGATCTTCCTTGATCGCAACGGGTACCTTGAGGAGACATTCTTTACTTTTTCCTTTAGCCCTATCCGCGACGAAACGGGTATCGCTGGCCTGTTCCATCCGGTGACCGAAACGACGGAACGAATGCTGAGCGAGAGGCGCTCACGCGCCCTGCGCGACTTATCCTCGCGTTCCGATAAAGCACGAACGACGGAAGAAGCTTGCAAGCTGGCCGCGCAGACCCTTTCGGAATACCAGTTGGACCTTCCGTTCGTTCTCTTCTATCTTGTCGATGACCAGGGTAAAGAAGCTCGATTGATTTCCAGCACCGGTTTGCCGCGAGGTAGCAGGGCAAGTCCACTACTCGTGGATTTATGCATGCTCCAGCATTCCACGTGGCCCTTGGGTGATGTAGCAAGCTCAGGCCTCGCGCAACACGTGGAAGACCTGGAGACACGTTTTGGTCATTTCCCTTGTGGGGAATATCCCGAATCCCCAAAAGAAGCCTTGGTGCTGCCAATCACGCCACCCGGCTGCGAACGCCCCGCTGGCTTTCTCGTCGCCGGTGTGAGCTCCAGATTGGCTTTGAATGAGACCTACCGGGCCTTTTACGATTTGCTGGCCGGGGCGGTCACCGGCGAATTGTCCAACGCACGAGCCCACCAAGAGGAGCGAAAGCGCGCCGAGGCCTTGGCCGAGATCGATCGAGCGAAGACGGCGTTTTTCTCCAATGTCAGTCACGAATTTCGCACGCCGCTTACTTTGATGCTAGGGCCGCTCGAAGACGAATTAGCGGAGCGCGACACCCCGTTACCACCGGCCCGCCGCGAAAGGCTGGAGGCTGCGCATCGCAACAGCCTGCGGCTGTTGAAGCTGGTCAACACTTTGTTGGACTTCTCCCGCATCGAGGCTGGCCGCACGCAGGCCAGTTACGAGCCCACGGACCTCCCGGGCTACACCGAGGAACTGGCCAGCGTTTTTCGCTCCGCGATCGAGAAAGGGGGGTTGAGGTTAGTGATCGATTGTCCCGCTTTTCCCGAACCGGTGTACGTGGACCGGGAGATGTGGGAAAAGATCGTGCTCAACCTGCTCTCAAATGCCTTCAAGCACACTTTCGAGGGCAGTATCTCAGTCACGCTTCGCTGGTGCGGCGATCATGTCGAGCTTGCCGTGGCCGACACTGGTGTCGGTATCCCTGAGGCGGAATTGCCGCGACTGTTCGAGCGATTTCACCGAGTCAAGGAGACGAAATCGCGCACGCATGAGGGCACTGGCATTGGCCTTGCTCTGGTGCGCGAGTTAGTCAATTTGCATGGCGGGACGGTCTCTATCGAAAGCCTGGAAGGAAAGGGCAGCACCTTTATACTCACAATCAAGACCGGGACTACCCACCTCCCGCCCGACCGCCTGGGGAAATCGCGTGCGCTCGCCTCGACGGCAACGCAAGCGTCTGCTTACGTTGACGAGGCGCTGCACTGGTTGCCCAATGCTACAGCGCCCAACGATTCGTCATCTCCCAATTGGCGCCGCGATGTGCCTTCCAATCCACCGAGGGCTGCTGCTGTGGGCGTGCGCCCCCGAATCCTCCTGGCCGATGACAATGCCGACATGCGGGACTACGTCCGCCGCCTGCTGGCTGAGCGCTATGAAGTAGTGGCGGTCCCCGACGGCCTGGCAGCTCTCGCGGCCGCTCAGGAAAATCCACCAGATTTCGTGCTGACCGACATAATGATGCCTCGCTTGGATGGATTCGGGCTGCTGCGCGAACTGAGATCCAATCCACAAACGAGGACCACGCCAGTAGTCCTTTTGTCCGCGCGAGCGGGCGAGGAGTCCACTGTCGAAGGTTTGAATGCGGGCGCGGACGACTATCTCGCGAAGCCGTTCTCCGCCCAGGAACTATTGGCCCGCATACGTACGCATTTGGAACTCGCGCGTGTTCGCCGCGAATGGGCGAACGAGATTGAGAAGTCGAACAAAGAACTGGAATCCTTCAGTTACAGTGTTTCCCATGATCTAAGAGCGCCACTGCGCGCCATCGACGGGTTCAGCAAGGCGGTTCTCGACGAGTATGCGGGGAAACTGGATCAGCAAGCGGATCATTATCTGCGACGGATTAGGACAGGGGCGCAAAAGATGTCCGCCGTCATCAATGATCTTCTGGACTTATCGCGCATAGGCCGCGGCGTACTTCGAAAGGAGTCGATAAGTCTCACGGAGTTGGCGCGTAACATCGTCACTGAGTTACAGAGGAAAGATCCCCTGCGTAAGGTTGTCATTGAGATCGAAGATGGGCTCTTCGCCACCTGCGACAGCCCCTTTGTGACGGTCGCCCTCATGCACCTGCTCGGGAACGCCTGGAAGTACACAGCAAAGCGGCTGGACGCTCACATCAAGTTCGGTCAGGAAAACAATGGACATGGAACTGCCTTTTACGTGCAGGACAATGGGGCGGGCTTCGACCTGGCGTACGCGGACAAACTCTTTGCACCGTTCCAGCGTCTTCACCTGGACTCAGAGTTTGAAGGCACAGGTATCGGCCTGGCTACCGCACACCGAGTCATCACGTGCCACGGGGGCCGCATCTGGGCCGATGCCGCGGTTGATGCAGGAGCCACATTCCACTTCACGTTAGGAGATGTCCGATAATGTTCCAACTAAAAACGATCTTTCTTGTCGAGGACAACGATGACGATGCCGAACTGGCTGAGAGGGCGTTCGGACGAGCAAAGATCGGTGGTCCCTTGGTCCGCGCTCGGGATGGCGTGGATGCCCTGGATTACCTCTTCGCACGGGGCAAGTACGCCGAGAGAAATGTCTCCGACCTGCCGGCAGTAATGCTCCTTGATCTCAAACTTCCTAAGGTCAGTGGATTGGAAGTGCTTAAGGCGGTTCGGGCCGATGAACGCACCAAGCATCTCCCCGTCGTCATTCTTACTTCCTCAAACGACGACAAAGACAGGCTGAGCGCATATCTCAACTTCGCCAACAGCTACGTGCTGAAACCCGTGGATTATGATGAATTCGTAAAGGTTGCTTCGCAGCTTACCGAGTATTGGACGGTGTTGAACGCGCCTCCGCCACGAAACGAAAGCATGAAGGAGAGCGCGCAGAGATCATTCCCAGGCTGAACGGTCGGCTATTTCCAGGAACGGAGTACTTGTTCCGAGGTCGCCGGGAGTAATTCCGTAAGGTTAAATCTGGAAATCCGAAATCTTTGTATCAAACCACATGACTTTGATACGGTTGCAACTCGCCGCCGGAGCTAGAGGCCGCTGGCGCTTGGGAACGACGCGCCGATGCGCCGGAATCGCCACGACGAAAGGATATTATAATGCGTATAAAAGGGACCTGGACAGAGAACGGGAGCGGTTGTGCGGATTGATTGACCGCTTCGCTGCGGCCGGTCCAAAGGGGTGCACCACGCATCCGCGCAGTTTTCGGACGGCTAACGCCGGAGGAGTGGGCAGCGCTCACGTGCAAGCATCTGGACCATCACCTGCGGCAATTTGGAGTTTAGTCAGCCGGTAACTCCCCGTTAGTCAGGTAGTCTCGAATAGGTCGATGCAAAACCATCTGATATAAGTCTGCTCAGGCGGCAAGGCTCGCAGCTTGACGACGGACGCTCTGCTGTCTTTTCCCGTGGAGTGTCGTTAAGGCTGGACCATGCCGTAGACGAACTGCGAATCTTACGAGTTCACTGAAGTTTGAGAACTTCAATTTGTTCATGACGTGCTTTCGATGTGCTTCGACAGTCCTCGTGGAAAGGTTCATCTTGGCAGCGGCCTCCTTATTGCTATCTCCGTTTGTGAGAAGAGCGACGACTTCGATCTCGCGTTCTGTTAATCCGTGGTGTGGCATTCCAGGGCTCTTGGAAGCAACAAAGCTCCTTGTCACGGATCTGAGGACCTCAGATGTGTAGAACACGCGCTCGTGCATAAGGTGCTCGATCGCTGACAGCAGTTCCGATTCGGAATCTGACTTGAGAACGTAACCATCAGCGCCAGCGTCGAGCGCCCTGCGCATGAAGCCCTCAGTAGTATTTGTAGTAAAGACGAGAATTCTTATTCCTGGGCACGCATTGCCGACAGAACGGATTCCTCCCGGGTTCATCGGTTTGATGCATCGTCAAACCCATAATGATGAGGTCAGGCTTCTTCTCTCTGAGTAGCTCCAATGGCTCCGGCCCATTTGACGCTTCCCCGCAGATTTCAAGCTCGGGGCGTGAGTGAAGGAAACCACAAAGTCCCCGTCTTACAACTGGGAGCTCATCTGCGATCAGAATTCGATGGGGTTTCGAAATAACGCTTCTGTGGACGCTTCGGTTCCCATCTTCCTCCTTAACGAGCTGAGCTCTTAAGGGCCGGGCGACGTTTTTACAAAAGATATACAGGGAAAGATGTAGGATAGTAACCAGAGGACTTGTTACCTGTCTGTGCAGTAGCGCACCTAGGCTCGTTTTTTATCGAACCCCGCGAACAAGCAGTGGAATTCTCTCTTGCTGACTTCGTAGCATTCGCAAGCCTGTTTCACAACTCTGGCGTGATCGAGTATGGTGATGCGGCCACGCGAGTAGTCAATTAGCGCCGATTTCTTCAGCGTATTCGCCACGACCGATACCCCCTCCCGTCGCACTCCAAGCATCATAGCCAGAAATTCTTGGGTGAGCAGGAAGGGCATTGATCTCATACGATCGTGTG
>CAVOOP010000017.1:0-503697 GCA_963697575.1 uncultured Acidobacteriota bacterium | reverse complement strand
TCCCCGGCTGGCAAACGCCGGTGAGAGGTAAAATTAACACAAGGGAAAGAATCCTGTAAGCCTTTGAGAGCATCGTAACAAGGGCTAGGAGAGTTGTCGCTGCCCCATAAAAGCAGCCCCATGGACAATCGGCTAAAAACCGGTTTACGTCCCCGGCCTGCACTAGGCTTGAGTTCAGGCGTGCCCAGGCCTGCGAGCAAATCCCCATCCAGCCGTCCCTCGGTGATGCAGGCTCCCGTCCTGGTGTTAAACGCAACATTCGAACCGATCAACGTTACGGCGGTGCGGCGGGCGCTGATTCTAATGCTGAAGGGCGTGGCGCAGGCGGAAGAGACCAGCCATACCGAGGTGCATTCGACATCGAAAGCCCTTCAGGTGCCTTCGGTTATCCGGCTTCTCAGCTACCGGCACATTCCCCAGCAGAGCAGGGCGCTTTCCCGCAAGAACATCTTATTGCGCGACCGGAATACCTGCCAATTCTGCGGTGCGGCGTTCCCCGCTTCCGAGCTTACCCTGGACCACGTGATGCCCCGGTCGAGGGGGGGGCGGTCGTCCTGGGAGAACCTTGTGGCCTGCTGCTATACCTGCAACAACCGCAAGGGCGACCGCACCCCGGAAGAGGCTGGGATCAAGCTTCAACGGCGCCCCCGGCCGTTTACGTTGCATACCTCCCGCCAATTGATGCGGCTCATCGGCCATCGGGACGAAAAGTGGCGGAAGTATCTTTTCTATTGAGGCCGGGTAACCTTTCCGGGAATCCTGCGTCTAATCAACTAATACTTCTAGGACACACCCCGGGAAGCGTGGCTGTTTTACGACAGTCCGCTTCCCTAAATTTTTGCCTGCGTCTCTCGGACTCACGCCTCTACCGCCTATGATTGACGGAACGTCACTTTCAGCCCGCGACGCCAGTTCTCATTGATCCCTATCCTCGTGACGGGGATTTCGGGTGAGAGATACCTGAGCAGAATCTCTGTGGTGGAATGAAACTGGAGTGCCGGCGCGACCAGCCAAACCAAGGGCGGCTTCGAATCCAGGTCGATTCCGGGAAAGTAGCCGTAGCGGTCGAAGTCACCCTCGCGCTGATGGCGGCGGACCCGCAGCCAGTAATCCACGGCCTGAATCGGCAGCTGAATATCCTCCGACGCCTTTAGCTCGATTATCACCAGCCGGCCGCGGCGGGTGACGCCGAGCAAATCGAGAATGCCCCGATTCCCGGCCGTGAAGGCCGGCAGCTGGGAATAGAGATAACGAGGATCGAGCTGCGGATCGAGCTTGGTGGGATCCTCGCGGATCATGGTTTCGATCCATTGCTCCGGCGCTTTCCTGTAGAGCGGATGGGTTGTCTTTTCCGCCAGAGAGTTGCGATGCAATTCGAGTTGGTGAAGCAATCCTTCCAAGGCGGGTTCGGCGGCTTTCGTGAGCGGCCGACGGGATTCGTCGAGTCCAAAGGAAAGACCCTCGATGGACCAGCGCGCAAATTCGAGGCCGCGAAACAAGAAAGAGGCTTCGCTCGATCCGGGCGCGATGCGCTGGCGCGATGGGAGTGTTTTCCGCAAAGGCCTTGGAAGCCAACGAAGGAATTCGCGAAGCGGCCTCGCGCGCTGCCGCCAGGAGCGAGTCCATTTCGGGGCGAGGCAGAAGGCGGCTTTGGATATTGCCCGCATCCGCTGGATCCACTTTTCGAACCTGTCCGTCTCGCTCGGAATATTCGAAGATTTCCGCGCGGGTTGAAGCGGAAAGAGCGAGAACGCGCTCTCGAAGGTGACGGCTGAAGTTCTCCGGAACAAAAATGCGCAGCCCTTCCACGGCCCGTAGCTTCGCGCGGCTCCGCAGCCAATCGAGCCAAAGGATGCCAAAGGCAAGGCTGGCCTCCGCCGAAGATGTTTCGTCCGCGGGAGGAACGGCCACCAGAGCCCATGCCGACGACCCTTCGTGCATTTGCCCGCGCACATAGAGCCCCGAGAAGGAGTTCTTGAGGTCCGGGGCAACCGTGAGAGATTCGACCACGGCGTCGGGAAACGACTCCGCAAGGAGGCGGCGAATCCTGGCGCGGAATTGCTCCCGGGAGATGCGGCCCGCGGCTCTTCGCGCGTCGGTGCATAAGAATTCGAGGCGGCCGGGCTTTGCGCGGCCGAATCGCTGGACTTCGAGCACGACGTGGTCTTCCGATTGTTCTTTGACGCCGACCACCCGCCGCGTGAGATTGCGTTGCCCGGACCAGAGATGGACGAGCGTGTTTCTCGCCTGGCGCCGAATTTCAAAATGGAGTGGATTGAAGTCCGCGAGCCATTCGCCATCTTCGCGAACCTCGGCGCAGTCGGACGCGGCAATTCTGCCTAAAGCGTGGTCGAGCTCGGGCCAATCGTTCATAGACAAACCGCCCAATCGTTTAGAAACAGGAGCCGCCAGCGAACTACTTGAGGATCAGACCCGTGACGCGTATGGAAGGATACTGCCGATTCCAATCGGAGGGAATACGTTCCAGGATGACCTGGAAGTCCCGCATCTGCCCCGCAGGAATAGGCTGAGCCGTGGGCGGAATCACCATCTCCGTGTCGCGCAAGACGGTCTGATTGAACTGGTCGTGGAATTCGATAGTTACTTGGAGGCCGGCGATTGCCTGATCCCCACTATTAACGATTGTTCCAGCCACGAACGTGAATTCCTGATTCAGGAAATTCGTGGAGTGGGCCATCTGAATGGCCTGGAATTGAATGCGCGGGGCATAGGACTGCTCCTGAGGGCCGAAGGGAAGCTTGGTCGCCGCGGCAATGCCGGTGGGTTGCGTTCGGCGTATGAGGAGGGCAGCGCCGGCGGCGAGAACCAGCACGATGACGGCGCCGGCGATGAAGGCTACCGGGAAGCGGCTCTTCTCTTCGTAGCTATCTCCAGGGAGCATGTTCTCCTTACCCTAGCGGCCGAAGGAAAGCCGCAAGATCAGCGGTTCGGGAAGTCCGGCCTGCGCCATCCGGTTCTGCACCGATTCAATATCATACGGGACTCGCCAGAACTCGACGGACTGATTATCCAGATCCGCGATCGCAAAAGCAGCACGCGGATCGCCGTCACGGGGCTGGCCGACCGAGCCGGGGTTCAGAAGATAGGATGTTCCGTTTTCAATCGGCAAGCTGGCGAACAAATTATCACCCGCCGGCTTCAAATGCTGCACGCTGACTTGATCGTCGCGAAGCGTAAAGCCGCCTTGTATGTGCGTGTGTCCAAAGAATGTTACGGGAGAAGGAGAGTCCAGCAGCCCTTCGAGCGCCTGGGCGGGGCCGAAGACGTACTCGTCCTCATCTTGAAGCGCACCGTGGATGATTGACAAGCCATCCAGCGTGACCGGGCCTTTCGGTAATCCCGCTAGATATTCAAGATTGGCAGGCAAAAGCTGATCCCGCGTCCACAGGGTTACGGCGCGAGCGAGAGGATTGAAGTCTTCGGCGTCAACCAGGCCGCTCACGGCCTTGTCGTGGTTGCCTCGAATCACGGCCGCACCAAGCGAGCGGACGCGGTCAATGACTTCGTTGGGCTCGGGCCCGTAGCCCACAAGATCGCCCAGGCAGGCAGCTTTCTGCCAATGGCCTCTCGCGGCTTCCAGCGCGGCGTCCAACGCGGTGAGGTTTGCGTGGATGTCGCTCAGAATCAGATAGCGCATTCAACCATTCCCACAAGCAAGATGCGAACCATAGTGCCACACCTGGGGGATTGGAGACACCGCGCCGCTTAGGATTCGGGCTGCTGTTCGGAAGGCTGGTCGCCGACCGAGAAGTAATTGCAATCGGGATGATGAAACACCAGCGCGCTTACGCTGGCCTCCGGATCCATCATCATGCCTTCGGTGAGATGCACGCCAATATCCTCGGGACGGAGCAGCATCCAGATGCCTGCCTGATCTTCGAGATTGGGGCAAGCGGGATAGCCAAAGCTGTAGCGCTTTCCGCGATAGCGTGAGGTGAAGCGTTCGGCCATGGTGATCGTCGGGCGGATCGGGAAAACCCCAGTCCTCGCGGATGCGGCGATGCAGCCATTCGGCGCAGCCTTCGGCTGTTTCCAGGGCCAGCGCCTGCAGGCCGTGGGAGAAAAGATATCTCCCGCGGCTTTGGCTTCTTCGGATTTTTCGCGGATCCCCGCGCCGGCCGTGACGACGAACAGCGCCAGATGATCCCGCTGGCCTTCCCGCGCGGGCAGAATGTAGTCGCTCAGGCAAAGCTTGTCGCCCACCCGCTGGCGTCTGAAAGTGAAACGTGTGCAACGGGCGAGCCGCTGCCCGGGGCGAAGAGCGCGATGGAATTTCCGTCGGCGTTCGGCCTCGAAGAATTGCCAGACCGCGCCGATCTTCATGAACTTCCTGGCTTCGCGCTTGATCTCTTCCATGCTGTTGAACAATTCGAGGGCGCGGGCGTCGCGTTCGCCAAGCGCCTTTTCGAAATTGCCGCGGAAGCCCAAATGGCGCCCAAACAGCATGTAGGGATTGATGTAGCTCCAGATGTCGTGCAAATCGGGCACCGCGCGAACCTTGCGGTCGAGATAGGCGGCCGAAGGGATCGGCGATATCCGTGCGAACTTTCGCGGCGCGTTCTTCTCCGGCAGGTTCCAGCGGCGCGGCGCGGCTTCTTCCGTCACGGCCGCCGTCGTAAATGTATGGTCCTGAAGCACGGCTTCGCGGCGCTCGGGATCGCTCAATTCGTTCATGATCCGCAACCCCGTCATGGCGTCTTTCGCATAACAGACCGCGGTTTGGTATTGCGGAGCGATCTTAAGGCGCGTGAATTTATCGGAAAGCGCCGCTCCGCCCACCAGAAGCGGAACGCGAATGCCCGCTTCGCGCAAATCGCCGGCCGTGGTGACCATTTGCTGCGCGCTCTTCACGAGCAGGCCGGAGAGGCCGATGGCGTCGGGCTTGTGCTCTTCATGCGCCCGGATCAAGTCCTCCGGCGGCACTTTGATGCCGAGGTTGATCACGTCGTAGCCGTTGTTTTTCAGAATGATCTCGACGAGATTCTTGCCGATATCGTGCACGTCCCCTTTCACGGTGGCCAGCATCACCTTGGCGCGCTTCTCGGTGTCCGCCTTCTCCATGAATTGTTCGAGGTGGCTTACGGCCGCCTTCATCGCTTCGGCGGATTGCAGCACCTCGGCCACGATCAGTTCGTTGTTATTGAACAGCCGGCCGACCTCGGCCATGCCTGCCATGAGCGGGCCGTTGATCATGTCGAGCGGCGCAACGCCTTCTGCGCGCTTGCGATTCAGGTCGTCGATGAGGCCATCCTTCGAGCCCTCGAGAATGTAGTTGGGAAGGCGCTGATCGAGGGGCAGGTCCTGCGTTTTCGCCTTCTTGCGGCCGCCAGCGCCGCGAAAATGTTCGGAGATTGCCGCGATATGAAACTGGTTGATAGCGGCTTTCTGCTCGCGGCTTTGCGCGCGCCAATCGGCAGGCGCGCCGCGAAGAAGCGCAGCCTGTGGATGACCGTCGGGAACCGTTCCGGGACGCTGTTGAACAGCAGGCTTTCGGCGAGCTTGCGTTCCTTCTCCGGAATCGACGCAAAGCGTTCGATGCGTCTCCGCGTTGACGATGGCGAGGTCGAGCCCCGCTTTGGTGCAGTAGTAAAGGAAAACGGAGTTGACCACCTCCCGGGCGCCGGCGCGGCAGCCCGAACGAAACGTTGGAGATGCCGAGAACCGTGCGGACGTGAGGGATGTTCTGCTTGATCAGCCGGATGCCTTCGATGGTTTCCACCGCGCCGCCGATATAGTTCTCATCGCCCGTGGCGCAGGGAAAGACCAGCGGATCGAAAATGATGTTCTCAGCGTGGATGCCGTATTTCCCGGTGAGCAGCTCGTGGGAACGCTTTGCGATTTCGAGTTTGCGTTCGCGCGTGAAGGCCTGCGCCTGCTGCGGGTCTTCGTCGATGCAGCCGACAATGAGCGCGGCGCCGTAGGAACGAGCCAAGCGGGCAGACGCGCTCGAATTTCTCCTCGCCGTCTTCGAGGTTGATCGAATTGATGATGCTCTTTCCCTGGCAATACGTGAGGGCCAGCTCGATCGCCCGCGGCATCGGTGGTATCGATCATGATCGGCGCTTTGATCTTGCGGATCAGCTGGTCGTAAAACGGCGGAATATCCTTGATCTCGTCGCGATCGGTGCTTTGCAGGCACACGTCCACGATGTGCGCGCCGCTTTTCACCTGACGCCGCGCGATTTCCGTGGCTTCTTCCCACTGTTCCGCGGCAACCAGCTTCTTGAACTCGCGCGAGCCGATCACGTTGGTGCGTTCGCCCACGATCAACGGGCGCGTGCTCTCTTCAGCCTCGACCACCTCGATGCCGGAATAGACGGCGCGATGACTGGCGCCTGCCGGGTGGCGCGGACTTTCCCCTGCGCCATTTGAGCGATGGCGCGAATATGCTTTTCGGTGGTTCCGCAGCAGCCACCGACGATGTTCAGCCAGCCGCGCTCGACGAAGCGGTCCAGCTGCTCGGCAAGGGTGGTCGGCGTCTCCTGATATTGCCCTTCTTCGTTGGGCAGGCCGGCGTTCGGGATAGCAGGAGACAAAACGGTTCGTCAGCGATTGCAGCGTGCGGACGTGGTCGGTCATGAACTCGGGGCCGGTGGCGCAGTTCAGCCCGAGAGAAAGCACGTCGACGTGGTCGAGCGAAGCCCAGAGCGCCTCGATGGTCTGCCCGGCGAGCATCGTTCCCATGGGCTCGATCGTGACGGAAATCATCACGGGAATCGGCTGGCCCAATTCGCGGCTCAGCTCATCAATCGCAAGCACGCCCGCTTTGATGTTGCGCGTGTCCTGGCAGGTTTCGAGCAGGAGCAGATCGGCGCCGCCTTCGATAAGGCCGCGCGCCTGATCGCAGAAGTTGTTGCGGAGCTGCTCGAAGGTGATGCCTCCCGTTACGCTGATGGCTTTGGTCGTGGGCCCCATGGAGCCGGCGACGAAGCGAGGCTTCGCGGCCGTGGAGAATTCGTCAGCGGCTTGGCGCGCCAGTTCCGCGGCGCGACGGCTGATCTCGTGCGCGTGCTCGCCGAGCCCATACTCGGCTAGAACGACCGGCGTGCTGCCGAAGGAATTCGTTTCGATGATGTCCGACCCAGCTTCGAGATACTTCCGGTGGATTCCCAGCACGACATCAGGCCGGGTGATCACAAGGTTCTCGTTGCAGCCCTCAAGGTGCGGCCCGCCGAAATCTTCCGCGGTCAGGTTCACCTGCTGCAGCATCGTGCCCATGGCGCCATCGAGGATGAGGATGCGCTCGCGGAGCAGTTCACGAAGAGCTAAGCCCTGTTGGATGAGGTCTCTCATGTCCTTAGAATTATCCCGTGGGAATGGCAGGAATGGGGAATTACGTCGGGTCCCTGCGACCTGGCGGTAAACGATTTGTTGCTAAAGCCTTGCGATTCGTACACGTAAAATGAGAAAGCTTCACCACCGTGATTAGTCCTTTGCGCCATTCTTCTTCACAGCTGTGAATCTAGCTGGCGTCGGAAAGGAACTCAACCTTGAAGGAAGAGGGCACAAACCCGGCCGCAGCGCCCCGCGCAAGAAGCTCTCGCACGGCGCGGCGTCCGTCCTCGCCATAGTCGAGCGTCCAACGGTTCACGTACATCCCTATGAATTTGTCCGCCAGTTGGGGGTCCATATCGCGCGCGAACTGAAGCGCGTAGGCCAGGGCTGGTTCGCGATGATCCAAGGCATAGGAAACACTTTCGCGAATGATGCGCGCCACCTGCAAGCCAATCTCGGGGCCCAGCTCCCGCCGGATGGCATTCCCCCCCAAGGGCAGGGGCAGGCCGGTCGACTCCTGCCACCATTGGCCCAGGTCCACCACGCGGTGCAAGCCGACTTCCGAAAACAGAAGCTGGCCCTCGTGAATGAGCAGCCCCGCTTCGACTTCCTTCGCCTGCACGGCGCCAAGAATCTTGTCGAAGGGCATCGTTACGGTCTCGACGTTGGGCTCGAAAAGCTTCAAGGCGAGATACGATGTGGTCAATTCTCCGGGAATCGCGACCTTGCGGCCGGCGAGTTCCGTCTTCTTGATCGGGTGAGACGCAACAACGATCGGCCCATAGCCTTCGCCAAAGCTTGCCCCGCAGTCCAGCAGCACGTACTTATCCGCTACGAAGGTGTAGCCGTAAAAGCTCAGCGCCGTTACGTCGTAGGTTTGCTCGCGCGCGGCCCGGTTCAGCGATTCAATGTCGGACAGAATGTGCGTGAACTTGACGCCGGGAAGACGGACTTTGCCGGTCGCCAGGGCATAGAACATGAACGCGTCGTCACTATCGGGCGAATGCGCCAGGCGCAGTGTATCGATCTTAGGACTGGTTGCTGGTGTGGACATTTTTTGCCGTTCCTGCCACTCACAGAAAGCTATCCCCGCCGCACGTGGACCCTGGAGACAATCAGGCCTGCTTTTCTCTGCCCTTGGCGGTGCCCTGCGGCTAACGTACCGTTCGGTGTGTGTGCCTTCCGGTGTGGATGCGTTCGTGAACGGCTAAGAATACCATACCTGTGCATCGCGGGTACAGATTCGCCCAGCGCCTGCGTTTGAAGGATTCTGCGGAGATTTGGGGGCGCGAATTGTGCCGCCGACAAGGAACCGCATAGAATCGGAACCCAGGACATAGTTTGGTCCATGAGAGGTAGAAACGATGCGAGCGGTGATTCAAAGGGTCGAGCGGGCGCGCGTTCTTGTGGAGGGCCGCGTGACCGGCGAGATCGGGGCTGGCTTAGCGGTTCTCATCGCCGTTGGACGGAATGATGTAGCCGCCACCGCCATTTCCATGGCAGAAAAGATTGCGAAGCTTCGCATTTTCAATGACGAGCAAGGGAAAATGGACGGTCGCTGCTGGACACGCAGGGAGCCATGCTAGCGGTATCTCAGTTCACTCTTTATGGCGACGCTCGAGGGCAGCGGCGCCCCAGCTTCATACAGGCTGCTCCTCCCGATCAGGGTAAGGCCCTTTACGAGGAATTTGTCGCGGCAGTGAAGGCCTTAGGCGTTCACGTGGAAACGGGCGTGTTCCAGGCGCACATGTCTGTAGAACTTGTAAATGACGGTCCGGTTACCATTCTGATCGACTCCGAGAAACAGTTCTGATGCCTGAGCGTGCGACGCTGGAGGTTGATTTACCCACCGAATTGGCTGCTTTCATCGTGGCGCTCTGCTGGCTCGGATTTGGCGCGATCCTGATCGTCGGAAAAAAGGGAGCCGCAAAGGCGACAAGAACGCAAGATTTCAAGTCACATGCCGGTTTCTTATTGCAGATCCTGGGCTATGCAATCTGTTTTCGCTACAGCCGAAGCTATTCTCCCCATTGTGCCGATGTCCCAACAGCTGAATCGCTGATTTCACTTTCGCGGCGCTGATGGCGGTTGGATCCACCTGGTTTTGTTTTGCTGCTGCTCGCGCGCTCGGAAGGCAGTGGGCGCTGGTTGCGCGCGTCATTGAGGGCCACGAGCTGATCAGGCAGGGGCCTTATGGTGTGGTGCGTAATCCGATTTATCTGGCCATGCTTGGCATGCTGGTTGCCACGGGGCTCGCCGTTAGCCATTGGCAGGCGCTGGCAGCCGCCATCAGTGTTTATGATCGGCACCGAAGTACGGATCCGCAGCGAAGAAAAGCTGTTGCAAGGGGCCTTTGGGCCGCAGTTTGACGCCTACGCTCGCGAAGTACCTGCATTGATTCCACGAATTTTCTGACTTCGGAGCGTACAGTTGTATTCCCGAATCCCCCGTCATAAGCCGAATAACGATATATATATCGTGTTACGATATACTAGGGGAGAGAGCGTGGCTCGCGGAATTGACTACAAGGCGCTGGCGGACTTCCGTTACCAGATCCGGCTCTTTCTGAATTTCAGCGAACAAGCGGCGCGCACCGAAGGAATCGAGCCCCAGCAGCACCAGGCGCTTCTGGCAATCAAAGGCTTACCGCGCGGAGCCAGCCCGACGATTGGCGCGTTGGCGGAACGGCTGCAGATCCATCACCACAGCGCGGTGGAACTTGGCGATCGGCTGGAATCGAAAGGACTGATCGAGCGAAAGCGCAGCGCGCTGGATGGCCGTGTAGTTCTCCTGCGTGACCCCCGCGGGAGAAAAGCTGCTGCGCAAACTATCGGCTTCTCATCACGAAGAGCTGCAGACCGCCGGCCCGCGGTTGCTGGGAGCCCTGAAAAAATTGTTGCGGCGCCAGAAGTTAAGAGGAGACGAAATTGGCTTCTCTGTGCCACTGATACGAATTCTCCCGGCCGAGCGCCCTGCCGGCTACCGTCTCGGTCTTATTTCCCTGCTGGCGGCACTGGTGGGGATTGCGGCGGGGTTCGCTCACATTTTGTACGATTTGATCGGCTTGTTCACAAACCTCGCCTTTTACCATGAATGGTCGTTTCATTTCCGGAGCCCCGCGGAATCTCATCTGGGGTTGTGGATCATTGTGACGCCCGTGATCGGCGGCGTCCTCGTGGGATTCATGGCGAAATACGGCTCCCCCAAAATAAAAGGCCACGGCATTCCCGAGGCGATGGAAGCGGTGCTGACGTCACAGAGCCGGATCGAGGGGAAGGTGGCCATCTTGAAGCCGCTTTCGGCGGCGATTGCGATCGGCACGGGAGGCCCGTTTGGCGCGGAAGGGCCGATCATTCAGACGGGCGGCGCCGTGGGATCGCTCGTGGGGCAGATTATTTCGACCACCGCCGCGGAACGCAAAGTGCTGCTTGCCTGCGGAGCGTGCGCCGGCATGGCCGCGACGTTCAACACGCCGATTGCGGCCGTGATCCTCGCGATCGAGTTGCTGCTGTTTGAATTTCGCTCGCGTTCATTCATCCCGCTGGTAATTGCAAGCACGCTGGCCACGACGGTGCGCTCGATGTTTCTAGGACAGCGCTCCATGTTTACGATGGGCAATGCCGACTTCGGCGCATTCCGCGGGTTGCCCTTCTACCTGCTCCTTGGAGTCCTCTGCGGCATCACCGCGATCGGGTTTACAAAGCTGCTCTATTGGGTGGAGGACCAGTTCGACAGGATCAGAATCGACGATCTGTGGCATCCGGCAATCGGCGCGCTAGGGCTGGGAGTCATCGGCTATTTCGTCCCGCGCGTCTTGGGCGTGGGCTACGACACCATCTCGGACATTCTCAACAACCACCTTGCCTTGAAGATGCTGATCCTCATCGCAGTTTTTAAATCGATCGCACTCGTAATCTCTCTGGGCTCCGGAACATCGGGCGGATTGCTGGCGCCGATGTTCATGTCCAGCGCCGCCCTCGGCGGCGTATTCGCCATGGCAATGAATATGGTTTTTGCGGGGGCGCACCTTTCGCCCGGCGCGTATGCGCTGGTGGCCATGGCGGCGGTCTTCGGCGCGGCATCGCGCGCAACATTCACGTTCATCGTGTTCGCCTTCGATATCATGCACGATTACAACGCCATTCTTCCACTAATGCTGGCCTGCGTGATTGCCGACATGATCGCGCTTCGGTATCTGCCGAGTTCCATCATGACGGAGAAGCTCGCGCGCCGCGGATTAAAAGTTCCGGAGAGTATGAGGCGGGCATCCTCAAGGTAGTGCGCGTCGGCGAGGTGATGAGGCAGGACGTACCAGCTGTACCTCCAGAGCAGTAACCTTCCCGCTGGGGTCATTCTCCAGAGCTCGCAGCAAGTCGCCTTGGGTAACGATGCCGCGCAGACCCCCGTCTTCTCCCACGATCGGCAACCCTTCGGTGACATTTCGCCGGTGTTCTCCTGCAACCTTTCGATCCAAGTTGATCGTTCCGTTGATGGTAGCTGCCAATTCTCCCACGGTCATCTCTGGAGGTACGGCTTGTACGTCCTTTCTCATCACCTCGCCCACACGCACCATCGTCAAAACACCTGCTTCATACGACTCGGGTACCTTCAACCCGCGGCGCGCGAGCTTTTCCGTCATGATCGAGCTTGGCAGATAGCGCAGCGCGAGCATGTCCGCGATAACGCACGCGAGCATCAGCGGAAGAATCGCGTTGTAGTCGTGCGTGATCTCAAAAGCAAACACGATGAAAGTGAAAGTTGCGCGAGAGGCGGCACCGAACACGGCGGCCATGGCCACCAGCGCATATGCGCCCGGCGACAGATGAGCGCCCGGAAAAAGTATGTTCACCACCATCGCGAATGCGCCGCCGAGGGCCGCGCTCGACATGAACATCGGTGCCAGCAACCCGCCCGATGTGCCGGATCCCAGCGAAATCACCAGGGCGGCCGCTTTGAAAACCGCGATCAGCACAAGCAATTTCAAAGCGAGGTGATTGTTGAGAATATCTGAGATCGTGTCGTAGCCTACGCCCAGCACGCGCGGAACGAAATAGCCGATCACTCCCAGAGCCAGCGCGCCGATTGCCGGATGCCATGAATTGTCGATTCTGATCCGGTCAAACTGATCCTCGACCCAATACAGCAGCTTCGTGAACCCAATTGCCGTGACTCCGCAGATCAATCCAAGAAGCAGGTAGAAGGGTAGTCCCCGGAGCGCACCAAAATCAGCATTGCCCATCGTGAACATAGACTGCTGGCCCAGAAAAATGGAACGCACACTTGTCGCCAGCGTGCTGGCGATAACTAAAGGAATAAACGAGCGTGAGCGAAACTCAAATAGAAGCAACTCGATAGCAATGATAACGGCGGAGATGGGAGTATTAAACGTCGCGGCCATGCCGGCGCCGGCTCCGCAGGCGAGCAGCACCTTACGCTCCGCGGCGGTCGTGGAAATAATTTGTCCCACTAGCGAGCCGACTGCGCCGCCCGTCTGAATGATCGGCCCTTCAGCGCCGAATGGCCCTCCGGTGCCAATAGCAATCGCGGCCGAGAGGGGTTTAAGAATGGCGACCTTTGCTTCGATCCTGCTTTGGGACGTGAGCACAGCCTCCATCGCTTCGGGTATGCCGTGTCCCTTGATTTTCTCCGAGCCGTATTTCGCCATGAACCCCACAATCACGCCGCCGATTACGGGCGTCACAATGATCCACAGTCCGAGATGTGATTCCGCGGGGCTTCGGAAATGAAACGACCACTCGTGGTAGAAGGCCAAGTTGGTGAACAGACCGATCAGATCGTACAGAATGTAAGCGATCACTCCCGCCGCAATGCCAATCAGTGCCGCCAGCAGCGAAACGAGGCCAAGTCGATAGCCTGCAGGACGCTCCGCCGGCAAGGCCGCGGTAGTTTCCACGGAAACTGCCAAGTTCATCTCCTCTTAACGATGGGAGCCGCGAACGATCTTTTGCAACGCCGCGAGCAACTGCGGACCGGCGGTCTGCAACTCTTCATGATGCGAGGCTGAAAGTTTGCGCAACAGCATTTCTCCGGCGCGGGTCACCCTGACCAGCACCTCGCGGCGGTCGCGCGCGCTCCTCGAACGCTTGATCAATCCTTTCGATTCGAGCCGGTTGCTCAGCTCCACCGCACTGTGATGGTGGATTTGCAGCCTCTCCGAAAGCGCCCCCATGGTCGGGCTGATCCCCTCCGGCAATCCCTTGATTGCCAGGAGGGCCTGGTGCTGTTGCGGCTCGATTCCTGCGGTCCGGGCAGCCTGTTCGCTGAAGTTGAGAAAGCGGCGTATCTGGTAACGAAACTCCGCCAGCGCCTCGTAGTCCATGTCGCGCTCCATTTCGCCAGTATATCGTGTAACGATATATTGTTGTACGTCTTTTTGGGACGCCTGTCCCTTCGAGAGATCAGTAAATCCGAGGAATGAATGCGGGAACTTCGTGGGCGTATTCCTCGAACTGCGGCCCGAACTTCTCTTTCAACAGTTTTTCCTCGCTGCGTATGCGGATTTCGGTGCCGATCAGAAATACGAATGTTGCCGCGGCCATCGCCTGCCAGCGGCTGGCCGCAAGCCCGGTCGCAAGTAACATGCCCAGCATGGCCAGATAAATCGGATTGCGCACCACCGCATAAGGTCCCTGGCGGATCAGTTCATGGCCTTCGATCACTCGCGCAACCAGGGCCCACTGCTTCCCCAATGCGCGAGCCGCGGCAAAGCAGAACCACGTAGACGCGATGGCAAGCAGGGCGGCAAATAGTGAAATCAGCGTTTCCGCGGCCCGGGACCCGCGCCCAAGCGCCGGGGAATACGTCCGGTTCCAGACAAGAAGGATTGCATACCCGAGCATTTGCGCAAGGAAACCAGCGTGTGACATGAGATCCCGTTTTGTTGTTGACGCGGAGGCTCCCTTCTTTCCGACGACCAGGATCACGCCGAACGCCAGCCAGCAAAGTGCGACCACCGAAGCAGCGACTTTGGCGGGTAAATCAGTCTGGAAAGTCATCGCACGCTCAAAAGCTTTAAAACTGCTTGTCGGAATCCAACAGGATCGTGACCGGACCGTCGTTTGTGAGTTCCAGTGACATGTGCGCCTGGAACACCCCCGTCTCGACACGCACCCCCAGAGCCTTCATTGCAGCCACAAATTCCTCATAAAGTGCCCTGCCTATCTCAGGGGGAGCTGCTTGCACAAAACTCGGCCGCCGCTGCCCGCGAGCATCGCCGTAAAGGGTGAACTGCGATATAACCAGCGCCGCCCCCTGCGCGTCGAGCAGCGACTTGTTCATCTTGCCTTGTTCATCGTTAAAAATCCGGAGATTCACGATTTTTTCCGCCATGGAAGCGCACGTGGCGGAGAGGTCGTTCTTTCCCACGGCAACCAGCACCGCGAGACCCGCGCCAATTTCCCCGGTTACGCGTCCGTCCGCGATAACCCGCGCCGATTTCACTCGTTGCACTACTGCTCGCATGCCGGCCTCGTCTTGGTGTCGCCGCCCGTCCTGATTCTATGTGCCTTCTTTTGAATTGCATAATTCTGCGGCTTAAAAATCTCCGCGACTCTAAAATGCAAGCGGCCCGTCAACGCGGCTGGCGAACCTATGCCCTAATGCGCGGGTGTGTTATCCTTAGGCGTCTAAGAACGCATTCATACCGAAGGCACACACACCGAACGTTACGTTAGCCGCAAGGAACCGCGATGGCCCGAGAAAATCCGGCCGGTTTTCTCCGTGCCATCGTGCGGCGGGTAAGCTTTTCTGTGAGTGACGGGAACGGCGAAAATGTCCACACCAGCAACGAGCCCTAAAATCGATACATTGAGCCTGGCGCACTCGCCCGATAGCGATGATGCATTTATGTTCTACGCGCTGGCCACCGGCAAGGTTCGTCTACCAGGAGTCAAGTTCACGCACATTCTGTCCGACATCGAATCCCTGAATCATGCGGCGCGACAGCAGACCTACGACGTCACGGCGCTCAGCTTCTACGGCTATACCTTCGTGGCAGACAAGTACGTTCTGCTCGATTGCGGCGCAAGTTTCGGGGAAGGGTATGGGCCCATGGTTGTTGCATCCCACCCGATCAAGAAAACGGACCTCGCGGGCCGCAAGGTGGCTATACCAGGCACTTTGACCACGTCCTATCTCGCACTGAAGCTTTTCGAGCCCAACGTCGAGACGGTGACTATGCCTTTCGACAAAATTCTCGACGCCGTTCAGGCGAAGGAAGTCGAAGCGGGCTTGCTCATTCACGAGGGCCAGCTTCTGTTTTCCGAAATCGGATTGCACCGAGTGGTTGATCTAGGCCAGTGGTGGCACGAGTCCACCGGCCTTCCGCTGCCTTTGGGCGCCAATGCTATCCGGCGCGAACTGGGTCCTGAGATCGGCCTTCAGGTGGCTCGTATCATTCGCGAAAGCGTTTCCTATGCACTCGAGCACCGCGAGCCCGCTCTCACTTATGCCCTGCAGTTTGCGCGGGACATGGACCCGCAGTTGGCCGACAAATTCGTGGGGATGTACGTGAACCGCTGGACCCTGGACTACGGAGAGGAAGGCCGCCGCGCCGTGCGTGAGCTTTTGTCCCGGGGCGCTAGTGCCGGTTTCGTGTCTCCTTCGTTCAAAGTGGAGTTTCTATCGGACGCGGCCTAGCATCAACAGGTGACATCAAAAGGCGTGGAAGTCTCTAGTCGCGGTAGGTGATACGCTTTCTCGTTCTATTTGTCGAAATCGAAAGACTTTAGCGGCGCTTCGTTTACCGCCACGTCGCAGGGGCCTGACGTAATTCCCCGTTCCTGCCTTTCCCACGCGATAATTCTAAGGACATGAGAGACCTCATCCAACAGGGCTTGGCCCTCCGCGAACTTCTCCGCGAGCGCATCCTCGTCCTCGATGGCGCCATGGGCACCATGCTGCAACAGGTGAACCTGACCGCGGAAGATTTCGGCGGACCGCACCTCGAAGGCTGCAACGAGAATCTCGTGATCACCCGGCCGGACGTGGTGCTCGGGATTCACCGGAAGTATCTCGAAGCCGGCTCGGACATCATCGAAACGAATTCCTTCGGCAGCACCCCCATCGTGCTTGCCGAATATGGCCTTGGCGAGCACGCGCACGAGATCAGTCGCCGGGCCGCCGCGCTCGCCCGGCAGGCCGCCGACGAATTTTCGACCGCCGCGAAGCCGCGCTTCGTGGCCGGATCGATGGGGCCCACGACCAAAGCGATCAGCGTGACGGGCGGCATCACCTTCGATCAGCTTCGCAAGAATTTCTACGACCAGGCGCGAGGCTTGATCGAAGGCGGCGCTGATCTGCTGCTGCTCGAGACCTGCCAGGACACGCGCAACATCAAAGCGGGAGTGCTCGCCATTGACGATCTGGGCCGCGAAATCGGCCAGCCGATTCCGGTGATGATCTCCGTGACCATCGAGCCGATGGGAACCATGCTCGCCGGGCAGACCATCGAGGCCCTTGTGGGCCTCGCTCGACCACGTGGATGCTGCTTTCTCTGGGCCTCAACTGCGCCACCGGCCCGGAGTTCATGACCGACCACGTCCGCACGCTGCAATCGCTGACCAACCGTTTTGTCTCCTGCTATCCCAACGCGGGCCTTCCGAACGAAGAGGGACATTATCAGGAAACGCCCACCACGCTTGCTGAGCAACTCGATCGGTTCGTCGAGCGCGGCTGGCTGAATATCGTCGGCGGCTGCTGCGGAACCACCGAAAAGCACATCCGCGCGATCGCGCAAATGGCGCAGGGCAAGGCGCCGCGCCACCCGCGAGGACGCCAGCCATCGCGCCGTCTATTCCGGCATCGACGTGATCGAAGCCGAGGAAAGCACGCGGCCTCTGATCGTGGGCGAACGCACCAACGTGATCGGCTCGCGCGAATTCAAAAAGCTGGTCGCCGGGGAGCAGTGGGAGGAAGCCACCGAAATCGCGCGTCGCCAGGTGAAGAGCGGCGCGCACATCGTGGACGTCTGCCTGCAAAGCACCGATCGCGACGAGATCAAGGACATTCCGCCTTTTTACGATCAGCTGATCCGCAAGATCAAAGCGCCGATCATGATCGATACCACCGATGCCACGGGCGATCGAACTCTCGCTCACCTATTGCCAGGGCAAGAGCATCATCAATTCGATCAACCTCGAAGACGGCGAGGAGAAGTTCGAGCGCGTCTGCCCGCTGGCCCGTTCCTACGGCGCAGCGCTTGTCGTCGGCTGCATCGACGAAGACCCGCAGCAGGCGCAGGCGTTCACGCGCGAGCGGAAACTGGAAATCGCCAAGCGCTCCTACGAACTGCTCACCGGAAAATACGGCATCCACGCCGAAAACATCATTTTCGATCCTCTCGTCTTTCCCTGCGCCACCGGCGATGAAAACTATATCGGCGGCGCGGTGGAGACAATCGAAGGTATCCGGCTCATCAAGCAGAACATCCCGTACGTCCGCACCGTCCTGGGTATCTCGAATGTCTCGTTCGGCCTGCCGCCGGCGCCCGGGAAGTGGTCAACTCCGTTTTCCTCTATTACTGCACCAAGGCCGGCCTCGATCTGGCGATCGTCAACGCCGAGCGCATCGAGCGCTTCGCATCGATTTCCGAGAAAGAGCGCAAGCTCGCAGAAAGCCTGCTGTTCAACAGCGACCCTGAACAAGTGCCCGACGAGCATCCTCAGGCTTCGCTTCTGCGCGGCGCGTCCGCTGATTGGCGCGAACAAAGTCGTGAACAAAGAGCCGCGATCAACCAGTTCCATATTGCGGCCATCTCGGAACATTTCCGCGGCGCCGGCGGCCGCAAGAAGGCAAAAAAGGAGGATCTGCCGCTCGACCAGCGCCTGCCCAACTACATCCTGGAAGGATCCAAGGACGGCTTGATTGACGATCTGAATCGCAAACGCGAAGAAGGCGTTGCGCCGCTCGATATCATCAACGGCCCGCTGATGGCGGGCATGGCCGAAGTCGGGCGGCTGTTCAATAACAATGAGCTGATCGTCGCCGAAGTGCTGCAATCCGCCGAGGCGATGAAGGCGGCCGTAAACCACCTCGAGCAGTTCATGGAGAAGGCCGACACCGAGAAGCGCGCCAAGGTGATCCTCGCCACGGTGAAGGGCGACGTGCACGATATTGGCAAAAACCTGGTCGAGATCATTTTGAAAAACAACGGCTACGACGTGATCAATCTGGGCATCAAAGTTCCGCCGGAGGACCTGATCCGCGCGCACGGAGAGCACAAGCCCGACGCCATCGGCCTTTCGGGCCTGCTCGTGAAAAGTGCCCAGCAGATGGTCACGACTGCCGGCGACTTGCGAGATGCGGGAATTCGCGTTCCGCTTCTGGTCGGAGGGGCCGCGCTTTCGGACAAATTCACGCGCATGAAGATCGCGCCGCAATATCAGACCGCCGTCTGCTACGCGAAAGACGCGATGACGGGCTTGCGCTTGATGAATGAATTGAGCGACCCAAGTCGCCGCGACGCTGTGATTCAGGACCACACATTTACCGCAGCCGTCGCTGCGGAGGAAGCTGCCCCCGCCCGTTGGAACCTGCCGGGGAAGAACGTTCGCCGAAAGTTCGCACTGACATCCCGATACCCTCGGTTGCCTATCTTGACCGCAAAGTTCGCGCTGTCCCAGATTTGCACGATATCTGGAGCTACATCAATCCCTACATGCTCTTCGGACGCCACTTGGGCTTTCGCGGGAATTTCGAAAAGGCCCTCGGCGAACGGGACGCGCGCGCCCTCGAATTGTTTAACAGCATGGAAGAAATCAAGCGTGAAGCCAGCAAGTTCATGAAAATCGGCGCGGTCTGGCAATTCTTCGAGGCCGAGCGCCAGGGAAATTCCATTGCGCTGTTTGCTCCCGGTAACGGCTCGCCGATCCATACATTCCATTTTCAACGCCAGCGCGTGGGCGATAAGCTCTGCCTGAGCGACTACATCCTTCCGGCGCACGCTGGCCAGCGCGATCATCTGGCGCTCTTTGTGGTAACCGCAGGTGCGGGAATTCGCGAAAAATCCGAAGAAGCGAAGGCCGCGGGAGAATATCTTTTCTCCCACGGCCTGCAGGCGCTGGCCCTCGAAACAGCCGAGGCGTGCGCCGAATGGCTGCATCGACGCATCCGCGAGGACTGGGGTTTTCCCGATCCTCCCCATTTGACGATGGCGGAGCGCTTCACCTCCCGCTATCGCGGAAAACGCTACAGCTTTGGCTACCCCGCATGCCCCAACCTGGAGGACCAGGCCGGTATCTGGATGCTGCTGCATCCCGAAGACATCGGCGTGCACCTCACCGAGGGCATGATGATGGACCCGGAGGCAAGTGTGAGCGCCCTCGTGTTTCATCACCCCGACTGCAATTATTTCTCCGTCGGCGACCAGCCACCCGAGCAACAACCGGGTTCCTATTCACATCGTGTGCGCATTGCCCACCTGTGGCACTATAGTTTCCTGCACCTTGCTCGTGGGAATGGTGAATGCGCTATCTGATTTTGAGTGATATCCATGGGAACCTTACGGCCCTGGATACCGCCCTCAAGGCCGCAAAAGGCCGGTGGCAGAAAGCCGTTTGCCTGGGCGATCTTGTGGGCTACGGGCCCGAACCCAACGAAGTGATCGACCGCGTTCGCTCGCTGCGCGCCGAGGTAATCCGGGGCAATCACGACAAGGCCGTCAGTGGCCTGGTTGACGCCGAGGATTTTAACCCTCTCGCTCGCGCCGCTACGCTCTGGACCAGGGACCGGCTCTTGCCGGCCAACGTTGAATACCTCACGCAATTACCCAAAGGCCCGGTCACGCTGGATGGCTTCTCGATTGTCCACGGCGCGCTTCAAGATGAGGATGAATACGTCTTCGGTCCCGCCCAGGCCCTGGAGGGTTTGCTGGATTCGCCGTCACCGGTGACATTTTTTGGCCATACCCACATCCAGGGAGGTTTTGCCTTCCGCGACGATCAAGTTACCGTCCAGAATTTGAAGCCCGCCCGGGACATTCGTTTGCGAGCTTGCCGATAGAAAAGGGAACATCCTATCTCTTGAATCCAGGGTCGATCGGCCAGCCGCGTGACGGCGATCCGCGCGCCGCCTTTGCGATTGCAGACCTCGAGAAACGGTCCGTGGAATTCTGGCGCGTTCCGTACGACGTCGAATCGGTGCAGAACCGCATGGTGCAGGCCGGCCTTCCGGAACCGCTGATCTTGCGGCTTTCCTTCGGGCGTTAGGACAAACATGTTGCCTGGTGATAGTTACGAAGAGAAGAGCCGCTTTCCGGTGGCATTCATCGCCGGGGCAGTTATCGTGCTTATTCTCGGTTCTGGTGCCGCTTTCCTCATTCGCCGCTCGCAACCAACCGGTATCGCGGCGGCTACCAAGCTTCCGTTCGGCCCACCGGAGCAGGCGTATGCTCCCCACATTCAGTTCCAGGGTATCCAGATGGCCCACTCGACGAATTTCCTGAATCAGGAATTCACGTTCGTAGCCGGAACCATCGTCAACAGATGGAGACCAGGCGATTGCAGGCCTCCAGGTAACCATTGAATTCCACGATCAGTTCAATCAAACCATTCTTCGCGAATCCGAAATTATAATTCCGTCCACGGCGCTGCCAATTCCTGCCCGCCAGATGCGCGACTTCCAGGTGATCCTGGAACGTATTCCCTCGGATTGGAATCGGCAGTATCCTTCCATACGCGTCACGGGCCTGATCCTGAAGTAGCATCTGTCGGTTCTGTTTCTAAACGTTTGGGTGGTTTGTTTATGAACGATTTGGCCGGGTTGGACCATGTTTTGGGCATTATCGCCGCATCAGGCCGCGCTGAGGTTCGCGAAGACGGCGAATGGCTGGCTGACTTCAATCCTCTCCATTTTGAAATTAGACGCCAGGGAAAAAACACTCTCGTACATCTCTGGTCCGCGGAACGCAATCTCACCCGCCGTGTCGTAAGCGTCAGGGAGCAATCGGAAGGGCGAATCCTGCTCGAAGTGCAGCGATTCGGCCGCACGAAACCGGGCCGGCTGGAATTTCTATGCGCCGATGCGCCTCATTCTGCGGGCCGTGTAAGCAGGCAGCAGTTCCTCGCAAGGGTTCGGCGAATCTTAGCGGAGTCCTTTCCCGACGCAACCGTCGAATCGCTCACGGCTGCCCCGGATCTCAAGAACTCCCTCTCGGGCCTGTATGTCCGCGGCAAGATGCACGAAGGATCGAGCTCATGGGCTTTACTGGCCGTTCCTCCGTCTGACGAAACATCCTCGGTCGAAGCGAGCCTTGCGTTTGGCATTCTCTGGCTCGACCAGCTGCGAAGTCATGCGGAGCGCCGCGCGATTCAAGGGCTTCGCATGCTCGTACCGCAAAGCGTCAGCAGTCATCTCAAGGAACGGGTTTTGGCCCTCTCCGCCACGGTCCACGCGGAGATTTTTGAATTCTCGGAGCGCGACGGACAGATCCGCAAGGTCGATCCCGTGGATGCGGGCAATATCCAGAGTCGGCTCTTGCCTCGCCCTGAAGTAGATTCCCTACTGGAATCGGCGCGGGCCGCTGCGTCCCGGATCCCCTCGCTGGCAGTCAAGCTCTTTGCTGAGGACACTCCAATCGCGCAGCGGATCGTTCCGGGAACCAGCGAAGCGATGTTCCTGTTTCGCGGTCTCGAGTTTGCTCGCTGGTCGATCGGAGGGCTCTCCTTCGGGCTAGACGATTCCCGCCTCCCGCTTACAAAAGCGGCCGTGCCCTCGTTGGAAAAGTTGCTCCGCCAGCTTGAACTGCATCGCAACTCTCTGGCTGCAAGGACGTCGCATCCCCTCTACCGCAAGGCCCCCGAACGATGGATCGAGACGATAATTCGCGAGGACCCGACGAAGCTTGACGCGCAGCTTGACCCGCGCTTTCTTTACTCCCAAATCCCGGCTTTCACAGCCGGAAACCGAGGCGTTCTCGATCTGCTCGGCGTCACCCGCCGCGGCCAGCTGGTCGTAATCGAACTGAAAGCCTCCGAGGATATCCAGCTGCCAATTCAGGCGGTGGACTATTGGCTGCGCGTCCGCCGTCACCAGCGCGAGGGTGATTTCGAGCGCAACGGCTACTTTTCCGGAATGGAACTCGATTCGAAGCCGCCGTTCGTTTGGCTCGTCGCGCCGGCGCTACAATTTCATTCGACCATCGATACTCTGCTGAAATATCTCTCACCCGAAATCCACATTACACGCATAGGGATCAACGAGAATTGGCGCCGCGGATTGAAAGTGACTTTTCGTCAATAAAGATGGGGTGTGGCTTGGATCAACCTGAAAAATGGCGGGACAAAAATTTAGGGAAGCGGACTGTGTTAAGCAGCCTCGCTTCCCGGGGTGTGTCCTAGAAGTATTACTTGCTTAGACGCGGGATTCTAGAAAAGGTTACTCCATCTCAGTAGAAAAGATATTTCCGCCACTTTTCGTCCCGATGGCCGATGAGCCGCATTAGCTGGCGCGACGTATGCAGCGTGAATGGCCGCGGGCGCCGCTGGAGCTTGATCCCCGCCTCTTCCGGGGTGCGGTCGCCCTTGCGGTTGTTGCAGGTATAGCAGCAGGCGACCAGATTCTCCCAGGACGACCGGCCACCCCTCGACCGTGGCATCACGTGGTCAAGGGTAAGCTCAGATGCGGGAAGCGCGGTTCCGCAGAACTGGCAGGTGTTCCGGTCGCGCAGCAGGATGTTCTTGCGAGAGAGAGCCCTGCTTTGCTGTGGTATATGCCGGTAGCTTAGCAGCCTGATCACCGAGGGCACTTGTACCGCCTTTGACGTCGAATGGACCTCCGCGTGGTTGGTCTCTTCCGCCTGTGCGACCCCCTTCAACATCAGGACCAGCGCTCGACGCACTGCTGTGACATTAATCGGCTCAAAGGTGGCATTTAGTACCAGCACCGGGGCCTGCATCACTGAGGGTCGACTGGCAGGGCTGTTTGCTGTGCGGGACGCGGCTGAACTCAAGCCTAGTGCAGGCCGGGGACGTAAACCGGTTTTTAGCCGATTGTCCATGTCGCTGCTTATGTGTGGCTCAAAAACTCCCTGGCCTTGGTAGGATGCTCCCCAAGGCTTACAGGATTCTTTCGCCTGCGTTAATTTTAGGCTTTACCGGCGGTTGCCAACCCGGGACGAGACGCGCCACCGTCAATGCCAGGACTTTTGACGCACCCGCCTTCTTAAGCGCCTTAGCGCAAGCATCCAGCGTGGCGCCGGTCGTCATTACATCATCTACCAGTAGAATGCGTAGGTTGTCAACCGTTGCCCCGTCTAAGGTAGCGTAGGCGCCATGCACAGACTTCCAGCGTTCGCTACGCGAAAGAAGCAGTTGCGGCGGCCGCGGCTTGACCCGTTTGAGCACACGGGAATTGACCTTCAAACCCAACCGTTTAGCTAGCGGGTGCGCGATCAGTTCGGCCTGGTTATAGCCTCTCTCTCGCCGACGATCAGGATGGAGTGGTACTGGAACTATGGCATCGACGCTCCACCTCTCCACCTCCTGAGCCACGCATCCCGCAACTCGCTCGGCAAACCAGTGCCCCAGCCGCGTAACCTCCTCGTACTTCATCAACACGATCGCGTCGAAAAGGGTGTCGTTGTAGATCGCAAAACTGCGCGCGCGCTCAAACGCAAAGAATTCGTGGCGGCAGAGACGGCAGAGCGGCCGGATTGCTTGACTGGCCACGGCTGACACGAAAGGCCGGCCGCAGCACTCGCAGAGCGGCGGAACAATCTTCTCAAATGAAGCGAGGCAATCGTTGCAGACGGGGATTCGGCTGGCGTTCGTCAGGATCCGCCCGCAGATGCGGCACGGTGCCGCAAACAGCACCGACGTCACCGCGTCGAGCGAGTTTCTTAGGATCACCCGGAAGTTGTTAACGAAAGAGATACAGGAAGAAGCTACCTCAAAAATCAAACCGAAGGAAGAGTTTCAAGAAGGAGCCTCTGCGAACCGCGAGCCCCAGCCTGAACCAAATCACGCCAAAGCGGGGCGGTGGTTAAAATTACTCAACTGATGCAATGCGCTACAGCAAGCCTTGCTCTTTTTTCTCCTGGCAGGTGATGCAGTAACGAGTCCACGGCACCGCCTCGAGCCTCTTCTGTTGAAGTTCCTGGTGGCAGGAGGCGCATTCGCCGAACGATTCATCCCGGATTCGAGCGAGTGCATCGTCGACCAACTGCAGCAGCGAGCGGTTTTCGTGGGTCAATCCGAATAGAAATTCCTTCGTGTAGGAGTTGGCTGCCTTGTCGGCAAGATCCACTGTCGGGTCTTCATCGGCTTCCCGGCCTTCCTGCTCGGTGCGGGCAATTCCCCGTAGTAGTTCCGCGCGCCTGGTTACCAGTTTCTTTTGGTAATACTCGAGCCGTTTCTTGTCCATCATAGACTCCATGCGGGCTCCAGCATGCTGGCGAAAACTAGCCATACTATCGACAGCCCAAGCCGCTTGTCAAATTTCACAGGGCGAAAATGTTCCCATATCGCAAACAATTCGAGGATCGTTTTCTCATAGATGAGGCTCGCTCTAAAAAGGATTCCAGGATGCTAAACCGGATTTATTTAGCCAAGATATCCTTCAGCCGGGTTGCGAAGGCCAAGTGCGGCTGTTAAGATCAGTATTCTGCGCGCCTGGAAGACGCAAGTTACTCAAGCTTCTACCCATGGATGTTCGCGTTCCATTCAAAACCAAGCAGGTAAGGGGAAACTGGATTGGCAAAATATGACCTCGTGATTGTCGGCAGCGGTCCGGGCGGTTATGTTGCCGCGATCCGCGCCTCGCAGTGGGGATTGAAGACCGCCGTTGTGGAGAAGGACCCTTTTCTTGGCGGCACCTGTCTCCACGTCGGCTGCATTCCGACCAAGGTTTTTTTACATCACGCCGATATTTACGACAATTTCAAGCGCGCCGCCGAATTTGGTTTCGAGGTCAAAGATGTAAAGGTCAATTGGCCTTCGATGCTCGCGCGCAAAGACAAAATCGTCAAGAAGCACGCCGGCGGCATCGCCGCGCTGTTCAAGAAGAACAAGGTCGACTCCATCACCGGTTGGGGAAGTATCGCTGGGCCAGGACGCGTCTCCGTCGAAAAAGACGGAAAGACTACCGAGCTCGAGACCACCTACACGATGCTGGCAACCGGCTCGGAAGCGAGGTCTCTGCCGGGCGTCGAGATCGATCCCACAACCGTCCTCACGAATCGCGAGATCCTTACCCTGCAGAGCATTCCAAAGTCCCTCGTCGTGGTGGGATGCGGCGCCGTCGGCGTCGAATTCGCGTCGGTGTTCCGCACCTTCGGCTCAGAAGTGACGCTTTTGGAAGTTCTGCCGCGCGTCGTGCCGCTTGAGGACGAAGAAATTTCCGCCGAGCTCGAAAAGAGCTTCCGGAAAAAGGGCATTCAGATCGAACTCGAAGCGAAAGTCTCGTCCGTGACAAAAGATTCGAACGGGGCGACTGTTTCCTACACGGACAAATCCGGCAACGCCCAGACGATTGCCGCGGAAAAAGTCTTGATCGCAGTTGGCAGGCGGCCGCTCACCGAGAATATCGGCCTGGAGAAAACCAAGGCGAAAGTAGAGCGCGGTTACGTGCATACGAATGCCTTCCTTGAGACCGACGAACCGCGCCTCTACGCGATCGGCGACATTGTCGCCGGCCTTCCGCAACTCGCGCACGCCGCGTCCATGGAGGGCATCATCGCCGTCGGCCGCATGGCCGGCAAGACGATGCAGCCGTTTGACCGCAAACGCTGCCCCAACGCCACGTATTGCGAGCCCCAAATCGGTTCTATCGGCTTAACGGAAAAGCAGGCGCGAGATGCCGGTCTCGAAGTGAAAACCGGCAAGTTCCCTTTCCTTGGCAACAGCAAAGCGACCATTCTCGGCCAGCACGAAGGGTTCATCAAGGTAGTTGCCGAGGCGAAGTACGGCGAAATCCTGGGCGTCCACGCGATTGGGCCTTTGGCCACGGAAATCATTGCGGAGCCGGTCGCGGCGCTTGGTCTGGAAGCCACTCTCGATGACATGTCAGCCACAATTCACGCCCATCCCACCGTGTGGGAAGCAATGGGCGATGCGTTCAACGCCGTTCGCGGCCTCACCATCAATTACTGATGCAGGCGAGGGCGCGGATTACGCTCCATCACGAACGGCAACCGCGATCGTGTCACGATAATGACGAGAAGCAACACCTGGTAGCGTCGTGACGCAAGCAGAGCCAATCTGTTGGGTCGTGGACCTCGGGCTCATCCCTTATGGTCCCGCGTGCGATTTCCAGCGCACCCTGGTGCGGGCGCGCAAGGCGCGGACAATTCCAGACGTGCTACTGCTCTGCGAGCACCCCCACGTGATTACCCTCGGCCGCAACGGCAACCGGGAACACCTGCGCGCGAGTTCTCATGTGCTCAGCCAAATGCGCGTGGAATTTCATCCTACCGACCGCGGAGGCGACATCACCTATCATGGCCCCGGCCAGATCGTGGGCTATCCCATTCTGGACCTGGCGGAACATCGGCGGGATGTGCGCTGGTACGTAGAGCAGCTTGAAGAGGTAATGATGCGCGCGACGGCAGATTTCGGCATCCCCTCGCAGCGCTTCGCCGATAAGCACGGCGTTTGGGTCGGCGAACCCGCGCACGAAGAAAAACTTGCCGCCCTTGGCGTACACCTGAGTCGCTGGGTCACTTCGCACGGATTTGCCTACAACATTTCCACCGACCTGCGCTTCTTCGATCTCATTGTGCCGTGCGGCATTCCGGGCAAGCGCGCCACATCGCTCGAACGCCTGCTCTCTCGTGTTGTATCTACCGAGGAGGTCCGGCCGCATCTCATTTCGCATTTCGGAGAAGTGTTTCGACGCGATATGATTTCGAAATCACTTGGCGATCTCGAAGCTGCGTTGCCCGCGCCTGTCGCGATGACTGCAATGCCGTCGCCAGACGAGGTAGCATCCCTTTCTATCTCTTCACAGGAAGGCGCGGCATGAGCCATCCTGCAGCC
This sequence comes from uncultured Acidobacteriota bacterium, assembly GCA_963697575.1. Taxonomy (GTDB): domain Bacteria; phylum Acidobacteriota; class Terriglobia; order Acidiferrales; family UBA7541; genus Palsa-295. The sequence goes on along the minus strand of CAVOOP010000017.1, from coordinate 476,410 downwards.
CCTCCCGCGAGCCGCTCTGCGGCGCCCCCGCTCACGAATGAGCAGTGCCTCGAGCTGTACTATTACATGCAGCTCAATCGGCAGCTCGAAGAGCGCATGGTGCGCCTCTTCCGTCAGAACAAAATTGTTGGCGGCCTCTATTCAAGTCTGGGGCAGGAAGCCGTCTCCGTTGGCGCCGCATACGCCCTGGAACCACGTGACTGGCTTGCCCCCATGATTCGCAACATCGGGGCCCTGCTCGTGAAGGGGTTCAAACCGCGGGATATTTTCACGCAACACATGGGTAAATATACGTCGCCGACGCAGGGCAAGGACGGCACCAGCCACTTTGGCGACCTCAAGCAGCGCCACGTGGTCTCTCCCATCTCCATGCTGGGAGATTTGATTCCGGTGATGGCGGGCGTCGCCATGGGCGGCCGTTACTTGGGCCAGAAAATTGTTGCCATGACTTGGATTGGCGATGGCGGGAGTTCCACGGGCGCTTTTCATGAAGGGATGAACATGGCCGCCGCCCAGAAAGCGCCGCTTGTGGTCGTCCTCGAAAACAATCAGTGGGCCTATTCCACGCCGGTGGCCAGGCAGGTTCCCATTCGCGACCTCGCGAACCGCGCGCAGGCCTATGGCATTCGCGGCATCACAACCGACGGCAACGATGTCCTCGCTGTTTACCGCGCCGCGAAAGAAGCGGTCGATGAATGCCGCGCCGGACGCGGTCCCGTGCTCCTTGAAGTGAAAACCATGCGCATGAAGGGCCACGCGCAGCACGACCCCGCGGAGTACGTGCCCCAGCCGATGTTTGACTATTGGAAGGCGCGTGATCCCCTCGCGCTCTTCGAGAAATATCTCGCCGAAAACAATCTCTGGGACTCGGGCAAAAAAAGCCGAAATCGACGCGCGCATCGAACAGGAGCTCGATGCGGACCAGAAATTCGCCGAGGAATCGCCGCTGCCTCCTCCTGAGCTCGCCGAGCAGGGCGTCTACTGCGAGGGATGCCACACGATTGAGGCAGAGTGGCTGCGTCCACAGGCGGAAGTCATGCCGCCGGCATCGAGTGTGGAAGCAGTCTGGACCGTCGCCGACTTTGGCGCGCTTCGGCCGGCCGCCCCGCTTACCAAGCCAGCCATTTCCGTTGCCAGCCACCTCAAGCCCGCGGCGCACACGTCGAAGCACTCAAAACCCGTGCCGAAGTCCCCGGAAAAAGCACACACGAAACCCCCGGTTGAACTCGCTCACGAGCCTGACATCGCGACCGCGCCTGCGCTGCGCGTTCCCTTTGGCCGGGGCCCGAAAGACAAGGCCTTCCGCCAGGAGCAGCAGAATGCCAAAGACGCGCGACGCCACGACAAGCGCGGGAGGCACCGCTGATGGCCGAGGCCACCATGCTCGAGGCGATCCGCCAGGCGCTCTTTGAGGAGATGGACCGCGATCCCGCCGTCGTCACGCTCGGTGAAGACATCGGCGTCTACGGAGGCGCGTTCAAAGCGACCGAAGGCCTGCTTGCCAGATTCGGCCCTGAACGCGTGATCGATACTCCCGTCAGCGAAACGGCCATCGTAGGCGCAGCCTGTGGCATGAGCTACCTTGGCCTGCGCCCAATTGCCGAAATGCAGTTCATCGATTTCATCGCCTGCTGCTTCAATCAGGTCACCAACTATGTCGCCAAATCGCACTATCTTTGGGGCGCCCCGTCGCCAATGGTAATCCGCGGTCCTTCCGGCGGCGGCGTGCACGGGGGCCCTTTTCATTCGGGGAACCCCGAGATGTATTTCGTGCATACGCCGGGACTCAAGGTGGTTTATCCTTCCACGGCCTACGATGCGAAAGGTCTGCTGAAGTCCGCCATTCGAGATAACAATCCCGTGCTCTTCTTCGAACACAAGTTTCTCTACCGGCGGATCAAGGAAAATATCCCTGACACCGACTACACCGTACCTCTCGGCAAAGCCGTGGTTCGTCGGAAGGGAAGCGATCTGACCATTGTGAGCTATGCGGCCATGGCGCACACTTCGCTCGAAGCGGCCGAGAAGCTGGCCCAGGAAGGAATCGACGCCGAGGTGATCGACCTTCGCACGCTGCTCCCCTTGGACCGCGAGGCCATTCTAGATTCGGTGAAGCACACCAACCGCCTTCTCGTAGTGCACGAAGACACGCGTACCGGCGGCATCGCCGGGGAAATCGCCGCCAGCGTATGTGAAAGCGCTTTCTCCGATCTCGACGCACCCGTGTTTCGCGTGACGGGCCTCGACACGCCGGTGCCTTACTCTCCTCCCCTGGAAGAGCGGTTTCTCCCCAACGTCGAAAAAGTTGCCGCGGCGGCGCGGGAATTGGCAAAATACTAACGCGGACGAAAGTGAGCGAGCGACAGTGGGAAAAACGAAAGGTCTCAACAATGTGGAGTTTGCGGTAGGATCCGAGGTGCGTATCGCCGATCGAGCCTTTCTCGAGAGCTTCCTCGAGGCTGGGCAATATCACAATGAGCTCGAGCCGGAGCAGCTCGACTACGCAGGCCGCGTGGCCAAGGTGAAAGAGGTGACCTTCTTTCACGGCGGCGATGAGATTTACGCGCTCGAGGGCATTCCAGGAGTGTGGCACGAGGAATGCCTCAGCGCTGTCTGAGTTTCGAACCCCAGGAGAACACCATGGCTGTCGACGTCATCATGCCCCAGATGGGCGAAAGCATTTTTGAAGGCACCATCACCAAGTGGCTGAAGAAGCCGGGCGACAAGATTGTCCGCGACGAGCCCCTGTTTGAAATCTCCACCGACAAAGTGGATGCTGAAATCCCCTCGCCTTCGGCGGGCGTGCTCAAGGAGATCAAGGTCACCGAAGGCCAGACGGTGCCCATCCAGACCATCGTGGCGGTGATCGACGTCGATGGCGCCGCCGCGCCTGCGGCCCCTTCTGCCCCGGCAAAAAGCGATGCGCCCAAAGCGGCCGCCCCGCAGCAGGAGGCCGCCAAGCCTGCAGTCGCGGCCCCGCCCTCTGCTCCGGTGCCCGCTGCGGCCCCGCCTGCTCATGAAGCGGCCGGCTCCAAGGTCCGCAGTTCGCCGCTCGTGCGGCGTCTCGCCCGGGAGAGCAATGTCGATCTCTCGCAGATTCCCGGCACGGGGGCGGGCGGCCGGGTAAGCAAGCGCGATATTCTGGCTGCCGTCGAAGGCGGCGTGTCTTCCCCTCCGAGCGGGGCTCCCGCGCGTCCTGCCGCACCGCCCGCGCCCCCTGCCTCCGGAACCTCCACGGCTTCCACCGTACTCGAAATAGCTGTGCCGCGCGAACGGATGTATTTCGGCCATTACGAAGTCCAGCCGATGTCCATCATGCGGCAGCGCATCGCCGAGCACATGGTTCTCTCGAAGCGGGTTTCTCCGCACGTTTATTCCGTCGAAGAGGTGAACGTCAGCGGAATTGCCGCGCTGCGCTCCAAAATGAAAGACAAGTTCGAGGCGCAATCCGGCACCAAGCTCACCTTCATGCCTTTCTTCATCCGCGCCGCTGTCGAGGCCCTGCGCGCCTACCCGACGGTGAACGCCTCCGCCGACGGCACCAACGTGGTCCTGCACAAGGAATGCAATATCGGCGTTGCCGTGGCACTGGATTGGGGCCTGATCGTCCCGGTAATCAAGGAAGCCGAGGAGAAGAACTTCCTGGGATTGGCGCGCGCGTTGAACGATCTCGCCGTCCGAGCCCGCACGAAAAAGCTCAAGCCGGAGGAAGTGACCGAGAGCACGTTTTCGATTACCAACCCCGGCGTTTTCGGTGGGCTCTTCGGTCTTCCCGTGATCAACCAGCCCAACGTTGCCATCCTGGGACTTGGCGCAATCGAGAAGCGCCCGGTCGTGATCGATGATGCGATCGCCATCCGTTCCATGGTCTATCTCACGCTCTCCTATGACCACCGCGTGGTGGACGGCGCCGTGGCTCACCAGTTCATGGGGCACATCAAGCACACGCTCGAGAATTGGACAGAGAGCATTCTCTAGCAGCGCCGCTTTGCACCGCCGATAGCATTTCGAGTGGGTGAAGCCGGATTGGAGCCGGCTTCACCGACGCTAGAAGTTGTTCCTCTTCCGGGGTTCCCGCGATGTCCGCTGACAAGCATTCGTCCGATCCTTGGGGTTTGCCTCCCTGGGAGATTCCGTTTTCTCCTCCCGCACGGGCGCTTCCCGGCGAAGCGGATATCGTCATTGTCGGAGGCGGATTCACGGGCCTGGCTGCAGCCGCGTGGCTGCGTCTGCTCGATCCTGGCAAATCGGTCGTGCTGCTGGAGGCCCGTTCCATCGGCGCAGGGGCCAGCGGACGCACCGGAGGCATGGTTCTGGCGGAGACTGCCGCAGGGGATTTTCCTGGTCTTGGAGACGTCCTACGGGGCGTAAAAGATATCTTTGCGAAACTGGGCGTGCAATGCGATCTCACGCTTCCTGGCGCCTGGGAGGTCGGCCGCAGGGGCGGTCTTTCCGATTCCCGAATCGACTGGAATGATTCCGGCGCCCTCCGCGTCGTTCGGCAGGTTCCTGGCGGAACTCTTGATCCGGGGAAGCTGGTTGGTGGGTTAGCCCGCGCGGCGGATCGCCTGGGCGCCTTGGTCCTGGAAAAGCGCCGCGTGTCGCGAGTGTACTGGAACAGCCGCGTGGAATTCGAGGTTGCGGAACTGGACGCGGATATGGCCCCCCGCGATACGCTCTCCGGACCCCGGCGCATCGCTGCGGCAAAAGTCCTCTTCGCGACAAATGCCTTTTCCTTGACGTTATCCGGGTTGGATCGAAACACACATCCTAAGCTGACGCTTGCCGCTTTGTCGGCGCCGCTTACCGACGGCGAGCTCGAGCCCCTGGGTCTGTCCGCTGGAAAGCCTTTCTACACCGTTGATTTGCCTTACCTGTGGGGGCGCACTTGCGCGGACCGTTCGATCGTCTGGGGTGCCGGTTTGGTGGATGCCCCGCCGTCAGGCAATCTGGAGGACGTAAACATCAACTCGGGCGAGCCGGCACGCATGTTCGACAAGTTAGAAAAGCGCATACGCGGCCTCCACCCAGCGCTGCAGTCCGCGAGGTTCACTCATCGCTGGGGCGGCCCCATTCTATTCCGCGACGACTGGCGCCCCGTGTTCGATTATCACCCGCAGAGCCCCAACGCGATTGTGATCGGCGCCTTCGCCGGCCACGGAGTCGCTCTTTCGACTTATTTTGGTGCTTGGGCCGCAGAAGCCCTTCTCGGCCGCCGCGATCTTCCCCAGTGGAGTCGCCTGTCCGTCTGATTCCAGAGTCTTGTACCTGATATCGTTGATGCAACCGTTGATGCGGCCGTTGATGCGGCCCTCGACGGGATCTTAACGTCGCCGTGGAGCCCCAATGAGCCGCTGATGACGGTCCACAACACTACTGGAGTCTCAGCCGAAGCTCCTCGGCGAACCTGTCAATGCGGGAAAGCGGAACAATACGGATGCCCTCATCGGCAAACAGCCGCAGCACAAACTGGTGACGTCGGCTGTCACCCGGCTCGGCCTCGGTGATCGCCGTAAACTCGCATCCCGGAACTCGCTCCCGGACCCGCTTCGCTGTGTAGGCCAGAACCTTCGGCTGAGCGGGGTCGCGGTCCAATGCCACCGCTTGCAAATACCCGCGCGCGCCGTTCTGATATCCGTAATCGAGGAACAAGGGATCGCCAGGTTCGGTAAATTGCTCGGCGGGAATATTCCGCTGAAGCTTGGGTACTCGCCGGAGCTTGAAAGCATCATTCGCGCGCCGCTTGATGCCTGCGCGCGTGCTTTCGGCAAACCCTGTGCGTTTGCGCGCTGGTGGAGCAACGTGGTCATCAAACAGGCGATCGAGTTCGGCATCAAAGTCGTCGGCAAACACGGCTCGTTGAGGGCTGAATTGCAGGGCGTTCGAAAGGGTCTGATCGAGCCTTTCCAGATAAGCGGAGGCAGCCTGGGAGGTTGCCCTTATCCGCGAATCGAGTTCCTGTGGCAGAGCCCGCAGCAACTTCTCGTCCGTATTTGGATGCAGCCTCTTCACTCGCGCGAATTCAGACGGTTCTTCAATCATCTTGATGGCTCGCTTCGATATTTCCCCAGGCGCGTGCTGTGCTGCCTGTTCGAGAAGGATCCCGATATTGACCCACTCGTCGCGCACCACATTCGGCGTATAGCGCAGCACTTTGTAAACATAGGTGTTCTTCGGTTCTTCCGGCATGGTTCACTTCCAGTTGGGAAAGGGTTGTGCCGACGATTTCCACGCGGAAACGATGAGATCCCGCACCAGAGACCGCCTCCGCAAGAGCTGCTCGAGCAACCGTTCCAGGGCGTCCTGGTCCCCGCCATACCAATCCGGCGGAATTTCGCTGGCCGCTTCCTCCAGGGCAGAAGCGTCCAGCTTCTCGATGCGCGAAGTCCACGGCTCAAACGACTCCAGGCCGCATACGCCGCCGTACACCCGATGCCGCGCGTAGAGCCCCCGGAGCGGCGCATCCGGAAAACTCCACTCGCCCGCGTTGAAACAGAACCCGTGATCGATCATCTGCGTCTGGTAGCGCGTCTCGCTTCCACTGCGGAAGAAGATAGCCTGCCGCCCGTTCGTGTTGCAACTCCACTTGTCGAACGCGAGAATGCCCCGGAATGCATCCAGGTTGAGCACCTCGCACAACTGTTCCTCCGGCAGAAAATCATAAACCGCGGTATCTGCCGGCGATCCCGGATAACGTGATCCGAATTGAAACCCCGCTGTGCAAGGTGCCCGCCCGCGCCCCAGTTGGATTACCAGATCTTCGGTGAGCTGAATCAGGCCTTCGCGGACTTCCACCACGGCCGCCTTCGCCGTAGGCAGTCCGATTCTCGCCGCCAATCGAGTAGCGAGCAATTCGTTCGCCAGAATCCTCACCCCTTGTGGGTTATTCTGGAACTTCACCACGTAGTATTCTTCGCTGGAGCAGCGCATCAGATGCGCTTGCGCCCCGCCCCGCATTCTCTTGACCTGTTCGAGCGCCAGAGGCATCGCGCGGGTATGCTAGCAGCGAATTACCTGTCGCAAAAATCCATTTCTTCTGAATCGGAAATCCGGCACAAGCGCAACGCAAAACCTGCGCGGCGTTCCGCGCCTCGCGAACTGCCCGAAGAATCCACCGCGGAGGGGACATCAAGAAACTGCCGGAAGAAACTTACATGGCAAACGGTACTCGAAAAAAGTAATCGACCAGAAAGTGTTCCGTCCTGGCCGGCGACCCGCGAGCTTTGAGAAGCGAACCTCGCAAAAGCGGGAAAAGAAATCGCGGGATCAGGCCCCTCCAGTAACTCGCCCGATCCCGCGTCAAACTCCGGCCACCACCGGCCCCTTAAAGAACGCTTAGCGTTTCTTCTTCTTGGCGCTCTTTTTTGCCGGGGCTTTCTTCGCCTTGGCCTTGGTCTTGGCCTTGGCTTTCATTTTCGGCTTCGGCTTGGGTTTGCTCTTCGCTTTTGCTTTCGGCGGAGCCTTCTTAGCCTTGGCAGGTTTCCGCGCCGGCGCGGGCTTGCGGGATGCGGGAGCGGCTGGGGCAGCCACCTCTTCGTCTTCCGGCTCTTCCTCGATCACGATCTCCTCAACTTCGATGGTCTCGCCGGGCTGCTCCTGTCCCTCTTCCTCCTCTTCGTAACTGGGCAGTTCGTCGTCTTCCTCGTCACTCATCTTCGCGTAAAACATCGTTCCTCCGTGGGTCTCGGGGTTGCCGGACGGCTTAAAACTCCTCCGGCGCTTATAAACGGAGTGTTGGAACTTTGTCAAGGAGCATGACTTAGAAATGTGTGCTGGTGCGGTGATTCCTGTGAGTAATCGGAGCGAGTGCCGGTCGCCATGGCGCAGGAACGTCCGTATCGATATGAAAAGGCAATATTTAACTGTGGAGTAGGGCTAGCGCTGAATTTTCAATAAATCCCCGGCCTCAAGCGAGCGGTCCGCAAGAAAAGGGTTGGACTGCTTGAGCGCCGAAACCGTAACGCCATACTCGCGCGCAATGGAGTAGAGAGTTTCACCGGCTTTTACTTTGTGTTTCACACCCTCGGACTTTTCGACGTTGCGCGCGGAAACGGTGCGCTCACTGGCATGCGCACGGGCTTGCGAACTGCGTGGGGCAGCGGCTGCGGAAATCTCCGCCGACTCGCTACCGGTGATCACCTTAAGCCGCAAGCCGCGAGGGGCGTGATTCCCCGCGATGTGGTTCCACCTCTTCAGGTCCGTTACGGTAACGTCAAACCGATCCGCAATCCCCTCCAGCGTGTCGCCGCGCTGCACGCGGTAGTGCACCACGCGCGTCACCACCGGTACCGTCGGCACGTTCAGCAGAAATCCGGACGGCACCGTCGCGTGTGCATCGAGATGATTGGCCACTTGCAGAGCTGGAACGGTGAGCCGGTACCGCCGTGCAATGTCTGAAAGCGTTTCGCCTTCGCTCACTTCATGCAGGCGCCACGAAGTCCGCTTGTCTTCCGGCACCTGTTGTATGTTCTGCTGAAAGCGCGCCGTCAAACCTGCGGGAAGCTTCAATTCGAATCCGGGTTCGCTCGGCGTAACCGTGCGCAGCAATTGCGGATTGAGCAGGCGAAGCCCTTCCAGGTCGGTTCCGGTCGCATCGGCGACGAGGTGCAGATCGACGGGATGATCGAGCTTCACAGCCTCTACGACCGCCGGCTTTTCGGGCTCGATCTGCACGCCGTAGAGAGCGGGGGCCTTCGCCACGAGCGCCATAGCGATGATGATAGGTACGTAGTTCTGCGTTTCCTTGGGCAGTGCATTTCGCTTTTGCAACTCCCAGAAGTCCGCATAGCCGGTGCGTTCGACGGCCCTGGCCACATTCAACGGTCCGGAGTTGTAGGCCGCCATCACCAGATACCAGTCGCCAAACATTCCGTACAGGTCGCGCAGATGACGGGCGGCCGCGCGTGTGGCCTTTTCAGGGTCGCTTCGTTCATCGATCCAGTAGCTGCGCTCCAGATCGTACTGCTCGCCCCGGTAGGGCATGAACTGCCAGATTCCACGTGCCCCGGCGCGCGAGACGGCCTGCGGCTGGAAAGCGCTTTCCGCTTGCGCCAGGTACATCAAATCCTGCGGAACCCCTTCTTCTTTCAAAACCCGGCGGATCATCGCATCGTAGCGTCCGGCGCGGCCCAGACCATGCTCCACAATCGCGCGCCCGCGCGGGCTCGTGAAAAAGCTCAAGTACTGCAGCACCGAGTCGTTTACGGTCAACGGAAGGTCATGCGGAACCGTGATCAATTCCTTTTCCGCCTTGGCGATCAACCGTGGATCGCCGGGCGGCAACGTCAAATCGGCAATCTCATCGATAGGGGCGGGCTGCGCGGGAGGAGCTGCCTCCGCGTCTTCGGCTTCGTCCTCAACCCCTTGGGCGGCTGCTGCAGGGTTGGCGCGCATGGCCTCCCCGATCTGGTCGAACAACTTCGAAAGCCGCGGATCAGATTCCGCCTGGAAGCCGCTCAGCAGAATTAGGTTTACGCCCTTGTCCAGCTCGGTGCGGCCCTGGTCCGGGTTGCCCGCCTTGAAGTCCTGCTGGCCAGCATTCAGGCTCGCCTGCACCTGTGCCACGAGAACTTCGATGGAGGGCCGGGTGTCCAATCGAATCGAAACGGCGGAGAGCTGGCGATCCGGAAGCGGGAGGGACTGTTTCACTTCCATGGGCGCTGGCGCCGGCATTGCGGCCGGAGGACGAACCTGCACCTTCGTCGTGCTTCCCTCGCACCCCGCGAGCAGGATCGCACTGCACGTCACAGCGGCCCATTTCGCTATTCGCGGTTTCATAGCGCTTTCACCTCGCACTCGCCGATACCCCCTGCCATGCAAGCTACCAGCCGAATCAAGCACGCAAGGGGAACGATGCGAACATCGTCGCGCCCGCATGTCGCCACAGCATCCAAAAGAGTAAAGGTATGCCAGCCCTCAGGTCAATGGCCGCAAGGTACTACACGTTGACCTTATCGAGACAATGAGACCGTAGCTTGAAACGTATCGAAGCGCCCCGTTGTGCCGTTTCAAAACAGCCTTATATCACCGTTCCCGTCCACATTGCTAGCGTTCGGATTGCCGGCTCAGGTGAGATAGGTGAACGGCTTCTCCCAACGGGATCAGCCGTTTGATGCAGGAAGGTGACTACGCGAGGGCCTGGCGGAGGTCCTCAATCAAATCCTCTGGTTCTTCCAGCCCCACCGAGACGCGAACAGTCCCTGGTTCCACGCCCGCGCCGCGCAATTCCGCCTCCGACAGTTTGTAGTGCGATGTATAGATGGGCAGAACAACGAGCGACTCCACCCCGCCCAGGCTCGCCGCCAGCAGGAATATGCGGACGCGGTCGCAGAAACGCCGCGCGGCGGGTAGACCGCCTTTCATGTCGAAGGCCAGCATGGCGCCGAATCCCCGCATCTGACGCTTCGCCAGATGATGCTCCGGGTGCGGGAGCAGCCCCGGATAGTGCACGCGCGCCACCTTAGGATGTTTTTCCAGGAATTTCGCCACCAGCATGGCGTTCTGGCATTGCCGCTCCATTCGCACACCGAGCGTCTTCAATCCACGGATTAACAGAAATGCCGCCTCCGGGTCCATTGATCCGCCGAGATAAATCACGTTCTGGCGCACCTTCTGTATCAGCCCCTTGCTTCCTGCGACGGCCCCTGCGATGACGTCGGAATGCCCCGCCAGATATTTCGTCGCGCTGTGCACCACCAGGTGAAAGCCCAGGCCGATGGGCTTTTGCAGCACCGGCGTCGCGAACGTATTGTCGATGATCGAAATCAAGGTCCCATTCCTGCACGAACTCCATCACCTTTTGCAAATCGACAAGCCGGAGCGTCGGGTTGGTGGGGGTCTCCACATACACGGCTTTCGTCCGTGGGTTAACGAGCCGCTCGATGCCCGCAAGATCGGATTCCACGTGACGCACCACGATCCCGAATCGTGGAAAAACATCGCGCATCAGGCGATAGCTTCCGCCGTAGAGTTGCCGCGTCGCGATCACTTCATCGCCAGCCCGCAGCACTGCCAGCAGCGCGCTTGAAATCGCCGCGCTTCCCGAAGCAGTGACCACCGCTGCTTCGGCGCCTTCCAGCGCCGCGATCTTCTGTTCCGCTACTGCAAGCGTGGGGTTCCCGTAGCGCGTGTAGATGTAGGCCGGGCTTTTCCCCTCCGCCCAGCGCTTCATCTCCTCGGTGCTGGCAAAAGTGAAATTTGCCGTGCGCGAGATCGGCGTGCCGACCGCGGCGCCGACCCCAAAACGATCTTCGCCTACGTGGATCGCAATCGTCGAATCGCCGATGCGCGTTGCTTTGCGTGATTTTGCCATCGCTTTTTTCATCAGCGCAGGATGGCGCTTTCGGAGCATAACGGCAAGCGCCAATTTGGCGACGCCGTGCCTTGCGTAGTGAGGGCCTTCGCGGATGAACCCGGAGATTGCTGGAATCAACTGCCGCTGGCTGCAGAACGCATGGCAATCACGATGGGCTTGGCTTCTTCACCGGGCGGAAGAATGTGGCACTGGCCCTCGAACACCGCGCCAGGTTCGATCAGCACGCAGGGAGCATGCACTTCTCCGGTGATGATTCCCGTGCCTTGTATTTCCACGCGCTTCGTCGCGCGCAGCGTGCCGTCGAACCGGCCAGCGACGATGACGTGGCTGCCGATGATTTCACCCTCGACTGCCGATTTTTCCCCAAGGACCAGCATGTCTCGAGAAACCAGTGTGCCCTTCATCTCCGAATTGATCCGGAAGGTCCCTGGTAGCTCAAGTTTCCCGTCGACCTTTACGCCTTGGTCAAGGAAGCCTGTCCATTCGCCCGTTGCATCGTGTTTGTGGTCAAACCAGCCCCAAGGCATTGCTAGCGCACCCCGCCCGCTTCATTCTCTCATCAACTGCTCATAGAGTCGTACCAGATCACTATCACTGTAGTATTCAAAAACCAACTGCCCGACTCCTCCAGCTTTGCCTGCGTGAAGAAGTACACGCGTCCCGAATCTGCGTTGAAGGTCTTCCAGTGCCGCTTTCGTGTTGGGGTCAACGGTTCTGGCGCTCGGTACGGGCGCAGTGCGCGGGCCCCGGGAGGCCAGCCGCTCGACTTGCCTCACCGTCATTCCCCCCTTCGCAATTCGACGGGCAACGTCGAGGCGGGTTGCCGAATCGGGTAGTGCCAGGAGCGCTCGCCCATGTCCCGCGGTCAGCGAACCATCCGCGAGCATCTCCTGAATCGGCTCCTCGAGCTTTAGAAGACGGACGGTGTTGGCAATCGTCGCACGGTCCTTGCCGGTCTTTTCAGCGACCTGTTCCTGCGTAAGATGGAAATCGTCGGTCAATTTTTGAAAGGCGTGCGCCTGCTCAATTGGGTTCAGGTCCTCGCGCTGGAGATTTTCGACCAGCGTCATTTCAAGCGCCGTCTCCTCTGGAACATCGCGGATGACGATGGGCACGCGGCTCATCTGTGCGCGTTGCGCCGCACGCCAGCGCCGCTCGCCAGCGATTAGCTGGTACCTTCCTGCGAGCCTCCGAACGACGAGGGGCTGCACGATGCCGCTGGCCCGGATTGACTGGGCGAGCTCATTGAGCGCTTCAGCGCGAAAATAAGTCCTTGGTTGATATGGACTTGGATCGATCAAGTCAATATCGGCAAGGAGCAGTCCGTCATTTGGAAGGGATTCCGGTGCCCGAACTGTCGCCGCCGCTGTCCCCACTCCCACCATCGGTGCCGCTGTGGGCACTGGTTGCACCTGCTGCTGCGGCTGATGCGGTGCGGCCTCCTCCGGCTCCCGTATCAGCGCGCTCAATCCCCGGCCCAACGCGTTTCTGGGCATTAGTAATGACCTCCTTCGCCAGTTGGATGTAGCTTTCTGCGCCTTTGCTATGTATGTCATAGAACATAACAGGCATGCCGTGGCTGGGTGCCTCCGCAAGCCGAACATTTCTCGGAATCACGGTTTCAAAGACCTGTGCCCCGAAGAAACTCCTGAGGTCAGCGGCCACCTGTTTGGATAGCGTGGTTCTATCATCATACATCGTCAGTAGTATGCCTTCGATGCCCAATGCCGGGTTAATCGTCCGGCGGAGTCGCATCAAGGTATCCAGCAGTTCCGAAACTCCCTCCAGTGCGAGATATTCACACTGGATGGGCACCAGAACAGAGTCGCTGGCCGCGAGGGCATTGAGGGTAAGAAGATCCAGAGAAGGTGGGCAATCAATTAAGATAAAGGCGTACTTGTCGCGAACCTTTTGAACGGCCGCCTTCAGGCGATATTCCCGGTCTTCCATGGCGACCAGCTCAACGGCAGCACCCACAAGGTTTTTGTCGGAGGGGATCAGGTCCAGGCCGTCAACCTGGGCATCAATGGTTATTCGCTCGATGGGTTCATCCAGGATTAGAGCCTGGTAGAGCGTCCGGCGGGCTGGGTCTTTTGGAAATCCAAGGGAGCTGGTTGTGTTTCCCTGAGGATCGCAATCGATGATCAGGGTTCGCTGTTCGGAAGCGGCTAGAGAGGCCCCCAGATTGACTGTAGTAGTTGTCTTACCGACGCCGCCCTTCTGGTTGGCTATGGAAATGACACGTGCCAAAATTCCCCCCAGTGCGCGGTGAATGTAGCAGAAACATTTTGCGGCGTGCAACTTGTTTCACGTGAAACACTCTCTGCGCCCATTTTCCCTTTGAAAGCCCGCCATTGCTCGCCATTTTAGTTCCACGTGAAACATTTTGCGGACCTGCCTACGCCATATCGCCAGAAAGGAGGTAGCGGCGCTCCGATTGAGGTATCCGGACTGGTTCCGACCATTTCCAACCGCTCGCGTAATCCATGGGAATCTTTTGTGCGTCTTCCTCCCCAACCCAGAGAACGACCCGCCCCCCGAGGGCCAGATTCGTCCTCGCAAACGCCAGGATGCCGACAAAATCTCCAACAGCTCTCGCCGTCACATAATCAAAACGAGAACTTTCTACGGCCTCGAAAGTCTCCATGCGGCCTTGCCATACCCGAACGCCACGTTCGACGCCCAGCTTCCTTGCAACCTCCCTCAGAAACACGCACTTCCTCATATTCGACTCGACAAGCGTAACGCTCATAGAGGGACGCGCGAGATAAATTGGCAACCCGGGAAAACCGCCACCTGATCCAACGTCGGCGAGCCGACCATTTTGGATCAGCCCCGAAGTCAAAGCGAAAATGCTCTCTCCAAAGTGAAATCTCAGAATTTCGGCGGGGTCGGTCACCGTAGTTAGGGAAAGAGTCTCATTCCACCGGGCGAGCAATTCAATATAGTTGCGGATCTGAGCGCACAACGCGTCACTCGCCCTAAATCCATATTTCTCAAGCTCGTCGATACAAGCAGAATCAGAATTCATACTATACTTGTAGTTCAAGGCGATTTATCTCGTAGCGCCCGAAAAGCTCGAGGCGCCATCATTCCCGCCACAATATCCGCTACGAAGTGCGACACCACAGGCGGCAACAAACTCCCGGTCCACCAGCGAATTGTGGAGAAGCAAACTCCCACGATGAATGTAGAAAGAATACCGCGCCGCCCTTGGTATAAGTGGGCCACTCCAAACATCGCACTGGCGGCCAAAATCCCGAAAAAGGCCAAGTGCGCCCATCGCTGCAAAATTGTCTGAACGAATCCGCGGTAGATGAACTCCTCGCAGAAAGCAACCGTCAAGACGACTCCAACGAACGCCACGCGCTCAACGTCATCCTGCGGGAAAATGCGGGTGGCAAGCTGCGCCATGGCGCCCTGGGCATCGCGTGGCTGCGCGGCCAGTCGACGCAGGCTCACCAATTGATTCGTCAAGACCAGCGCGGAAAAAAAGACGGTCACAATGATCACGAGCGCCGCATGCGGGATCGCCAATCCCAGTTGCGCAGGCCCGATTCCGTGCGCTCGCGCGCGCCAAAAGATGATTGCCACCGCAAGCCATTGCGAGACCACCGTGGAAGCGTACAATCGAAGCCGGTCCGGTTTGGTCGTTTCTTCCAGGGCCATCAGGCGCTTCATGCGGCGCCTGCCGAGAATTGGCACCACGATGGCTAGAAGAATCAGAATCACAACAAAATCCCAGGGCATCGCTCGATCAAATCATTTTCACATCCCTTCGGCAAGCTAAAGTCCGGCGCCTTCGCCACGTGGGCCCTTTCACATGAAGTTGACACGGACCGAGCCGGGGCTTTATCGTGCAGAATTCCTGTTGCCGGAGACTTATGAAAATTCTCGTGATCGGAAGCGGCGGCCGCGAACACGCCCTGGTCTGGAAACTTGGGCAGCGCGCCTCAGTCGAGAAGATCTGGTGTGCGCCAGGCAACGCCGGAATTGCGGAGCACGCTGAATGCGTCCCGCTCGATCTGAAAGAACGTGACGGCCGCCGCCGATCTCGCCACATCGCTGGGCGCCGACCTTACGGTTGTGGGTCCGGAGCTGCCGCTGGCCTTCGGCGTCGCTAACGAGTTTTCGCGCCGCGGTCTGGCCATCCTGGGCCCGGCGCGCGAGGCTGCGCAGCTCGAGGGCAGCAAGATTTTCTCCAAGCAATTCATGGAGCGCCACGGCATTCCCACCGCCGCGATTTATGGCATCTGTGATTCCGAACCGCGAAGCGCTAAAGGCAATAGAAAAAGCTGCTTTGCCGGTGGTCATCAAAGCCGACGGCCTTTGCGCTGGCAAAGGAGTTCTTGTCAGCGTCTTCCCGGGACGAGGCTGCTCAGTTCGTAAGCCGCGTCGATGGATCAGCACGAATTCGGAGCCGCCGGCCAGCGCCTCCTTATAGAAGAAGGCCTTCGCGGAAAGGAACTCTCCTACATTATCCTGACAGACGGCGAGCATTTCGTCTCGATGGCGCCCACTCGCGACCACAAGCGCGCGTTCGACCACGACGAAGGCCCGAATACCGGCGGCATGGGCGCTTATTCCACCGATCGACATTCTTTCTCCCGATCTTGAGAAAGTAATCGTCGAATACGATTGTTCGGCCCACGCTCGCAGGCCTCAAGCAGGATAAGCTTCCATACTGCGGCTTTCTCTACTTTGGCTTGATGCTCACGCCGGAAGGCCCGAAGATTCTCGAATACAATTGCCGCTTGGGCGATCCAGAAACCGAGGCGATTCTGCTTCGCGCCGACTTCGACTTTGCGGACGCGTGCGTCCACGCGGTTCGCGGAGACCTGCGCAACTTTGCGGCGCATTGGACTCCCGGAGCCAGCGTTTGCGTCGTCATTGCCTCGGAAGGCTATCCAGGCAATCCCTTAACGGGCAGGCCAATTCTTGGCTTGCCGTCCACCGTTCAAGGTCAGGGCAGCGTGGTATTCCACGCCGGGACGAGTGGAGAGAAAGGCCGCTATTACACAAACGGCGGCAGATTTCTTGTTGTTGCGGCCAGCGGAACCGATTTAGAAGCAGCCCGCAAGAAGGTTTATGAATCTGTACGCGCGATCAAATGTGAGGGCTCTTTCTATCAGAACCGATATCGGCGCGAGCGAACAGGGAAAAGTTCTTCACCACACCACCGCAAAATCCGTCAGCTAAAATTCATCCGGGAGAGAAGTGCATTGAATCAAATCGGAGGCAAGGCAAGTACTCGTCGGAATTCTGATTGGTTCTGATACCGATTATCCCGTCATGAGTGAAGCAGCAGCCGTGCTGGAAAAATTCGGCATCCCCTATGAGATAGAAGTGGTCTCGGCCCATCGCACCCCGGCGCGCGCCCATGAATATGCCACCAGCGCCGCGGCCGAGGCCTGAAAGTACTGATTGCGGCAGCGGGTGTCGCAGCTCACCTGGCGGGCGTGATTGCGGCGAATACCACGCTGCCTGTGATTGGCGTTCCGATGGCCGCCGGCGGCCTGAATGGACTCGACGCGCTCCTAGCCACCGTTCAGATGCCGGGCGGAATTCCCGTCGCCACAATGGCCATCGGAAAAGCGGGAGCCGTCAACGCGGCGATTTTTGCCGCAGAAATTCTAGGCACCTCCGACGCGAACGTTGCCCGCAAACTGACACGCCACAAGGAAGAGCTGGCCCGCTCCGTGGCCGAGAAAAATCAGCGCCTGCAGGAGCAGCTGGCGGCGAAGCATCCGATAAAGTTTAGGAAGCGGAAGCTCCGCTTGCCAGGGCTTCCAGTTTTTTCAGCCGGTCGTCGCCGCCAATCACGATCAGGCAGTCCCCGGGGCGGATGATCGAGTCCTCGGCCGGATTAAACGCCATTTTTCCTTCCGCGTTTTTCACCGCGAGCACAATCACGCCGGCCTGCTGGCGAATCATCGAATCTGCCTAGTTTTTTTCCGGCCAACGCGGACCGCTCCGGAATCCTCACCTCACCGATTTCGATGTCGAGACGCTCGGTTCCGAACGCCGTATCGATAAAGTCGAGCACGTTGGGCCGCAGAAAAAGCTGCGCGATGCGGCGGCCCACGAAAAAATAAGGCGAAATCACCTGCGTAGCGCCGGCCCGGAGCAACTTGGAAGTAGCCTCTTCCTCGCTGGCGCGCGCGATGATTTGCAGGTCAGATCGAAATCCGCGGGCTGTCAAAATAATGTAGAGATTTTCCGCGTCCGAGCTTACCGCCGCCACGAAGCCGCGCGCGCGGTCGATTTTCGCGCGGGCGAGTATCTCCTCGCTCGACGCGTTTCCCACGATCACCGGAATCTTTTCATCCTCGGCCCAGTGTGCGCGGTTGGGATCCTTTTCGATAATCACGCAGTTCTCGCCGCGGGCGCGAAGTTCGCGCACGACCGTGCGTCCCACGCGGCCTGCGCCGCAGATGATGTAATGGTTCGAAAGCTTGGCGATTTCGCGTTCCATTTTCCGCCTGCCGAACATCTTTCCGAACTCGAATTCCAGCAATGCCTGCGAAAACGTGGCGATTGTGAGGCCCGCCCCCGCCACCGAAGCAACGATGAGAAACGAATTAAAAATTCGCCCCGCGTGCGATAGCGGATGGATTTCGCCGTATCCCACCGTCGCCATGGTGGTCAGGGTCATGTAGAACCCGTCGAACCACGCCCATCCCTCGATATAGTGGAATCCAAGAGTTCCGCAAACGGCCACGCCAATCAGTAGTCCGATTGCCAGGCCGAAACGCCCGATCACGCCCATGGAAAAGTTCTTTATCGCGTCGAATCGTGTGCCGTCCCTTCGGAACTGATGTCAAGCTTGCAGATTGGATGTGAGCGGTGCCCGAGTAAGGTTACACGGTCAGTGCTTCAACAGAGAAGGTGCATCGGCCGGGCGTTCGCCTTGCTGGCCCGCCTCCGGCTGTTCCCCTTTGGGAGGTACAGCTTCGGCGGGGGGCGGAAGAATCCACGCGAAGCCCTTTTCCATTCCTATCATGGACATGGTTTGGCGGGAGTTCGGCCCGGCAATTGCCGCCAAGGCGGCGCGAAGGAACTGCGTAGTGTCCGCCGCATATAATTTTGTGCTTTCCCCTTGCAAAAGCCCAGTCACGACGAGCGCCATCTGCGGATCGGAATTCCGGATCTTCTCGAGACGCGGATCCTTTTGCCGCAGCATTTCCAGCAGCGACGGTGGGGCATTCTCCGGTGGATAATCGAATTCGACGAGCGTGCGGGGCTGCTTCTTTTCCGGCGGCCAGAATTGCAGGTAGGTGGGCGGCAGGACGCGTGTTTCCCAGTAGCCGTTCTTCTGCTCTGCCTGTTTCATTCCGTAGGTCAGCTGCCACACTTCGGGACCGTAACCGGCTAGATAGTCCGCCACGATCAGCTCCGCGAGCGGCTCATCGGCGGGCAAGTTCACCCGAGAATGAAGCCCCTTCGCGATCTCGTCCAGCCGATGCTGCAAGCCTTGGCCGGTAGCTTCTATATCGGCAGCTTCATCGCCGCCTTGCGAGGGAGCTAAATGCGGCGCGACCGTCACGTGATAAGCCTTCAGATGGGGCAACTCCCGGTTCAGGCGCGCCACTTCGCGTCGCGAAGACGGTGAATACCAGTCCAAGGCTCCCAGGATGATCCCAACCCGCGAGCTTTCGATTTCAACGGGAGCAGGGGGCCGCGTTTCCGCTTCGATGGGGTTCTCGACCGAGCCGATGAGAATGGCGTCCTTGACCACCGCGATCACCACTCGGCCGGACGCCAGGTCTGCCACCAGTTCCTGCCCGGCTTGCTGCGAGTTCTCTTGCGCGGCCGTATGAGGTACGGAGATCCACGGGGTCAAGAGCAAGGCGGCGGCCAGCCCGATGAATCCCGCGCGGCGCAGCAACCCGTTCATAGGCCTACCTTATCACAGGGCCCGCGCTCCGCCACCGAAGTGCATCCGGCAGCCATCTTTAGTAAAATGTGCTGCGCCATACACAGCCATCTCAGCGGAATTTTGCGCGAATCCGCAGCTTTGAAAGGAGGAGATCTGAGGTCTCCCAAGAGCATTCGTCACAACGGCAACCGGCTTTCCGATATTCTCGAATCGCATCATAAATTCATCCGTGGAGATGAGACCGGCGTTCGCGCGGATTTGAGCGGTGCCGACCTTTCCGGCGCCAACTTGGAAAAGGCAAACCTGGCCTATGTGAAGTTTCATGGCGCTAATCTCGAGGGCGCCAGCCTCCGGGAGGCCCGGCTCTCCTCGGCTGACCTGGAAAAGTGCCGCTTGCGCCGCGCCGATCTGCGCAAAGCCGATCTCACGGAGGCGAATCTCGCGGGAGCCGATCTAACCGAGGCCCAGGTAGGCGGCGCCGAACTCTTTCGCGCCAATCTGCAACAGGCAATTCTTCGGCGCGCCGATTTCGGAGCCACCAATTTTAGGGATGCAATCATCACCGGTGCTGATTTCCAGGGGGCGGGCATGAGGACGGCGATCTTGCGGGAGACCAATTTGGAGGGCGTCGATCTCTCGGGTCTCGATCTCTCGACAACGCTTCTGCCGAAAGGCTACACGCCTCCAGGCGCCGCCAAAAATTGAAATCCCATTCCTTCACGCCGCCGTTCTCGGATTGTCGGTCATGATTTCGCAAAGCTTCGAAGCAGCCGGCAGCTCGCTGGCCATATTCGAGCCGTAAGCCGGAAAACGAATGCCAGACTCGCCATGGATCGAGGTTAAAGACTACCGAGCGCCCCAGGGCTGGACGCATGCCGATCCTGGCACGCGCGCCCGCGATTACTGCGCGGCGCTCGAACGCGGCGAGATCCTGTTCTTTCCTGCGCCGCCTTTCGCTTTCCCTGAAGAAGACGTCGATTTCCTGCTGTCGCAGCGCTGGGCCGAACTGCGCATGCACAAGAATGTTTCTTACCGTCCGGCCGACGATGTTCTGCGCGGTGTAGCGGGAAATGCCGCAGCAACCACCGCACGGATTCATTCCGCCCTGCGAAATTACAGTACGCAGGTGATCGATTTCCTTTCGAGATTCCTTTCACCGTATGCGAGCCGGCGGATTCTCGACTTCGCCAGCTTTCGCCCCTTCGAAGAAGACGGCCGCGATCTTCCGTTGCACAAACGCAATGACCTGCTTCACGTGGACGCCTTTCCGAGCCGTCCCACGCGAGGCGGCCGCATCCTCCGCGTATTCACGAACCTGAATAAAACCAAGCCGCGCGTCTGGGAGACCACCGGGCCCTTCGAATCGATTGCCCGGCAGTTCGCCGAAGACGCAGGCCTGCTCAGGACCGCGGAAAACGATTCGCCTCTTCAGCGCGCCGTGCGGGAGTGGGGACGCAAGCTCGGCATTCGCGGCATGGGAAGAACGCCCTACGACCTTTTCATGCTGCGCTTCCACGATTTTCTGAAGGAAAATTCGCGCTTTCAGGCCCTCTGCCCGAAAACGCATCTTGAATTCCCTCCACTCGCAACCTGGATGGTCTTCACCGACGGCGTCGCGCACGCCGTCATGTCGGGTCAGTACGCCCTGGAACAAACATTTCTGATACCCGCAAGCGCGCTTGTAATGCCTGAAGAGGCACCGTACAGAATCCTCGAAAAAATCGCCGGGCGCCCGCTAGTTCACTGATTCAAAAGTTGATTTGAAAACCTGGATTACTTGCCGGCGGAATAGTCGGTGGGATTCGCTCCGTACGCCAACCCGCGGGGAGCGCTGGGCCGGCGACGCGTCTCGATGCCGAGCCGCTTGATTTTCTGATTTAGCGTGGAGAGGGGAATCTGAAATCGCTCGGCCGCCTCGGTCTGATTCCAATGCGTGCGCTCGAGCATGTCCAATATGATGCGCCGTTCGACTTCTTCCAGGATTTCGAACAGCGACGGGGTCGCCGCAGTATCGCCCGCTCCCGATTCTCCCGGCAGCGGCAGAAAATCGGAGAGCTGCACGCGCACGCCTTTGACGATCTCGCGCGACCGCACGCTTTCCGGCAGCAGATCGGCATCCATAATATCCTGCGTCGAGAGCACCACGCCGCGTTCCACGGCATTTTCCAGCTCGCGCACGTTTCCCGGCCAGTCATAATCCATCATCAATTTCATCGCTTCATGCGTGAAGGTGCGCGCCGGTTTTCCGTTTTCCTTCGAAAATTGCTCGAGAAAGCGCGTCACCAGCAGCGGAATATCTTCCTTGCGCTCGCGCAGCGGCGGCAATTGTATGGAGATCACGTTCAGCCGGTGGAACAGGTCCTCGCGGAAGCGCCCTTCGCTCACCAGTTTCTTCAGTGCCTCGTTCGATGCGGCCAGGATTCGCACGTCCACCTTGATTGTTTCCGTGCTCCCCAGGCGCATGAACTCGCGTTCCTGGATCACGCGCAACAGCTTGGCCTGGGTCTCCGGGCTGATCGTCGAGATTTCGTCGAAAAAGATCGTGCCCTGGTCGGCGACTTCGAACAATCCTTTCTTCGACGCGATGGCGCTTGTGAAGGCGCCTTTCACGTGGCCGAAAAGCTGCGATTCCAGCAGATCCACGGGTATCGATCCGGTATTGATGGGAATGAAGGCCTTTTCCGCGCGCGTCGAAGCGGAATGGATGGCTTTGGCGATCAGCTCTTTTCCGGTGCCGCTTTCGCCGTATATCAGCACGGTTGACCGCGACGGCGCCACCTGCGTCACCAGGTCGAACACCTTGAGCATCTTCTCGCTCTTCCCGACGATGTTCGGGAAGTTGTAGCGCTGCTTGAGGGCGCGCTTCAGCTGCACGTTTTCTTCGCGCAGCCGTCGGCCCTCGATGGCGAGCGATATCTGCGAGATCAGCTCGTCGTTGGACCACGGCTTGGTGATGTAATCCTGCGCCCCGCTCTTGAATGCGGCGCGCGCCATGTCGATCGAGCCGTACGCGGTAATCAGAATGATGGAAAGCTGCGGGTCGCGCCGGCGAATTTCCGGCAGCATCTCGATCCCGTTGCGGTCCGGAAGGCTCACGTCCAGCAGCATCAGGTCGAACGGATGATCCTCCAGCTGCTGAAGGCCGTCCGCGCCGGTTTCCGCCAGGGTGACCGCGAAATTCTCCGAGGTGAGCAGCGCTTCGAGGCCTTCGCGGATTTCGGCTTCGTCGTCTACGACAAGAATGGAACCCTTAGGCATGGACTGCTTTTTTTGCAGCGGGAAATTCCAGCCGGAACGAGGTGCCTTTGCCGGGCGTCGAGCGCACGTCCACTTTTCCTGCGTGCTCCTTGATAATACCGTAGCTCACCGAAAGCCCGAGCCCCGTGCCCTTGCCGGTGGACTTGGTCGTGAAGAAAGGATCGAAAATGCGATGGAGATGCTCCGGCGGAATTCCCGACCCCGTGTCGGTGACTTCCACCTCGATCGAACCGTTGTAAGCCGCCGTGCGCACCTCGAGCATCCCGCCGCCGGGCATGGCGTCGCGCGCGTTCAGGAACAGATTCAGAAACACCTGCTGCAGGCGTGTCGTCGATCCCAGCACGGGCGGCAGCCTCTGCGCATAATTTCGGATCACGTTCACGCGGGCCGTCTTGAACGGATGCTGCACGAGCGTGAGCGTTTCTTCGAGTACCGAATTCAGGTCGACTTCCGCCGACTCCGCCGAGCCGGTGCGCGAGAAATTCAGCAGATTGTTCACGATCTCGCTCGCCCGGAACGTCTGCTTCACGATTCGCTCGATCGTTTTCTGCTTCGGATCGTCCGCGGGAATCTGCTTGCCCAGCATCTGGATGTAATTCGAAATCACCGCCAGCGGCGTGTTCACCTCGTGCGCCACGCCCGCCGCGAGCAAGCCGAGCGACGTCAGCTTCTCGTTTTGCAGCATCTGGTCTTCCATGCGCACGCGCTGCGTGATGTCGTCGAGCAGAATCAGCCGCCCGATGCGGCCGCCGTCCTTGCCCAGCAGCGGCGCGATCGAAGCATTGACCACCGATTCTCGGCCGCCGCGCGTCTTCATGCGGAACTTGTATATTCCCGCGACGTGCTCCGCTCGCGGCGCGCGAGGCGATTTCGATGAGCCAGATCGGAGGGCAGAACCTCCTCAAGCTTCCGCCCCATCGCCTCGGTTCGCGGCACATCGAGCAGCTCTTCGATCTGCGGATTCCACGATTCGATGCGGTTCTCCAGGTCGGTGGTGAGCACTCCGATCTTGAGCGACTCGACGATATTTTCGCTGAAATCCTTCAGCCGCTCGATCTGCAGCGCCTTTTGCTCGAGCGATTCATACAGTCGCGCGTTTTCGATCGCGATGGCCATGTAACCCGCGATGGTGGAAAGCAGTTCCAGATCATCGCTCGAAAGGTAATCGCCGTCCACGGTTTTTCCCAGGCCGAGCACCGCCACCGTTCGATCCCGGAAGCGGCAGGCGATGAAATAATTCAGGCCGAGTTCTCGATCGTCTGCTCGCACCGCCGGCGTTTCCTCCGCAGCCGCCCGGCCCGACTCAAAGAACAGCACTCCGCGTTCGAAGGCTGGCCGCGTGCGGATCGAGAAAGCTCAGATCGACCGGAACATATTCGTTCGGCACACCCATCGACCGGGACAGAAGAAATCGTCCCGGGCTCGCTGCGGTCCTCCAGAAAAACAGCCAGGCGATCCACCAGCAAGGTCTGCGAAATCCGGTCGAGCGCCGAGCTCAGCAGCGGCTCCAGGCGCACCTCGTTCGTGAGCGCGCGGCCGAACTCGATCAGCGTGCGGCGGTAGTCGAGGCGGTCGCGATAGAAGAAGTGATCCAGGCGCGCCTGCACCCAGTCGCGCAGCGGCTGGAACAAGAAACGCCGCGACCACCACGGCAATGACCGCGCCCACCGGTCCCGTGGGCCAGGCCTCGTGCGACAGTTCGCCGATCACGGCGATCGCCGCGAAATAGACGGCTACCGCCCCGGCCGTCGCGAACGTGTATGCCAGGCCGCGCTTGAAGATGATGTCCACGTCCATCAGGCGGTAGCGGATGATGGCGTAGCCAAACGACAAGCGGGATCAGCACCAGGGAAAACACGGACAGCTTCATCCACGGCTGCGGCGCCGCGGTCACCAGGCGCGGCACCACGTAAAGCAGGAAGAAAGGGAAAATGCCCGCGAACGTTCCAGCCGTCACCCACTTCAGCTGCTGCTTCAGCACGCCGCTCGGCGCGCGCAGGTAACTGGCCAGAAAAATCGCCGCCGCGCAAAAGGAAATAGACGCCCACGTAAAACAGCTCCAGCGTCGCCAGAAAGTCGCGGCTGCTCATCGAGGGCAGGAAGTCGAGCATCGCCGTGGCCACGAACATGTGCAGAGCGAGCAACGCTGCCGGCACGCCGTATAGCCGCCGAGCAGCTGCGGCCACAACCTTGGCGCGGCGCTCCGGAAAAACCAGCGCGAAGTGCACCAGCAACGCCGGCTGCAGCAGCAGCGCGACCACGTTGCTCCAGTAAACCGTCCAGTCGAAGGAGTTCAGTTTCCCCGTGTAATGAAAGCTGTAGAGAACGAACGAGGCCAGGCAGAAAACATAGAAATGGACCGCCCGCGGCGCGTTCCAGCGCCGCACGAAAATGAACAAGCCGATGAAAAGATAGAGCAGCGCCGTCAAGCGAAGGTAATTCTCGATCGACGAGGGGTTCGCTCTGCGGTTCGGTGACCAGCGGAATCTGCAGCAGGCTCGCCATTGCGCCGGATCCCGTAGCGCACGTCGGACCATGGTCCCACCCGCCACAGCACCCGGGTCGCATCGGTCGCCCGGTGAATCGCTACGCCCGGAATCGATTCGAGAAGATCTCCCTGCCTGATTCCCGCCCGGTCAGCCGGGGATGACCGGCACGACATGCCACGCGACTGACACCGCCGTGGTATCGATCCATGTGACGCCGTCGTCCGGGACGATAAATCGCGACCGCTGCTGAAAGTTCAGCACGGCAAATACGATTGCCGCCACTGTGAGCAGGGCGAGTATTACGGCACCGAGCCGTATTCGAAGACTGTTCTTCATCCAGGGAACTCGTCGGCCTCGGCGTGTTACACCCATCTTAGCACGTTCGCTTCCAGTTAATTGTCCGATTCCATTCTGTTCTAACCTATGCTTTATCTATGGCGCTTGATCGCCACGGCGAGGTCTGGCGTAACACCACACTTCCACTTTGTGGAAGTTCCCTTTCTGATTCCAATAGAATGCCGACGAGCGCTCTTAGAACTGAAAGCTCAGTCCGCCCCGGAAATATCGGCAGGAAGGCACGAGAACTACCTTCCCGCGGTTGTCGAGAGGGGGACATATCCCTGCGCCAGCAAGTTTCCCGGCGTCCGCCTGGATCTGCATATGCCCGGCAAAGAAGCCGGCGAAGCGGTTGGTGAATCTGCATGCTGAGGTAAGGGGCGATGTGATCGTGGATTCGCCGTAAGTGTCTTGTTGCGAAACAACTGGTCCGCTGATCCATTTGTAGCCGGCAATGAACCGCGTGCCCAGCGCAGGCACTCGTTGCAGACGCGCGGGCCGCCACGCTGTGCCGGGCCTGGTTGAGAAGCTGGGAACGCAGCGACCATCCGGCGCTGAAGATGCCATCCGGAGCCAGTGCGCCGCCATAGGCATACACGAGGAGCGTATCGATGTTGTCCGTTAGCTTCTGGTTGGTACGCTCACCCGTGCGCCGGAGGAGCTGGACGCGCCCCCGTCGTACGCAAAAGCCTCTGAAAAATAGTCCTGGAGAAAGTCGGGGCATCAGCGGCTCCCCCCCGCCCCATGACGGCGGTATGGTTCGAGGCGTCGTGAAAAAACGCCGCGCTCAACTCGCGCGTTCTGTCCCAGAAACGTGCTCGACCGCGATCTCCTCGTGCAAATTATCTTCGGTCAAAGGGCCGGCCATGTCGCAGCAGCACCGTGGGAAGGCATCCAGCGTGCTCAGCGCGGAATCCGTATCCGTCGTCGCAGCGGCGCCCGCGCTTTCCCAGGGGCGGGCTGCTACTATGCCGGCTAGTTTCCAATCTCTGGCCAATTGCACATCGACCTCGCCGCGGGGGCTGAGAGTGGTGGTGGTCCTTCCGAGAAATCCTACGGCCACTATCTCGCCTCCATAGCGAACCGAGACCCGATCGCTCAGAGCCAGTTGGTCGTCATGCGACATGCGGAGACCTCTGAAAATCAGGGCCGCTAGGTCCCAGTTGAGACTGGCGAACCATCAGAGTTGTCACCGGCCCCACGCCCGCTCTGCCCGAAGGCAGCCATTCGCCGGCGAGACTCTCGGCTCCCGCACCTCGCTCGTAGCTAAACTGGCCGGCCATCACCAGGTTGGCATTGTTACCCATGCCCATGTCGTAGGCGAAGGCCGTCCCCGGGGAATCTGCCTGTGCTCCAATGGAGCCAGGATGATCTCCCCCGGAAGAAAGCAATACCTGGCCGCGCGTGGCCGGAGCGGAGGCTTCGGTTTCCTGGGGCTCTTGGCCCAGCACCACGACGCGCGGGTCCTGCCACTGCATCACAGAGCGAGTTGCGGCAGACGATCGCAGCACCCAGGTCCAATCGTCTTTATCGGCCCGCTGGTTTGGCTGCTGCCGCAGTTTCTCAAAGGACGAAAAGACCGAACCCAATACGACTTCCAGAAGGGTCGTCCGCTCGTCACTCACCTCGATATGCTGCTCGATCGCGGGAAGAAAACCGGCCAGTGTGACCTTGATGGAATAGGGGCCGGCAGGGAGCGCGGAAGTCGAAAATCGGCCGCGAGCGTTCGTGAGCAGTTGCAGCTGAGAATCCCCGAAGACCCGCTCGGC
The DNA here is from genome assembly GCA_963697575.1 of uncultured Acidobacteriota bacterium. GTDB lineage: Bacteria > Acidobacteriota > Terriglobia > Acidiferrales > UBA7541 > Palsa-295. Next base: position 449,365 of record CAVOOP010000017.1, on the reverse strand, counting down.
AGTGATCACCACGCTCGCCCCCATTTGGGCCGTCCCGGAGGGATCGAGCACTACGCCGGAAATTTTGCCGGAGTTCGGACTTGCGGGGAGGGAGGAGGGGTACGCACACAACAAGCATCCGAGGCCCAATCCGAGGATCGTTCGGAGCTTCAAATTGTTCCCTCCGCTATTTAGCACGGGCCGGTAACGGATTCACCGTGAAATCCTCGGTCGGAGTAATCGTTTGCTTCGCGAGGTTATCCGTAACGGCCACTTCCAGTTTATACTTCCCGGGCTCCAGGGAGCCCAGCGTAATCATATTTTCAAGCGTCAGTTCCTCGCCGTGCTGCGGCAATTGGTCTGGGAGGGACATCGAACTTGAGCATGGGCGCGGTCTCGGTGGCGGCTCCCGACGCCTTCTCTCCAAGTTTTGTCACCCGGTATTGCACGGAAGCGTCCGGCTTGTGCGTCTTATCGTCCACCTTCAGGTTATAAACCTGCAGGAACACGCCCATGCTGTCGGAAGGTATGAACGTCTTGTCCAGCTTGGGGCGCACTTTCATATCGCCCAGCACGAACTGCCCCAGCCCGATGTCCTTCATGGAGACCCGCTGAATTTGATCCGCCAGGATCAGCGAACTCGAACTCAAACGGTCGTCATCGAAGCGCGGAACCACCAGCCGCGTGTTGACCACTCCCACGTTTCCGTTATTCACGTCCTTGAGAACGATGTCCAGACGGTAGAGGTTCGGGCGGAGCGGCACCGCCTTCTGGTAAATCGCCGAACCCGGCAGACGACTTCTGAAGATCGCTCCGCCACGATGCCCGTGGTCACCGTGTCCTCAAAGGTCTGCACGATCCGTCCGCTCAGGGTCGACACGCGGGCGAAGAGATTCATCGTCGATGTATCGACGCCATTCTTCTCCTGAAAACTCATCTGCCGCCGCGGAATCTGGATCGTGATCGGCACCAACACCGTGTCGGAGGTGATGCGCATGAAATCGAAGCGGTATTCGAACTTCACCTGATCGCGAACCAGGCGCGAGGTAACCACCGCTTCCAGATCCTTGAACTTCACCGGCGGCGGGCGGAAAATGTCGGCGTATTTCTGCATGCGGGTGAACTCGTTCATGCTTTCAGCAACCGCTCCGCCCTGATTGCCGGAGGCCATGCCAATGGGCGCTGCGTCGTGGGTGCCATCGATGTTCGAGAACCGGTCCGCTTTGCTCGCCATTCCCATCTCTTCCGCCATCGTCAAACCGGCGCCGGGAACGTACAACAGAGCGTCTTTCTCGCTGGGATCCATCGTCAGGTGATACTCGCCGGTCGAGGTCGGATCGACGAATTCCAGCTCGACGTCCTCGCCCATCCCTTCGAGATAGCGATAGCGCCAATCTTCGAAGGGGTAGGTCGTGGTTTCGCCGCCCCCTTCCGTCGAAGGCCGCTGGTAGCTGCCGCCCGTCGGATGTGAATCGACCTCATCCGGCAGGACCCCACATGATGTAAATCCGGCCCCGGTCCGTTTTCCAGCCGGGTATTCCCGAAGCGTAATGCTCGTTGGCATAAGCAATGCGCCGGTAATGCTCTTCTTTATAAGTATTTTCCGCAGAATCGGGATCCGGATTGCGGCGCTGCCAGAATTGCTCGATGAACTGTTCCCGCTCCTCGTTGGTCGCCAGGTGCAGGAACGCGTTCTTCTCTTCGGGGGTAATGATGTAGATGACGTCCTCGTTCAGCCACTTCTTGTATTGCGAATCGAGTTCTCTTTCGAGATCCTTGTTCTTTCGCTGCTGTTCCTTGGCGGTCTTTTTTGCCTGCTGCGGATCGGCAGTCGGGCGGCTGGTCCTGTTGCGAGTGCGCGATTCCGGCGAATGTCAGCCCTCCCACAATGAAACTGAGGAGGCACATCTTCGTGAAAGAAAGGCGCATAGTCACAGCTTGGCCCCGTAGGCGCTCAAATTTTACCCCTGCCCGGCTGTACAGGTCAATCAGTTTGGACGGGCACCCTACCCCTTGCTTACCCATTTGATCTCAAAACCTTGCCGTGGGTTGCCCATTTCTGTGGAATTTTGTGTCACCCCGAAGACCGCTTAGCTTTGCGAGCTGCGAGCCATTCCTTCAAACCCCTCGTCCAACTAAGATGGTAATGTAATCTCGTACGATCTCTATTGCGGCAGGTGCCTTCTCGACTCAAAGCGGGTGGTATGCCCACCGGCACTGGCGAATTGATTGCGCGGCTGATGTACGAGCCGGTAGGTGATTTTTCCGCCGGTTTGCCGATCGCCGCTCTGCTGATTCGCGGCCTGCCACTTCTTGGATTGCAGGGACGCAATGACGACGTGGCAAAAAGTGGCAGCCGTCGCGGGACTGATCGTCGTCCTGGGTAGCGGAGCGTGGCTCGGCGTCCACGAATTGAATAAAGGGACGGTCACAGTTCAGACCGGGCCCGTGATACGCCAGAGCCTCACCTCGATCGTCACCGCTTCCGGCGAGATTCGGCCCAAGAACTACACCAACGTCCTCGGCGAGGGCATCGGCAAGATTACCGACATCACCGTCAAAGAAGGCGACCGCGTCGACAAGGGAGACATCCTGCTCCACCTTGAAAATATTCAACCGGGCGCCGATGTCGAAGCGCAGGCGGCCAATGTCCAGGCCGCGGAATCCGGGCATGAAAGTGGCCCAGGCGAACTATGACTCCGCGGTCGCCACTCAGGCCCAGCGCCAGGCCGATCTCGAGAAGCAGAAATTCGATTGGCAGCGCACCCAGCAGCTCTACAAAGAGCAGCTCATCTCCCGCCAGGACTACGACTCCGGCAAGGCCTCTTATGATGGAGCGGTGGCAGCCCTGAATGCCAGCCAGGCGCAAGTCGCGCAGGCGCAAGCCGCGCGGGAGCAGGCCAACTCCACTCTCGAGCAGACGCCGCGCGCAGCTCATACATACCAAGGACGTGCTGCGCAAGACCACCTATACCGCTCCAATTTCCGGAATCGTCAGCTACATCGACGTTCGCGTCGGCGAGAACGTCGTGCCCGGCATCCAGAACGCGCAGGGCAGTTTCCTGATGACGATTTCCGACATGAGCGTCGTCACCGCCGAGGTGAAGGTCGACGAGACCGACATCACCAATGTCCGCAACGGCCAGACCGCGGATGTCACCATCGACGCCGTTCCCGGGCAAGGTCTTCAAGGGCCACGTCACCGAAGTGGGCGAGCTGGCTATCCTTCGCACTTCGGGTCAGGCGTCGATGACCGCGACGACCGCCAACACCCAGGAAGCGCGCGACTTCAAAGTGGTGGTCACCATCGAGAATCCTCCGGCCGGCCTGCGGCCTGGACTTTCCGCCACCGCGAAGATCCAAACCGCGCACCAGCGACAACGTGCTCACCGTTCCTATCCAGGCGCTCGCCGTGCGCTCCCAGAGAGCGATCGAAGAGGCCGAGCACGGATCGACGACAACGATGTCACGCTGGCAGCTTCGAACGATAGTGCTGCGACCGGAAGCGCCAAAACGGATATCACGGGGCGTTTTTGTGGTGCGCGATAAAAAAGCCGTCTTCGTACCGGTGCAGACCGGCATTACCGGCGTCACCGATATCGAAGTCACCAGCGGCGTGCAAGAGGGCGATCAGATTATCGTCGGCAGCTACAAGGCGCTCCGCAGCCTGCGCCCGGGCGGCAAAATCAAGGTGGATAATTCGCCGCCCAAGCAGGACGAAACATCCAGCAGCTAGCACTTAAGACCATAGGCTGGCGCCGCAGTCTTAGCGCCAGTGCCGCGCAAGTGCTTTTGCCAAAAGTGCGGCAAAGAAGCGCGCAGCACTGACGCGAGAGTTGCGTGAAAGCCTCACCCGTGTCATCCCGAACGAAGTGAGGGGTGTTCATTCTTTGGCGCTGCTCGCACGCATTTCGTTGCCGTTCAGGAGAATTCGATGGCGGTCCAGGCAGCCGTGTCGCAGACCTTCCGGCAGGAGCTCGTCGATACGGGTGTCGTTATCCAGACGGTTGATCTCTGGAAAACCTACGAAATGGGCGTCGAGGAATTGCACGCCCTGCGCGGCGTGAGCATCGAGATTCGCAAGGGCGAATACGTCGCCATCATGGGCCCTTCCGGCTCCGGAAAATCCACGCTGATGAACCTCATCGGCTGCCTGGACACTCCGACCAAGGGAAACTACTGGCTGGCCGGACGCCTGGTCAGCCAGCTCAACGACGACGAGCTGGCGCACATCCGAAACAAAGAAATCGGATTCGTGTTTCAAACCTTCAATCTGCTTCCGCGCGCGACGGCACTCCACAACGTCGAGCTGCCGTTGATCTACAACGGCACTCCGGCCGCTGAGCGCATCGAGCGCGCCAAACAGGTGCTCGCGCAGGTGGATCTCGCCGAGCGCATGATGCACAAACCCAACGAACTCTCGGGCGGCCAGCGGCAGCGCGTGGCCATCGCCCGCGCGCTGGTGAATCATCCCTCGATCCTGCTTGCCGACGAGCCCACCGGAAACCTTGATTCCGCCACCGGCGATGAAATCATGGCGCTCTTCGCCAACCTGCACGAGAAGGGCAACACCATCATTCTCGTCACCCACGAGCCGGACATCGCGCTGCACGCGCATCGCGTGATTCGCCTGCGCGACGGAAAAGTCGAGCACGACGAACGCACCCGCTAGTCATTCGCTTCCTCCTACGAGTCCTCCAGTCACCGCAGGTGAACAACCGCGTGTCATCCCGAACGAAGTGAGGGATCTGCATTTGCTTTTTACGGCCGCCCTGTTGCTCAGGCGTATAGGCGCGGCTAGCTCGAAAAAATATTTTTCGCGAGGAAAAGAATATTGGCGGGGCGCTCGGCGAGCCGGCGCATGAACCAGGGGAACCAGTAGGAACCGTAGGACACCAGGACGCTGACGCGATAGCCTTCGCGGGCCAGGCGCTCCTGCTCCGCGCGCTGGATGCCATAGAGCATCGCGAATTCAATCTGGCTTTTCGCTAATCCGTGCGACGCGGCCCATTCGCACGATTCGGGCGATCAACTTCGTGTCATGCGTCGCGAGGGCCGCGCGGACGCCAGCGGCGCGCGCCTCAGAACTCAAGAGGAGCTGTGCCAGGCGGAAATAGCTTTCGTCCACGTCGGATTTTTTAGGGTAGGCGATTTCCGAGGGCTCGCTGTAGGCGCCTTTTACGAGACGGACGGTCGCGCCGAGCGAAATGAGCGACCGCAGATCCTTTTCCGTGCGGTAGAGATAGGCCTGCACGCACACGCCCACATTCGGGAACGCCTTCCTCGCGCGGCGATATAACTCCGAGCGTCGCGTCGACGTAAGGGCTGTGCTCCATGTCGATCCATACGGCTCTGCCGGGCGGTCCCCTGCGAATGCCGGAGCAGCGTTTCGAGATTCGCGTAGCAGAATTCGTCGTCGAGATCGAGGCCGAGCTGCGTAAGCTTTACCGAAATTTCCGACGGTAGCGCGGCGGATCGAATCCGATCGAGCGCTTGCAGGTAATGCGTTGGTGACGTTTTCCGCTTCGGCGCGCTCCGCGACGTTTTCGCCGAGATGCGTGAGCAGCGTATGATGCGGCGCTCCGCCAGGCGATTGGCCGCCGCAAGTGCGTCGTTCCAGTTTTTCGCCCGGCAGGAAGCGCTCGACGGAGCGGCGGATGAATCTGTAGCGCGGCGCGCGTTCGCGGAGCCAGGAATTCTCCGAGGCTTTCAGCAGCATGCTGCGCATTACGCACATGAACCGGGCCTCCTTTTCAAATTGAATCATTCGAGTCGTGGTCAGCGCGAGGGCGAGGTGAGGGCCTTGAGATAGCGATAGTAAAATTCCACTCCGTCGTAATAGGAATCGACGCGCACGCGTTCGTCGCGGCCGTGGGCGCGCACGTCGTCCGATATCGATGGCGATGCCGGAAATTCCATAGGTGGGCATGCCCGCGGCGTTGGTATAGACGCCGTCGGACGCGCCGGTGGCCATGGTGGGAATCACCGGCGCTCCCGGCCACATCTACCCGGCAATTTTCTCGAGCGGCTTCATCACGTCGGGCCGCAGCTTGACGGGCGGAGAATCGTGGCGTTCGGCGCGCTATCGAGACGCTCCCCCGTGTCGGCCACGTAGCGCACCGCGACCTCGGGATCGGCGAAGATCCTGATCAAGTCTAGCCGAACCTCTTCGCGCGTGTGCCCGGGCAGGATGCGGCAGTTCACGTTGGCGCGCGCCATTTGGGGAAGGGCATTGTTGGCGTGGCCGGCATCGAGGCGCGTGGCCACGCAGGTGGTGCGCATAGTGGCGTTGTAGAGCGGATCGGCGGAAAGGCGCGCGACGGCAGCGGCGTCCGGCGGATTTTTCAGGATCGCCCGCATGTCGGCGGCAGTCCGGGGCATTTCCGTGGAGGCCATGCGCTCAAAGAAGGCGCGCGTGACGTCATTCAGCTCAAACGGGAATTTGTAATGCTCCAGGCGCGCGAGCGCGTCGGCGAGATGATAGATGGCGTTGTCCGGCACCGGCAGCGAACTGTGGCCGCCGGGGTTGGTCACCTCGAGTTGAAAGTCGGCGTAAAGTTTTTCGCTGGCGTCCATGGAGACGATCACGGGCTTGCCGTCGCCGGTGTCCACGCCGCCGCCATCGGCGTTGAGCACGAATTCGGCGTCGATCAGCTCGCGGTGATTCTTGAGCAGCCAGTCGACGCCGTTGGACTTGCCGCCCTCTTCGTCGGCGGTCAGCGCCAGGATGAGGTCGCGGTCCGGCTTGTACCCTTCGCGCTTGAGGCGGATGAACGCGGTGACCAAGATGGCGTCGTCACTCTTCATGTCCTGCGTGCCGCGGCCGTAGAAGTAGCCGTCCTTTTCGATGAACTGGAAGGGATCTATGGTCCAGTCGGAGCGGCGGGCCTCCACCACGTCGAGGTGGCCGATCAGGAGGACGGGCTTCTGCGCGCCCGTGCCGTGCAGGCGCGCCACCATGTTGCCTTTGCGGGCGTTGGGGCCCAGCACGACCACATCGCGCGCGGGGAAGCCGGCGTCGCGCAGGCGCCGCGCCATGGCTTCGGCGGCGACGGTGGTGCTGCCTACGGAGTCCGTGGTGTTGATCTCGATGAGTTGCTTGAAAATGTCATGGGAGAGCTGGCGGGTGGAGTCGTCCAGGGCGCTTGATTGGGCGGTCGGCTGGCCGATCATTTGACTCTTCGCCTGGCCGGAAAGAGTGGGCGCCAGGATCAGAGCCACGGCAAAAAATAGGGCGAAAAAGCGTGTGCGCGCAAGTGCACAAGAGTGTCGAGTGAGCGGTACCGCCATCGTTTGTTTGCAATGAGTTAGATGTGTTTTCGTTCGTCCGGCAGTGTCGAGTGGGGAGTGCTGAAAATCGAAGCGAAAATCGCGGTAAGAAGCGGACGCGGAGGGGTCGATTTGCGGGTGAGTTCGCTTCGACTCGCGGCCCTCGAGCCCCATGATTCCTCCTCTCCTCCTTCTTAGACACACGGGCACAGCCAAACAAGTCAACGTAGCAAGCATGCAGGAGGCGTTTCAAGCGGTTGTTGGTGTGGTGATTTGGATGAACCCCAAGGCGAAGAGCTGACAGCCGCTAAGATACCGCCAGAAAGGTTAACGTCAATTGGGAGCTCAAACCCTGCTCCGAAACCCGCCAATCGGGAGAATGGCGTTCCCGGGGGCGTCAGTCGTGGGGCTTTAGCTGCTGCCAGCCGGCGCCGGGCGAGTCCGTGGAATTGACGATGGTGCCTGTCCCGTTTGTCCAGTAATTGCTGTGGGGGCCGATCCAGGCGTCGCGCTCGTTGCCCAGGGGGTCGGTGGTGGGCTGAATGCCGGTAAGGAGATTGCCGAAGCTTTCCACCTGTCGCGCCTGGGCGCTTTGCTGGCGCTCGAAGGCGTTCACCTGGTTCTGCATCGCGCGCATGCTCGCCTCAAATTGCTGCACCTGCTGGCCGAGTTGGTAGAGGCGCTGCTGCTGGCGGACGCGCTGGTATTGCAACCCCTCGGCGTCCATTTGCTTCTGGCGCTCGATCCACGGGGGAGATAGCTGAAAGGTTTGCGATGCGTGCAGAACGATATTGCGCGCTTCGGGGACTTCTTCCGCAGGAGCAAGGAAGCTGGCGAGGGACGTAACCTGCCAGAGCGCGCCGAACAGCGCGGTCTTCGCGTAGGCGTAGGCGATTCGCTGCCCCTGACTGGTGTCGCACCGGTAGCTCACCTGGCCGCCGGAGGATTGCGACGGCGATGGCGCGCCGGGCGGCACGTAATCGTGCACGGGCGGTTCCCCGCTGGCGGGTTGCGGCTCGAGTTTCTGGCAGAGGCGCAGGAAGCGCTGAAGTGCGTAGAGCTGCGCGAAATCCTGGCCCGAGCGGTACCTTGCAACGGTCAGCTGGGCCTGGGCGCCGAGGTCGTACGGTTCGCCCTCCCGCGAATGGGATTGATTCGGGACGGAATAGGACGGAATGGCAACGTCTCCGAAGCGGATGTTCGTTTTGCCGTCTGGCGAGGTGAGATCTAGCATGATGCGAGTGTCGGAATAGCCGAGGCGGAACAGGCCGCCTTTGGCCGTCCAGCCCTGCGGCACATCCAGCGTGAACGCGTGCTCGTTGGGATCGTCGAATCTGGTCCAACTGGCTGCCGGGGTGGCGCGGGCGGCGGCTGAAGCGTCGGCGAAACGAAGAAGCACAATCGCGCAAAAGGAGAGGCCAGCCAGGAGTGTTAGCGGACGATGCATGATCCTCCTCCTGCGTTGAAGGAATCGGGGAACCGGCGGCAACAGATGCCGTGCCGGACAGCCGTATTAAAACCAAATTCGGCCCCGAAGGGCAAGAGAGTCGCTTCAACGCGGGGGATGTGTGCGGGTTGGGGCGGATCGAGGCTCGCGGAAAAGGCGCCACGAGAGGGGGGCGCTACGCGCCCACTTTTTTGTGTCGGAGCTGAAGCTCCGACCCCCTAAAAATCGAAAGGCCTGATGCAGAGCCCTCACTGCGTGAGGGATGATGCGTGGGGATTTTTGGGATTACATGCTGAGGTATCTTTATAAAGGTTTGGAGTGAGGAGCAAGAGGGACGAACGTCGATGGCACAGCTCGTTCTCACACGCCCGGTAAGCTGCTGCGCTCACGGCTCACATTCGATTCGAGTGCGGCGGTTTCAGAATGGCGGCGGGGAGAATGGCGTGGCGGAGGGCGGCTCGAGGAGGAAGATGGCGTAGCGGTAGATTTCAAGGCGCATGGCTTCGGTGATCTGGCTGCGGCCTATGATGTCGCCGAAGGCGGCGTGGAGCTCGTGTTCTTTGTCTTCAGGCAGCGCGTCGAGGAGTTCGCCGAAATGATTCTTGGCCATCGATACAGGATTTGCATCCCCCGGCGCGTTTGACACCGTGGCGTTCGCAGCAGACGTGGCAGAGGGCGAAGCTGTGCTGGAGGTGGCTGCGGCCGCCGGGGTGACGCCGGTGGATGTCTTTGCGGCTGGCGCAGCGGGTGATTTGGCGGGCGGCTTTTCGTAACTTTGATAGAACTCGTAGCGGAACTGCTTTTCGTAAAGCTGGGCATAGGCGGATTTGAGGGCATCGGCGGGCGGATTGCCGGCCGCGAGGGCTTTCGACGTAAAAGCGTCGAGCGATTGCAGCAGGTTGCTGAGATTCTTGCGCGCGGCGGGCGTCGAAGCGGCAGCGGTTTTGGCGAGCGACGCGGCGAGGCGGTCGGTGCGTGCGTCGTAGCATCTGCCGTAAGCCGCCAGGGCGCGGACGGTTTTCGGTGGAGAGGCAGCGTCCTTGGCTTTCGCGTCGAATTGGGACACCCAAGCGGTGGAACTCAGCTCCAGGATTTGCGCGCAGGTCATGCCGAGCTGGTCGCGCGTAGCGGAGGAAGACGCGGCCGGTCTAACGGTTTTTGTCTGCGCGAACCCCGCAGGCGAAATACACAGCGCGATTGCTGCGAACACAAGCTGCTTCATGCAGGGATGCTATCGCAAGTCAGGAAATTTTCTTAGGGGGAAAGCGGAGGAGGAAATTCTCGCGGTCCTTGGGTTCGCCGGGGTCTCCTGCGAGGAATAGGAGGCCGCGTCCGAAGCAGCTTCGCAGGCGGACCAGGGTGGCCTTGTGCCATTTGCCGTCGCTGGTGCGCAGCTCGACGCTGGCGCCGTCATTTTCCTTCAGTAGATCGGAGAGGCGGGCGTGGTCCGGCTTGTCGCGCTGGTTAAATACTACGATGGTTACCGCGGGCTGGGAGCTCGCGTGCGCTTCGAGCGCGTGACAGTTGACGAAGCGGGGCGCGGGCTGGCCGGTCGATGCGGTTGGCTTCGCGGCGGCGGGCGCTGAATTTGCGGGCCTGCCGGCGGGTTGAGCGGCGGATTTGTTTGGCGTCTGGCCCGGTGCTTGATTGGGCTGGGCGGCGCTGGTCTGATTCGTTTGAGTCGAGGCGGGCATGCCTAAGATAAAAAGCGCGGCAATGGGCAGTGAAAGAAGCGGAGTTGAGGTTGCGAGGCGCATGCGAATCTCCTCGTAGAAAGTGCGTGAAGTATTGCGCTGTCCTGGGAAGAGCACAATCCGTAGTAACCGAGGCGGAAACTGAAGTTCTACGGATAGAGCATGCGGCCAGGCGCGTGGCCTCGTCTGCTATGATGGGCCTGCCGTGACAGCCACCGCTGACCCAGACGGAGAGTTGGCCGCTTCGGACCTTTTGGCGCTTCCCGGTGTCGCGGACCGCCCTGGCGCGGGCTTCGCCGCCACGAGCGACTCGATCGATGACCTTGAGAACTGGCCGCGGCTCTTCTTTTTCGGCTTACAGCACGTGCTGGTGATGTATGCGGGCACGGTGGCGGTGCCGCTGATTCTGGGCAGCGCGCTGCGGCTGAGCCCGCGGCAGGTGATCGCGCTGATCAGCGCCGATCTGTTCACGTCCGGACTAGCGACGCTGTTGCAGACTTTGGGATGGTGGAAGTTCGGGGCGCGTCTGCCGCTGATTCAGGGCTGCTCGTTTATCTGCGTGGCGCCGATGATTCTGATCGGCGGGCAGTACGGCATTCCGGCCATCTATGGCGCCATTATCTGTTGCGGCCTCTTTACCGCGCTGGTGGGGCCTTTGTACAGCCGCATGCTGCGCTTCTTCCCTCCTGTGGTGATCGGGTGCGTGATTACGGTGATCGGCCTGTCGCTGCTGCCGGTGGCCGGCGGGTGGCTGGGAGGCGGCGACAGCGCGGCGGCGGATTTCGGGAGTTTCCGTCACCTGGCGCTGGGCGTGCTGACGATTGCGCTGATCGTGGCGATCCAGCGCTTCGGCCGCGGGCTCATCGCAAATCTCAGCGTCTTGCTGGGGCTCGTCGCGGGGACCGCCGTGGCCGCAGCCAGCGGGCAGGCCAGCTTCGCGCAGGTGGGGAATACGCCGTGGTTTGCCATGGCGCGGCCGCTGCTTTTTGGATGGCCGCGCTTCGCGCTGCTGCCGGCGCTGGTGATGTGCGTCGCGATGCTAGTGGTGATGACCGAGACCACCGGCAACTGCCTGGCGATCGGAGAAATCACCGGGCGCGAGATCGGGCCGGATACGCTGACCGCGGCATTCCGGGCGGACGGGTTGTCGACGATGCTGGGCGGGGTGTTCAACAGCTTTCCGTACAACGTGTACTCGCAGAATACCGGACTGCTTTCGCTTTCCAAGGTGAAGAGCCGCTACGCGGTGGCGGCGGGCGGCGGACTGCTGGTGCTGCTTGGTTTTTTGCCGAAGCTGGCGGCGGTGATCCAGGCGATTCCCCGGCCGGTGCTTGGCGGCGCGTCCATCGTGATGTTCGGAATGACGGCCATGGCCGGAATCGAGGAATTAACCAGGGTGCGCTACCAGGGAACCAACAATGCGATCGTAGTGGCCGTGTCGATAAGCCTCGGCGTGCTGCCCATTGCGACTCCCGGGCTGTTTGCGCATGCTCCCGCCGCGGCGCGGCTGTTCCTGAACAGCGGAATTTTTCTGGCCGCCGCGAGCGCGGTGCTTCTGAATATCTTTTTTTCCGGCAAAGCGGAGGGGTGAGCGGCATGGCACTGGAGGGCGTCAGCGAACAGGACCTGGTTTTTCTGCGGCGCGCAATCGATCTGGCGCGCGAGGCTCGGAGCGACGGGCGGCATCCGTTTGGCGCGCTGATCGTGAATGAGCGCGGGGACACGGTGGCTACCGCGCGCAACAACGCGGTGCGGCCTAAAGGCGATCCGACGCAGCATGCCGAGATGCTGGCCTGCGCCGAAGCGGCCCGGCTGCTGCCGGAGTCCGAACTGGCCAAATGTACGCTCTACACCAGCACGGAGCCGTGCGCGATGTGCGCCGGAGCCATTTACTGGACCGGGATTGGGCGGGTGGTGTTCGCGCTGGCTGAGACTGGCCTGCTGCGTTACACCGGCAGCCACGAGGAAAACCCTACGCTCGATTTGCCCTGCCGGGAAGTGTTCGCGCGCGGGCAAAAGAAAATTGCGGTCGCCGGCCCGTTACTGGAGGAAGAGGCGGGCAAGGTGCATGAAGGATTCTGGCGGGTGTAGGCCGGAACATTGCGGATAGGCTAGCGTCGCCTCACCGCTGCTTCTCAGTTGATTTAGGCCGCGAGAAGACCGCGCGCTCCAGGAGCACTTCGATGGCCCGGTCGAGACGCCGGCGCCGTGTTTCGGGCGCTTTCGCCGAGTCATACCACTGAATGAACTGGCGCCGGGTGCCGGGTGCCAGAGCCTCGAAGGCCTTCCGCGCTTTGGGGTGGTGCTTCAACCCGGCGAGGAGATCGGACGGAACGGGCAGGGTTCGCGGGGCGCGATCGAGGCGCAGCGCAACGCTCACCACGTCCCCCGTGTCTGCGTGGGCGGCTTCGCGCAGCGCCGTGTTGAGCTGCAACCGGTAGCGCCCGGCGCCTCCCGGGACGAGTGTGGCGCGGGCGCTGCGTCCATTCACGATCGCGATTACGGGAATATACTTCAGCTTGGCTGACTTGCGCTGCCCTCCGGTGCCAGCGTAAGCCTTCGCAAGCGCGGCCGAAACGTCCTCCGGCACGTCCACATGCCGCATCATCCAGATCTTGTAAATCGTGGCCAGGAAGCGCTCTACGGTAATTGCCACAATTGAAATATCATATGACAAGTTGATATTGTCTGAGCGCCTCGTGCGTCTCTTTAGGGATGGAGAGGATTCATGCTCGGATTGACGGTTTTCGGAACTGTCGCCAGTGTGGTGGGGGTGTTCATCGGGATTTGGACTCTGGTAACGGCGATGGGGGCCAGGGAAGCGGCAGATCAAGCCCTGAAAGCAGCAAGAAATCGAAACCTTGTCGAGGAATTAGAACTCGCCGAGCGCAGGATTCATGAGATAGGCGCGTTCCTTATCTCCGACCAGTGGCCCTTTGTTCAGCTTCGCGCCATGGAGTTAGTTTCCAACTGTCGAACGGCGGTAACTCGATGGCCTGAAGGGTTGACGGATGAGAGGAAAAACAATCTTCTTGAGGCCCAACAGATTGCCGTATCGATCGCTTCCGAAGCGTCTGGAGCACGAATTAAGCCCCCCAACATAGGAGGCAGAAAGCGATTATCGGATACCCAAATTAATGCAAGCGGCCTCATAAGTGCTGCGCTTGCTGAGGCGAGGGCCAACCAAGAAAGGAGTAAAACATAGATGGCTACGGAAAAAGATCTTGAGTTGGTTCAATTTCTCATGAAAGGTACAATTACTGGACAGGTGCAATGGCAGCCCGCAGCTGAGTCTGATCAGTTCGTGACAGGCTTGCGAGGTAAGTATGTGTTCCGGATCGGAAAGGTTGGAAATCTGTTTTATTTGAGCATGAGGGATTCAGATGATCGCGAGCTTCTTACTATGAGCTCGGACGAAGCCTACCCCGTAGAGTCATTGTTTGATACGGTGCGCCGTTCGGCATTAAAGGTTGACGAGGCGATAGACGAAATTCTTGGTGGCTAGGAGGGCTCGATGAATAGCCCAACTCCGCGCATTGTCGCAAAGCCGAAGAAGGCAATCTACGTTAAAGTGAAATATGATGATCAGGTAAAACGAATCACTGGCACCGGAGTTAGGGAGGAGCAGGGTCCGGGCTCCCTTGTAGTCTTTGACGGGCTCGACGTCGTAGCTCGCTTCTGGGGGGATGTCGAAAGATGGTGGATCGAGGACTCCTAGCCTACTTGCCTCACACGTCAACCACCGCAAATAAAAAAAGGGCTCCGATTGCTCGGAGCCCTTTGGTTTTTAATCCCTGGCGGTGACCTACGTTCCCGCGTCGTTGCCAACGCAGTATCATCGGCCCTGCAAGGCTTAACTTCCGTGTTCGGGATGGGAACGGGTGTGACCCTTGCGGTAAGACCACCAAGAAAGTCTGGAAGCTGGGGGCTTGAGGCTGGATGCTGGAGAAAACCCAACCCGAAACTGCCCGGCTCCGCTGAATCCTGGGATACGTTTCAAATTACTTCGGCAACTGATGGAAGCTTTGTACTGCAAATTTCCACAAAGAGAATATTGCAATGTGGAAAAGCGTGCTTGACCTTTCTCGAAGGCGCTTTGGAGACGCGATGAGAAAGTTTTATGGTCAAGCCGAACGGCCGATTAGTACGGGTAAGCTACACGCATTACTGCGCTTCCACCCCCCGCCTATCAAAGTCGTAGTCTTCGACTGGCCTTCTTAGAGAGCCGCAGCTCCCTTGGGAAACCTTATCTCGAGGCGAGCTTCTCGCTTAGATGCTTTCAGCGATTATCTCTTCCAGACTTCGCTACCGAGCTATGCCACGGGCGTGACAACTCGATCACAAGAGGTCTGTTCATCCCGGTCCTCTCGTACTAGGGACAACTCCTCTCAAGTTTCCTGCGCCCACACCAGATAGGGACCGAACTGTCTCGCGACGTTCTGAACCCAGCTCACGTACCGCTTTAATAGGCGAACAGCCTAACCCTTGGGACCTTCTACAGCCCCAGGATGCGATGAGCCGACATCGAGGTGCCAAACCTAAGCGTCGATGTGAACTCTTGGCTTAGATCAGCCTGTTATCCCCGGCGTACCTTTTATCCGTTGAGCGATGGCCCTTCCACGCAGAACCACCGGATCACTAGATCCCACTTTCGTGCCTGCTCGACCTGTGTGTCTCGCAGTCAACCCGGCTTATGCTCTTGCACTCCACGGCGGGTTTCCAATCCGCCTGAGCCGAGCTTTGAGCGCCTCCGTTACCATTTAGGAGGCGACCGCCCCAGTCAAACTACCCGTCTGGCCGTGTCCTCCGACCCGTCTAGGGTCGTAAGTTAGAGCGACAGAACTATCAGGGTGGTATTTCACCGTTGCCTCCCCCCCAGCCGAAACCGGGGAATCCCAGGCTCCCACCTATCCTACGCAGGCAGTACCGTTAATCATGACCAGAGTGCAGTTAAGGTGCACGGGGTCTTTCCGTCTAGATGCGGGCATCCGGCGTCTTCACCGGAACCACAAATTCGCCGAGCCGTTCGCCAAGACAGTCGTTCGATCGGTACGCCATTCGTGCAGGTCGGAACTTACCCGACAAGGAATTTCGCTACCTTAGGACCGTTATAGTTACGGCCGCCGTTCACCGGGGCTTCAGATCAAGCCTTTGCTGCCTTGCGGCAGCTAAGCCATCCCTTTAACCTTCCGGCACCGGGCAGGCGTCACCCCCTATACGTCGTATTCGACTTAGCAGAGAGCTGTGTTTTTGTTAAACAGTCGCCGAACGCATTTCACTGCGGCCCCCTCGGGCTATAAACCCTAGCGGGGCACCCCTTCTCCCGAAGTTACGGGGCTAATGTGCCTAGTTCCTGAGCGAGCGTTCTCTCGAGCGCCTGTGGATATTCACCTTGTCTACCTGTGTCGGTTTGAGGTACGGGCACCACCCGAACTCCTTAGAGGTTTTTCCTGGCAGCGTGAAATCAGAGACTTTGTGGCCGTGTGGCCTCGGAACCGGTCTGACCGTTGAATGACCCCGTGGATTTTCCTGCGGGATCCGGCTTATACCGGGCCATCGGGACGTCCATCACCCGACTCCCCTATCCTTCTGCGTCACCCCATCGTATAACGTTCGTGTGGCGGGGCAGGAATGTTGACCTGCTGTCCATCAGTTACGCCTCTCGGCCTCACCTTAGGACCCGCCTAACCCTGAGCGGATTAACCTTCCTCAGGAAACCTTAGACTTTCGGCGACACGAGTTCTCATCGTGTTTATCGCTACTTATGCCGGCAGAGTCTCTTCCGTGGCGTTGAGTAGTCCTCTCGGTCTACCTTCAGACTCCACAGAATGCTCCCCTACCAAATCTAGAGACTCGAAGCTCGAAACTTGAGGCTGGAAAAACCTCACTTCCACACCTGAATCGTTTTGTTCAGACGCTTTACCGATCTGATCGTAACTTTCTTTCAGATTGGCGTAGGTTTGGTCGTCCAGGTACGTCAGATCATGCGCGAAGTCCAGAAGAACGGAGGTTTCGTCGCACGATCCCAGGGCGATTCCTAAGAATCGCTTGAAATCGTTGGACGACTTCTTTCTTCCATAACCTTCGGCAATATTGATTGGGATCGACGATGAAGATCTTCGGAGTTGCGATCCGAGTTCCCCGCGTTCAAATCCGGGAAACTTCAGCGTGAGACTGTGGATTTCCAGAGCAGTTTGATAACTGCGCTGATAAATCCTCAGGTCACGGTAACTTCGAATCGATCTTTCGGCGTCGACCATTTCCAGCTTCCAGCTTCCAGCATCGAGCCTCTAGAATTTCGCAGCTTCGGTCGTAGACTTGAGCCCCGTTGGATTGTCGGTGCGTGAACACTTGACCAGTGAGCTGTTACGCTTTCTTTAAAGGATGGCTGCTTCTAAGCCAACCTCCTGGCTGTCTGTGCGCTCACACGTCCTTTCCCACTTAGTCTACAGTTGGGGACCTTAGCTGGCGATCTGGGTTCTTTCCCTCTCGACCACGGAGCTTATCCCCCGTAGTCTCACTCCTGTACTGTTGTCCTCGGCATTCGGAGTTTGATTGGATTCGGTATCCTGGATGGGACCCTAGTCCATTCAGTGCTCTACCACCGCGGCAAATCATACAAGGCTGCCCCTAAAGGCATTTCGGGGAGAACGAGCTATCACGGAATTTGATTAGCCTTTCACCCCTACCCTCAGCTCATCCGAGCGATTTTCAACTCACAACGGTTCGGTCCTCCAGTCGCGGTTAAGCGACCTTCAACCTGGCCAAGGGTAGATCATCCCGCTTCGCGTCTATTCCCACAGACTGAGCGCCCTATTCGGACTCGCTTTCGCTACGGCTCGCTTACGCTTAACCTTGCCTGTGAGAATAACTAGCCGGCTCATTAAGCAAGAGGCACGCCGTCAGGCATTCCGGATCCGAAGACCCGGCATAGCCCTTCGACTGCTTGTAGGCATACGGTTTCAGGTTCTATTTCACTCCCCTAGCAGGGGTGCTTTTCGCCTTTCCCTCACGGTACTAGTTCACTATCGGTCGCCAACGAGTATTTAGCCTTGGAGAGTGGTCTCCCCGGTTTCCCACGAGATTTCTCGTGCCCCGTGGTACTCAGGATACCGCTTCGAGTCCGGTAAGCTTTCGGTTACGTGGCTATCACATTCTATGGCCCCGCTTTCCAGCGGGTTCACCTAGCCTCCGGATTGGTAACTCTACTCACGCGGTCCTACAACCCCGAGGTGCAAGCACCCCGGTTTGGGCTGTTCCGATTTCGCTCGCCGCTACTATCGGAATCTCTATTGATTTATTTTCCTCCAGGTACTGAGATGGTTCACTTCCCTGGGTTAGCTCGTACCCGCCTATATATTCAGCGGGCCGTTATCTGGTTTTACCAGATAGGGTTTCCCCATTCGGACATCCCCGGATCAAAGCCTGTTTGCGGCTTCCCGGGGCTTTTCGCAGCTTACCACGTCCTTCATCGCCTGTTGGCGCCAAGGCATCCACCGTACGCCCTTAGTAGCTTAACCATAAAACTTACCCAACACGTCGCCATCGCCGGACGCTGCCCCGCAACCGGGTTCAGACGCACGACACCGCGCGTGTGGCAAGTTCGCCTTTCCACATTGCGCTACTCTCGAGCAAAAATTTGCAGTTTTATCGCATTACGCGAACCTTGACATCCGCGTAACGCAATGCCAGCTTCCATCAGTTGTCAAAGATCGATCGTTCTGACCATCAATTTCCGGTCAAAACGTCTCCGCGCCTGGCGGAGCGCGACTTCAGTTTGGAGCCGAAGGCGCGTAAAATAAAAAACCCGGCAACGAGCGCCGGGCAAATCCGTCCTTGTTTCGGGAGCCGCTCTTGGCGCGCCCCTCGAACGGATGAACTCGAAGCTCGATTTGTTGCTACCCGGTGTTCGTAACCAATCTCACCTCTTGATGAGCAGGCAAACCCGGAACGTCAGAAGACTACAGCAAGCGCCGCAGGTCCACCGACTTCTATGGACTATATCAGAGATTTGGATGGCGTCAAGTGCCTTTTGATTATTTTTAAGGTAAATCTGCTGTGGAATTCAGAGGATATGTGGAAAGCCTAAAAATCCCTCCGAGCCTTGTGTTCCGCCTATGGGTGTATCGGTTCGAGGAGGCTGGCCAAGCCTCGAGTACTCATTTGTGGTGCTTGAAATATTCGACCTGACGGAGGCGCTTTTGGGCCTCAGCCTTGGTCTTATACGGGCCGCCCAGATTTTTCTTTCCGTTTTCCGACAGCACTTTGTAGCCTTCCTTCACTTTGCGAATCATGGCGAATCCTCCTGTCTCGATTGTGATTGAGAGAGAGTGAAAATCAATACGGGAGCACCTGTAGGAGACGTGAAGCGAACCGCGATGGCCATCGAGGCGAGACGGCACGCCATATATTCTCGACCGTCGCTCTATGGACCGTCGTTCTATGGTTGACGCGATTCGGGGTCGATGACATAATCTCTTGCTCTGTACGTCCTAGATAGCCCCGGTGAGCGTCACCGCCGCCGGACCCATTACAAATAGCCAGGAGCGTTGCCGCAGTACCAATTTGTCGATGCAAATCGCCCACCAGCTTGGTGAATTGTTTCTTGGGGCTGTGCCTACCGTAATCCTTTTCCTTTTCTTTTTCTTGTTTTTGCGCTGGGCTTTTTTCACGCCGATTCAGAAAGCCATGGCCGAGCGCACCGCGCTGATTGAAGGCGCGCGCGCCGAAGCGGCCAGCGTCGAAGCTGCGGCGAAGCAGGAACTCGACACGTATAACCAAGCGCTGCGAAGCGCGCGCGCCGAGGTTTATAAGGAACAGGAAGACGCGCGGCAAGTGGTGCTGGACGAGCGGGCGCAGTTGCTGCGGGCGATGCGCAGCCGGTCGCAGGATGAGGTGCGGGAAGCCAAGAAGCAGATCGCGGCTGAAATAGCCGCTGCCCACGCCGAGATCGAGAAGCAGACCCCGGCCCTGGCAGCCGAGATCGCCCGGATGATTCTCGACCGGCGCCCGGTGGCAGGCGAAGGGCTGCGCCAGTGATGCGTGTGAAATGCCGGGCGATGGTTCCGCATTGGCAGGCCGTGGGCGCCAGTTGCGTTTCGCTTTTGCTGATGGCCGCGCCCGCCATGGCGCAGGAAAGCGCTCCCCGGCCTGAAGACTCCCCTTCCGGTTGGATCTTCCGCTGGATCAATTTCGGAATCGTTCTTGCAGCGATGGTGTATTTCTTTACGAAAGTAGCGGCGCCAGGCCTGCGTGCGCGTTCCGCAGAGATTGGGGAGAAGATCGCGGAAGGGGCGCGCGCCCGGGAAGCCGCCGAGCGGCAGCGCCGCGAGGTGCAGGAGAAGATGGCCGGCATTGACGCAGAAGTGGAGCGCATCCGGAAAGAGGCGAAGCGCGATTCGGAAGCCGAGGCGGTGAGGCTGAGGAATCTGGCTCGCCAGGAAGCGGAAATGATCGAGCGCGCGGCGCAGGCGGAAATACGCGCGGCGCAGAAGGCGGCTCAACTGGAGCTGAAAGTGTTTGCCGCCAAGCTTGCCGTGGACCGCGCCGAGAGGCTGCTTGCAGGCGAAATCACACCCGAAGCGCAGGCATACCTGTTTCACAACTTCGTGGCTGAACTCGACAGGAGCGCGAATTGAACGAGGCGGTTGCTCGGCGCTACGCGTCGGCCCTGGCCGATGTCGCGCTCGAACAGATCAAGGCAGACCGCGTGAAGGCCGATTTCACGGCGTTCGTGGAAGCGTATTATTCGTCGGCGGATCTGAGGAATTTTCTGGAGACCCCCGCCATCAGTCCGGAACAAAAGCAGAAAGCGATCGAGAAGATTTCCGAGAAGATGGGCTATGACCCGGCAGTCCGCAATTTTATCTATTTGATCGTCAGCCACCGCCGCACGGAGTTGCTGCGCGAGATCGAGCAGGTCTTTGGTGAAGAATTGAATGCACGGCTGGGAATCGCCGAGGCCGAAGTGACTTCCGCCAGCCCGTTAAGCGCCGAGGAAAAGCGGCAACTGACGGCGACCCTTGAGCGGCGGACGAAAAAGAAGATCGAGGCGAAATTTCAGGAAGACAAATCGCTGCTGGGCGGCGCCGTGGTGCGCATCGGCTCGACAATCTACGATGGATCGGTGCGCGAGCAACTGAACCGGCTGCGCGAGCAGCTCGAAACGGAATAGGAGCAACGGATGGCGAATATCAAAGCGGACGAGATCACAAAGATTCTGCGAGAGCAGATCGAAAACTACGAGCAGACGGTGGCGGTGGATGAAGTGGGCTCGGTCATCTCGGTGGGCGACGGAATCGCGCGCATCCATGGGCTGGACCGCTGCATGTCGGGCGAGATGCTGCTGTTTCCGCACGACGTGTTCGGCATCGCGCTGAACCTGGAAGAAGACCAGGTGGGCGCGGTGCTGCTGGGCGACTACACCGAGATTCGCGAAGGCGACACGGTCAAGCGCACGAACAAGATCATGTCCGTGCCGGTGGGCGAGGCGCTGATCGGCCGCGTGGTGAATCCCCTGGGCCAGCCGCTCGACGGCAAGGGCCCGGTGCAGACGACCCAGCGCAACCCCCTCGAGCGCATCGCGCCGGGCGTGATCGCGCGACAACCGGTGCGCGAGCCGCTGCAAACCGGCATCAAGCCGATTGACGCGATGATCCCGATCGGCCGCGGGCAGCGCGAGCTGATCATCGGCGACCGGCAAACCGGCAAGACCGCCATCATTCTGGACACGATCTTGAACCAGCGCGGCGGCGACATGATCTGCATCTACTGCGCGATCGGGCAGAAGCGCTCGACGATCGCGCAGTTGATCAAGACGCTCACCGAAAACGGCGCCATGGACTACACGGTGGTCGTGGTCGCTTCGGCCACCGAACCCGCGACCATGCAGTACATCGCGCCGTTCGCCGCCTGCGCGATGGGCGAATACTTCCGCGATACCAAGCGCCACGCCGTCTGCTTCTACGACGATCTTTCGAAGCACGCGCAGTCCTACCGCGAAATTTCGCTGCTGCTGCGGCGGCCGCCCGGCCGCGAGGCGTATCCCGGGGACGTGTTCTTCCTGCACTCGCGGCTGCTGGAGCGCGCCGCGAAACTGAACGATGAACTGGGCGCGGGATCGCTTACGGCGCTGCCGGTGATTGAAACGCAGGCGGGCGACGTTTCGGCTTACATTCCGACCAACGTGATTTCCATTACCGACGGGCAGATTTACCTGGAAGCGGACCTCTTCAACAGCGGCATTCGCCCGGCGATGAACGTGGGACTTTCCGTGAGCCGCGTCGGCGGCAACGCGCAGATCAAGGCCATGCGGCAGGTGGCCGGCACGCTGCGCCTGGACCTGGCGCAGTATCGCGAGCTCGCGGCGTTCGCGCAGTTTGGTTCCGAGCAGCTGGACAAGGCCACGCAGGCGCAGCTGGCGCGCGGACAGCGCCTGGTGGAGATCCTGAAGCAGGATCAGTATCAGCCGCTGCCGGTGGAAAAGCAGGTGCTGATTATTTTCGCCGGCGCCAACCGTTTCCTGGACGACATCGAGGTATCCGAATGCGGACGCTTCGAGCGGGAACTCTATCCGTTCGTTGAAACGAATTATCCCGGGATTTTGAAGACGCTGCGCGAAAAGAAGGCCTTCGACGATGCCTCGCGCGCGGAAACGACCAAGGCGCTCGATGCCTTCAAGGAGCGCTTCAAGGCGACGGTTGGAGCGCCAGAACCGGCCGTAGCCGCGCATTAAAACGTAAGAGCGAAGAAAGACGGAATGCCCACACTTCTCGATTATCGGCGCCGGATTCGCTCGGTGAAGAGCACGCAGCAGATCACGCGCGCCATGAAATTCGTGGCCGCGGCGAAGCTGCGGCGCGCGCAGGAAGGCGTGTTTGCGGCGCGGCCTTATGCCCGCGAGATTCTGCGCGTGCTGCGGTCCGCGGCGGCGCGCATGGACACGACCGCGCATCCGCTGCTGGAACGGCGCCCGGAAGAGAAGATTCTGGTGGTGGTGCTGACGGGTGACCGCAGCCTGGCCGGCGCGTTCAACACCAACGTGCTGCGCCGGGCGACGACGTTCATACGGGAAAGCCCCGCCGCGAAAAAAGAGCTGATCGTGGTAGGCAAGAAGGCCCGGGACACGCTGCGGAAGCGCGGTTACCACTTCCTGGGCGAATATCTCGGAGTGTCTAGCCGCGTGGACTTTTCGATTGCCAAAGACATCGCCGCGCGCATTGCTCGAACTTTACGCAAAGAAGGAAGTGGACGCGGTTTACGCCATCTATAACGAGTTCAAGAACGTGATGGTGCAGAATCTGCGCGCCGAAAAGCTGCTGCCGATCGACCCGGCCATTCTCGGGGAACAAACGGAGCCTGCGCGCGACCGGCATGAGGAATCGCTTCCCCACGACTTGTCGGCTTCGGGGAAGACTTCGGTGGTCGATTACATTTACGAGGAGCCGGTGGAGCAGATCTTCAACGGGCTGGTGCCGCGCTATCTGGAGTCGGAAATTTTCCGCGTGCTGCTGGAATCGGCGGCCGCGGAACACGCCGCGCGGATGACGGCCATGGATTCGGCCACGCGCAACGCGTCGGAGCTCATCGACAAGCTGACCTTGCAGATGAACAAGATCCGGCAGGCGGCGATTACCAAGGAAATCATCGAAATCGTGAGTGGCGCCGCGTCCGCAACTTCGTAGGCGCTCGGGATAAGGGAGAACCGAATGGCAGATCAGCACAAAATAGGCCGCCTGATCGAGGTGATCGGCCCGGTGGTCGACGTTCAATTCGAAGAGGGTCATCTGCCGCTGATTCACAACGCGGTGCGGATTACCAGCGAAGGATTCGACGTTCCGGAACCGATGGACATCGTCGCGGAAGTCGAGCAGCACCTGGGCGAAAGCCGCGTGCGCTGCGTCGCCATGAAGCCGACCGAAGGGCTGGTTCGCGGCATGAAGGCGGTGGACCTGGGCGAGCCGATCTCGGTGCCCGTGGGGCGCGCGACGCTCGGGCGCGTGCTGAACGTGCTGGGGGAGCCCGTCGACAACCTCGGCGAGGTCAAGGCCGCCAAGCGCTATCCGATTCACCGGCCGGCGCCATCGCTCGAGGACCAGTCCACGACCCTGGAAATGTTCGAGACGGGCATCAAGGTGGTCGACCTGATCGAGCCCTACCTGAAGGGCGGCAAGATCGGGCTGTTTGGCGGCGCGGGCGTGGGCAAGACGGTGCTGATTCAGGAATTGATCCACAACGTCGCGATGAAGCACGGCGGCGTGTCGGTGTTCGCGGGAGTGGGCGAGCGCACGCGCGAGGGAAACGACCTGTGGCTTGAAATGCAGGAATCGGGCGTGGTGGTGCCCGGAAATTCGGAAAAGTCGCGCTGCGCGCTGATCTACGGCCAGATGACCGAGCCGCCCGGCGCGCGTCTGCGCGTGGGATTGACCGGCCTGACGGTCGCCGAATATTTCCGCGACGAAGAGCACCTCGACGTGCTGCTGTTCATCGACAACATTTTCCGCTTCGTGCAGGCGGGCTCGGAAGTGTCGGCGCTGCTGGGCCGCATGCCGTCGGCGGTGGGCTACCAGCCGAACCTGAACACCGAAATCGGCGAGCTGCAGGAACGCATCACTTCCACCAAGAGCGGGTCGATCACTTCCGTGCAGGCGATTTACGTGCCGGCGGACGATTACACCGATCCCGCTCCTGCGGCCACGTTTACGCACCTGGACGCGACCACCAACCTCAGCCGGCAAATCGTGGAGCGCGGAATTTATCCCGCGGTCGACCCGCTGGCGAGCTTCTCGCGCATTCTCGATCCGCGCATTCTGGGCCAGGACCACTATACTGTGGCGCGCAGCGTGAAGTCGGTGCTGCAGCGCTACAAAGAACTGCAGGACATTATCGCCATTCTCGGTATCGAAGAGCTTTCCGACGACGACAAGCAGACGGTGGCGCGCGCCCGCAAGATCGAGAAATTCCTCTCGCAGCCGTTTTTCGTGGCCGCGCAGTTCACCGGCATCGAAGGCAAGTACGTGAAGATGGAAGACACGGTGCGCGGCTTCAAGGAAATCGTGGAAGGCAAGCACGACGATCTGCCGGAGCAGGCGTTCTATATGGTGGGCACCATCGAAGAGGCCAGGGAAAAAGCGCAAAAGATGACCACCGCGGCCTAAAAAAAAGGGCTGCGGGTTTACAGGATCGCGAGAATGCTGCCGGAACACATCGAACTGGAAGTAGTCACGCCCGAGCGGCACGTGCTGCAGAAGACCGTGAAGTCGGTCGAGATACCGGGCAAAGAGGGTTACCTGGGTGTGCTGCCGGGGCACGCGCCCTTGATCACCGAACTCGGCATCGGCGTGCTGACGTACCGCAACGAGTCCGAGACGCGCTATCTTACGGTGATTGACGGATACGCCGAGGTGCTGCCGGACCGGGTGATCGTGCTGGCGGAGATTTCCGAGCGCGCCGAGGAGATCGATGTTCCGCGGACGCGCGCGGCACTCGACCGGGCAAAGGAAGAAGTGGCGAAGAAAAGCGCGGGCGATCCCGAATGGGATCGCGCGAGCTTCGCGCTGCAACGGGCCTTGGTGCGCCTTCAGGCTGCGTCGAAGACGGGCGCCGCGGGCGCGGACGAGCACTAGAGGCTCGCGGTCCTGTTGCCGGATCGGGGACACGCGCCGAATCCTGATTTCCCTCTCCGCATCCAATAGGCGCATCCTCCTCATAGGCGCGATTCGAGAGGTCTGTGCAATTCAATGGCGGAAATCACCATCTACGGAACCCAGTGGTGCGGCGACTGCAGGCGCGCAAAGCAGTTTCTGCGCGAACGCGGCATCGCATTCAAGGAAGTGAATATCGATGAGGTACCCGCGGCGGAAGACCTCGTGCTGCGAGTGAATGACGGACTGCGCAAGATTCCGACGATTGAGGTGGAGGGCCGCTACTTTGCCTCCAGCCCTTTTGATCCCTACCAGATTTCCGACGAGCTGAAGATTCCGTTAAATCCCACACGGGCCAGTTAGACACCATCCGTTGTAGTGGCTTGCACAGGTAGCATGAGCCGCGATCTTGCGCGGAGCAATTGTCCCGACGCGTTGCCTGGAGTCCCGAGGAATTCATTGCTCCAAGGCGAGCGATACGGAAGCGTACTTCACTTCGCTCGATAATGACGGCTCAAGAACCTTTCGGTATCTGCAAAGCGCACGCTGGACAGTGCTTTTGTTGCACCATCACGTTTGGTTTAGTCCCACACCTCGCGTCATGACGGCCGCTACGCGGAGGTCAGGCGTGAGTGCCACGAGGTCGGCATCGGCGCCGGGTGCGATTACGCCCTTTTTCCCGGCCAAGCCGAGCCTTCTGGCGGGCAGCACCGTTGCCATGCGCACCGCCTCGAGCAAGGGCGCGCCGTAGGCAACCACATTCCTGATGGCGCGATCGAGGGTGAGCGTGCTGCCGGCCAGCTTGCCTTCCGCATTGCGAGCGACCCCGCCGCGAACAGTTACCTCGAAATTCCCCAAGCGGTAGTTGCCATCGGGCATGCCTGTGGCGGCGATTCCGTCACTCACGAGCAGCACCGTGTCGAATCCCTTGGCTCCGATCAAGACTTGAATCGCCGCCACCGCAACGTGGACGCCATCGGCAATAATTTCGGCGGTGACTTCAGGGTCCGTCATGATGGCGCCCAGAATTCCCGGGTCGCGATGCAGGAAGGGACGCATGGCGTTGTAAGTGTGCACGGCGTGGCGCGCTCCCGCTTGAATGGCGGCCCTTGCCTGGTCGTAATCCGCGTCCGTGTGCCCCATGCCCACCACGAGGCCTGAAGAAACTGCGAATTCGATCAATTCAATGGCGCCTGGCAGCTCCGGAGCAAGCGTAAGAATTTTCACGAGGCCGTCGGAGGCGGCCAGGAACTCCTTGAGGATTTCGACCGACGGCTGAAGGATGGAGCTTTGCGGATGTACGCCGGGCTGCGCGGGACTAATGAAAGGCCCCTCGAGATGCATGCCGAGAATCTCGGCCGCTACGCGGGTGTTTTCTTCCTGTTCATGGGTGCGGATGTAGCGGGCGATGCCCTGGAGGCTGCGGCAGGTTTCTTCCACGGTCGCGGTTACCGTGGTAGCGACCATCGAGGTGGTACCGTGGCGAGCCACCGTGGAGGCGATGCGGTCGAGCGCGCGCGGGTCGCCTTCCATCACGTCGTGGCCTCCCGCGCCGTGGATATGCAGGTCGACAAACCCCGGAACGATGGTGAGACCGGTGGCCACGAAGTCCATGGCGCCGGACGGGACGCGGATTTCGTCGCGATGGCCTACGCCGGTGATCTGGCTGCCCTCGACAATGATTACACCGTCGCTGATTTCCTCTTGCGGCGTGAGGATGCGGCTGGCGTAGATGGCTGTGGTGGTCATGGCCCAGGGGATTGGTCAAGAAATGCTACTGAATCGCGGCGCCAAATCACAGCGAAGACCTTGCATCCTGTAACCTCTTCGTTACAATCAATGTTCGCCAATCGATGCTCACGATTTATGGGAGGAATGGATGTCCTACGACAAGCGGTATGTAGCTCAAAAGCGGCAGCGCCGGAAGCGCAAGGCCGCCAAAGGGAAAGTAAAGCTGTATGAGCAGGGAAAAATTCCTCACGACAAGCTTCCCGCCCTCGCGAAGAAGTTTCTTTCCCGCAAAATGCGCGCTTTGAAGCGATCGGCGTAAGTCCAAACCGGTGTTTGACGTTTGAGCGGACCGCCCAAATGCAGATTCCTCAGTGCGTTCGGGATGGCAACGTTTTAGTTTGGGCCGCCAGCGGAAGCTTGCTGGTGGTTTCCGCAAGAATCATCGAACCACTGAATCCCGACGCCAAAAAAAGGCGCCTCGATTTCTCGAGGCGCCCTTTTTTGTACTGCCGCCTGAATCGGCTTACCTGATTACCGGTCGCGGATTTTAGTTTCCGGAAGCCTGGGCGTGGGCCGAAGCAACCTTCGGAACGCTCAGATATCCCGCGATCTTATCCTTGCCAATCTGGTTCACGGTGAACTCCATGGGCGCCCGCGTGCCGTGCGTGAAGAAGTAGATCGGCTCGTTGGCCGAGCGATTCTTCTTGTCGTAGCGGGAGTCATCCACATAGAGAGACACGGTGTAGAGGTTCTTCTTCTGGTTGACGTTCTTGAGTTCGACCATCAGGTCGCCGACCTTTTCGCGCTGGTTCTTCTTGTCGATCGTGAATTCGTAGTAATCGCGCTCTCCCAGACGGCGAAGCTCTTCGATTTCGTCGTGGTTCTTCGCGATCAGGGTGCCGAATTCACCGCGAGCCATGGTCAGATTGTTCTTGGTGGTCTCCAGGTCGGACGTACGCCGTTCACGTCGGTGCCGATCTTGTTCACGTCATCGACGCTGGCCTTGGTGGCAAGCTGGCCGGCAACGTTCGTTCTGGAGGTCGGCGAGCTGCTTGGTCTCGTCCTCGCGGATTTTCTTGGCCTGGTAGCGGGCGCGGCCGAGTTCATCCTGGGTGAGCTTCATCTTGTCGGTCACGACGCTAAGCTCGCCCTGGAGTTGGGCGTTGGCGTCTTCGGCTTTCGCGAGCCGCTGGCCGAGCACGTCGTCACTCTGCTTAAACTGGGTGAACTGCTGAGTCTGGGCGGACAGGTTCTGCTCGAGGGTCTTGGCACGGTTCGACGCAGACCAGCCGACGCCCAGGCCAACTAAAGAAATAATGGCCAGCGCGACTACGGCTATACCGATCCATCGCGGCGCGGCCGCATCCTGCACGATCACATCATGTGGTTCGTTGCTCATACTTTTTTTCCTCCGTGAGATCCCCTTGCGAAAGGGATTAAAAGCACGGGAAGAACCAAATGTGGGCGGCCGGGGCGACAACGGGAATCCATGGAATCGGCAAGTTAGAGAGGCCGGAGGGCGTTTTTAAGGTCGAGCAGTGGCATGAAATCTTGTAATTTTTACGCTACCGTAATGATTTCTGCGTACTTGCAAGAAAGACAACAGTGGCGAGCGAAATGTTGACTGATGAGTATGGCGAAAGCGCGGACGCCTAACGAGTGACCGTCATGGCCTGAAGCCGCGCGATGCGCTCCTCGAGTGGCGGGTGTGTGCTGAAGAGGCCGCGAGCATCTGACCGGCTGTTAGCGGAGCAACGATGCATAAGCGCAGAAGTGGAAGGGGGAATATCCATGGGAATGCGCTTGTTGTATGCGCCAAGTTTTCCGAGCGCGCGGATCAAGCCATAAGGATGGCCGACCATTTTCGCGCCGGAGGCGTCGGCCTGATATTCGCGCTGGCGGGAAATTCCCAGTTGCAGCAGCAGCGCCGCCAACGGAGCGAGGAAAAGCATCAGGATGGCGGCGATGCCTCCACCTTCGCGATCGTCGTCACGTCCCCCGCCCATTCCGCCGAAGATCATGCCCCAGCGGCCCATGCTCGCAATCCAACTGATCGCGCCGGCCAGAGTCGCGGCAATCGACGAAGTCAAAATATCGTAATTGCGCACGTGAGAGAGTTCGTGGGCGATCACGCCTTCGAGCTCCTCGTCGTCCATCAGCTCCATCAGCCCCTGCGTGACGGCCACCGATGCGTGGCTCGGGTTGCGGCCGGTGGCAAATGCATTGGGCGCGGCCTGCGGGATCATATAAAGCTTGGGCATCGGCAAATTTGCTTTGCCGGCAAGGCGCTCCATCACCTCATAGAGACGCGGCGACTGCTCGCGGCTGATCGGCACCGCCCCACTGGAGGCCAGGGCGATCTTGTCGGAAAAGAAATAGGCGGTGCCGTTCATCAGGACGGCGAAGACGAGCGCGATCGTCATGCCGCGCTCGCCGCCGAAGGCGCGGCCCAATCCCAACAAGAGCAGGGTCAAGGCCGTCAGCAGGAATGTGGTCTTGAGAGTTTTCATGTTTCGTTTTCCGCGCCGCTATTTTATGCGGCTCCCACCTTTGCAACGGACCGTTCGAACCTCATCGCGTCGCCCTTCGGATCGGCGTCCACATCACTTCGTCTCCGGGATGGACTTCTCCGTCCAGGATCTTGAGCGCCAGCGGGTCCTGAATCAGCCGCTGGATCGCGCGCTTCATGGGGCGAGCGCCGTAGGCCGGATCGTACCCTTCGCGGAAGAGCAGAGTCTTCGCCGCCGGCGTGAGCGTCAGCGTAATCTTGCGCTCCGCGAGCAGCTTCACCACGTTTCGCAGCTGCAGTTCGACGATGCGCTCGATCTGGCCGCGGCCCAGCGGGCTGAACATCACGATGTCGTCGATGCGGTTCAGGAACTCCGGGCGGAAAAGCTCCCGCAAGGCCGCCATGGCCAGCTCGCGCGCTTTCTTCGGGTCCTTTTCAGACAATTCGAAGATTGCCGTGGAGCCGACGTTGGAGGTCATGACGATGACCGCATTGCGAAAATCGACGGTGCGGCCCTTTCCATCCGTCAGACGGCCGTCTTCGAGAATCTGCAGCAGGACGTTGAAGACGTCCGGATGCGCCTTCTCGATTTCGTCGAGCAGCACCACCGAATAGGGACGGCGGCGCACCTGCTCGGTCAGCTGGCCGCCTTCTTCGTAGCCCACATACCCTGGGGGCGCACCAATCATGCGCGCGACCGAATGCTTTTCCATGTATTCGGACATGTCCAAGCGAATGATGGCGCGCTCGTCGTCGAACAGAAACTCCGCGAGGGCGCGCGCCAGCTCGGTCTTGCCGACGCCGGTGGGACCCAGGAACAAAAACGAGCCGATGGGACGGTTGGGATCGCTCAATCCCGAGCGGCTGCGGCGAATCGCGTTGGCGACGCGTGGCGAGCGCGGTGTCCTGCCCGACGACGCGCTGGCGCAGCCGCTCTTCCATGTGCACCAGTTTCTGGACTTCGCCCTCGAGCAGGCGGCCGACGGGAATGCCGGTCCACTTGCTGACGATCTTGGCGATTTCTTCTTCGCCGACTTCTTCCTTCAGCATGGGATGGTCTTTTTGCAGCTCGGCAAGCTTGTCCTGCGCGGCCTTGAGTTCTTTTTCCGCCGCGGACAGCTTGCCGTAGCGGATTTCGGCGACGCGGGAAAGGTCGCCGGCGCGCTCATAGCGCTGCTCTTCCGCCTTCAGGCTTTCGATTGCTTCCTTCTGCTTGCGGATGCGCCCAATGGCCTCTTTCTCGGTCTGCCAGTGGGCCTTGAGCGCGTTGGACTGCTCGCGCAGGGTCGCGAGTTCCTTCTCAATTTGCGCGAGGCGCTCGCGCGAGTGCGGCGTCGGTTTCCTTGCGCAGCGCCTGGCGCTCGATTTCCAGCTGCATGATGCGGCGCTCGATTTCGTCGATCTCGGTGGGCAGCGAATCGATTTCCATGCGCAGGCCGGCCGCGGCTTCGTCGACGAGGTCGATGGCTTTGTCGGGAAGAAACCGGTCGGTGATGTAGCGCTGCGAGAGCATGGCGGCGGCGACGATCGCGGCGTCCTTGATGCGCACGCCGTGATGCACTTCGTAGCGCTCCTTCAGGCCGCGCAGGATGGCGATGGTGTCCTCGATGGAGGGCTCGCCAATCGTGACGGGCTGGAAGCGCCGTTCGAGGGCCGGATCCTTTTCGATGTATTTGCGATATTCGTTGAGGGTGGTGGCGCCGATGGCGCGCAGTTCGCCGCGCGCCAGCGCGGGCTTCAGCATGTTGGAGGCGTCCATCGAGCCTTCGGCGGCACCCGCTCCGACCAGCGTGTGCAGCTCGTCGATGAACAGAATGATTTGCCCTTCGGATTCGGTGACTTCCTTGAGCAGGGCTTTCAGGCGGTCTTCGAATTCACCGCGATATTTGGCTCCGGCGACCAGGGCCGCCAGGTCCAGAGACACGATGCGCTTCGGCTTCAGGACTTCGGGAACGTCGCCGGCGACAATTCGCTGCGCCAGGCCTTCGACGATGGCGGTCTTGCCGACGCCGGGCTCGCCGATCAGCACGGGATTGTTCTTCGTGCGGCGCGCCAGAATCTGCATCACGCGGCGGATTTCTTCGTCGCGGCCGATCACGGGATCGAGCTTGCCGCGGCGCGCCAGGTCGGTTAGGTCGCGCCCATATTGTTCGACGGCGCGGAATGTCGCTTCGGGATTCTGCGAAGTGACGCGATGGCTTCCGCGGATCGCGGCCATGGCCTGCAGGATGGCATCGTGGGTCGCGCCATGCTTCGCGAGCAACTGGCCCGCGGGATCGCGCTCGGCCGCGGCGATGGCCAGCAGGATATGTTCGGTAGAGACGTATTCGTCCTTGAAGCGCTGCGCTTCGTCGAAGGCGCGCTGGAGAACGTCGTTGGACGCCTTGCTGAGATATTGTTCCGAAACGCCGGAAACCTTCGGCAGGCGCTCAATCTGCTTTTCAGCCTCGCTCGCGAGCGTGGTGGGAGACACGCCCAGTTTTTCGAGCAGCGGAGGAACCACCCCGTCACCCTGAGCAACCAGCGCCCATAGGATGTGCAGCGGCTCGATCTGCTGCTGGCCGGAGCGCGAGGCAAGCTCTTGGGCCGCCTGCAGCGCTTCCTGGGCCTTTACCGTTAATTTGTCCAGGCGGGGTGCCATGGCTGGATTTTCTCACTTTCTCGAGACACAAAGGGGCCGGAAAAGAATCCCGGCCCCGTTACAACTGGACTTCACCGCAACGGAACGATTTTAGTTGTTTCCGTTGCCGTTGGTAACGTTGACCTTCACCTGCTTCGGCTTGGACTCCGCTCGCTTCGGCAGCTCGACCGTCAAGACGCCATTCTTGTACTCGGCCTTGATGGCTTCGGTGTTCACCGTGTTCGGCAGCCCGAAGCTTCGGCTGAACGCTCCATAGGTGCGCTCGATGCGGAGATAGTTGTCCTCTTTCACCTTCTGTTCGAACTTCCGCTCGCCGCGAACGGTCAGCATGTTGTTCTCGACGCGGATATCGAGGTCCTTCTCGTTGATATCCGGCAAGTCGGCCTTGAGCACGAGTTCGTTTTCGGTCTCATAGATATCGACGGCTGGCGCCCAAGTGGTGAGGGCGGAATTGTCTCCCCGATTGCCCGGGAAGGAATTTTCGAAAAGACGGTTTACTTCATCCTGCAGGGTGGAAATGTTGCGGAACCGATCCCAACGCGTGATGCTCATAATATTCTCCTCCAGAAAGTCTTGGCGCTTTCATTAGCGCAACTGCATAATAAAATATGCGCATGGTATTGTCAAGTATTTTTATAACGTGTTTCGACTCCCGGATACAGCCCGCGCCATATTTATTCTATTATCCTTATTATCATGCACTTGAGGTAGTGCGTTTCCGGCATGGTGAGCAGGATGGGGTGGTCCTTAGCCTGCGTTCTACGCTCGACTACGATTACGCTTCTTTTAGCGTCATTGGCCGCTTCCGCGAGAATCTGGAGGAACAGAGGCTCGGTAATGTGGTAGGAGCAGGAGCAAGTTATGAGGTAGCCGCCGGGCACGAGAAGCTTCATGGCTCGCAGGTTGATTTCTTTGTACCCGCGCTGGGCGGCGGGGATGCTGTCGCGATTCTTGGCGAAGGCCGGTGGATCAAGGATGATCATGCGGAAGCGGCGGCCCGCTTCGTCATATTCCTTCAGCAGGTCGAACGTGTTGCCTTCGCGAAAGTGAACATTTGAGATTCCATTCAATTGCTGGTTTTTGCGCGCGGCTTCGATGGCCGCCGGCGCCATCTCGATGACTTCCACGTGCTCGCAGCAGTCGGCTACCGTGAGAGCGAAGCCTCCCTGGTAGCTGAAGCAGTCCAGCACGTCGCCGGAGGCATAGCGGCGCGCCTCGAAGTGATTTTCCCGCTGGTCCAGGAACGAGCCGGTCTTCTGGCCCTTCAGCAGATCGCAGGCGAAGAGTATGCCGTTTTCTCGAACATGGATTTCGGACGGGACTTCCCCATGCAGGACGCTGACCTTCTGTTCGAGACCCTCGAGCAAGCGCACTTTGGGGTCGTTGCGCTCAATAATCCCCTTGGGCGAGATGAGCTCCGCCAGAATTTCTGTGAGCAGGCTCTTGAGGCGTTCGGTGCCCTGGCTGAGTGTCTGCATGACTAGGTAGTCGCCGTAGCGGTCCACAATCAGCGAGGGCAGCAGGTCTGCTTCGCTGTAGACCAGGCGAAACGCTTCTGAATTTTCCACCACACGCTCGCGATACGCGAGGGCTTGCCGGAGACGTTCGGTGAGGAAGGCGCGGTCGACGGTCCTGTCTTCGCGCGTGAGCAGGCGCACCGCGATTTGCGACTTGTCGCTGTAGAACGCACGGCCGTGATAGCGGCCGCGCTCGTCAGTGACACGGACTACAGCGCCTGGCTGCGCCTGTGCGGTGCGAATATCGCTGCGGTAAACCCAGAGATGCCCCAGGCGAATACGTTCGACACCCCGCGAACTGATGACCACCGACCCTTCCGGCACGATCCCTCCCGGCACGATTCCTTCTGGCACGATCCCCCGCTTTCGGAAAACTTTGCTGCCGATTCGCTACAATAGCCTAATGACCTTCGGTGACGCGATCTTCCGGCGGACGATTCACAAGCGGAAGCCGAGCGGCGCATTTCTCTTAGCATAGTTACATAGGTTGAGCCAGTGCCGCAGCGATCCTCTGGGACGCGTCCGACGCTACCGCCATTACAACGTGAATTTAAGCGAACTCAACTTCGATCTTCCGCCCGAACGAATCGCGCAAAAGCCGCTGGTGGAGAGGGCTGCCTCGCGCATGTTGCTGCTCGATCGGGCTTCCGGCGCCTGGGAGGATCGCTATTTCCGCGAATTCCCCGCCCTCCTGCGCGGCGATGAGCTGATCGTCGTCAACAATGCCCGCGTGATCCCCGCGCGGCTTTTCGGGCGCCGGATGGGAATCCATGCAGAGGCCCCCGGCCGGAACAATCCCGCCAGCGGCGAATTTCTGCAAGCGCCCATTGAGGTTCTTCTCGTGCGACAGCTCTCGCCGCTGACTTGGGAAACCCTGGTCCGCCCCGGGCGGAAGATTCCCACGGGCGAACGAATCATTTTCGGCGAGGGCGAGTTGGAAGGGACTGTCGAGGGGCGAGGCGAGTACGGGGTCCGCATCATCCGTTTCAGCTCGAAAACGGACTTCCATGAAGCGGTCGGGCGCCTGGGGCACATCCCGCTGCCTCCCTACATCAAGCGAGAGGACGAGTCGCTTGACCGTGAGCGCTACCAGACGATATTTGCGAAGCGCGGCGCCGCCGTGGCGGCTCCGACGGCAGGACTGCATTTTACGCCCGCCATTCTGGATGAGCTGCGGGGGCGCGGCATCGAAATCGTCGAGATTACCCTGGAGGTGGGCCTGGGGACGTTCGAACCCGTGCGGACCGAGCGGATCGAGGACCACAAGATCCACAAGGAGCCCTACGAGATATCGGAACTAGCCGCAGCCGCGATCACCGGGGCCCTGCAGAGAGAAGCGGCCGGTGCTAGCGGTGGGAACCACCGTTGTGCGCGCCCTGGAAGATGCGGCCGAGAAGGGATTCGGGTGAGGTGAATGCGGGAAAAGCGGAGGCCGAAATTCTGCTTTATCCCGGAAAGGCTTTCCGAATCGTCGACCAGCTGCTGACCAATTTTCATTTGCCGGGATCGAGCCTGCTGGCTATGGTGGCGGCGTTCGCGGGACGCGACAATATTCTGCGAGCCTACGCGCACGCGGTGGAGGCCGAGTACCGCTTTCTACAGCTATGGGGATTGCATGCTGATCCGGTAGAAGGGAGCCGCAGGCTCGGGTATGTTCAGAGAGCGCGCGGAAGCTACTCGTCGTCCGAGCTGCTGGCGACTTTCAGGACGGCCAGGAAAGCCTCCTGCGGGATATCGACTTTCCCGACGCGCTTCATGCGCTTCTTGCCTTCTTTTTGCTTTTCGAGCAGCTTGCGTTTGCGGGAGATATCGCCGCCGTAGCACTTGGCGATGACGTTCTTGCGGATGGCGCTGATGGTCTCGCGCGCGATGACGCGGCTGCCGATGGCGGCTTGCAGGGGCACTTCGAACATCTGCCGGGGAATCAGTTTGCGCAGGCGCGAGACGAGATCGCGGCCGCGCTCGTAGGACTGCTCGCGGTGGCAAACCACGGTGAGCGCGTCGACCGGCTCGCCGCCCACCAGCACATCCAGCTTCACCAGATCGCATTCGCGGTAGCCGGAGAGGTGATAATCGAGCGACGCGTAGCCGCGCGAAACGCTTTTCAGCCGGTCGTAGAAATCGAGCACGATTTCGTTCAGCGGCATTTCGTAGGTGAGCATGACGCGCGTCGGCGAAAGGTATTCGAAATTTTTCTGCACGCCGCGCTTTTCTTCGCAGAGCTTCAGCACGCCGCCCAGGGATTCCTCGGAGGTGATGATCATGGCGGTAAAGATCGGCTCTTCGATCTTCTGGATGGAAGTGGGCGGGGGAAATTTCGTGGGGTTGTCGACTTGCAGCACTTCGCCGGCAGTGGTGGTGATGCGGAATTCGACGCTGGGCGCGGTGGTGATCAGGTCGATGTTGAATTCGCGCTCGAGGCGCTCCTGCACGATCTCCATGTGCAGCAGGCCTAGAAACCCGCAGCGGAAGCCGAAACCCAGCGCCACGGAAGTTTCCGGCTCGTAGAAAAAGGCGGCGTCGTTGAGTTGCAATTTGCCGAGCGCATCGCGCAGCAGTTCGTAATCGGTGGCGTTCACGGGATACAGGCCCGGCGAACACCATGGGCTTGATGGCCTCGAAGCCCGCCAGGGGCGGCGCGGGCTGGTCGGCGGCAATCACCGTGTCGCCCACGCGGGCGTCGGCGACGCGCTTGATATTGGCGATGATGAAGCCCACGTCACCCGCGGCAAGCTCGTCGAGCACAATGGGCTTGGGAGTCAGCACGCCGAGATTTTCCACTTCATAGACTTCGTTGGATGCGCAGAGGCGGATCTTCATGCGCGGCGTGATGCGCCCTTCCATCACGCGCACCAGCACCACGGCGCCGCGGAACGAATCGAACCAGGAATCGAAAATCAGCGCCTGTAGCGGCGCGTCCGCCGAGCCCTTCGGCGGAGGTATGCGGTGGACGATCGCTTCGAGCACGTCCGCCACGCCGAGACCGCTTTTCGCGCTGATGGGCAGGGCGTCCTCGGCGGGAATCGCCAGCACGGTCTCGATTTGCTCTTTGACGTATTCCGGCTGCGCGGCGGGCAAGTCGATCTTGTTGATTACCGGAACGATGGTGAGATTGTGGCGCGTTGCCAGGAACGTGTTGGCGACGGTTTGCGCCTCGACTCCCTGGCTCGCGTCGACGACGAGCAGCGCGCCTTCGCAGGCGGAAAGCGCGCGCGACACTTCGTAGGAGAAATCCACGTGGCCGGGCGTGTCGATGAGGTTGAGGCGGTACTCGTGGCCGTCTTTCGCGGTGTAGTGCAGGCGAATGCTCTTGGCCTTGATGGTGATGCCGCGCTCGCGCTCGAGGTCCATCGAGTCGAGCACCTGCGCCTGCATTTCGCGCTGGCTGAGCGCGCCGGTAAGCTCCAGCAGGCGGTCGGCAAGCGTGGACTTACCGTGGTCGATGTGCGCGATGATGCAGAAATTGCGGATGTACTGGGGATCCATGGATTGTTGTGCTGTTCGGCAGGCGCGGCAATGAGCATCCCGTAAAGGCTGGCCGCGTCCTTCGAACTATCGAGTTTGCCACAGGTGCACGCGTGCCGCCAGCGCTCTAAGGCCAGGCGCTCTAAGGCCATTGGTTTTCTGAATGCTGCAAAAGGTGCTGCGATTGGAAGTTGCAGCTCCGACGATCATTTATTTGGAACTGAAGCTCCGGTCCTTCAACCTGCCGCCCACGCATAGACCCCGCCAATCTGGAGATTGGCGTTCCCGGGGACGACGAATAACCAGGGCGATGACCTGTGTCGATGATCTGTATCAATGAGCTATATCAATGGACGGAGAGGGCGCTGCGGCCTGGGAAGCGGGCTGAGGCGCCCAGCTCCTCTTCGATGCGCAGCAGTTGGTTGTATTTGGCGATGCGGTCGGTGCGGGAGGCGGAGCCGGTCTTGATTTGGCCCGTGCCCATGGCGACGGCGAGATCGGCGATGAAGGCATCCTCTGTTTCGCCGGAGCGGTGGGAAATGATCGCGGCATATTTTGCCTTGCGCGCCATTTCTACGGCTTCGATGGTTTCCGTCACGGTGCCGATCTGATTGAGCTTGATGAGGATCGCATTGGCGATGCCCTGCTCGATACCGCGGGCGAAGATTTTGGGATTGGTAACGAAGATGTCGTCGCCCACGAGCTGAATTTTCTTTCCGATATTCTTCGTCAATAGTTTCCAGCCGTCCCAGTCGTTTTCGGCGAGGCCGTCTTCGATCGAAACGATGGGATACTGGCGAGCCCAGTTGGCCCAGAATTCGGCCATCTGGTCCGGGGAGCGGGCCGACTTGTCGGATTTCTTGAAGATGTATTTCTTCGAGCTGGCATCGTAGAACTCGCTCGAAGCCGGATCGAGAGCAATCGAAATCTGCTCGCCGGGCTTGTAGCCCGCCGCGGTAATCGCCTCGAGCACGCGTTCGAGGGCCTCTTCGTTGGACTTGAGATTGGGCGCAAAACCGCCCTCGTCGCCGACGGCCGTCGAATAGCCGTGTTTTTTGAGCACCGCTTTCAAATTGTGAAATACCTCGACTCCCCAGCGCAGGGCTTCGTGAAAGCTTGGCGCGCCGAGCGGCATGATCATGAATTCCTGGACGTCGACGGAATTGTCGGCGTGGGCGCCGCCATTGAGAATATTCATCATGGGAACGGGCAGGGTATTCGCGGAAGTGTCGCCGGAATATTTCGCCAGATATTTATAGAGTGGCTGGCGGGATGCCGCCGCGGCGGCGCGGGCGACAGCCATCGAGACGGCAAGAATCGCGTTGGCGCCGAAGTTCGACTTATTCGGCGTGCCGTCCGCCTCGATCATTTTTCTGTCGAGGGCGCGCTGGTCGCTGGCGTCCATGCCCTTAACCAGCCTGGCGATTTCGCCGTTCACGTGCCCGGCCGCTTTCAGCACGCCTTTGCCGAGGTAATGCGTTTTGTCGCCGTCGCGCAGTTCGTTTGCCTCGTGCTCCCCGGTGGAAGCGCCGGAGGGCACCGCCCCGCGCCCGACGACTCCGCCTTCCAGGCGAACGTCGGCCTCCACCGTGGGATTTCCGCGCGAATCGATAATTTGACGGCCATGCACACTCGCGATTTTCGTCGACATCCTTGTCCCCCTGGATTTGTAAGAAGCTATTCGGGCTCTTCAATCATGGATTCGGCGCGGACCACGATCACCACCCCGCCGTCGGACACGGAATAGCGGGCGCGGTCGGCCTCGATGTCGTAGCCGATCACGGTTCCCTCGGGCAAGTTCACATGGCGGTCGATGATCGCGCGGCGGATTTTGCAGCGGCGGCCGATGTTCACGTGGTTGAAAACGATCGAATCCTGGACTTCGCTGTAGCTGTTCACGCGCACGTCGTAGCCGAGCACCGAGCGCATCACCTTGCCGCCGGAAATAATCGATCCGCCGGAGACGATGGAATCGATCGCCGCGCCCGTGCGATCCGGGTCGGCGAATACGAACTTGGCGGGCGGATATTGCTGCTGCCAGGTATGCAGCGGCCAGCTCTTGTCGTAAAAGTTGAAAATAGGCGAAACGGAAACCAGGTCGATATTGGCTTCATGGTAGGCGTCGATAGTGCCCACGTCGCGCCAGTAGGAGGTTTCCTTTTTGTTCTCATCGACGAAGTTGTAGGCGAATACGCGGTATTTGTCGATGATTCGCGGAAGAACGTCTTTCCCGAAATCGTGGGAGGAAAGCGGATCTTCGGCGTCCGCGATCAGGATCGGAACGAGCAACTGCGTATTAAACAGATAGACGCCCATGGAAGCGTTGGCCTTGCCCGAGTGGGTGCGCGAAAGCTTAGGCTGCATGGGTTTTTCCTCGAAACCGATGATGCGCCAGTGCTCATCGGTTTCGATGATGCCGAATTTTCCGGCGGCCTCGGCGGGGTCCATCTCGATGGTGGCCACGGTCACGTCGGCGCCTGCGGCCACA
Organism: uncultured Acidobacteriota bacterium; assembly: GCA_963697575.1. Taxonomy (GTDB): domain Bacteria; phylum Acidobacteriota; class Terriglobia; order Acidiferrales; family UBA7541; genus Palsa-295. Next base: position 409,983 of record CAVOOP010000017.1, on the reverse strand, counting down.
TGCTGCTCAAGCATCTTCTGGTAATCCATCTTGTAGATGTGATCGCCGGATAGGATAAAGACGTAATTGGATTGCTCGCTGCCGATGGAATAGATGTTCTGGTAGACCGCGTCGGCCGTCCCCAGGTACCAGTGCTGCGAAACGCGCATCTGCGGCGGCAAGACCTCGATGTAATCGCCATATCCCATCAGCGAGGACCATCCCCGGCGGACGTGGCGGTTGAGGCTCAGGGCCTTGTATTGCGTAAGCACAAAAACGCGGCGCAGACTGCTGTTGAGGCAATTTGAAAGCGTTACATCGATGATGCGGTAGACGCCGCCGAAGGGAACGGCCGGCTTGGCGCGGTCGCGCGTGAGGGGCCATAGCCGCTCCCCCTGGCCGCCGGCGAGAAGAACTCCGATCGCATCTTGCATTAAGGGCATGAATCTCTTTCCCGTCCGGGCGGATTGCAGACGAGCATTCTAGCAGCACTTGCCGCGAGCCGTCATCGGCTTGTTTGTATGGAATGAGAGCGGAGCTAGCGGGGTGGTATTGCATGGCAGCCGGCACGGATTGTCTAGGTATGAAATCCCGCGATTTCGAGCACGCCGTTCGGTACGTTCTGTCGGGTGAACGACAGGTTACTAAAAAGTAGTTTAGGTTCCGCTCCTACGGTTTGTATAATTTATTCCTTGACTTGTGGTGTAGCCTCCGATAGAAGGATGTGGCAATGGCCGGGTAATACCGGCTAAACTAGTTTGTTTATCAAACTGGTAAAACTCGCACAGGGGACGGGGGTGAATACGCGTGGCAGAAGTTGTTATTCAAGAGGGTGAGTCATTGGAGAACGCTCTCCGGCGCTTCAAGCGCAAGGTGCAGTCGGAAGACATCATCAAGGAAATCAAGAAGCACAGCTACTACATGAAGCCGGGGAGAGGTCGCCGAGCCAAAGAAGCCCTCTCGCGTAAGCGTCTCCGGAAAAAGCAGCGGCGTGAGCAGGATTAGGCGATCGAGTCTGTCGTAGTCTTCTCAATAAATTGTGCCAGCATGCGCGATGGAGGCCACAGCTAGCCGTTGGCCTCCCTTCGCCGCATGCTGCATTGTTTGATCCGCCCGCTGCCCTCTCCGACCCTGGTCCCGGAGCAGCGTATGGAATATCACGATAAGGTTCTCAAGTGCGCCGACTGCGGTGCGGAATTTGTTTTCACCGCGGGCGAGCAGATGTTCTTCGCCGACAAGGGCTTCAAGAACGAACCCAAGCGCTGCAAAGCCTGCAAGGGAAACCGCGCGCAAACCGGCGAATCGGGGCCGGCGGTTGTCCAGCGCGTCGAAACGAAGACCGTTTGCTCGCAGTGCGGGAAAGAAACGACGGTTCCCTTCAAGCCTACGCAAGGCCGCCCGGTTTACTGCCGGGAATGCTTTCAGCAGCGGCGGTCGGTAGGTCCGGCGAGCGCGACGGCGTAAACGGACTCACGCTGAGCCAGGTTTCTGCTCGGAACGCCAGCCGCTTTTCCACGGGATGTATAAGCCCGTCAGTCCGTCGAAATCCCGTAAACCCGAAGAATCGCCGATTCAGCGCTGTCACGTCGCCTGCTTGAAAGGCTCGTCCGCTCCACCCGATGCCGATCGCACCCGAGCTGGTATTCCAGAAATTGGTGTCCAGTGCGCATGTCCTGGCTGCTACAATAGACGCACGAGCTGTGGAGGTTGTGTCCCTTGGACGATAAAATCCTGAAGGCACATCTGCGCAAGCTTCTGACGGGAACGAGGCGCATGTCGGCTGGGCCGCCGCGCTGAAGGGCCTTCCGAAGCAGCTTGCGCGGTGAAAAACCCCAAGGCGCGCCCCGCATTCCGCCTGGGAACTGCTGGAGCACGCTCGCATTGCGCAATGGGATATCCTGGAATTCTGCCGGAATCCAAACCATGTTTCTCCGGAATGGCCGTCGGGATATTGGCCGAAGCAGGCGGCGCCGACGCAGCGACGCCGAATGGGACCGCAGCGGTGAAGACGTTTCGGCGCGACCTGGAGGCCATGGTGAAGCTGATCGCAGAATCCCAAGACCGATCTTGCAGACTCCCCTGAAGCATGGTGCCGGACAGACGATTTTGCGCGAAGCCTTGCTCGTTGCCGACCATAACTCATACCATCTGGGGCAGTTCGTTCTGCTGCGCCGGCTGCTGGGTGCTTGGCCGGAAACTTAAGGCGAGCTTGTCGCCTCTAACGAGCAGCAGCCGTTATAATGGAAGCATAATACATTCAGCACTTGGAGACAGAATGAGCCGGGGACATGCGTTCGTAGAGTCGGCAGCTCGAGGAGAAGCACAAGAGCGAATCTGGGATTCGTTCCGGAGATGGGGATATCTGCAGGCCAACCTTGACCCGCTGGGCGTGCTCGATCCCGTCGGCGATTCCGGAGCTGGAGATTTCGGGTCCTGACGCCGAAGCGGCACGGCGGCTTCTACTGCGGAACCGATTGGCGCCGAGTTCATGCACATCCCGGATCGCGAGCGCGCGTCTGTGGATCCAGGAGCGCATGGAATGCGGAAGCGCCTGAAGTGGACCGGGAGCGGATCCTGGAACTGCTCGTCAAGGCCGAAATTTTCGAGCAGACGATTCAATCGCGCTATCTCGGCACCAAGCGATTTTCGCTCGAGGGCGAATCGGCGCTGCTTCCGCTTCTGGACGCGATTCTGAATGCGCGCCTCGGAGTACGGGGCGGAAAAGGGCATGCTGGCGATGAGCCATCGCGGCCGGCTGAACGTGATGGTGAACATCGTGGGGCGGCCCGCCGCCGAAGTGTTTGCCCGCTTTGAGGATGTCGATCCGCGCAGCATTCTGGGCGGCGGCGACGTGAAGTATCACATGGGCGCCACCGGGGATTTCCTCGCAGCCAACGGACGGAAAGTTGAGATGCACCTGGTATCGAATCCCAGCCACCTGGAAGCGGTCGATCCGGTGGCCATGGGCCGCACGCGAGCCAAGCAGCAGCGGCGCGGCGCGCAGGGACGCGCAGCAGGTGCTGGCCATCACCATGCACGGCGACGCGGCCTTTGCCGGACAGGGCGTTTGGGCCGAAACGCTGAATATGTCGGAGCTGCCCGGCTATAACGTGGGCGGGTCCATACACATCATCGTCAACAATCTGATCGGCTTTACGACCGCTCCGCGCGACAGCAGTTCGTCGCGCTTTTGCTCGGACATTGCCAAGCGGCTGCCGATTCCGATTTTTCACGTGAACGCCGAGGATTTTGAGGCCGTGGTGCGCGTGGGGCGGATGGCGCTCGACTACCGCTATACGTTCGGCACTCCGGTGGTGATCGACCTGGTCGGCTACCGGCGCCACGGGCACAGCGAGGTGGACGATCCCACGATCACGCAGCCGTTGCGCTATCGGAAGATCGAAGCTCATCCTCCGACCTGGCAGATTTATGCCGAAAAATCCGGCATCGATGCCGCGCCGATCGTGCAACGGGTGCGCGAGCAGCTGGACGCGGCGCAAAAAGAGGCGCTCGAGCTGGAAAAGGCGCCCCCCATGCGCCGCTTGCCGCGCTACTGGAACGGCTATCGAGGGCGGCCGGTACGACGCCTCGCTCGAAGTGGATACCGGCGTTGCGCAGCCGAAGAGCTCGCGGCGATCGGCACGGCACTCACGCAGTTATCCGAACGGTTTTCATATTCATCCGAAGGTCGAAAAACTGCTCCAGCAGCGCCGGGAAATGGCGCAGGGAAAGCGGCCACTTGATTACGGAATGGCCGAGGCGCTGGCGTTTGGCTCGCTGCTGAAGCAGGGCGTGCCGGTGCGCTTGACCGGCCAGGACTCGCGCCGCGGCACGTTCAACCAGCGGCATGCCGCGCTGATCGATATCGAGACCGAAGAGGAATACGTTCCGCTGGAGCACCTGGCGACGACGCCCACGTGGTTCGAGATTTACAACTCGCCGCTCTCCGAAGCTTCCGTGCTCGGATTCGAGTACGGGTTCAGCCGCGATTATCCCGAGGCGCTGGTGCTGTGGGAAGCGCAGTTTGGCGATTTCGCGAACGGCGCGCAGATCATCATCGACCAGTTCATCGCGGCGAGCGAAGACAAGTGGAATTTGCTTTCGGGCCTGGTGATGCTGCTGCCGCACGGCTACGAAGGGCAGGGGCCGGAGCATTCCAGTGCCCGCATCGAGCGCTTTTTGCAGCTATGCGGCGCGCGACAACATCCAGATTTGCCAGCCTTCGACGGCCGCGCAGTATTTCCACATGCTGCGGCGGCAGGCGCTGCGTGTGTGGCGCAAGCCGCTGGTCGTTATGACTCCCAAAAGCATGCTGCGGAATCCGGCGGCAGCCTCGCCACTTGCGGATCTGACCACCGAGCCGCTTCCAGAACGTGATTCCCGACCGCGGCGACGGATCGGCAACGCACGTTCTGCTCTGCACCGGCAAGATCGGCCACGAACTCATTGCCGAGCGCAAGCGGCGCAAAGACACATCGACCGCTATCGTGTTTCGTCGAGCAGCTGTATCCGTTCCCGGAGAAGGAATTGGCGGCCGAGATGGATCGTCACGCGAACGCGAGAGAGTTCGTGTGGGTACAGGAAGAGCCCGCGCAACATGGGCGCGCTGGCCTTCATCTTGCCGCGGCTGGAGCGCCTGGCGCGAGGGCGGGCGGTGTTGTCCGTCAAGCGTTCGGCGAGCGCCAGCCCCGCCACGGGCTCGCACAAGGCGCATGAGATGGAACAGAAAACGCTCTTGTCGCTGGCTTTCGGCGTTACCTAGCCGCAACCGTGGATTATTTGATGCGGCTGAAGCTGAATTCTGCGCGAAGCACCAATGGACGAAGCCAGGCGAATAGCGGGAAGCGACCAGCGGCGGCACGTCCGCTTGGGTGATTTGCTGAAACGAAAATCGATTTCCCCGTTTGGCTTCACCGTTCCCCGTAAATAACCGTAGACGTCAGTTTGCCAGGCTGGGCTTCGCCGCGATAGTTTTCCGGAAAGGCTAGCGTTGCGCTCCCGCCGTGCCCACGATCCAACCCGGCAAGCACGCCGCCGTGATTCCGCCAGTATTCGGTATCGAATATTCCATCCGCAAAATAGTGCGAATGGCTCCCGAGCACGTAGACGCGCTTACCCGCGCTGTTCTGGGCGCTTAGCAAATCGGCGTAGGCGCGCCTGCCGCTTTCGGTGCCTGCCGCGGATTCATTCATGCTGTGGCTTCTGGATATGCTCTCGGGCAGGGGCTTGTGCATCCCGACGACGACGGAACGGATTTGCGGGTTGCCGGAATCCGCGCCCAGCACTTTTTCAAACCATGCCATCTGGTCGGAATCGAACTGGTCGGGGGTGGCATTGTCGAGACTGATGAAGTCAATGCCATCTTCGATCCAATGGGAATAGGTTCTCAGCTTGAAATCCTGACCGTCGTCGTTAAGCCGTTGCTTTCGCAAAACGGGCGTATCGAGCCAATCGGCGAATTGAATCAAGTATTGCTCGCGGGTCTTGGAGGAATTATCTCGTGGTTTCCGATAGCGAGAAATACGGGCAGGGTGCCGAAAGGCAGCAGCTGGTTCTGGATGAAATCGTTCCAGGAGAGATCCTCGTAGCCGAGTGATATTTAGAGGCTTGGCGACGTGAGTGATCTGATGCTGGATATCTTCGTCGAAATTGTAAATGGCGCGGAAGTCGCCCAAGTGCCAATAGAAGCGGGCGCCGTCGTTTCTGACGCCGGCGGAGATGGCCGGCATCACGATGTCACCGCAGTTGCGCGAATCGCCGGAGACGGCGAAAGTCCAGGGTTGTGGCGATTCCTGGGAGGGAGCCGAAGCCGGAACAGCCGAAGAGATGGTCCGTGGGTGCTTCTCGGAATGTCCTTGGGCGCTGGATTTCATAGCAAAAGCGGCTAGAATCACGCAACAAGCAGATGCCCAAATCAACCAGAGTCGGCGTCTCATCGGATTCTCTACGATCCTGTTCTTCTTGTTAATTGAATATGAGATGCGATATCCACCTTCTCTCCTGAGCACGCTTCGAATGCCAAGCAATCCCATCTGCCGGCTGCTGGAAACGCTTGGGTCAAATTGGCGTGGCCGGTGCATCTGATGTTGGGTACAGTATAGTCGTTGGTTGCATCGTGTGTAGAAGGCGCTAATTCCAAGAAACCGCATGGCCGTCACTGAACCATTAGCCGGGCTATCTCCCGCTCAGAAGCTGAAGCATGCCTGGAAAATACTTCCCGACGCCTGGGCGCTGCTGCGGCCTCGGCGCGGAATCCTGCTTGCCGGCCTCTCCCTTATGGCCGTCAATCGGGTCGCTGGTTTTATTCTGCCCGGCTCAACCAAATATCTTGTGGACGACGTCATCAGCAAACGCCAGATTCATTTGCTTGTGCCGCTGGTGTTGGTAGTGATGGCGGCAACCGTCGTGCAGGGACTCACTTCCTACAGTCTCACGCAGCTGCTTTCAAAATCCTCGCAGCGATTGATTACCGAGCTCCGGCTGAAGGTACAAGCGCATATAGGACGGCTGCCGGTGGCATTCTACGACTCGACGAAAAGCGGAGTGCTGGTATCGAGGATTATGACGGACGTGGAAGGTGTCCGGAACCTGATGGGCACGGGGCTGATCGAGTTCATGGGCGGAATCATGACTTCGATCATCGCGGTCGTGGTGCTCGTGCGTATCAGCGCGGCCATGACGGCCGTCGCATCCGCAATTCTTCTGCTATTTGCGTTTGGCCTCAGCAGGGCGTTCAAAACTATCCGTCCCTATTACCGCGCGCGGCCGAAAATCAGCGCGGAGGTTACCGGCCGCCTCACCGAATCGCTGGGAGGTGTGCGCGTGGTGAAGGGCTATCACGCGGAGGAACGCGAGGAAAAGGTGTTTGCGGCGGGAGTGCAGAGGCTTCTGGAAAACGTGCTGAGCACGCTTACCGCAACCTCGCTGATGACGCTTTCCGCGACCGGATTGCTGGGAATCGTGAGCGCGGTAATGATGTTTATGGGGGCGCGCCAGATTCTGTCCGGCCGGATGACGCTCGGCACTTTCTTCGAATTCACGCTGTTCCTTGGAATGCTCGTGGCGCCGGTATCCCAGATCGTGGGACTCGGTCCGATGATGATTGAAGCCTTGGCCGGCCTCGAAAGAACCCGGGAAATTCTTAATGAGCACACCGAAGATCAGGCCGTGGGGCGCACGATTCACCTTGAGAGAGTGGACGGGCAGGTAACCTTCGAACATGTCAGCTTTTCTTACGATGCAGGGAAACAGGTGCTCTTCGACGTAAGTTTCTCTTCGGAACCCGATACGGTCACCGCGCTCGTGGGCCCGTCCGGCGCCGGCAAATCGACAATCATCGGTCTGATTGCGGCATTTTACGTGCCCACGAGCGGGCGAGTGCTGGTTGACGGCGTGGACCTCGCGCACGTGCGTCTCGATTCCTACCGCACGCAGCTGGGAGTGGTGTTGCAGGAAACCTTTTTATTCGACGGAACGATTCGCGAGAATGTCGCCTTTTCGCGGCCAGAGGCCAGCGAGGAGCAGATCCTCAAGGCGTGCCGCATCGCGCGAGTGGACGAATTTGCGGAGGCGTTCGAGAAGAAATACGACACGATCGTAGGCGAACGCGGAGTAAAGCTGTCGGGCGGCCAGAAGCAGCGGGTCTCCATTGCGCGCGCCATTCTCGCCGATCCCCGAATCCTGATTCTTGATGAAGCGACCTCCAGTCTGGACTCTGAATCGGAGGCCCTCATCCAAGAAGGGCTGCGGTACCTTATGCGCGGGCGAACCACCTTCGTGATCGCGCATCGCCTTTCGACGGTGCGGCGGGCGGATCAGATTCTGGTGGTGGAAGCGGGACGCATCGTCGAGCGCGGCACGCACGAATCGCTTTACAACGAACGCGGACGCTACTTCGATTTATATACCAAGCAGCATGGCGTGGAATCGAACCTTTTCCTGGCGCCTGGAGAAGGTGACTCCGTAGCGGACGATGCAGCGGCGGCCGAAGCCACCATCGGTACCTCGGCGCGCCAATCCGTACCTGATCGATCCGACTGAGCCCCCCACCGCCTCGCTCGCCTTTGTTTGTTCCTCGTGAAACGCTTCCCGATAACTGTACAAGAAGACGCGGGTTGATCTCAGGCCTTCCGGGTATGGCCGCTTAGACCTATTGGACTTACGATTCAGGCTAGTGCTGAGCCTTTCAGAAGCGCAGGTAAATGCGCGCCCAGCAGGCTTCGTCGATTTCATCAGACTATTCTCGAAGGAGGAGTAACGATGGCACGAAACGATTGGTCGTCTATGATCACGGGAATCGCGATTGGGCTGGGCGTGGGCGCGGCATTGGGCATCTTGTTTGCGCCGCAATCCGGCGAGGATACGCGCGAATACATTCTCGGCGCCGCCAAAGACCGTTACAAAGAAACCAAGGACCGCTTCAGCGACGTGACCGACCGCGTGCGGGATGTCAGGGACCGTTTCGGCAACGTCGTCGAGTCTGGCAAAGATTTCGCAAGGCAGGCCCAGGAGACCGTTGAAGGCGTGAAGGGCCATGTGAAGGATCTCGCCGACGCAGGGCAGCGCGCCTACCGCGACGCAGCGAAAGCGTAATGGCGAGAAGCCGTAGCCGTTTCTTCGGGCAATTAAGGTCAGGAGAGAGCAAATGAAAACAGCCTCGATCGCGGGGGTCGTCTTAATCGTACTTGGGATCATCGGCTTGGTTTATCAGGGGATTGGTTTCACAAAGAGGAAGGATGTGGCTGATATCGGCCCGATCCATGCAACCAAGGACACGCACGAGACCATTCCCATTCCGCCCGTTCTTGGCGGAATTGCGTTGATAGGCGGGATCGCGTTGCTGGTGGTTGGAGCGAAGTCCACGGCCTAGCGCGACCCAGTCGCGCAGGGCCGCTCAATCGGAAGGAGATTGGCTCCATGGGTTTGATGCTGATTCTGACTATCGTCCTGATAGTAGCACTCGTTGGAAGTCTTCCCACTTGGCCCCACAGCCGCTCGTGGGGCTACTACCCAAGCGGGGGGATTGGATTGATCGTGGTAATCCTTTTGATCCTGTTATTGCTGGGGCGGCTGTAGAAGGCTGCTACTCTCGTTCAATGGAGGATTCTGTGCCGAAAAGCCGACCGGACGCAGCGATTGCGAAAAAAGACGACGTACTCCTGGGAGTGGCTCGTACCATCGGATCTACGCTGGGTGCTATCGTAGCGAAAGTGACGCCGAACCCTAAGTCTCGCCCACCCAGGAAGCGCCGAATCGCGCGCAAAGAGAGGACAACCGTGAGTTCTGCGTCCTCGCGCCGGAAGCCATCAAAGCGGCGATCGTGATTTAAGCTGGCGGTTCCGGGCAGGATCTACCCTGAAGTGTCATTCCTCGCTGGAACTGCAGCCGCACCCACACAAAAATGGCGCGCCCGGCCAGGTTCGAACTGGCGACCTTGTGCTTCGGAGGCACACGCTCTATCCATCTGAGCTACGGGCGCGGAGTTACGGAGATATCTTATAATTATTCCCGCGCTTTGTGTGTCCGTAATTACTGGGGTTCCGCGTAGAACCGCCGCACGATTGCGGGGATGCCTCCGACGCCTTTCCAATCGGGATACTTCACGTCGAATTCAGCGGTAAGGGTCTGGCCTGCTTCTTCCGCGGTTCGGCCTTCCGCTTTAAGTTCCCGCGCGCGCCTCTGCAGGTCGCGGAGCACTTCCCGCTGGCTGGAAATTAACGTTGCGTCGCGAACGTCGCCGTGATTCGGCATCACGATAAGGGGATGCAGGGCTTCCAGCTTGTCGAGAATATCGAGCCAGTTGGTGACGCTGGGTGTATTGTCCGGCATGCCGGGATAGGATTTGCTTCCCAGGATATTTCCGGCGTGCAGCACCCGGTCCGGTTCCACAAAGATCACAATATCGCCGTTGGTGCGCGCCGGACCATACCATATGAGGTGAACCGTCACGCCGCCGCCCAAATCGAGCTTTGCGTCACGATCGAAGACCACGTCGGGGTCTCGAAGCTTCACGTCCTTCAGCGCCGCGGTTAGATCCGCTGAACGAGACATGAACGACGAGATGTAGCTTCGGGTGCTCTCGGCGATATCGGCCTTCTGCGCCGCGGGCACGAGCCACACGGTGCCGGGCGGAAATGACATGGCGCCCGTGATGTGCTCCGGACGAAAATCAGTCGTCGCGAGATAAAATTCGGTATTCTTGCTCAGCTTCTGCGCTTCGCGTACGACGATTTCTCCGCTCTTTGGCCCCATTCCCGTATCCACCACAAGCGTCGCGCGGCTCCCTACGATAATGGCGACGTTGGGGACGCCCGGCCTGTTCCTGTCGGGGATCTCCCACACGTGGTCCGAGATCTGCTTCACGATGTGTTCCTGCACGATGAACGGTATTACCGGACCTGCCGAATCTTGTGCAATCGCGAGCGCTGGGGCAAAGCCCGTCGTGAATGCCGCGAGAATAGTCACATACGCGATTCGAACCAAATTCGCAGGTTGCCGCATCGGGATCCGTTCCTTTCGGATTGCGCGAATAACCGCAGAGAAGCTACTCAAATTACGCCGTGGCGTCAACGGATAAAGCGGATAAAGCGCTGCCCGAAACTCTTAAACCCGGCTAAGGATGATTGGCACGGCGGTTGACGCGGAAGGGAATTCCGAAAGCCTTGCTCACAACCCGGATGGACGGTCACCGCCTCACTTGGTTTCGAGTCCCTCGATCCAGTTGACCATTACCGTGATGGGGGAAAGGTAGCTGCTCTGATCCTCGACGTTGATCAGGAAACGCTGCCCATCGGGGGTTACCGCGTAGTGATTGCGCGTGGTGGAGGTATTGATGGGCGCCCGGAACAGCGTCTTGGGCCGGCCGATTACAGGGGGTTCGGTTGGCTGAAAGGGTACCGAGACGATTGAGTAGTCGGGGGAAATATAGAACAGTTCCTTTCCGTCTTTGCGCCACATCGGCTCGACGCCCCCGCCGATCGACACGATTCGTTTGCCGCCAAGAGACGGAAATCGCTGGACGTAGACTTCCAGCGCTCCCGATTCATCCGACACGTAAGCGAGCCAGCGGCCATCGGGGGAAATGTCGTCCCTGCGACTCGTTGAAGGGCGTACGCAGCAGCGGAACGGGCTTTCTTGTCCCCGGACATGGGAACCATTACAAGATCCAGCTTGGTGCTGGGACTCAGAGTCGTATAGATGAGGTAATCCCCGACTGGCGACCAGTCGTTCAGGATCTTGCGCTCGCTGTCGTTTACCAGAACCTGATCCTGTGCGGAGCTTCCAATGTTCCGCACGTATACCGTGAAGTGACTGTGGGATTCAAAAGCGATGCGATTGCCGTCGGGAGACCACAAGGGATAAGTCCCTTCTCCCTCCAGGCGAGTGGCGGCGTTGCGTTCAAGATCGATCATCCACATTCGCGGACCGGCGTCCATGGCGACCAGCTGTTTGCGGTCCGGGGAAAACATTGGGCTGCGAAGGCCTTTGAACGCAGGAATGGATGGCGTGCGCTTTCCGTCGCGGTCAAACCATGCAAGTTCCTGCGTTTTTGCGCCGGATCGAAAAGTAAGCAGGCTGGCGGAAGCGGAGATCATCTTCCCGTCAGCGTCGACCGGGAGCGGACACATTCCGGCCACGATCAGGGGTTTGCCGGTTACTTTGAGCCGGGCGGCGTCAAATCGCTGGGCCATAAGGATATCTTCCTGGACATATAGCAGGTACCCCGGCGCCGAGTAGATCGCAGGCGAACGTGGTCTGGCTGAACGATCCGGATTCGTTCAGGAGAATCGAGGGAGCCGACATAGCTCCCCGTCTGATCCTCGTTTGCGTTGCGGAGGAAGAACAGAAAATGCCGGCCGTCGGGAAGAAATTGAGGCAATTTTTGCTCGAGCTCGCCCGCGGACCTGTTGACTGTTGACAACGGCTGTCACGCGTCCTCCAGCAGGATCGACGCGATATAAACCATTCCGCCAATCAGAAAAAAGAATCGGGCCAGGCACTGCTCCACGTCGCGCCTCCAGAGCTTACTGGCACTGTGGCGATGGCTCTTCGGAATATCCCCGCGCAGGTCCACAGTCTTGAGCTGACCGTTTGGCGAAAAATCCGATCATGTCGCTTGCCGGCGACCAGAAGGGATCGGAGGCGCCCTCGGTGCCACCCAGCGGCAGCAATTCGGCGGAGTCCATATCTTTGAAGTACAGATGCGCCTGGGCCGCTTCTCGGTCGCGCGCCATGAACACCATATAGTGGCTATCTGGGGAGAGAATGCCGCCCGATGCGACTAGCGAGCCCCTCTGGCGCGGCCTGGGTAAATTGAATTGCGCTCCGGCCCGAGGTATCGGCTTTCGGAAATAGAATTGTCTCGCGAGCAGGAGCAAAATCACGGCCGCCGTCAACAATGTCCACAACGTCCAAATCCGGCTTCGGCCACTCGCCAAGGCATTGTGCTGTGAGGGGAGGGGGAGACGGATAGTTCGATGTTTCTCTCCACTCCGAGCGGCGCGGAGGAAGCCGAAGAAAAATCGAAGCGGAGTCATGAAATCTCCCGCACCGGCCCCTTTAGGCGATAACCCTTTCGTGGAACCGTGATGATCAATTGCGGATTTGTGGAGTCATCCCCGAGCGCCCGCCTCAGCACCGACATGCTATGGACGAGGCTATCCTCCGAGACGAACATGTCTTTCCATACCGCATTGAGGAGTTCGTCTTTGGAGATCGTGCTGTCCGGACGGGCCGCCAGGTAAGTCAGGATGTCGAAGGCCTTGGAGGGAACGGCGACGGGTTCCCCCTGTCGCCAGATCTGGCGGGAAGGTACGTCGATTACAATCTGCCCAAACTCATAGCCTGCCCTCGCGTTCGGAGAGATGAATGCCAGTGACTTCATAGAAATTCCACCCGATTCGGCGATTTTCCCGCTTTTTCCTCAGGACTTTCCGCAAAGAATATAGTAGATTGCCGCGCAACGGCAAGTTTAATCGGTCCTTTCACGCGGCAGGGGGTCATCTTGCAGACTCGGGAATGACAAATTGACAGCAAGGGTGGGAAAACATATGACGAAAAAGTTGTTAGCGATTGCCTCTTTGTTCAGCATCCTGTGCTTCTCCACTTCTCTCTTTGGCCAGACGGCCTCCACCGGCGCATTGACCGGCACCGTAAAAGATTCTTCCGGCGCAGTTGTGCCCAATGCCACTGTCACTGCTACCAGCATCGGCACCGGCCTGGTGCGCACCACGAACACCACAGCGGACGGCATATACAAATTCGGACTGCTGCCTCCCGGCGATTACAAGCTGAAGTTTGAAGCCTCAGGCTTCACCACGGCGGAGGTTCCCTCGGTCGCGGTCACCGTCACCGAAACCGCCGTGTTCGATGAAACCGTTCAGGTTGGCGCGCAGACGCAGCAAGTAGAAGTCCGCGGAGAGGTCGAAGCGGTGCAGACCGCCAGCTCCACCGTGGGCACCGTGGTGAACTCTGACACCGTGACGGCGGTACCTTTGACCACGCGTAACTACACCAACTTGCTGGGACTCGCAGCCGGAGCGAATGTCGGCGTGTTCAACGCTGCCAACCTCGGCCGGGGCTCGCAGGACATCCTGGTGAACGGCTCGAGCACGGTGCAAAACAACTACCAGCAGGACGGGGCCACCATCATCGATATCGGCGGCCGTGGAAACGGCGCCGATTCCGGCAACAACGGATCTGGAATCGGGATCGTGAATCCGGACGCCATTCAGGAATTCAAAATCCAGACTTCGCTGTTCGACGCCGGCTATGGACGAAATCCGGGCGCGAGCGTGAATGTGGTCACAAGGTCCGGCACCAACCAGTTCCACGGCACCGCTTTTGAATTTTTCCGCAACACCATACTGAACGCCAACGACTATTTCCGGAAGATCAGCCCGCCCATCGGGGGCGTCCCGAACAATGGGCGCCAGGTGCTGGACCAGAATCAGTATGGCGGCACCTTCGGCGGTCCGGTGAAAAAAGACAAGCTATTCTTCTTTGTGGCGTTTCAGGACACGCACCAGCGGAACGGAATATCGCCCGCAGGCTTTTCCGATCCTACGCTGGTCGGAATCCCGCAGGGTGCCCGCAACACACCCGCTTTTCAGGCTGCGCTGGGTGCCGCATTTTGCCCCGGCGGCAGCGCGGCCGGCAGCGTGAAGGCCACATCTGTTGTTCAGGTTCTGTGCAACGGCTCGAACATCAATCCCGTCGCCCTCAATATTCTTAATTTGAAACTTCCGAACGGAAACTATTACATTCCGAGTTCTTCCGACGGAGTCAATCAGCCCACAACGTTCAGCGTCCCGGCAGTGTTTTCAGAGCCCCAGGCGCTTGGAAATTTCGACTATGCATTCAACAGCAAGAATACTCTGTCAGGCCGGTGGTTTTTTGGCCCGGATACAACCACGGCGTCCATGGGATGCGGAACAGGCGGTTCCTCGATCACCCTGTGCCTCCCGGGCGGCCCTGCGCAACTTTATTACTCGACCCAGTACGCGGTATTGAAACTCACGTCGATCGTCTCTGCCAACCTGGTGAACGAAGTGCGGGTTTCCGCGCAGCGCTCGGTGGCCACCACGCAAAGCGAGTTGCCCTTCACGGATACGCAGGTAGGAATCACACCGATCGTCCCCTCCTACAATGCCTTTAACAAGATCGTGATCAACGGGCTGTTGCAGTTTCAGGCCGTCAGCGTGAGCGATTCGTGGACATACTCAACGGAATTCGCGGACCAGATCTCCTGGTCCCACGGAAAACACACCATCCGCACCGGCTTCGAATTCGAAAAAGACGCGCAAAACCGGTTCTTCCCGGGGCTTTCCATCGGGAGCGAAACCTTCGTCACCTTCCAGGATTTCCTGCTGGGCCTGCCCGGCTGCGCCCCTACTCTCACCGCCGCGCAATGCTCCGCAAGCGCCGCGGCTGGGCTGACGAATGGAAGCGCCACCAGCAATATCTCCTCCTCCGGCACATCGGCGTCCGCCACGGAACCGGGCGGTGAGTTCAGCCACTTCCGGGCTCCCGTTGCATCCGCCTTTGTTCAGGATGACTTCAAGGTGCTAAGCAATCTCACGCTGAACCTCGGGCTGCGGTGGGAGTACAACGGCTTGATCGACGACACCGCCGGCCAGTTGACCAACGTCTGGCCGAGCCTGATCAGCACGGTCAATGTGCCGGTAACGCAGGGCGGCACACTGGGAACCTCGGCCGCCACCGGATCACTGGCCGGGTTTGTAGTGCCATCCAACTACAACCCCGCGCTCAACCCGCCGCCAACCGTTGGCGGAATTTTCCAAAATAACCGGAAGACTCCCACTCAGAATGCTCCTCCGCTTACGGCTTTTGCGCCGCGCTTTGGCCTGGCCTGGAAGCCTCTTGCCACGGACCGGTTCGTCGTGCGGGGCGGCATAGGCTATTTCTATGACAGGCCGGGTCTCTCCGCTTTCGATAACACCTTTATCCAGGCATTTCCCTACACCGCGCCGGCGTTTCAGACCGGCGCTGCAAACTATTTTGCTACCGATGCGATGCCTTATGCTCCCACTTCGATCGGGTGGGCGCCTCGCTCGGCCAACATCAATACCGTGGCGCAGACGGGCACGCAATCCAATCTGAACGTGGACTTGATGGGGCCCGTCTACCTGGTTCCAACGACCTATCAATGGAACCTGAACACACAATATGAGTTCGCTCCGGAGTGGGTGCTGGAAGTGGGCTGGGTGGGAAGCCGGGCTATCCACCAGGTTCCCGACTTCATACCCAATGGCGGTTTTGCCTTTCATCAGCTCAACGAAGCGCGACTCGCAAGCCCAAGCAATCCCGTGAATGGACTCACCACCAACACCGTGGCCAACGCGGCGGTGCGTGTGCCTTACCTCGGCTTCTCCGCAGCTGGCCTTGCGGATGACCCCACCATAGGCGACAGCAAATTCAATAGCTTGCAGGTTACCGTGCGCAAGCAGATGTCACACGGGCTCCAAATGCAGGCGGCCTACACCTTTAGCCGTTCGTTCACCAATACGGCGTACGACGTTTATAACGACCCCAACATCAAGCGTTATGGGCCATACGCCTACTATCACCCGCAGCGGGTGGCGATCACCTACGACTGGAACATCCCTTTTGGTTCGCATGAAGGGCTTCTCGGGAAGATTGCCAGCGGGTGGGATTTGTCGGGTGTGACGATTGTGCAGGACGGCACGCCTCTGACGATCACTGACACCCGTGGAGGATCTATCTACGGGTATGGTCCTGGGGCGACGCAAACCTCGACAGCCGAATTTGCCGCGGGGATGGGCAATGGCAACGTGGCCACGTCGGGAGGGGTGACGCAGCGTTTGGGAGGCGCTACCGGTGGAACTGGTTTCTTCAACAAGGCGGCGTTTGGCGTGACGCCGGTGATCGGCAACGGAACCGGTTACGGTAACGCTGGTTACGGCATCATTCTTGGGCCGGGCCAGTTTAATTTCGATGCGGCCATCCAAAAGACAACCAAGGTTGGGGGCATCCACGAGGATGCGAGCTTGGTGTTTCGCACGGAATTCTTCAATGTTTTCAACCATCCACAGTTCTCCAACCCCACGGGTTCCCAGCTCGATGTCTCGAACGCGACCTTTGGGCAGATTACGAGCGAGTCGGTGAACCCACGGCTGATTCAGTTTGCGCTGAAGTACGTGTTCTAGGTGGTTCCGAGGAAATAGCCCGCTCCGGGCGCGCGTTGTCCTGGAGCGGGAAGATGGCCGACGGCGGCCAAAGACACCCACGGTGCCCTTCGTCCCTGGTGCCCGACTTTACCCTGCGGAGTGCCGCTACTCTGGCAGAGTCATCCCTGGGAGATTCCCCATGCGCTTGAGCTGTCGAAGTCTGATGTTCGGTGCGCTGGCAGTCGCGATTGCAGCGGCGCTAACAGCGTCGCCTTCGGGAGCTCAGAGCGATTCGTCCGCTCCACCAAGGCCTCGCCCGCATATCGTCATCGATGACGATGGAACCTACCATCTGCCCGCGCAGGCAATTCCCATGTCGAGCCTCATGAGCCCGGAGCTGAAAGCGTCGCTCATCTACATGGACCGCGCGGAGCGCGATCCGAAGCTCACGGCGCACCAGCCCGATGGTTCCACTTTGATCCTCAAGCCATTCCGCGACCGCCAGGCTGCGCTGTACCCCCTGAACAAAGAAGACACGAAGATAGGAGGCGTTCACGTCTTCGTTTACACGCCTAAAGACGGCGTTTCCGCCAAGAACAAGAATCGCGTACTGATCGAGCTGCATAGCGCCGATTGCTGGATTGATTGCGGCGCGCTCGGTTCGCAGCCGATCGCCTTCCTTGGGAAAATGAAAGTCGTCAGCGTCGACTACGGAGATCCGGAATTTCCAAGGGCTGTCGAAGACGTCTCGAACGTTTACTCCGGACTACTGAAGACTTACAAACCCGGCGATATCGGCCTCTACGGTTGTTCGCGCGGTGGAGTTCTGGCCGCCAGGTCGCTCGCCTGGTTTCAAAAACACAACCTGCCGAGGCCGGGCGCGGCGGGCCTCTTGTGCGCCAGCGCCGGAGGCGATCGCGGCGACGCTGGCTACATCGGAACCGAGCTGGGTAATGGCATGATGCCGCAGCCGCCCACTCATCAGGGTGAGCAGGATTTGGGCAATATCGATCCGGAAGATCCGCTGGTCTCGCCCGTGAAATCGCCCGAGATGCTGTCGAAGTTTCCTCCGACTCTTCTGATTACGGGCACCCGCTCGATCGATATGAGCACCGGCGTCTATACGCACGAGCAGCTCGTGAAGGTGGGCGTCGAGACGGACCTCCACGTTTTCGAGGGTGGCAGGCATTCGTTTTGGTACGATCCCGCGCCGCCGGAGTCGCAGGAGGTTTATGACATCATCGTCAAATTTTTCGACCGTCATTTAGGCGTTCGCAACTAGGAATTGCCCGATGCATCGTGAAACGCGATATTCTCTCCGGCGTCCAATAAGCCGAACCTTGCGCCACTATTCACGAGGGTACTTATGACAAGACAACGTTGTGTGAGCCTCGTTTCACTGCTTTTGCTGGCCGCCGGAATCGCGCTGGCCCAGGATGCGGCAAAAACTTCGCCCAGGAATTCCCCGGCGGACGCGAGCGCCGTAATCCGCCGAGCGGAAAAGGCCATGGGCGACGTGAAGTCCATTCGATATTCGGGCACCGGCGAATTGGGCGCCGTGGGAATGAATTGGGATCCAACAGCTCCGTGGCACGCCACCGCGCTCACGAGCTATATCCGCACCATCGATTATTTAAGCGCCTCCTCGACCGAGGAGATAAACCGGAGACAGAAAAATCCGCCAATGCTCGGCGGCGAGGCTCCGTTCGTGGAGCCGATCCACGAGGGGCGCAGAGTCAGCGGGAAATACGCCTGGAATCAGCCGTTCAACGCTTATCCGGCCCCGCCTCCCGACAAGGTGCAGCCGGCCCCTGCCGCGGCGTATGAGCGCGGGCTGCAGATCTGGCTCACCCCACACGGCTTCCTGAAGGCCGCCGCCGAGAACCACGCCACCGCCGAATCAGCCGAAGAGGCTGGAGCAAAAGTTACTGTCCTCACGTTCATGCTTGGGAAAAATAAAATTATTGGCACCATCGATGGCCGGAACCTCGTGACGACGGTCAAGACGTGGATTCCCAACCCGGTTCTGGGAGATATGCCCGTTGAAACAGCCTTTCTCGATTACAAGGATTTTAGCGGCGTAGAATTTCCCACGCATATTTTCGAGAAGCAGGGCGGCTTTCCCACGCTTGACCTGAGGGTGGCGAACGCGCAGGCGAACATTCAAGACGCCGCGCTTCAGGTTCCGGACTCTGTGTTGCGCGCGACTGTCCCGCCAGAGCGCGTTACGCCGGAAAAACTTGCCGACGGGGTGTGGCTGATGCACGGCGGTCATAATAGCGCCCTCATCGAATTCAAGGATTTTGTCGCTGTGGTCGATGCTCCTTTGAACGAGGCGCGCTCCCTGGCCGTAATTGCGGCCGTGAAGAAACTGGTTCCGGATAAACCCATCAAGTATGTAATCAACACGCATCATCACTTCGATCACTCCGGCGGGCTGCGCACCTACGTCGCGGAGGGCGCCACGGTTATAACGCATGAAGGCAACAAAGAGTTCTACGAATGGGCCTGGAAGCAGCCCCGCACCCTGGAACCCGACGAGCTTTCGGAAAAGCCCACGGAACCCACGTTCATCACCTACAAGACGAAGTATGTGCTTACCGATGGAACCCGCTCCGTCGAGGTGCACCTGACCATCGGCGACAATCACGACGAGTTTCTTTCGTTTGCTTATCTGCCCAAGGAAAAGCTGCTCGTCGAGGTCGATGACTTCTCGGACCGGTATGCCACGCCGATGTCGCTGGGCTTGTGGAATAACTTGTACGGAAACCTTCTGCGTCTGAATCTGGATGTGGAGACAATCGCTCCGCTTCACGGTGAGATCATCAGCATGCCGGATTGGCTAAAGCTGCTGCGGGACAGCACCAGGTAGTTTCAAACCGACTCCGAACCCCTGCCTTTGGCCGGATCGGCTCCGCGGCCGGGAGAGGAAGCGGATTCGCATTGGCCGCCGAATGTTTCGGCAACGACGTAGATCGGCCGCGACTTGGTCGCTTCAAACACCCTCCCCACGTACTCCCCGATAATGCCCATAAAAAATAACTGAATGCCCGAGAGAAACGTGATCGCAACGATCAAGGCCGTAAACCCCTGCGGGGTCTTGCCGGTGGCTAATTTAATGTAAAGCGCGTAGAAGACATAGGTCGCCGATAGCGCGATCGCGCTCAGTCCGAGGATGGCCGCCGCGCGCAGCGGGATGATGGAGAATGAGAATATCCCGTCGGCCGCAAGTTTCAGGAGCTTCACGGCGCTATATTTCGATTCCCCGGCATATCGTGCCGCGCGCTCCACCGGCACGCCCGCTTGTCGGAAACCGACCCACGTCCGCAGCCCCCGGAGGTACCGGTGCTGCTCCGGCATGCGGCGAATCTCCTCCACCACGCGCCGCGACATCAACCCAAAATCGCCCGCGTCGAGCGGCAGCCGCGTTTCCGATAGGCTTCCGGCGAGCCGGTAAAAAAGATAGTAGCAGAAGCGCAGCCACCAGACTTCCTTGCGCTGCACGCGCTGGGCGTAGACCACGTCGTTCCCTTCGCGATACTTGGCGATGAACTGCGGAAACGCCTCGGGGGGATCCTGTAAGTCCCCATCCATCACGATGGCGACTTCGCCGGTAATCTGTTCCAGCGCGGCGGTCAGGGCGGCCTGGTGGCCGAAATTGCGGGAGAGGACAATGGCCGTGATGCTGGTGTCCTTCGCGGCTTCGCGCCGGAGCAGTTGCAGTGTGCCGTCGGTGCTGCCGTCATCCACCACTACGATCTGATGCGGCCCTCCCGGAACGGCGTCAAGCGCGTTGCGAACGCGCTGCAGTAATTCCGGCAATACGCTTTCCTCGTTGAATACCGGAATTGCAACCGACACTCGAAGCGGTTGAGTCAATCATTTCTCACAAGGAAGCTCTGAAGAAACTTTTGCTCGTCATTGACGAAGCCACCCTCTACTTCCGCGCGATGATTGCCGCAACCCCGCCGCGATGCCCAAACTCTGCCATTTCGACGCTCGAAAAGCCCGCCTCGGTTAGCCATGCCCGGAGACCGGCCCCGAAAATTCTAACCGAATCGCGTGCAAATCCATTGTCTTTCGCTACAATTCCTGGCGTGGAGGAACTATGAATCTGAAGAATTCGGCCGCCCTAGTCACCGGCGGCAGCAGCGGAATCGGCAAGGCCATCGCGAAGACCCTGATCGAAAGCGGCGGCCGCGTCGCCATCACAGGGCGCGACGAGAAACGTCTGGCCGAAGCCGCCCGCGAATTGGGCGCCCATCCCATCCATGCCGACGTTTCAGTCGAAGCCGATGCCGAGCGCACCTATCGCGAGCTGTTGCAGAAGTTCGGAGACCTGGACATCCTGGTCAACAACGCCGGAGTCGGAGTGTTCAAGAACCTCGTCGACTTCAGCCTCAGGGAATTTGAATCCGTGTTTGCCACCAACGTCACCGGAGCCATGCTCATGGCGCGCGAGGCGGCCAGGCACTTCATCAAAAAGCAGCGCGGCAACATCGTTAACATTTCCTCGACGGCTGGTCTCCGCGGTGCCGCGAACGGCACGGCCTATTACGCCAGCAAGTTTGCGCTTCGCGGAATGACGGAGTGCTGGCGAGCCGAACTCCGCAAGCACAACATCCGCGTGATCCTGGTCAATCCCAGCGAGGTGATCACCAACTTCTTCGCTTCCGCGAACCTGACCCAGACTCCAAATGAGACCAAGTTGCGTGCCGAGGAAATCGCCTTCGCCGTCAAAGCCGCCCTCGAAATGGACGACCGCGGCTTCATCCCCGAGCTGTCCGTCTTCGCCACCAACCCCAAGGATTAGCTGCGCGCGCCACTGAAATTCGCTGGTGTTCGCGAGAAACGCGTGATTGCTCAGCGGGAGACTTCGAGCGCGCGCGATTTGGCGGTCGGCAGGCTCACGCCAAGGATAGCGGCTATTGTCGGTGCTACCTGGCGCATGTCGACGATGCCCAGGTCGCGGCCGGCGGCGATGTTTTTCCCCATTATGAAGAACGAGGCGTGCATTTCGGGGCGGTCGGGCAGGTAGCCGTGGGTGCCCGTGCCCGGGGCGGACTCGTCGATGGGGCCCGCTAGCGCGTAGCCTACTTCGGCACCCGGCTGCATTTCCACCAGAAACGCGGCGCTCGGGAAGCCGCCCATTTTTGTCAGTTCTGGCTGTTCTATCACACGAGCTATGGAATAGGCGGGATCGCTTTTCATCTTCAGGAGCAGGGCTTTCACGCGCTGTTTCAGTACTTCGTCGGAGGGATCGCGCAGCATTACCGCGGCTGAGCCTCCCGCGGGCCAGAAGGCTGCGTCCCAGGAGGCGATCCTGGGCGGAAGCATGTCGGAGGGCGGTTTCAGCTTGATCAAACCTTCCTTGACGAAGGGCAGCATGAGATTGACTTTGTGGTCCACCGGTATGAATCCGTGATCGGAGACGACCGCAATCACCGTGCCGGGGTCGGCTGCTTCCGCCGTCTGAATCAATTGCGCCAGCATCTGATCGAGAGCCTCGACCGTCTCGTCGCTTTCCTTGCTGAAGGGGCCGGTGTTGTGCTCCAGATGATCGAGTGCGGCCAGGTGGATGGTCATGAAGCCCGGCTTCTCTCTCGCGAGAATTGCCTGGGCAAATTTTGCGCGAATGCGATCTCCCGGCACTCCCTGATCGCTTGATTCGTCGTAAGGCCCGAGATTTCTTTCCAGTTCTTCGAGCAAGCCCAGGGGGCGCGAAAGTGCTTCCATGAGTTTGTGATCGTTGTCGGTTCGGGTGCGCCAGTATTCTGGTATCAGATATTTCACCGAGGTGGCGCCCGCCGTGACGGGCCAGCTTACGCTCGCGGTTGTAATGCCGGCTTTTTCGGCTGCGTCCCAGAGCGTCGGAACTTTGATGTCCTGCGCGTACCAGTTCCAGGTTTCGACGGTTACTAGAGGCTCGAAGGCTACGTTGGCGTCGATGCCGTGCTCGCTCGGCCATACGCCGGTCACCAGCGTGGTGTGGCAGGGATAGGTAACGGTGGGAACTACATTAATGACGCCTTCGGCGTAGGTGCCCTCGGTAAGGAAGCGCCGAAGCGTGGGGATTTTCAGGTGCTGTGCATCGGCTTTGAGAACATATCCAGGGCCCAGGCCATCGACGGAGATCATCAAGACAGAACCAGCCCAGGAGGAACTGGCTGCGAGCAGGCACGCAAGGAGTGTGGCGACGTGAGGCTGGCGTTTCATATTTTGGAGTCTCCTGCACCGCTTCGATGCCAGTGCCGCAATTTCTGCCTAGCTTAGTCGAAGTTTCGCCGTAGCGGGAGAAAAGCCCCACCCTTAAAGGCAAGGGTGGGGCAACCGAAAAATCAAATGCGCTGATCGCTCGGCGCCTTGGAATCCGCTTGCCCGATTGGCTTCCTAGAAGAGGAGCTTCAGGGCGAACTGGACCTGCCTTGCGGGATAGGTGCTGCGAATGGTTCCGAAGGCTGAATCGGTTGTCCGTATGTCGGGCACTCCGAAGTTCGTCTGGTTCAGGAAATTGAAGAACTCCGACCGGAATTGCATGCGGATGTCTTCATGGATCTGAAACGTTTTGTCGACGGCCAGGTCCCACTGTTCGAAACTCGGCACATTGAAGGCGTTGCGTCCCAGATTCCCGAAAGGTGCGCTCGCGGGGGGAGTGGTGAACGTATAGCCGGCGAAGTAGTTGTTAATGAGCTGCTGCGTGCTCAGGCTCGTGCCGACTCCGCTTACGTTCGGCCTTTCAAAAGCTTGGCCGCGATAGTCGTTGGAAAGGCCGGTGACGTCGCTGGCCGTGGAGGGAACGTAGAAGACATTGATCGGCGTGCCGGTGTGGGCCGTATTGATGGTATTGAATTCCCATCCGCCTACGACCGCATCTTCCCAGGCGCTCATGTTCGATCCGAATTGACGGCCGCGGCCAAAGGGAAGCTGGTACACCACGCTGGTAACGTTGTTGAGTTTCACGTCGAAGCTGGTAGGGCCATATTCCGCCTTCAGGTTGTGGATGTTTTGAGGATTCGCCGCATAGCCGCCCGCGTAGTATTCAAGAGCCTGCTCGGAATCTCCCAGCGCGTTGCTCCAAGTGAATGAGTTCAGGAAATACAATCCGTTCGCGAAGCGGTGCTCCACCCGCATCGACAGGCCGTTGTAGTTGTTGTTCCCCACCGGATCGACCCAGGTGATCGGACCAAACGACGGGATTGGGCGCCGTGCCTGAACGCCGAGCGTGCCGCCCGGCGCATTCGGGTTCGCCTGGTTGTAGTCGCCGAGGATGGGAAGGTCCAGGCTGTGGTTGCCGTTGTAGGCGACCTCCACCACGGTGTTCATCGGCAGTTCGCGCTGCACGGAGAGGAACCAGTTTTGCACGTAGGACCATGGACTGTGCGCCGGAATGTAGTCCACGTTGGAATTGATGGGATTGAAAGCGGCGGGACTCGCGATGTTCGTCGTAAAGCTGTTCGCCGTCGTGAGGAAGCTCGCCGGAGCGATCGTTCCGGGCGTAATGGACTGGTTGATCACGCCAAAAAGGGCATTGGGGGCGTTGATGCCTTCTTCGGAGCTGCCGGGGCGGTTGAAGAATGTGTAGCTGATGCCGTAACCGCTTCGAATCACCGTCTTGGTGTCAAAGCTGTAAGCCAGGCCCAGCCGCGGCCCGAAATCCTTGTAATTCGGATTTACCAGGGCGCGGTTGTACAGGCTGCCGCCGGTGGCGGGAATCATTGTGTCGGTGGCGGGACTGAAATTCGACCAGTTGTTGTCCCTGGTGTAGAGGGGTGTCGCAAAGTCCCAGCGCAGCCCGGCGTTGACGGTGAGCTTCGACGTCACGCGATAATCATCCTGCACGTAGAGAGAATGGACATGCTGGCGAAGGTTGACGACGACATTGGTGCCCAGGTTGATGATGCTGGGCGTGCCGAAGATGAAATCCGCGAGATTGTAGCTCGTGGTGTCGCTGGTGATCGCGCAGCCGGCCGCCTGTCCTAATTGAGCGCAGGTGGGCTTGCTGAATCCGCCAGTGAACTGATCCTCCCCGTAGATCGGATTCACGTCGAGCACTTCGGTGCGGATCACCAGGAACTCGTAGCCCATCTTGATCGAGTGGCGGCCCCGGATGAGGGAAAAATTGACCTTCGGATCGAATGACGTCGGATTCTGGAATTGCGGATTGCTGGTTTGGCGTCCCAATTGACTGAAACCGCTGATGTTCTGCGAATTCAAACCGCCCTGCAAGCTGGCTGTGGTCGGCAATCCGGTAAACGGAAATTCGGGGATAGACGTGGACAGGCCTAGATTGGGCGGGGTCTTTCCCCCCTTGATGCGTGAGAAGCCGAAGCGTGCTTCGATCAGTGAATTGGGCGATAGCGTCCAGGTGTAGCCTGCCGAAGCATTTTGATCGAACACATGCAGGTTGCCGGTTCCGTTGCCGCCGGACGGTCCCGGAATATCGGGCTGAAAATACTGGTGGTCGATCCTCTGGCTGAATCGCAGAAACGCGGTCATGTGGTCATTGATCTGGTCGTCG
This sequence comes from uncultured Acidobacteriota bacterium, assembly GCA_963697575.1. Taxonomy (GTDB): domain Bacteria; phylum Acidobacteriota; class Terriglobia; order Acidiferrales; family UBA7541; genus Palsa-295. Next base: position 384,837 of record CAVOOP010000017.1, on the reverse strand, counting down.
AGCTTGGCGTCGTATTTGTCGGTGTAGTCGCGAACCGCCAGCGACTGCTCATAGTCATTAGAGCGCTGCGAAGACGTTACCGCGGCCACAGCGGGCAGATTCTGCAGCACATAGTTGGCGAAGGGATTCAACGTCGCAATCGGAATCGGCTTGTTGGCTGGATAGACCACGCCGGTCAGCGGGTCCACCACCGTCACCGGCAGGATTCCACCGCGATCGTTCTGCGTCGGGATCGTGTCGAAGTTGATGTAGTGCAGAACTTGACGGTAACCCTCATAGTCGGTGAAGAAAAACAGCTTGTTCTTGATGAGAGGCCCCCCAAAAGTGCCGCCGAATTGATTGCGATTGAGTGGGGGCTTGGCCGCCGGGGCGAACAGATAGCCCGTCGCGTTCAGGTCCGTGTTGCGCAGATACTCGTAGGCGTCCCCGTGGAACTGGTTCGTACCCGACTTCATCGACGCGTTCACCACCGCCCCGCCCACGCGTCCGTACTCCGCGCTGTAGTTGCTGGTGATCACCTTGAATTCGGAAAGCGCGTCCGGAGAGGGCTGCACCAACTGGGCCGAGTAGCCCTGGTTGCTCGTTCCATAGGCGTTGTTGTCCAGGCCATCGAGCAAGAAGTTGTTGTAGGTGCTGCGCATGCCGTTCACGTTGATCGCGCCCTCGCGCGGCGTGCCCGTGGGCGAAAATGAAAACGCGATCGGAGACTTGATCGTACCGGCGGACAACAGGGCCAGGTCGGCATAATTGCGTCCGTTGAGCGGGAGTTCGGCCACCGTCTGAGTGCCGATCACCTGGGCGAGTTCGCTCGAGTCGGTTTGGATCATCGAGGCCGCGGCCGAAATCACCACGGACTCGGTGACGACGCCCACTTGCATTTTGGCGTCCACGCGCTGGCGCGCGTCCACGTCCACGCGCACGTCGGTGGTGAACTTCGAAAAACCCGGTTGCTCCACCGTCAAGTTGTAGCGGCCAACCTTAACGTTCAGGAAGTCGTAGTCCCCGCTTTCGTCGGTGGTGGCCTTCGTCTCGACGCCGGTGGCCTCATTCGTCAGAGTTACGGTCGCTTTAGAGACCGCGCCGCCGGAGAGATCCGTGACGGTTCCGAGCACTTCCGACGTCTCAAATTGAGCAAAGAGCAGAGATGCAAAGAAAAAAAAGCCGCAGATGGACAACACCAGTTGTTTTTTCATGCGGCAATTTGGCACGGAACATGTTTCTGTCTTGTGAAGGGATTATGACGATTTAATGAGGCCTGCTTTGCAAGGCGAAGTAACCAGAACGGGACAAAATGGTCAGTCGATTACGCTTAGGAATACACGGCCCGCAGCAAACGTTCGGTGTGCGTATTGAAGGAAATCGAAAGAGCCTGCTGGACGCCGGTGCTATGAAGCGCTCTGCCTGGTCTCGACCAGCCGTGTCGGAACGTAGCCCAGTTGCTCGACGCGATGAAGAATACCGCGATAGATTTCCGGGTCGAGATGTGGTGTGCGGCTCAACACCCAGAGATATCTGCGGCTCGGTTCGCCCACCACCGCGTACTCGTAATTCTTCCCCAGGGCCACCACCCAATAGTCGCCTGAGAAGGGCCAGAAGAAGGTTACTTTCAGCTTGGCGTTGCTCACCGGATCGACGATCTTCGCTGCTCCGTGGACGCTCTTCGTTCCCCCGTTCGGTTTGCGGCATGAATTCACCACTTCGATTTTGCCGTCGCCTCGCAACGAGTAGCGAGCCGTGGTATCGGAGTCGCAGTTGCGCTCGAATCGGTTGGGGTAGCGGGCGATCTCATACCAGGTGCCCAGGTAACGCTGCAAGTCCACATGGTCTACAGTTTGAAGCGGGCCTGCGGCCGTGTCGCGCCAGTCGCCTTCGATGCCAAGGCAATTCCGGTTGCCGCCACTGCGATTCCCACGCCGAGCCACCACAAACTCTCCGCGGTTTTGCGTTTCATGGTAAGCCTTTCGACCTTTGCTGCTCGTTCATCAGATCGGTATTCCCCTTCCTAGAATACCAGCAGGGCTCGGCCTTCGGCGCTGGCGGGTTTTGGCTCCGATTTAGGCATTCCGGGTTTCATCGCGACGGCTGTTTACCTCTTCCTGTCGGTGCTCTCAATCAGAAGGGTGCGGTGTCCGCGGCCTCTTGTACACTACGCATTGTTTTCAGGAGGAGGCTTCCCGTGACTCACGACCTTAGCCGCATGATGAAGCGAGGCTTGTTGCGCGGCGCCATTCTGCGAGCGATTACCGTCCTGATCCTGAGCCTGTTCGCCGCGCATGTCGCCTTGGCGCAGAAGGTGACGGTTGAATTCGACCAGGCCGCCGACTTCAGCAAATACAGGACGTTCGCGATTCGCAGCGGCCAGTTGAACAGCAAAAATGCGGCGCTGAACAGCGAGCTCGTTAAAAAGCAGATCGAGACCGATATCGCACGCGACCTTGGCGCCAGGGGCTTGATGGAGGTGACCTCCGGCCCATCGGATCTCAATGTGCGGTACACGTTTGGATCGGCGCGCAAGGTCGAGACGGAAGCCTATCCGGCGGGGTGGTACGGCTGGGGAACGCGCATCGTGCGCGTCCCTTACGCCGAGGGCACGCTGGTGATCGATTTGCGGGATCCCACGACGCGCTCGCTGGTGTGGCGCGGGATTTCGAGCGAAGAAAAACGGACCCCAGCAAGATTGAAGGGAAGCTCGACAAAATGGTCAAGAAGGCGCTGGATAGATATCCGCCCAAGAAATAGCGGGCCTGGCCGTGGCATACTATTGCCGCGGGGCATCCGGCCGAGAGGGATCGAAAATGCCGATTTACGAATACCTTTGCGACGATTGCGGCGAGCGATACGAGCGCATCGTCATGAACAAGAGCACCAAGGTGACTTGCCCGAAGTGCGAAAGCGGGAAGAAGACGGTACAGCTTTCTGTGTTCGCCGCGCCGGCTAATGGCAACAAAACTTCTGGAGGCTCCAGCGGCCCCGCTCCATCCGGCGGCTGCGGAAGCTCCTGTGGCTGCCACCATTAGAGTCTCTGAACGCGATCGATCGGGGATATCCGCATGGCAATAAGCCGGTCGCTTGCCCGCAGCGAGCACTCCGCCAGCAATCCGGGGCACGAGCAGTTCAGCGAGACAATCTACGGCGTGATGTGCGCCAACTGCCGCAACTATATCCTCATCGATAAGACGAATTGCCCTTCCAGTTGCCGCGAGCATGAACCCTGCAGGCAGGCGTACGCTTAGCGCGCTTAACCAGATGCTTTTCGCGTAAACGAATGGCAGAGGGATTCATCCCTCTGCGGGCTAGCCGATGCAGAACCCTACTTCGCTCCGCTCGTCTCGCGGTAACCCACCTCTCCGCTCCGCCTGTACGTGCGCATGATTGACTTGTCTCGCGGCGCTATGGTACGCATATCTTGTCCTAGCGATCTGTTCCCTTCGGCTCCGAATGATATCCAAGACCCAACGCCTTGAGGTCACGCTTCAGACGCTGCTCGAAAGCGTCGATTTGGCCGAAAACATCGTGGTTGGCGTAGCCGAGGCCGCCGGTTTCGGGGGCGAGGACGTGCATAAGATCGGAATGGCCGTGCGCGAAGGGGTCGTGAACGCCTACAATTACGGCAACCAGCAGGATCAGACGCAAGAAAATCTCGATCACCGTCGAATTCGCTCCGGAAAAAATGGTGATCCGCATCTCGATGAAGGCCCCGGCTTCGAACTCAATGAAGTGCCCGACTGCCTGGCGGAAGAGAATTTGATGCGCACCTCCGGGCGTGGCCTTTTCCTGATGCGCGCGTTCATGGACGATTTCCAGGTGCATCGCAACCCGGCTGGCGGCGCCGAACTGGTGATGGTAAAAAATCTGCCCGCCCCCGTTTCCAGCAACGGAAGTTCTCAGCCCAAGTAGTTCGTCTGCGAGGTGTTTGTGGCACTGCAAGGAACATGCCGGGAAGTCGGTGACGTAGCGGTAGTGGACTTCAGCGGCAAGATCACTCTGGGTGAAGGCAGCGCCATCCTGCGCAAGATGATCCGCGAACTGGTCGAGGCGGGCCACCGCAAGATCCTCCTGGATCTGGCCGACGTTGATTACATCGACAGCTCCGGAATCGGCGAAATGGTGGCGGCCTACACCACCGTGCGCAGCGCCCAGGGCGAACTCAAACTCGTGCACCTGACACGCCGCGTGCACGACATCCTCCAGATCACCCGCCTGTTCACCGTCTTCGACGTGCAAGGCGACGAAGCCAGCGCCATGCGCAGTTTCCGCGGAACCACGTAACAACCCCGCACGCCACTCGACACTCTCAGACGAACGAAATCACACGTAAGCCATTGAAAACCAAGGGAAGCTGTAGCGCTCACTCGACACTCTTAATGGCATCGTGTCGCATCGAAATTCCACGGCTGCTCCGGGGATGAAAACCGAGGCAGAAACATGCCGGTTCGTCGCAGATGGTCCTGGAAGGCTGCGCCAAACTCGCCGGAAAGCAGCGCTTCCGTCCCGGCGCGCCTTGAAGAAGTAGGACGTCCGACATCACCGCAGTCCCCCACCAAAGCCCGCCACTCGCCAATCGCCAGCGCCGTGCCCAGCAGCCCGAGAATGATCCCGGAGTAGATTGGGTCGGCGGATGCGAGCGTAAGGACCGCTCCGAATCAATTCGTGGCCTTCCTTTAGCGTAACCGCCGCAGACCAGTTCTTTCCAAGCACATAGCGCGCCCAGGCAGCGAGTCCAACGCCCAGCGCCGTAAGGATTGCGCCAATGACCGCGATGGCTTCACTCCGCGGAACAAACCGCTCTCCAAGCCAGCCCACCTCCGTACGAGGGTTGAACAGGAAAGAAAGACAAATACCGTGAGCGTCAGGCGCAGCAGGCGGGATCCACGGCGCTCCATTCGCTTGGCGCGCTTGATGCGGGTAGCCCCGATCAGCCAGTAGACGAGCAGTCCCAGCCAAAGGGCTTGGATTACGTGGCGGATCATCATTGGAGTAGCTTAGTGACGGCCCGAGCGACCGGCCAAGCCTCGCGCAGGACCAGGTCCCAGAGCAGCGCCATTGCCCGGTCGAAGACAAAGCTGGTTTTGCAGGGCGCGGCAGGCTCAATGGCAGCTTACGGGATGATGACTCCAGGCAGTCCCCGGAAATGGGTGTCCGCGGTGACCAACTGCGCCTGGCAAATCCTCGCGGTGGCGTACACGATGGCATCGGCGGTGCTCAGGCGGTGCTCCACGGCCAGGTTTCCGGCGGCCAATGCGATAGTCTCGTCCAGCGGCACCACCCTGCGGTGGAAGGCCTGGGAAACGAACCGGTCGGCTACCGTCCGGCCCGCGCTGCTTGGCAAGGTGCTTGTACACCTCGCACAGCACGATGGCCGGGAGCAGCACGGAACCATCCCCCTCCAGGTAGTGCGCGAAGGCGCCCGCCTTGGAGTCCTCCGAAAGATATTCGAGCCATCCCGATGAGTCGACTACGTAAAGCTCAGAAGCGCTCCGTGTGGTCACGGTACTCGTCTTTCCATCTCATCCCTTTGGCGATGCCCCGCAGCTCCTTGATGGAGCGGGAGGGGACCAGATGGAGCGATCCGTCGAAGGCATACATGAGCAGCTGTTGGCCGGGCTCGATCTTCAGTTCGTCGCGTAGCGGTTTGGGGATAACGACTTGGAATTTTGGAGAGACCTTCACTCGCACTTTCTCCATTTGGCGAAAACCTCCGCCCTATTTTGTCGATAGCGCAGTGCGTATGTCAATACATGGATCGATCGGTATGCCGTAATACCATTCACCGATCGAATAAAACCAAATGCAGACGTGTACCCAACGCCTCAACTCCGAAGTGATTGAACAAGAGCAACATGGGGATTTATTTCACGCGTATTACGATTTTGAAAATAATCAGGCGCGTGTTGCGGATGCGAACACACCCTGCCCAGCCGCCGGAACGTTACGATCGATGAGCGAGCCGGAGTCGTGTGACAATTTTCGGCGAGCGTCAATCGACTCAATCGTCAGAAATCGCCAATGTTTTACGGACGAAAATAAACATCTATGTCGGCGCGTCGACATTGAAAAGTTTTCCGGACGAAAAAATTTCTGAACAGACGCCGCGAAATCCTGCCGCGAACAAAATTCCGTGCAGCCGGCCCCCTTGACCCTCCGAGAGCCTCGCCGAGGAATCAGGCATGCGCGATTTCATTCGGCGGTCGCGCGCCAGTGAAAATTTCCCGTGGCGGAAAACCCATGGTGTTCCGCCTTCCCGCTGCAAAGACCGGCCGCTTCGTTCTCCGGTGGCGAGTTGCCCAGAGGGGTTGTGCTATGTAGGGGTGGCCAGCGGATTGGCCGAAAGCGAGGACACAGATGGGAAAGTTTCTGGCGGGTCTGATTCTGGGAATTATGATTTTCCCGGCGCTGATTGTCGCCGTACGTAATCACGAGGTCTCGCCCCCGCTGCAGCGACAGCCCCCCCGATGCCCTTTGAAAGGTTCCTCGCCGGGACTGCCCTGGAAAAGCGGATCTCCAGGGAAGCGCCTCAGAAAGATGTCTCCAGCTTTACGGCCCAGGACCTCGTCGCCGGCGCTGACATCTACAAAAAGAACTGCGCGATGTGCCATGGCTTGCCGCCGCAGCCCGCGCCCCAGAATCGCTCACTCCATGTTCCCCGGTGCGCCCCAGCTGCTTACGTCCGAGGGCATGGTTACCGATGACCCGGTGGGAGTGACGTTTTGGAAGGTGAAGAACGGCATACGCCTGAGCGGAATGCCCAGCTTCGACTCGGCTTTAACCGATCAGCAGAGGTGGGATGTGAGCGCGATGCTCGCGCGGGCCGACGAATTGCCGCCGGAGGCCCAGGCTACACTCAAGCCAGGCCCCGGTTCGGCTGTCCCGCCCCCGCTTGGCCAGGACCAAACGAAATAAACGCGCCGCCTATCGATGGGCGAACTCCTCGAAGACCACATTCGAAATCATATGCCGCGCGCCCCCAGGTCGTCGGAGGAAGCCGCAGACGACGTAATCGAGATTGTGCGGACCTATCTGAAATAAATCGGATCAGACGAAGTTCGGGCGCTTCCAGGTCGCGCGGCTTCTTCCCAAACCGGGGCGTTTTTCAGCGCCTGCCCGCCGTCGATTTTCGTCTCGCCGAGTGGGCATCCCGATTGCCGGAAAAGCTCATCTTTAGTAGTCTCTAGCATTGCATTAGCGCCAGCGAGTTCAAACACAGTGAATCAGGGGTGAATGATTTGGGAGGAAAAAATCGGCTCTCTTTTTTGTTCGTCCTGTTTCTGGCTGTCGTTCTAACCGGGTGCCAACAGATCATTAATTATCCGGCTCCTTCGATTTCCGCAATTTCTCCCGCGAGTATTCAGGCTGGACAGCCTTTGTTTACCCTGACGGTTACGGGCAACAATTTCACGCCCGCTTCCGCGATCATTTGGAACTCACTTACGCTCAGCTCAATTTTCGTAAATACGAATACGCTCACGGCGCAGGTTTCCGCATCTCTGATTCAGAACCCCGGAACAGCAAATATAGAAGTGTCCACGCCGACTCCGGGCGGCGGGCTTTCGCTTATCCTTGCCTTCACGATCAACCCAAACCTCAGTCCCACACCTGCCATTACGTCGACGTCGCCTTCTTCCGTGCTTGCGGGCTCGGCGGCAACATCGCTCGAAGTGCTGGGAAGCAACTTTGTGCAGCAGTCGGTGGTAATGATTGGCAACACTCCACTCGCGACAACTTACGAAGGGCCCAGTTTCCTTCAGGCCACGCTGCCCGGAAGCAATCTCGCCACCGCCGGAACGCTGCAACTCACCGTGGTGAATCCGTCCACTCCATCGCCCGGAGGCGGCAGTTCCAACACCTATTCCTTTACCATCAATAACCCCGTGCCGAGCATCACGGCAGTGAGCCCGGCGACGATTGCCGCCGGCGGCAACGGCACCACCCTTTCAATCAGCGGCAGCGGCTTCGCGGCCAACTCCGTAGTTCTCGTGAACGGAGCGCCTTACACCACGGTAACCACCATCTCGACGGCCATAACCAACCTGACCGCATCCGACCTCAGCGCGGGCGGGGTCGACCAGATAACGGTGTTTAATCCGGGACCGGGCGGCGGCACGTCCAACACGCTGACGCTTGCGATCGATCCAACCGATTCCGTCGGCCTGCCTATGCTAGTGGATTACGGAATCAATGGCGCACAGGCGAACGCAGGCATATGCGGCGGCCTTTTGAGCTGCCGGGGCGCCACTCAGGGGCTCACTTTAACCAATTCGGGCCCCTCCGTCAGCACCACCGGGCAGTTCGTCGCGTTCGCATCCGTTTCAAGCAACCTCGTGCAAAACGTGTCCACCGCGGCCAGCCAGATCTTCGTTCGCGACACGTGCCTGGGGGAAACGTGCACGCCCGTCACGTTTCTTTCGAGTTTCTCTTACAACGGAACTCCGGGTAACGGCCCCAGTTCGGAACCCTCGATCGATAGCAGCGCGGGCAATATCGCCTACACATCACTTGCGACCAACCTGGTGAATTACGTGCCGGTCAACGGAGGCATCCAGCAGGTCTATTGGCAAGCCGTATGCGTACCGGCCGCCACTTCCACAGGTACATCCACCACCGCGGGTACGATTCCCGTTTGTGCCACCTCGAGCACCACCACCGTTGCCGGCACGACTCCCACAAACACCGTCGTGCTGGTTTCCGTCGGTGCGGATGGAAGCGCGGGCAACGGCAATAGTTATAATCCGGTCGTCAGCCCGGATGGGCAGTTCGTCGCATTCGTCTCGCTGGCCACCAATCTCGTTTCCGGCGCTACCGTCGACGGCGTTACGCCGCAAGTGTATCTCCGCACGTTGTGCGGGGGAGCAACCCCTATCTCGCAATCGAGCACCACATCGACGACTTCCACCTGCGTACCGACGACATATCTGGTTTCCTCCCCCGACGGAGTGACCCCCGGCAACGCCCCGAGTTCTCATCCCGCTGTGTCCAATGGCGGGACATATGTCGCTTTCGTATCGACGGCGAGCAATCTCAGCGTCGCCAACCCCAACGATGCGCAAGAGATTTTCGAGCAGGATGAGTGCGAGCTGGGTAATACCGGCTGCGTGCCGACGCATGGCGATTATTTCCACGCCGGATGGTACGACTCCCGCAGGCGGCGTAAATTCGCAGCCTGCCATATCCTACGACGGCCGCTTCGTCGCCTTTTCTTCGACGGCCTCCAACCTGGGCGTCGTCTCGGCTGGGGTGCAGCAGGTGTATGTGCGCGACACATGCAACGGCGCGACCAGCACGACTACCACGCCCTGCGTGCCCTCTACCCTGCTCGTTTCGACTCCGAATGGCACCGCGCCTGCCAATGGACTTAGCGAGAGCCCCAGCATCAACGAAAGCAGCACGGGTTCCGGGCAGTTAGTTGCATTTGCGTCGTTCGCGTCGAATCTCTCCACGAACGCTGCGAATGGCGTCGAGAATATTTATGTTCGAAACACCTGCAACACGATCGCTTCGTCCAGTTCCGCCTGCGCGCCGGGAACCGCCCTGGTGAGCCAGGCGGCTGGAACGGCTCCCCCCCCTGCCAACGGCAGCAGCTACGCGCCTTCCATCAGTGCCGATGGGCACGTCGTCAGCTTCATTTCCTTTGCAAGCGACCTCGTGACGCAGGACTCGAATGGCTTCGAGGACGTGTTCCTGGGTTCCACTACTTTTTAGATTAGGCATCTATTGTGGAGGGGAATGGACGGGTGTGGGAGGCTGCCCGGTTCCTTTTCTCGGTAACCGTTGTCCCCGCGTTTGCAGCTCCCAACCCGCACCTGAAATAGTGCCGCTTCGCCCGGAATCAAACGATGGCTCGAAGGATATATTTTCAGGGTACGCGCGCTCTAGTACTGGGTGGGCTGGCCACGGCTCGACTAAACCCTGGAAGGCAATATTCGCAGCGTAATTTGAGTAGGTTTATGCGCGCGGATGGAGATGCGCTTCGACCAATCCGAGTAGGAACCGCGAAAGTAGGCGCGGAGGTCATACTGTCCCGCGGCGAAACCGCTGAAGAAAAATTGACCGGTTGCGTCAGTGTGTGTGGCGTGAGGATGCTGTCCGTCGGAGGTCTGAATCGTCACGGTGGCGCCCGCGACGGCGTTGCCGTGCGTATCGACTACGGTTCCTTCCAGGGTGCCGACCGCCGTTCTTGCGCTCGACCCACTCGACAAGCCAGCGACCAGAAAGACGGCGAAAACTGAGATCAGAAGCCTCATGGCTGATTCCGCAGCCATTCTAACGCCCGCAGGCGTCCTTTCTTCGCTATCCTTACCGGCTTGTTCACCAAGGGAAACCTGTCCCGGCGGACAGAAGGGGTTACGGGGCCTCGCATTCCATCGCAGCAGCGGGGATCACCATCGTGGCTTTTTGCCTTTCGTGAGGAGTGGCTGTATTCGATTGCAGAGTTCGCACGGCAACTTTCACAAACGACAGGAGACCGAATGGCTCGATACATCTCGCAACATACCCTTGCCTGCCTCACACGTCAGGGTGCGGAGGAATTGGCGAAGCGCATGAATGACGGGAAAGGCATTGGCGCGAGGCGGGTCCTCGTCAACATGCATGAGGGAAAGATGCTGGTTGAATTCGACGCGCCGGGACGCGAAGAGCTGGAAAAGTGGCTCGCGGCGCAGAGTTTTCATTTCGACTGGCTGCTGCGGATCGAGCTGGAATCGGTCGGGGGAACTTACAGCCTGTGGGTTAGACCGAGGGATCCGCGGAAACATTGCGAGGAGCGCGCCTCCCGGGCAACACGCCCCTCGCCCTTACTCCCGTTAGTTTCCGCTCGAAGTGGCAGGCTGCTGAACGGGCTTGGGCACGCTCAGATATCCGACCACTTTGTTCTTCTCCACTTGGTTGATCACGATCTCCATCGGGCGATGCTCTCCGTGGGCGTAGAAGAAGATCGGCTCGTCGATGGTGCGATTGTTCTTCTCGGTGCGCTTGTCGTCCACGACGACCGCCAAGTTGCACTGGTTCTTCTTCGGATTGGTGCCCTTCAGCTCGATGGTGACGTCACCGACCTTCTGAGGGGTGTTCTTGGCCGCGACGGTGAACTCGATATAGTCGCGTTCGCCGAGCCGCCGCAGGGTTTCGATGTCATCATGATTCTTGGCGATCAGCGTTCCCATCTCGCTGCGCGCCATCTGCAAGTCCTTCTTGGTGCTGTCGAGATCGGTGCGGACCACGCCCACCTGGCCGCTGACTTGTTTCACGTCGTCATTGCTGGCTTTGGTGGCCAGTTCGCCATTCACCTGGGTATCCATGGCCTGGAACTGCTTGGTCTCGTCGTCGCGAATTTGCTGGGCCTGGTCCTGGGCTTCCTGACGCGCTTTCTTGAGCTGGCCCTGGGTGATCTGGAGTTTCTTGGTGACCACGCTCAGGTCGCCCATGAGGTCGGCGTTGGTTTTCTCATTCTGCGCGAGACGCTGCTGCAGCGAGCTTACGTCCGTGGTATAGCTCTGCTTTACGGACTGGATATCGCTATTCAAGGCCTGGCGGCTCTCCTCCGCGTAGCTTAAACCCTTCCAACCCACCCCCAGCCCCACTGCGGCAAGCATCGCCACTAGCACGATCACCGGGACTACCCAACCGGGTTGCCCTTCCTGCACGATCTGTTGTCCGCCCAGATTCGTCCGTCATGTTCTTACGCCCCTTCGAGAAAAATTTAGCTGGAAATGACCCAGGGCTATGCCATGCACGGGACTCACCAAGGATTCGATAAGCTCCGGTTCGCGTAGCTCGCTCCGCATACGCCACTTAACAAGTTCAGCCGCCGGAGGATCACGCAATCGACTGTCTCAACCTGTAATGAGTTTTTACGCGCTTCGTGTCTTTTGTTCATGCCAGCAGCGCGCTAAAAAGGTGTCTAGCTGGGTTTACGGCGCACCGACAGTAGCGGCTGTACCAGCCGCGTTTGAAGTTCCAGTACTGTCGTTTGCGCGCGCGCGAGTTCAGGTGTATCCTCTCCGCTCATGAAGATCGGCTGCCAGAGGATTCGTTGCGGCTGTTGTTGTCGCCGCTGCACGAGTGTGTTCTCTGGCAAGGGCAAGCTGGGCGCCTAACGCCGCCTTCAGTTCCGAGTTTCAAACCCACGCCAGAGAAACCAGGCCGTGGGTTTTTTTATGCTCGATGGGTATGGAAATGGGTAATGAAACGACAATTTCTTGAGGAGGAAGTCACATGGCTGACTATGCGCATCCGGAAGTGCTGGTTTCAACGCAGTGGGTGGAAGAGCATGCGAACGATCCCAAGGTTCGGCTGGTAGAAGTGGATGTGGATACCTACGGCGTATGACCAGGGCCACATTGCGGGCGCCGTGGGATGGAACTGGCAGACGCAATTGCAGGACAACGTCCGCCGCGACTTGATCGAAAAGTCCGCACTTGAGCAACTGCTCGGGCATTCCGGCATTTCGAACGACACGACGATCGTGCTCTATGGCGACAATAATAATTGGTTTGCCGCCTACGCGTTCTGGCAATTGAAATATTACGGGCACAATGATGTGCGGCTGATGAACGGAGGCCGCAAGAAGTGGATCGAGGAGAAGCGGCCGCTGACGATCGACGCCACAAAAGTAGCGCCAACCACTTATCGGGCCACCGGACCCGACGAATCGCTGCGCGCGCGAAAAGAGCACGTGTTCGCGATTGTCGACAAAACAGGCGAGGGAAGTCTTGTCGACGTGCGCTCCGTGGACGAATTCACCGGCAAGATCATTGCTCCCCCGGGAATGTCGGAAACGGCGCAGCGCGCGGGACATATCCCAGGCGCGGCCAATGTGCCGTGGGCGCAAGCCGCCAACGAGGATGGCACGTTCAAGTCAGCCGATGCGCTGAAGCAGCTTTACCAGAGAAAGGGCGTCTCGGGCGCGAATGAAGTCGTCGCCTATTGCCGCATCGGCGAGCGAAGTTCGCATACCTGGTTCGTGCTGAAGTATCTGCTCGGGTACGACAACGTAAAGAACTACGATGGCTCGTGGACGGAGTGGGGGAACCTGGTGGGCGCTCCCATCGAGAAGGAACAGCTCGCCGCAGCCGCGAGGTGAAATCTGAGTCGCGAGACCTCGTAAGGGCTGATTTCAACGGCGCCGTGGAAAAGCTCAGGGAAGCGCGTTCGCGGGTATTCCGTTGTGGCGCGCTTCGTCTCGAAGCTCGGTAATTTTGTCGGAGATGTCGGCGCGTTTCTTGCCAGTTGGTCCAATTCCGCGGTCCAGTTGTCGAGCCGAACGCTATACGGCCGAACGGATTTGCGGGCATCGCCAGTTGGCTTGCCGTCGATGGCGGCCTGCAGTTCCGCAATTTGCTCGTCCAGAGGCGGAAGCTTGGCCTGCAATTTCAAGAGTCTGCTCCCGATACCACGCGGCGCTTCGTTTCGGGTTCTGCGCACTTCTTCGCCGATCTGAGCGCGAACGGAATTGGAAACTCCCGTCGAAATCGCCGGTTGGTTGTGCAAGCCGGATAAATCGTCATTCGTCCAGACTTTCTTCGTGGCGGCTGGCGGCGCATCGGGAGTTTGGGCGGCCGGCGGGACGCGTCGTGCGCTTGCTCCGGTTGGGCGCTTTGCGGGCCCAGCGGTGACGCGCCTGCCGGAATTGGCAGAAAACCCACACAAGAATCGGAAGCATGGAACGGCGGGTCGCGTCACACATTGGACGAGCCTCACGTAAACGGGCGAGAATTGGACGCTCTTCTATTTTGGACCCGCGCGAGATACGAGAGTTTAGGGTATTTCGGCCATCGGTTTCGGATTTGCCAACTCGTTCTGCACCACGATCAAGGCTTCCTTGGGCGCCCCCACGCGCCGGTAATGGCTGGCTTCGACCACCTGATGCTCGTCAAATGAGAAGAAAAACTTGCGCCCTCCGAAATCGTACTGGTAGCGCGTGGGCTCCCAAATTCCCGGCGCCACCTCCGCTTGTTCCATCGAAAAGACGCCTCCCCGATATACCTTGCCGAGAAGGCCGCCGCCGAACGAGATATCCCGCAGGATGTGGGCCTCGCCGCGCACAAGCTGATCCGTTTGTCTTGTCCACCCAAGCTTTGGCGTTTATGTGCGTGAGAGCGTCCTGAAACATGGAATGCGGATGAAATTCGGGCTTCAGGTCGAGCTGAAACACATCGCAGTCGCGGCCATTCAGGGTTTCCCGGCCCACCCATTTCGGATTGAACGATTCGATCATCGTATCGATCAATTCCGCGCGTTCCTGGTTCCGCTTGTCGTACTTTTCATAGGCGGACTTGGCGCGCGAGTCTTCCGGGCGAAGCATCAATTCAAGGACGTCCTCCCAGGCCTGCAATTGGCGGCGATAGTCGGCAGGAGTCGTGGAGGTTCCATTCTCCTTGAGCAGGATCTTCAGGGTTCCAGTGCCCGTAGGCACCACACGAAAGGTCCTGTCTTCGATGATGTGCGGATTGGGGGCCCCCGTTAGATCGGCATGCCGCTCGACTCGCTCATATTGCTTCAGCGCTTCGTCATCACGATGCTGGTTGGCGGCTAGCTCCTGGGCTTTAGCCTTGATTTCGGCAGGGGTTGGGGCGTCAGAGTTCTGCTTTTGCTGGCCAACGCGCTCAGTCACCGGCTGAACAGGCTGGGCCGTTTGCGCGTCAGTTCGGCCGTTAGCAGCGCGAGCCGCCGGCAACCCGATGGCAAGAGCCGCCAAGCCAATGGCAGAGCTGGATAAGAAAATCAGCGTCGCTACGTGACGGGACATCCTCTGGCTCCCTGTGGGATTTCAAGGGCTGGAAGCCGATCCAAAGTTCATTGTATCGGATTTCCTTCGAATTGACCGGAGCCACTCACAGAAGGTTACGAGATCCTGCCTTTTCCATCATCCGCGATGTTCTACCAGTCCTTAATGCGAAGGGGTGTCGGCTATCTGCTCGATCACGACGTTGCTTTTCGGATTCAAATGGGATTTGCCGCCAGGACCGAGCACGTAGGGGAACCCGGCTGGATCGGCAGGCGTGAAGGAAAGCAGCCCGGCGACAATCATGTCGCGAAATGAAGCTGGATAATGCCCGAAACGATTTTTGTACTCAGCCGCGAGCTCATCGAGGTGCGCTTCGTCGTCCTGGGCCTTCAGACTTATCAATTGCTGTGTCGCGGTCTTCTTGATACGCGGATCCTTTGTTGACTCATACAACTCGCTCCAGATCATGCGGGATGTTTCGATGGAACCGCCCTTTTGGGCGATGCGCGCAGCCATCAATTTCGCCCACAGCGGCGCTTCGGGATTCTTGCCCGCTTCCGCGTAAGCCTGGGCGGCGTCTTTGTAATCCTTCATGCGCCAGTAGTAGAGAAAGCCCAGGTCGGTCTGCAGACGCCATTCCTTTGGATTAGCGGCAATCCCGCGCTTCACGAGCTCGACGGCCAGGTCCGGCCTGCCGGCTCCCCCTTCGCCAGGTTCAGAGAGAAAAATTGCTCCAAAGCGATAGGCGGGCATGAGATGCGGATCGAGCGCCGTGGTTACATCGAGGAGAGGCCAAAGCAGATCGAACTTCGCGCCGGGTAAGCCCACGCGCGCGCCGTAATATTGCACCGCGCGCGTCCAGTAAATGTCCGCGAGCAGCGAGTCGTAGCCCAGGCTCAGGTTTTTGACAACCGCGCCGGAGCGCAAAAGCAACTCGTCCTGTTCCTGCCCGGCGGCGCGAGTTTCGGCGTCGATGCGCTGCTGAAGGAGCACGATTGCCAGAAAAAGCACCGGAATAAAAACAATCGCGGCCCCCAGCGAACGCGTTTGCGGCCGGAGCATCACTTGAGGTTGCGCCGGGAAAAGATAGCCGACGCGCCGAGCAGCACAATCGAGACGTAACAGAATGTGTACACCGTATTCTGCGCCACCAGGGAAAACGGAACAGCCTCCCCATGCGACGCCACGCCGATCGCGTTGAAGTTGTGAAAATTCGGGAGCAGGTAGTAAATCGCTCGCGTTGCCGCCTTCAAGAAAGGGCTATGCGTAAGATCGCCGAACTCGCGGATATCTGCGGAAAACAATCCCGTGACGTAAATGCCCAGCGTGAAAAGCGTCGAGAGCATGGGTGTTGAAAAGCACGAGAAAAACAGCGCCAGCGCGGTTATCAGCGCCAGCTCCAGCAAAATAAAATAGACCGCAAGCAGAATCGAGGCATCGGAGCGCACGAACGGCCTGCCGACGTAGTAAAGCGCTGCCCCCAGGCCGGCCGTCATCAGGGCGGTGTTCACCGTAAGCGTGAGCAGCAGACCCGCATACTTTCCCACCAGGAACTGCGAGCGCCGGATCGGCTTTGCAAGAAGGCTGTAGAGCGTGCGCTTCTCGATTTCTTTGTATACGAGCCCCACGCCGATGAATACCGCCATTACCAGTCCAAAAACGGAAATCGCCGATAACCCGAGGTTGATGATCACCAGGCGGTCGATGCCGATGGAGATCTGGCCTACCAGGATCGCCGCGCCGATCATCACGAGCGCGAAAAAGACCAGGTTATAAAGCACGCGGTCGCGCACCGCTTCGCGGAACGTGTTGATGGCGACCACACCCGGCATCGCGCTCATCGGGAGATCACCTCGACGGCAGGCTCTTGCGGCTGCGATTTCTGGCGGCCAACGAGACGCAGGAAATAATCTTCCAGCGTGGGGCGAACCGGCGTGACGGAAAGAATGCGCGCTTGGCAGCACCGCAGCTGCTCGAGCGCGCCATACAGCTCCTCCTCGGGAACTTCCACGCGATACCTGCCGCCCAGACGGACGGCGCGCTCGGCGAGGGAGCGCGGCAATTCGCGGCCCTCGCGCCCTTCGAACAGGATTTCCATTGCATGCACGGCCATCGAGACGATGTCGCCCGGGGCCCCCACTCCTTGCAATTTCCCGCCAGCCAGCACGGCCACCCGGTCGCACAGCATTTCCGCGTCTGAGAGTATGTGCGTCGAGAAAAACACCGTACGCCCCTGGTGCTTCAGTTGAAGAATAATGTCGCGAACCTCGCGCCGGCCTACGGGGTCTAGGCCCGACATTGGCTCGTCGAGGAAGACCACCTTGGGATCGTGGAGAATGGCCTGCGCGATCCCCGCGCGTTGCAGCATGCCCTTCGAGAATTTCCGGAGCTGCACGTCAGCCGCCGAGGACAGACCAACCATTTCCAGGAAACGCTCCACGCGCTTCCGGCGCTCCGCCGCGCTAAAGCCGAAGAATCGCGCGTAGTAGTCGAGCAATTCCCGGCCCGTGAGGTAGTCGTAGAAATACGGCTGCTCGGGGAGATAACCGATCTCGCGGTGCATCGCGATATCGTCGATCGAACGCCCGCGGATACGCGCGGTGCCGGCCGTCGGAAAAATCAGCCCCATGAGGAGCTTCAGCGTGGTTGTTTTGCCGGCGCCGTTGGGGCCAAGAAAACCCAGCACTTCACCGTCTTCCACCTGGAGGGTGAGATTATCGAGCGACCGGCGCATCCGCTTGCGCCAGAACCCAGTGGGATAGTCCTTCGTGAGACCCAGAATTTCGATCGCCGGGGAGCTCATGGCCGTCATATTATTTTTTTCGGCAGTTGAATTTCTGTCAAGACCGCGATGTTTACCCGAAACGCACAGGCCCGCACGCGTAGAGCCCGCGTGTAGCGGATGTTAAGCTCCGTACCTAATTGTCGCCGCAAAGCACCTGCGAAGGGAATAGTAGCAGTGCGGCGAGTGTACCACTACGGATAGACGCTTAGGACAATCGCGACCTAACATTTAGTGGTCGGGGCGCGAATTTTTCTTGACAAGTTTTCCGCAACCCTCGATACTTCGCACCCAGACCCCGGAGAAAAAAGCCGTAGCCGGTTGCTGGACCTCAGCCACAACAATCGGACAAGGGGCAGTAAGACCGGGTTCAGCCAACTCAAAGAGCAGCATCCCCCTTCCACCGCGAGCAGTGTTGAGCGCGGCTTGGCTGGGCTTTTGTATTTTTTGGCTTAGGCGCGGCATACACATGCCGGCGCCTTGGCTGGCGACAGAGACGTGTGAACCGCTCGTCGCGCGTGCCGTGATTTCGGTTGCTATCGCACGGCGCCCGCCACAACTTCCGGGTCCCGATCATTGGGAGTAAAATGGGTTGAGTGTCCCTCCCGCTCGGTACCCCGGCCAACTTTCGACGGCTAGACTGCCGGCGCGGAGGCAGATGATGGCAGAAACACGGATGGTCCTTAACGGAACTATGCAAACAGAACAGACAACTCGAAAAGCGACCGGGCTGGAATTCCAGCGCTGGTTTACGGACGGCAAGACTTCCCCGTTCGACAAAGTCGAATGGGACCGGCGCACCGCGCTGATCGGCAATGATAAGGGACAGGTGATTTTCCGGCAGGAGAACATCGAGGTGCCCAAGGGCTGGTCGCAGACGGCGACCAACATCGTGGCCTCCAAATACTTTCACGGGAAGCCCAACACGCATGAGCGCGAAACCTCCGTGCGGCAACTGATTGGCCGCGTGGTGGATACCATCGTGCGCTGGGGAGATGATGGCGGCTATTTCGCCGCTCCGGAATCGAAGAACACGTTTCGCGACGAGCTCACCCACCTGCTGGTGGAGCAGAAGATGGCCTTCAATTCGCCGGTGTGGTTCAACGTCGGCGTGCAGCCCAAGCCCCAATGCTCGGCGTGCTTCATCAACTCCGTCCAGGACAGCATGGATTCGATCATGAACCTGGCCAAAACGGAGGGAATGCTGTTCAAGTGGGGCTCTGGAACCGGCACGAATTTTTCCTCCCTGCGCGGCAGCCGCGAGTCTCTGTCCGGCGGCGGCATCGCTTCGGGCCCGGTGAGCTTCATGAAGGGCTTCGACGCGTTCGCGGGCGTAATCAAGAGCGGCGGAAAAACGCGCCGCGCCGCCAAGATGGTGATCCTCAATGTGGATCACCCGGACATCAAGGAGTTTATCGAGTCCAAAATGAAGGAGGAGCGCAAGGCCCAGGTGCTGATCGAGCAGGGCTATAACTCCTCGATCGACGGCGAGGCCTATTCCTCCGTGTTCTTCCAGAACGCCAACCATTCCGTCCGGGTGACCGACGACTTCATGCGCGCCGTGGAAGAGGATCGCGACTGGTGGACCCGCAACGTGAACGACGGAAACCCCGTCGAGAAATTCCGCGCTCGCGATCTGATGCGCGAAATGTCCGAATCAGCCTGGCAGTGCGGCGACCCCGGCATGCAGTACGACACGACCATCAACCGCTGGCACACCTGCAAGGCCACCGATCGCATCAATGCGTCCAACCCGTGCTCGGAGTACATGTTCCTCGACGACACGGCCTGCAACCTCGCGTCCCTGAACCTTCTGAAGTTTTATGGCGATACCGGGCAATTCGACGCGGAAGGCTTCCGCCATGCCGTCGACATAACCATCACCGCCCAGGAAATTCTGGTCGACAACGCAAGCTATCCCACCGAAAAAATCGCGCGCAATTCGCACGATTTTCGCCCCCTGGGTATCGGCTACGCGAACCTGGGCGCCCTGTTGATGTCCATGGCGCTCCCCTATGACTCCGAAGGCGGCCGCGATTTCTGCGGCGCGGTCACCGCGTTGCTCACCGGCGAGTCTTATGCACAGTCCGCGCGCATCGCCGAGCGCATGGGTCCGTTTGGCGGCTATATACGCAACCGCGAACCCATGCTCGAAGTGATCCGGATGCATCGCGATTCGCTTCGGCCCATAAAGAAAGAGAACGTGCAGCCCTCTCTGCTGCAGGCGGCACAGGAATCCTGGGATAACGCGCTCGAATTGGGCGAGAAGTTCGGATACAAGAATTCGCAGGTTTCCGTGCTCGCCCCCACCGGCACCATCGGCTTCATGATGGATTGCGACACTACCGGAATTGAGCCGGACCTCGCGCTCGTGAAGCAGAAAAGGCTCGTTGGCGGCGGCGTGATCAAGATCGTCAACAACACGGTGCCCCAGGCCTTGATGAAGCTCGGCTATCCGCCGGAACAGGTGGCCCAGATCGTCGATTACATCGACGCGGAAGGCAAAATCGAAGGCGCGCCGGGCCTGAAGCCGGAGCATCTTCCCGTGTTTGACTGCTCGCTTACCCCGATGGGCGGCGGCCGGTCGATTGCATGGCGCGGCCATCTCAAGATGATGGCGGCCGCGCAGCCCTTCCTCTCCGGCGCGATCAGCAAGACGATCAACATGCCCGAGGAATCCACGGTCGAAGATATTTCCGAGGCTTACATCGAGTCCTGGAAGCTGGGCCTCAAGGCCGTGGCCATCTACCGCGACAATTCCAAGCGCTCGCAGCCGCTTTCGGCCGCAGGCAAGAAAGAAGACGCGAAACCCGCCGCCGAGGCTGTCGCCGCAGTAAAAGCAGCCTTGCCCGAGGTGCCCGCTCCCGAGCAGCAGGAGCTTTTTCAGGATCGCGCGCGCCGCAAAAAGCTGCAGAACGAGCGCAGTTCCATCACGCACAAATTCTCGATCGGCGGCCATGAGGGCTACCTCACCGTCGGCAAATACGAAGACGGCACGCCCGGCGAGATCTTCATCAAGATGGCCAAAGAGGGCTCGACGCTTTCCGGCATCATGGACGCGTTCGCGCTCTCCGTTTCCATCGCCCTGCAGTACGGCGTGCCGCTTCGCGCGCTGGTCGACAAGTTCGTCAATTCGCGCTTCGAACCCTCGGGCTACACCGGCAATCCCGAGATCCGCTACGCGAAATCCATCGTGGACTACATTGGCCGCTGGCTCGGCGGGAAGTTCATCTCCCGCGATTACCTGGATGCCGATGTGATCGAAGAGACCGTCGCCCCGGCGGCAGCGGCTCCCCCGGTCGTTTCCAAGGCATCCGCTGTGGCTAAAGCGGCTGAACCGGAGCTTGGCACACGTCCGCGGGCTGCGATCGACGATGCGCCTTCCTGCTCAGAGTGCGGAATGCTCATGACGCCGAACGGCAGCTGCTACAAATGCGCGAACTGCGGCAGCACGTCGGGCTGCAGCTAACTCAATTCCATCAACTTTGGAAGGTAATCGGAGGGCGCCGCGAGTACCGGGCGCCCTTTTTATTGGGAAGAAAATTCCTGGCGGCAACTCAATAAAAAAACAGGGGGCCCACCCGGGCCCCCTTGATCTACCCCCGAAAACCGGCCTCGGCGCAACGAAACCGGCCCACCCCGGGAAATAAAAACAGTCGCGATACTAGTTGCACGCGCGATGCCATGTATCGATTATTTCTATGGAAGGCGCCGTCGCGCATTCTACGGGACTTAGTCTTACGTAATGGCTTTACGGATCATGCCAGCGCCGGAGAGAATCCAATTTCTGAAAGCGGGAGCTCTCCGTCCTACATTCTTTGGAAGGAAACCTTCGAATCGCCAGGTGCTAGCAGCTTCATCCGATCGAAGATCGCAGCGCGGAGGCCAGAGACTCCGTCCACCGCGAGACATCTTCATCGCGCTCGGCTTCCACCATAACGCGCGCCAGTGGTTCGGTGCCGGAATAGCGCAAGACCACCCGGCCGGAATTGCCGAGCGTCGTTTCGGCCTGCCGGAGCAGACTGGAAATCTCGGGCAAGGAATCGAGCGACGGCTTTGACCGCACGCGTACATTGACGATCTTCTGCGGGAAAATCTTCAAATCCGCCACCTGCTCGTCCAACGGTCCCGCCAAGGAAACCAGAGAAGCCATTTTGACGGCGGTCAGCATGCCATCGCCCGTCGTGGCGTCGTCCAGAAACAGAATATGCCCGGACTGCTCGCCTCCCAGATTTGCTCCGATCCGCAGCATTTCTTCCAGCACATAACGATCGCCCACCGCGGTGCGCGCGAGTGTGAGTCCCGATTTCTCAAGGGCGCGCTCCAGGCCGAGGTTAGCCATGGTTGTGCCCACGATTACATTGCCCTTCAGCTTGCCTGTCGATTTCAGGTAACGTCCCGCCACCAGCAGAACGCCGTCTCCGTCGACGAGTTTTCCCGAGGAGCTTGCAAAAATGGCGCGGTCCGCGTCTCCGTCGAATGCCACGCCTAGCGCAGCGCCTTGCTCCGCCATGGTCTTCTGCAGATTTTCCGGATGCAGCGAGCCGCAACCGGCATTGATGTTGCGCCCGTCCGGCGAATCATTAATGGCCGTCACGTTTGCGCCCAGCGAACGGAACAGTTGCGGGGCGAGCTTGCTCGCCGCGCCATTGGCGCAATCGAGCACAATTTTCATTCCCCCGAACTTCGCGCCCGGAAACACGGCAGCGCGCAATCCATCCAGATAATCTTCGTAGAGCTTTCCGCTGCCGTTCAGGCGGACTTCCTTCAAAGCGGACACGTTGCCATTCTTGGAAAGAATCACGTGTTCGAGCGCGGCCTCAACGGAATCAGGGAATTTCATGCCAGACGAAGAAATCAGCTTCACGCCATTGTCGTGGTAGGGATTGTGGGAGGCGGAAATCACCACGCCGGCGGAGAATCCATCGCGGTTTACGAGCCAGGCGACTCCTGGAGTCGTGAGCACCCCTGCCGACACCGGCTCGGAGCCGGCGGAAGCCAGCCCCCTCGCGATGCATTCGGCGATATGGGGACCGGATTCTCGCGTGTCGCGGCCTATCAGCACCTTGGGATTCCCGGATCGCTCGCGAAGATGCTTCCCGAGGGCCAGTCCCACGCGCTCGAGAGTCGCGTCGTCCAGGGGATATTCTCCCGGGATTCCTCGGATCCCGTCCGTACCAAACAGCTGTTTTCCCATTCCGCCGCCTATCGATTGTTTATTTAGAAGCGTGTAGATGATTTTAGCACTCCGCGACCCTGAAGATAGGCAGCGGTGTTCCTCAGCCCCCGAAAGCGTAAACCTCGGTCCGAGCCTGAATCCCTTCATTAAACCCCATCTGCCTCCATTCTGACGGTGCTGGATACGCGCAGGGGGTCATCCTGAAGCGTGCCGCTGTGCTATCGTACCGGTAATGCCTCTCGAAGAATCCAAAGTCATCACCGCGAGTTCGGTGAGCGCGCGAATCATCGCCATCGGAATCGTGATGGGGTTTTGCTATTTCGCCTCCACCGTACTGGTGACGCTGCTGATGGCCGTCCTGCTGGCTTACTTCCTCGATCCCGTAGTTAGCTGGCTGGAACAAGCTCGCATTCCGCGGGCGTTGGGATCGCTGCTGATGGTTCTTTTCACGCTGGCGATCATGGCCGTCGTCGGCTGGTCCCTGGTGGAGCGGGCGGATCAATTCAGCACTGACTGGCCCAAATATCGCGCCCCGTTGCGAGCCGCTTCCGCCGACTTTGACCGCAGGCTGTCCAGTCTTGAAGCCCGTGTGTCGGAAATCGAACCCGGACAGGCACAAGGTTCGCGTGTAATTGAGGTCGCCGACCCGCATCCGGTGCGGACGGCGCTCGTCGGAAGGCTGAACTCGCTCTACTCCTTTCTGTTCGCCGCGACATTCATGCCCTTTCTGGTTTTTTTCATGCTCGCGGCAAAGCGGCAGGTGTGGCACGCCACCATGCAGCTTTTTCCGGCGACGCAGCGCACCGAAGTCAAGGATGCGCTCGAGGACGTCACCAGAGTCCTGCGCGGCTATCTGATGGGCACGGCCCTGGTCGGCTTGATACTGGTGATCGCAAGCTGGCTTTTCTTTCTGGCACTGGGGCTCGATTTCCCGTTCTTGACGGCCCTCGTTTCCGGCCTCTGCAATCTGGTCCCTTACCTGGGCGCGGTAATGTCGTGGATTCCTCCGCTCTTCATCGGGCTAAAGCAATACCACACGATCGCGCCTTATTTGGGGATTGTGGCCGTGCTGACGTCCTTCCATATCGTGACGGCAAACTTGTTGATTCCCGCGCTCATCGGATGGCGCGTACGGCTGAATGCCCTCGCGGTGACCATTTCCCTGTTGTTTTGGGGGTGGCTGTGGGGCGCCATGGGTTTGATTCTCGCCATTCCCATCATGGCGGTGTTCAAAGTGGTCTGCGACCACGTGGAGCGCCTGCAACCGGTCGGCCGCTGGCTTAGCGCCTAACGGACCGGGCCGTGCGAGGTCGCGTTCAGGTCCGCGACCGACTGTTTCAGGGACGCACGTTTTTCGATTCCTGGAATAGCCGAATGGCGGCAATGCCCGCTGCTCCGGCGCCCATCACTTCCGCGGCCTTGTCTTCTGTGATACCCCCGATGGCAATCACGGGTATCCGGACGGCCCCGCATACTCTGCGTAAGCGTTCGATTCCCTGGGGCGCTCCAAATGGCCGCTTTGACGGCGTGTCGTAGACCGGTCCAAAGAAAATGTAGCTAGCGCCGCGGCGTTCCGCTTCGAGCGCTTCTTCGATTTGATGGCACGAAGCGCCGATCAGAAATCCTGGCGGCGCATTCCCCGCGCGGCACCACCGCACCAGGTCTGGCAGTGCCACGGATTCGCGCCCGAGATGCACGCCCGCCGCCCCGGTTGCGACCGCGACGTCCAGACGATCGTTGACGATGATGCGCGTGCGCTCGGAAGCGTCCTTCGCCATGCGTACGGCGCCGCGCGTCAGAGTGAGCAGTTCACGCGCAGGCAAATCCTTTTCCCGAATCTGGATCCAGTCCACTCCGGCCTCAATGGCGAGGTGGATTTTCGCAATAAGGGCCTGTGAGCCTGTCGCTTTCAGCGCCGTGCGATCGGTAACGTAACAGAGAACTGGATGGCTGTGGGTAGCGCTGCGGTGTGAGTCCATCATGGGCGATCGGGAGAACGGAAATTTCCGCCGGGAGATGAACGGCTTCTAGATCTCCCTAGACACGGCTTTGAACCACCACGGGACGGCGGCGAAAAGCACCCACCGAGAGAAAAACATTCATAAGTCCCAGACCCGAGATTGCCCCGCGTAGAAACGGATTTCGCGCGAAAATGCCCAGCGCGGGATACTGATACAAAAAATAGTTGGCTTCCCAGATGTCCGACCAGGGCACCAGAATCAGCGTCAATCCAACTTCCAGCCACAGCATCAGCAATGCTACACGGAGAAGGCGGTTTAACATCAGGCTTTGAATTATGGGAGATTATCGCGGGAGTGGCAACCCGCGCGTCAAAACCGCGCGAAATAAATCAGTGGTGCTGCAGTGTGGCGATGCGGTCGGAGACATCGCGATAGTCGATATTCATTGCGTAAACCTGGCGGAAACAATCGAGCGCCTCGTCCGGCTCGCCGGCATTCTCGAGTGAAATTCCCAGATCGTACCGCAAGGCGAGTATGGTCTCCTGTTCCAGCCCGGGCAGTTCGAGTGCGCGTTTATACCATAGCGCCGCGATCTTTGGCTCGCCCTTATCGGCAAACGAAAACGCCAACAACACGGCGCAATTCATCGCGTAGCGGAACGGCTTTCCCTTTTGCACGGCCTTCGCCACCTTTTGAAACTCTCCGATGGCTTCGTCGAGCAGGCCCATCTCACGGTAAGCAATTCCCAGGTTGTAATGGGTCTCCAGATCCTCATCCTCTTCGCCAAGCTCGCCCAACTCGCTGCGAAACTCCTGAAATACTTCCGACAACTGGTTCAGGCTTTCGACCGTTGATGCCGTCTCGGGCAAGGACGGCCCGGCCGTGAAATGGTGGGCTCCTGTCGCTCGTTGGCAGGCGCTGGAGGCTCCATTCCTTCCACTTCCAAAGCCAGCTCGCCGATGAAATCTTCCGTTGTAGACGCGCCCTTGTCGCTCGTTTCTGAATCTCTCGGCGCCAGTTCCAGCTCGAAATCAGCGCCTTCCCCGGTGAATTCAGCCCCCGAGCACGCTTCCGCAACGGAAGCACTCATGAACTCGAATGGCTCGGCGGGCGCAGGCTGTTCTTCCGCGACGTCCTCGGTGATTTCGTATATTTCGGGCTCTGCGCTCAGCACTTCAGTTGCTTCCGGCGCTTCGGGCGCTCCAGGCTCGGCCGCGCTTTCGATGTCGATCGTCTCCACCGTTTGAAGGGCCGCGATGACCGGTTCGGCGGGCGGCGGAAGAGTCGAAGCCTCGACGATTGGCGAAGCCGGCGGCTCAACAACCTCCTGCACCATCGCTTCCCACTCATCCGAGAGGTCCACTTCCTCCATCCCGCCGATTGACGAAATGCCTCCCTGCATCTCGCTGGTTGGCGTCTGTGTCTCGGGCGACAGTTCAAACGCTTCAATAGCGGACAGCGGCGGAGCAGGCGCCATATCCACCGGAACTGCGCCTACCGAAGCCGGCTCCACGTCAGAGGCGGAGACGGAAGTAAACGAATTCGGCATCCGCGGAAAGCTTGGTTTCCGCCTTTTCTCCCCCTGTCGCATCCGCAGCGCTCTGAAATCTCTTCTGGATTTCCGCGAACCGCTCAGCCCTGGCGGTATCGTTGCGTTCCCGGTATATCTGTTCGAGCGTTGCCGCCAATTGCGCCGTGCGCCGGTCGTTTCCCGCGCCGACTGAGAGATCCAGAAGGCGCTCCATCGTGGGAGTGTGCCGCGGTACGCGCTGCAAGACGCTTTCCAGCAGGTTGATGGCTTTTTGCGTCAGCCCATAGCTCGAAAAAAGGTCCACGTCCGTGAGTGCCTGCGCCACATAGTGGCGGGTCTCGGGATCGAGAACTTCTTCGGCAACAGACGCAACCGCAGAAGGCGTCTCCTGCTCCGTCTCGGGAGCGCGTTCCGAAACGGTGTCGGCCGGTGTCGGCGCCTCCGCGCTCATTTCTTCCTTGGGTGGTTTGCCGTTGCGGATCCGCACCGCTTCGTATCGCGCGGCCAGCCCTTCGTCATCGCGATTCCGGTCAACTAATTCCTCGAGCAGCTGCTCGACTCGTTCATTATTTCCCGCCGCTTCGTAGAGATCGGCGAGCTTCGTAAGCGACACCGTCAGCGGAAAAGGATCGCTGGTGTGGCGGCAGAAATCGGCGAGGAGTTCGAGAGCCTCGATATTACCGGGGACGCGTTCCGTCGCGGCGGAGAGCGACTTGATGAACCTGTCATGCTCGCCCACTTCCATCATGGGGTCGCGAAGTTCCCGGAACAGGGGAAGCGCCTCCTCCACGTGGCCCTTTTCCACAAGCGTCTCGGAAACGCGGAAAAGCAGCCCGAAGTGAGCGTTGCCGCGCACCAATTGGTTGCGAGCGCGGTCCGCCGCCGCTTCAATCTGCCCCATTTTCATTTCCAGATCGACCAGCAGGTTCGTGACTTCGGTTCCCGCGTCGGCTTCCGGATGCTTCTCCAGAATTTTGACCGCCGCGGCATCTTTCCCCGTGGACGCGAGGATCTTCGCCTTCAGCAAGAATGCCGACGGATCAGAGGGGACCACTTCGCAAGCGCCCGCTCGACCAGCTTTTCGGCTTCGGCGTAATCGCCGCGGTCGAATAGACGCTGGCCGTACCCCAGGTAGGTCTTTCGCCGCGTCGCCCTTCTGGCCCATGACGTTGTAGAGCTCGGCCAGCCGCATCTGCACGCGGGGATTTTCGGGTTCCACTTCGAGCAGGCGATGCAGCAACTCCACGGCCTTGGGAGCGCGGTTGGCTTTCAAGTGCGCTTCCGCGATTTGCAGGAAAAGAGGGCGCGCCTCGCTCAGCACGCCTTGCTGGACGTATAAATCGGCGAGCTTCTCGAGCGGATTGATCTCCGTGGGCGCTAATTTGGCGATCTTCTTATAGATCGCGATGGCCTTGCTGTTGAAGCCATCCGTAATATAGACCTGCGCAAGGCGCTCGAAATATTCAAGAGCGTGGGACATATCGCCCTGGCGGGCGAACAGGTCGCCCACCGTCATCAGCGTGGCCTGATCCTTCGGGTCGTTGCGAAGAATCTGCTGATACTCGGCGATGGCCTGGTTGACCTTGCCTTGGTTCAAAAACTTCAGAGCGCTTTCAAGCGCTTTGCTTTTATTGAAGGCCATGTGTGAGTTCGTGCGTTCCGAGCTCGGCTTCGCTGGGGTGGTGCGTGGAGCTCAAAGTAAAAGGTTAGCACGCGAGAAACTCAAGTCAACGAACCGCAAGGGGCAAGGTGAGGAAGGGGATAACAGGGCGAAAGCCCTCTTTGAAACGCTTTAAGCGCCTTCTGCTGATGGCAAGGCCAGCAAGATCGAGCGGCAGGGGATTCTGCACCGCTCCGGCCGCCCAGCAGCGCGATTCTCGCACCGGGGCATAGGAAAATC
Organism: uncultured Acidobacteriota bacterium; assembly: GCA_963697575.1. Classification (GTDB taxonomy): domain Bacteria; phylum Acidobacteriota; class Terriglobia; order Acidiferrales; family UBA7541; genus Palsa-295. Next base: position 356,768 of record CAVOOP010000017.1, on the reverse strand, counting down.
GGTGCAGCGGCGTCGGCCCGTGCACCCGCAGCGCCTCCAGATGCTCCGGCGTGCCATAGCCTTTGTGCTGCGCCAGGCCGTATTGAGGATAAAGCTGGTCGAACTCTTCCATCCGCCGGTCGCGCTCGACCTTCGCCAGGATGGAAGCGGCGGCGATGGAAACCGACCGCGCGTCGCCGTGGATCAGCGCCTTCTGCTCGATGGGCAGATCGAGCTCGATGGCGTCCAGAAGCAGGTAATCGGGCAGGGGATTCAGCTGCGAGATGGCCGCCACCATGGCCTGCCGGCTGGCCTGGTAGATGTTCCACGCGTCGATGCGGCTGGCGTCGATTTCCGCGGTGGCCCAGGCAAGCGCGTGATCGCGGATGCGCTCGGCAAGCTCGCGGCGGCGCTCGGGAGGCAGCTTCTTCGAGTCGTCGAGCCCGACGATGCGCCGCTTGGGGTTGAGAATCACCGCGCTCGCGACCACCGGGCCGAAGAGCGATCCGCGCCCCGCTTCATCAAGACCGGCGATTCGCAGCCAGCCACGCTGGCGCGCTTCGCGCTCGTATCGAGTACAGCAGAGCCGTCCCATCGGCGCGGGATTCTAGCACACTGCGTGCGATGGATATCCACGCATGAATCGATCGTTGCGCGAAAATCTCCGCCCAAATACCCCCGAAATACTGTACAAAAAGAAAAAGCCCGCTCCGAAACTCTCGAAGCGGGCCTTATGATGTGGCGAAACTGAGCGGTCGGTTACTCTGTCGCTGTCGTCGCGGGAACCGGAGCCGACTCTCGGCCCTCTCGACGCGCTTGATGCGCGCCGCCTTGCCCTTGCGCCCGCGCAGGTAATTCAGCTTGGCGCGGCGCACGCTGCCCTGGCGAACCAGTTCAATCGAGCTGATCATCGGCGAATGTGTCGGGAAAATGCGCTCGACGCCGATCCCGAAGCTCACGCGGCGCACCGTAAAGCTCTGTCCCAGAAGCTCGCCGCGGCGGCTCATCACCACGCCCTCAAACGCCTGAATGCGTTCCTTGTCGCCCTCGCCTTCTTTCAGCCGGACATTCACGCGGATCGTGTCGCCCGGACGGAACGCGGGATGGTCTTTGCGGAGTTGTGACTGCTGCACTTTTGCAATAATCGGTTTCATTTCGCTTATTCCAGGCAGACCCGCTCAGGTGGGGCCAGCACAACGCACGAAACCAAAGTATAGCGAAATCGTCCAGGATGACTAGGCGAAACTACGTACCTCGTGCATCCCTCAACAACCGCCTGGGTTTATCCGCTCGCCGCTGGCTCACCATTCAGCAAATCCGGGCGGTTGCGCAATGTCTTTTCCAGCGCCTTCTGGCGGCGCCAGCGGCGGATTTCTTCGTGGTTTCCGCCCAGCAGCACTTCCGGAACGTCCCATCCGCGAAACGACGGCGGCCGCGTGTAATGCGGGAAATCCAGCAATGAATGGCCGGCGGCGCGTGTCGAGACGCGCGCGGCTGTCGGGACTTCAGTCGCCCATCCCGTCGCTGAAGGATTCGTTCACGGCGGAGTCCTCATTGCCCAGAGCGCCGGGGATCAGCCGCGTCACGGCGTCGATGATCATCGCCGCGGGCAGTTCCCCGCCGGAAAGCACGAAATCGCCGACGCACATCTCGTCGGTCGCCAGATGCTCGGCCACGCGCTCGTCCACGCCTTCGTAGCGGCCGCACAGCAGCACGATTCGCTCGAGCTTCGCAAATCGCCGCGCCGTTTCCTGCCGGAACAGCTTGCCGGACGCCGAAAGCAGAACGATGGCGGTGCCCGTCGCCGGCTTCGCTCCTTCGCCGCCGGTCAGCGATTCGACCGCCGCGAACAGCGGCTCCGGCTTCATCACCATGCCCTCGCCGCCGCCGAATGGGCGGTCGTCCACCGTGCGATGCCGGTCGTGCGTAAAATCGCGCAGATCGTGGATGTGCGTTTCGATCAGGCCGCGATTCGCGCGCGCGCCGCACGATGCCGTAATCGAGCGGCCCGTTGAAGAACTCCGGAAAGATGGTAATCAGGTCAAAACGCATCGCACGATAGTAGCGCAAACCCGGAACGCCAATCTCAAGATTGGCGGGTTACGAATTGCGCTTTAGCACGGAAGGAGCAGGGCCACCGAGGCCAGTCACTCGCGATTCAGTTCGCGCAGGCCTTCGGGAAGCACCACTTCGATGCGCCGCGCGCCGGTATCGACGTGAACGCAAATCTCCTGCGCCAGGGGGATGAGCAACTCACCCTGGGTAGAATCAATCACGAGAATGGGAGTTCCCGCGACACCCTCGCCGGGAAATTGCACATCCGCAACCGCGCCCGATTGCAGGCGCCATCCTTCTCGCGCACTTCGCACCCGATGAGATCCGTCACATAGTAGTTCCCCGAGGAAAGCTGCATGCGGTCGGCGAACGGAATCTGCACTTCGAGGCCCACGAGCTTTTCCGCGTCGGAGATCGAGTCGGAGCCTTCGAAATGAAAGATCGCCTGGCCGCCGCGGCTTTGGCTCAGCCAGCAGCGCGCACATGCGCGTGCGCGCGGCTCCGAGCGGCCATCCCACAATTCCACTTTCTGCCAGGGTCTTGAGATCGTTCGGGAAAATCGGTGAGGATTTCGGCGGCCACTTCTCCGCGCCGTCCGTGTGGACGCAGGATGCGCGCCACAGTGATGTTTGCGGATTCTTGCGCGGCCACTCTATTCGAGGATTTCCAGCGTAAAACGCTTCCTCAATTTCATTCCCGCGGCCCCCAGCAGCGTGCGGATCGATTTCGCGGTGCGTCCCTGCCGCCCAATCACTTTTCCCAAATCATCCGGAGCCACCTTCAATTCCAGCACGGTTACTTGCTCACCATCCACTGCGTGGACCTGCACTTGTTCGGGATGATCTACAAGAGCCTTGGCAATTGCCTCGACGAGTTCCTTCATGGCGTTTCCCCCACAGCTTGACGTGCCCGGCGGAAGAATTCACTCGAGCGTGTACAAGAGGTATGAACATATGAACTCCACCTACAATGGTAGGACGCCGGAGGGAGGGTTAGGGTTGCGCTGGAACTGCCTTGGGCTTGCGAAGCAGGCTGCGAACCGTATCGCTCGGCTGAGCGCCCTTGCTCAGCCAGTATTCCACCCGCTCGCTCTTGAAATCCACGAGCGCGGGCTTCTTCTGAGGGTCGTACGTGCCGACGATCTCGACAAAACGGCCGTTGCGCGGACGCGTCTTCTCCGTCACCACCACGCGATAAAATGGATGCTTCTTCTTGCCAAACCGCGACAGCCGAATCATTAACACTAGCAATTCCTCCTAAGTCGAATCCCCCCATTATACCGATCCCCGCCCCATTCACCTATCGCTATCTCCAGGGGGCGAGGGCGAGTTCCCGGTCAGCGCGTTGACCAGCCGCCGGGGGAGATAAAGGGTCGCATCTTTGTGGGTCGTAGCTTTAGCTACGACATAAGCGTCGGCCCGCAGCGCCTCCAGCTCGCGGTGCTTTTTCCGCGAGCCTTTGCTCTTCCCAGATTAGGAAACCACCCGCAGGAGGACAGGTGCCTATCGCAGCAGCCAAAGCGGCAGTGCCGCCTCAGCACAACGTTCAATCATCTGCTGGTCGCGGGAAGAAAAATGGTTGAGCTGATCGCTTTCCACATCCACCGTTCCTATCACCGGGCCGCCTCCTGGAGACAGCACTGGCACGATAATCTCCGAAAGGGTGCTGCCAAAGGTACTCAGGTAGCGGGGCTCGTTTCGCACATCGCCCGCAATCACCGCGCGCTTCTCCGCAATCGCCGCGCCGGTCAATCCCTGGCTCACCGGGAAGGATGAATTCTCGGGAGCGCCTGCGCCGCTCCAGGCGATGGCGTCCACGGTTTCCGCGCCCACGTCGTAGACGCCCACCCAGCGATAGTCGCCCAGCTTGCGCACCAGCTCCGCCAGTCGTTTCGCCTTTTCGGCGCGGCGATCCCCGCCCATGGCGATCGAGCGAATCTGGTTCAGCGTGTTATCGACGATGATCGGCACGATCGTCCACCCTCACGGACCCTATTTGAGTCCCGCAAATTTGCCCAGGCCGCGCATCTTCATCTTCGTCATGCTGCCGTACTGCTTCATCATGCGCCGCATGTCGGCGTACTGCTTGAGCACCTGGTTCACTTCCTGCACGGACGTGCCGCTGCCGCGCGCGATGCGCTTGCGCCGCTTGCCGTCGATCAGGTTGGCGTCGGACCGCTCCGAAGCGGTCATGGAATTGATGATCGCCTCGATGGACTTCAGCTGCTTCTCGTCCACGTGCGCGTCCTTGGGAATTTTCGCAAACGGCCCGACTTTCGGCAGCATCCCCATCAACTGTTCGATCGAGCCCATCTTGCGGATCTGCTGCAGCTGATCGCGAAAATCGTGCAGCGTGAAGTCATCTTCACGCATCTTGCGCTCGAGTTCGCGCGCCTTCTTGACGTCGATGGTCTTCTCGGCCTTTTCGATCAAGCCGAGCACGTCGCCCATGCCCAGAATGCGCGACACGATGCGGTCGGGCAGAAAAGGCTCGAGCGCGTCGTATTTTTCGCCCACGCCCACGAATTTCACCGGCGCCCCGGTTACCTTGCGGATCGAAAGCGCCGCGCCGCCGCGCGCGTCGCCGTCCAGCTTCGTGAGGATCACGCCCGTGATGCCGAGGCGCTTGTGAAACTCCCCGGCCGAACGCACGGCGTCCTGCCCGATCATGGCGTCGGCGACGAACAGGATTTCCGAGGGATTGAGTTCGCGCTTGAGCTGCGAAAGCTCGTTCATCAGTTCGTCGTCGATGTGCAGCCGGCCCGCGGTGTCCACCAGGATCACGTCGCACGCCGCAAGCTTCGCCTCGCGCGTCGCGCCGCGAACGATCTCCAGCGGCTTGTCGGTGCCCGCACCCGGCCAGATCGGCGTCCCTGTCGCCTTGGCCACCTGCGCGAGCTGTTCGCGGGCGGCCGGGCGGTATACGTCCGTCGAAACCACAATGGGGCGATGGCCATGCTCTCCCAGCCATTTGCCCAACTTACCCGTCGACGTCGTCTTGCCCGAGCCTTGCAGCCCGCAAATCAGCCAGACAGAAGGCGGACGGGACGCAAATTGCGGCCGCGCCTCGCGTCCCAGCAGTTCTCCCAGCTCGTCGCGCACAATCTTGACCACTTGCTGATCGGGCGAAAGCTGCAGCAGCACTTCCGAGCCGAGCGCCTTCGCCCGGACGTGCGCTATGAACTCCTCCGCCACGCCCAGATTCACGTCGGCGTCGAGCAGCGACTCGCGAATCTCGCCGAGCGCCGCGTCCAGATGCTCCTCGGTGAGTTTTCCCTGGCCGCGGAGGTTCTTGAACGCGCGCTGCAGCTTGTCGGTTAGTGTTTCAAACATGAACGTCCCGTAGGTTGCGGAATTTCCGATCCGCGCAATTCTCGATTCTAGGCGACGCTGGCAACCCGGTCAAACCGGCTGAAAAAAGCGCTCCGCAAAACAAAAGGCTGCCGCTATGGAGCGACAGCCTTCGGTACAGCCTGAAGTATCTTTGTTCCGTCGACTCTGCTTCGGCCGACTTTCTAGAGAGTAGACCTGCTACTTGCCCTTGGCTGCTTTCTTAGCTGGCTTCTTGGCTTTTTTTGCCATTGTTCTCTCCGTCTCAGGATTTGCCCGTAGGCATGGCTTACCTTATACGTAATCTATGAGCGCAAGTCCATCGGGAATCGCACAAATTTGCATTGGAACGCGAAAATTCCCGCCGTCACCGATCGCGAATCTCCTGCCGTCGCGGCGGATCAAGAGCTGCCAATCAGAATTCCCACCACAAATACCAGCACTCCCCCCACCACCACCTGAAAGGTTGACGAAAGCAGCGGTGTATCCATGTAGCGATGCCGCACCCAGCTGATGGCGGCGAGTTCGATTGCGACCACAACCATGGCTGCCGCAAATGCCACGTGGAAGTTCCGGATCAGGAACGGCAGCGTGTGGCCAAATCCACCGGCGGCTGTCATCGCTCCGGTAACCAGTCCCCGGGTCACGGGCCTTCCGCGGCCTGTCAGCGTCCCGTCATCGGAGAGCGCCTCGGCAAATGCCATCGAGATACCCGCCCCGAGGGAAGCGGCGGCGCCGACGAGGAACGCATCGTGCGTCTGATGCGTCGCGAACGCCGCTGCGAAAATCGGAGCCAGGGTCGAAACGGAGCCGTCCATCAGCCCTGCCAGCCCGGGTTGAATGATCTGCAGCATGAAAACCCGCTTCCCGGCCTTCTCTTCTTCCGTGCGCGCGCCCTCATCGAGATGCTTTTCTTCCAGCGATTCGGCGAACTCGGAATGCTGCCGCTCGATTTCCGCCAAATCGCCCAGCAGTTTCCGGGTGGCGGCGTCGGATACCTGGTGCAGAGCCTGTTCGTAGAAGCGCCGCGTTTCAAGCTCCATCTCTTCCACCTGCTTCCGGACCGCCTTGATCCCGAGCGGGCGCACCAGCCAAACCGGCCGGCGCTCGATGAAGCCTTTCACGTCCTGGCGGCGGATCAGCGGGATGTGCTCGCCAAAACGTTTGCGGTGCATGTCGATCAGCGCCTGGCGATGCCGCGACTCCTCGGCCTGCATTTCCTCGAAGATCTTGGCGGTAGCCGGATAGGACTCCCGCAGCCCTTCGGCGAAATCCCCGTAGACGCGGCTATCCTCTTCTTCGAGTTGAATGCCCACCGCGAGGATCTCCCGCTCGGTGAGATCCTTGAACCTCTTTGCCATGGTCAATCCCCCAGGAGAAAAGGGTTATTATAGCTGGCCCGGCTCTTGCAACCTCAAAAGCGGTGGCCGGCGATTGGCTTTCGCTTGAGTCTAAGCAATTCCACGCCGCATCCACAACGAATGGACGTTTGCTGTGCGGACCGAACTTGCTCGGGTACGATCGTCTTGCCCGATAATGTGGTGAAAAGATGAAGGCATGCGTGCTGCGTTCCCCGGCGCCGGTCGACACCAACCCCCTCGCTTTCCTTGACGTGCCCTGCCCCGATCCTGAGCCGGGCGAAGTGCTCCTGCGCGTGCACGCTTGCGGGGTATGCCGCACCGACCTGCATGTAGTGGAAGGGGAGCTTCCGCCGCGCAAATCGCCCGTAATCCCCGGGCATCAAGTGGTCGGGATTGTCGAAAAACTTGGCGAAGGTGCGCGCCGCTTCCCGCTCGGCTCGCGCGTAGGCATTCCGTGGCTGCACAGCACGGATCAGACCTGCGAGTATTGCCGCTCCGGCAAGGAAAACCTCTGCGACAGCCCCACTTTTACCGGCTATACCGTCGACGGAGGCTATGCCGAATACGCTGTCGCGCCCGAAAAATTCGTCTACGCGATCCCCGAGTCGTTTCACGACCAGCAGGCCGCCCCGCTTCTGTGCGCGGGGATCATCGGTTTTCGGTCGCTTCGCCTCACTGGAATGCAGCGCGGCGGCAAGCTCGCCTTCTATGGCTTCGGGGCGGCCGCGCACGTGGCCATCCAGGTCGCGCGTCACTGGGATATCGAAGTCTATGCGGCCACCCGTGGCGCGAAGCATCAGCAGCTCGCCCTCCAGCTCGGGGCCGTCTGGGCCGGTGAAGCTACCGACGAACCCCCCGCGAAGCTCGACGCCGCGATCGTCTTTGCTCCCGCGGGTGAGCTGGTCCCCCCAGCCCTGAAAGCCCTCAAGAAAGGCGGCGTCCTCGTTCTCGGCGGAATTCATATGAGTCCCATTCCATCTTTTAATTACGATTTGCTCTACCAGGAGCGCATGATTCGCAGCGTGGCCAACAACACCCGCCAGGACGGCGAAGACTTCCTGCGCGTGGCCGCGGAAATTCCGATCCACACGCAAGTGACCGTGTTTCCGTTGCGCGAGGCCAACCGCGCCCTCAACGATCTGAAGAGCGATCGCATCAACGGGGCCGCCGTGCTCGATTGCCGGGTGTAAAGCTGGCCAGATTTCTCCAAATTCCCAGGGAAGCTCGTGATGAAGATCGTTTCGGTCAACGTGGGCCAGCCACGCAAGGTGCTCTGGAAAGACCTCGAGGTCGTCACCGGGATCTTCAAATCGCCCGTGGAGGGCCCCGTCATGCTGCGGCGGCTCAATCTCGACGGCGATGGCCAAGCCGATCTGGAAAACCACGGCGGCCGGTCGAAAGCCGTCTATGCCTATCCAGCCGAGCATTATGAAGCCTGGCGGAAGGAACTGCCCGAACTGGACTTACCATGGGGAGCCTTCGGCGAAAACCTCACCGTGGAAGGATTGAAAGAAGGGAAAGCCTGCCTCGGAGACCACTTCCGCTTTGGCCAGGCTACGCTGGTGGTCACGCAGCCGCGCTTCCCCTGCTACAAACTCGGCTTACGCCTCGGCCGCGACGACATGGTGAAGCGCTTCCTGCAGAGCAACCGGTCGGGCGTTTACTTCTCCGTGCTGGAAGAAGGCTTTGTGGCGAGCGGCGACCCGGTTGAGCGCATCAAAGAAGATGAGGGTCGCATCTCCGTACTCGAACTCAATCGCGCGTACACCGGCGCTCGCGACCACCTGCTCGTCGTCCAACGTGCGTTGCGGCACGAAGGGCTGCCTGCGGGCCTTCGCGAACACTTTCTTGAGCAATTAGCCTTGATCGAAGAATCGTAGCCAGACTCAGCGTACACTTCACAGAGGAGCTCAAGCCATTCACTCCGCCGCAGTAATCCCGCATCCAACTAAGAGCCGCGCCAGCCTGCTGCTGCATGAGAGCTTTCGAGCCGGTATCACTCTAAAAGGCATCGACGGCGTTCTCGAGGCCATCGGCGGCATCGTGCTTTGGTCCATCAAGCCCTCCGAGCTGAATCGGATCGCGCTCAAGTTCCTCGAGACCGATCTTCCCTTCGACCGCCACGAATTCATTACCCGCCACTTGTATCAGGCGACGCAGCACCTCGCGTACGGAGGAAAGCATTTCGCATCCCTGTATCTGCTGGCGCACGGGCTCATCAAAGCGCTGCTCGTCGCGGCGCTGTGGTTCGATGCGCTCTGGGCCTACCCCCTCACCATGGTTGTCTTCGGGCTGTTCTCCGTGTATCAGGTGCATCGATTCCTGCACACCCATTCCGTGACGCTGCTACTGATCACCGTGTTTGATGTGCTGATCATCTGGCTGACCTCGCGGGAATACCAGGAACAAAAAAGCATTCGCCATAAGTAAGATCCCGGGGAAGACGCGGGTCCTTGCGTGGTTATAAACCGCGTGGATAGACTCCTTCTGCTGGTTTGGATTTGATCGTTGGATTTCCATTTCCGCGGCCGGATTGCTAGGATCATCTGGCTGAAAACTCAACAATATGGCGGTGAAAGATGGCTGCAGCGAAAAGAATCGGGATTCTCACCGGCGGCGGCGACGTTCCGGGACTGAATTCGGTGATCAAGGCCGCGGTGTACCGCGCGAGCGAATTTGGAATCGAGGTGACCGGCATTCGCAGGGGCTGGAAAGGCCTCACCCACCTGAATCCTGATGATCTTGCCGACCCGGCCCATACGTGCGCCCTTACGCGCAGGAACACTCTCTGGATCGATCGCACCGGAGGCACCATCCTGCACACCTCCCGCACCAATCCTCGGCGCATGGCCGAATCGAAAATTCCCGAAAACTTCTCGCCCGAGCGCCTGAAAAAGCTTCGCTTCGACGGCAAGTATTACGATTTCACACCGGTGGTGATCGAGAATCTCAAGGCGCTGGGCATCGACTGCCTGATCGCCATCGGCGGAGACGACACGCTCAGCTTCGCCTCGATCCTCACCGCGAACGGCTTTCCCGTGATCGGCGTGCCCAAGACGATGGATAACGACGTTCAGGGCACCGAGTATTGCATCGGCTTCTCGACGGCGATCACCCGGGCGGCCGACGCGATCACGCGCCAGCGGACCACCATCGGCTCCCACGAACGCATCGGCATCTTCCGCATCTTTGGTCGCGACGCCGGCTTTACGGCCCTCTACACCGCGTACGTGACCGGGGCCCGCTGCCTGATCCCCGAGTATCCGTTCGAGCTGGACCGCGCGATCAGCCTGTTGCTGGAGGACAAGCGGAACAATCCCAGCGGCTATTCGCTCGTGGTGGTCTCGGAGGGCGCCGTGTGGAAGGAGCGCGAGGTGCAGGAAACGGGCGAGGCGGACGCCTTCGGGCACCGCAAGAAAGTGGATATCGGGCACGCACTGGCCGGCGAGATCGAGAAACGCACCGGCGAAGAAACCATCGCCAGCGACCTGACCTACGACTTGCGCGGCGGGGAACCCGATGCGATCGACCACATCGTCGGCACCACTTTTGGGAATATCGCCGTCGATCTGATTCGCGAAGGCACCACCGGCAGAATGGTGGGAATCCTGGACGGCGTTTACGCCCACACGCGCCTCTCGGAAACGCCGCTTCCGCCGCGTCGCGTCGATACCCAAAAGCTCTACAGCACGGAACGCTATCGCCCGAACTATGCCTCGAAGCTGGGCTTGCCGCTCCTCTTCGGCTTCTGACGGTTCCTGCGGTGGAAGAGCCTCCGGTTTTAGGCTATACTTGTTTTTCCGCCTGACCTAGCGACGCGATTCAGTGTGCTCGTTCCCAGATCGCGCAGAACGGCCGGCGAAAGGGGTCTCACATGAAAGAAGGAATCCATCCCGATTACCATCAGGTGACGGTACATTGCGCCTGCGGCAACACGTTTGAAACCCGCTCCACCTTCAAGGGCCAGTTAATCCGCGTGGAAATCTGCTCCAACTGCCACCCGTTCTTCACGGGCAAGCAGAAACTGGTGGATACCGCGGGCCGCGTCGAGCGCTTCCAGAAGAAATACGCCGATAAAGCGGCGTCCGTCGCCAACGCCAAGAAGTAGCTTCTTCAATTCCCTTTCGGATTTGCGGCACCGGGATTCCCGTGCCGGGGGTGTGCCTGTCCGCGTCGCTGTTACCCCCCGCCAATCGGGAGATTGGCGCTCCCGGGAAAAGCGGCCTCCGCCCTAACCGGGAGCACCCGCCGGGTGGCCCCTCTGCGGCGGGTCTGCCGGGCAGGCGCAGAGCCTGGAGGGCAGCTGCTGCTAGTACTCTACTTTTCACTTGTCGTTAAGGGACCCTGCGGTATGATCCACGGGCCATGCAACCTCGAATGCAACCTCAAATGAGGAGAAGCCCGACCATGAGTTCCCGAATCTTCGGCACAGCCGCCCTGCTGTGCGCCGCTTTGGTCGCGCCCCCTGCGCTGGCGGGCCCGACCGTCACCGTCAATGGCGTCACGATCGACGGAGGCGTCTCGACGATCAGTTCGTCAGTCGATATCTATTACGGTATTCCGTACGCCACGGCAGAGCGATGGAAGCCGCCGCATGATCCGGGGCCGCTGAGCAATCCCTTCGATGCCTCGAGCGTCAGCGATGTCGCGGTCTGCCCCCAGCCGGTGACCATCGCCGTGCACGGAGTCACCCTGTCGCAATCCGAGGATTGCCTTTCCCTCAATGTCTTCACTCCGGCTTCCGCGACGCCGACGTCGAAATTGCCGGTGTTTTTCTGGATCCACGGCGGCGGGTTTGAGAATGGCAGCGGCGCCATCTACGACGCTTCGAACCTCGTCGCCGCGAACAACATCGTGGTCGTCACCTTCAACTACCGCCTCGGCGAGCTCGGCTGGCTGGCGCAGCGGGCAGTGCGCGCGCGCGCCGGCAACGAATTCCAGAATCCCGGCGATGCCGGCGATTACGGACTGATGGACCAGCAATTCGCGATGCGCTGGGTGAAGAACCATATCGCCCGTTTCGGCGGCGATCCGACGCGGGTGACGATCGGCGGCGAATCCGCGGGCGGCGACAGCGTGCTTCTCAATCTGACCTCGACCACAACCGGCGCGGGCCTGTTCCGCGCCGCCTTCATCGCCAGCGGCGCCTTCCATCTGCACTCTCTCGCGTCGCAGGCCGATTCGGAAACCCAGTTCGGCGACCCATACGTCGATCAGGTTCTGGCCGGCACGGGCGTCGTCGACGGGATCACTTGTTCGAGCCTGACTTCAGGCAGCGCGCGGCATGACGTTCTCACCTGCCTGCGCGGCGCCTCGGTCTCGACCCTGATCAGCGTGGAGGCAGCGCAGTTCCCGATGGCCATCCCGCCCAATTACGGCACGCTCGTGGCGCCGCGCTCCCAGAAGAGCGCCTTCGCGAGCGGCGAGTTCAACCAGGTGCCGGTGCTGCAAGGCAGCAATCTGAACGAGGGCCGCTATTTCGAGCCGCAGGAGGTCCCGCTCGAAGCTTCCTTAACGGCTATCGTTAACGCCGGCGGCCCTGCCAATTACGATCTCTCGCACGCCAACTCGTATTGTGGCGGCGCGGCCTGCACCTACCCACAGGAGATCAATCTCTATCTAACAGGGCTTCATCTGCCGGCCTCGGAGAACACGCCGGCCTTCGATGCGCAGCTCGCCACCGTCACATACCCGCTGACGAATTTCCCGGACATGTATCTTGCTTCCAGCGCGCCCAGCGCGGACGAAGGCCTGGCGCAGATCCAGACCGACTATCAATTCGCCTGCAATGCCTACGACGCGAACCGCGATTTTACGAATTTCGTGACGGTCTACGCCTACGAGTTCAATGATCCGGACGCGCCGCCGTCGACGGTCGAACCGGCCGTCACGGTAAAGCCGAACGATCAGTACGGATATCCCACCGCGTCGGAACACGCGTCGGACCTGCCGTTCCTATTCACTGTCTCCCAGACGGGCGCGCTCGTTGGCGACGAGCTGACCCTGTCCGCGACCATCCAGAGCTATGTGGGGAATTTCGTGGCCAGCCTCGATCCGAACACCGGCACCAGCGTGCCGCCCTGGCCCGTCTTCAACGGTTCGCACGAGGTGCAGGAGCTGCTGCCTTCCTCGACGCCGGCTCCGTTCACCACCTTCGCGGCCGGGCATTTCTGCCCGCTGTGGGCGCCCATCCTCTCGGCGGAGTAGCGGCAGCAGGCAACAAACGGCGGGGTCTTTAGGGAATTCCCGCGCCTCGAGATTATGCGTCCATCCGTTCGACCCATTGAGCGCGCCAGGCGGGAGCCGGGAATGGATCCGCGAAGTACTGTGTCTCGCGCGCAACCTTGTCGCCCCTGAACTCCATGATGCTCACGGTGTAGGACGGCTTGCCGTCATACGCCAGGATGAATTCGGTGACCCAAAGATCCCCGCCGCCAACGATTCGCCGCACGGTAAACCGCTTTTTGCTCGGCTGGCTGGCGCGCTGGCCCTGTATGTTGCGCCGGCCGCGAGTTCGCTCGCCGGACTGCGGGTAGTCCAGGACGGCGTCCTCGTGATAGATGAGGTGCTCCGCTTCAAAATCGCTGGCATCGGACGCCGCCCAATGGCGATCCAGCGCGGCACGGATCTCTTGATCCCGCACTCCGGAATACTGCTGGTTCTCTTGCTGCTCGTTCTTTCGCTGATCCTTATTTTGCTGATCGTTCTTTCGCTCATCGTTCATCTTGAGCCTTCCAATTTGACAGGAAGTGGTTTAGCGGGATCGGAGTGTACGACTCGTCCAGCCGCGCGCTCTCTGCGATCACCCCGAGTTTATTTCACACCTTCAAGTGCCCCTGAGCCGTTGTGGCGATGGCAGTACGCAAATTTATTGTGCCGCCCGCAAAATGCAGCGTACCATGCACAGCCGAGGCTGAATTGAAACTCGGGTAACCCGCCTGTGAATCCACAAACGATCCGCAAGAAAATGGCGAAGAAGTTCCTTACAGGAGCTGGTTGCGGCGCGCTGGTCATGCTGCGCTCCATCCTTCTGGCCATGCTGCTCGGCAACCTTCTCTGCAACCCGCTCGGCGGTCCGCTTGGGAACTTTCTCGGCAACCCCCTCGGCAATCTCTTGGGCAGGCCACTCGGCAACTTTCTCGGCAACCTCCTCGGCAGCCTCCTCGGCAGCCCGTCGGTGTTGGCGCAGCAGGATGCCACCATCGAAATCGACGCTCGCAAGGTGGTTCACGCCGGTTCCGCGGACGATATTCGGCGGCTTCATGGAGCCTCTGCGCAGCGCCATCTACGGCGGAGGCATCTGGGCGCAGTTGGTGGAGAACCCCAGCTTCGAGCAGAACCTGTGGAGCGCGGACGCCATGGTGCACATGGTCCAAGGGCGGCCCGAATTCAGCGAATCGTCCAGGACTGGGACTGCCGATCCCCTGGGAGTCTCTCTATCCGCAGGGGAAGCGCTTCGAACCGAGCTGGGGAGACGCGGCCAACTCGTCCCTCTCGCTTTTGATGATGGGGCTGCCCGGCAAGCAGACCGGCGTGCGGCAGGCGATCTATCCGCCGGTGCATCGCGAACTCCGCTACGCCGGCAGCATCTGGGTGAAGCCGGTGAGCGGCGAGAAGCGGATCGAACTCTCGCTGAGGCGGCGCAATCATCCGGACGACGTGCTCGCGAAAACAGCCATCGACCTGACGGCGCAGGGCTGGAAGCGATACGAGTACTCACTGGAACTTCCGAACGGACAGCTTGCCTCGCGCGAGCCGGCGGATTTCGCGGTGGCCGTGAGCGGCGACGCCCGCGTGCTGATCGATCAGGCGCTGCTCTATCCCGCCGACAACGTGGACGGATTGAATCCCGAAGCGATCGCGATGGCCAAGGCGCTCAAAATGCCGCTGCTGCGCTTTGGCGGGAACTTCATCTCCGGCTACCACTGGCGCGACGGCGTCGGCCCGATGGACAAGCGCGTGAGCATGCTGAACGTGGCCTGGGGCCAGCCGGAATACAACCAGTTCGGGACCGATGAGTTTCTGCGCTTCGCGCAACTGGTTGGCGCGCAGCCGCAGATCTGCCTCAACATGGGCAGCGGCACGGTGGAAGAAGCGGTCGACTGGGTGAAGTACGTCAACGCGCGCTGGGGCGACAAATCGGGCGGGCCTCGTCTGGGAACTGGGCAACGAACTGTGGGGCCTGGGCCAGATCGGCTACCCGACGCAGGAAGATGTGGCGGCGCGCACGCAGGCAGTTCAGCGAGGCGATTCGCAAGGCCGACCCGCGCGCGAAACTCATTGCGACGGGCCAGGATCCGGACCGGTACCGCGACTGGAACGCGGCGCAATTGTCGCTCGGTCCGGGATTCTACGAATACCTCTCGACGCACCTGGTGGTGGACGCGGGGCGCGTGCGCAAGCCGGATGCGTCGCCGGAGTTCCTCGCGGAAGCGATGTTCGCGGTTCCTGTGGGCATCGAGCGAATGTTGCGCGAAATGAAGCAGCAAATCGACGCGGACCCGAGAATGAAAGACGTGAAACTGGCGTTCACGGAGAATTTATTTCGGGCGCCTTTCGCCCCGTCGCCTCCCGATTATCCCGCGCCGCACATTCCCGAGTACCGCAACATGGGCGGCGCCGTTTATGAAGCGGGGATGCTGAACATGCTGATCCGCGCGGCGGACATCGCGCCGATCTCCGATCTCACGGGCGCCGTCGAGTTTGGCCGGCTGTGGGAGAAGCGAGGAATTACCTACGGCGTGCCCACGTATTGGGCGCTGCGCATGTACTCCAACGCGGAGGTTGCGAATCTTCTGAAGACCAAGGTGGACGTGGCTCGCTACGACGTGCACGACGGCTCGTCGCGCAGCCCGAACGTGGAGGGCGTGCCGTATCTCGACGTGGTTGGGGTGGGCAATCAGGCTGGAGACGTGATCACGATTTTTGCCGTCAACCGCAGCCTGGATCGCGATATCGCCGCCAACATCAAGCTGGACGGCTTCACGCTGCATTCCGCCAGCGGGAAGCTGCTCTCCGCCGCCGATATTTACACGGGCAACGATGACGCCAACCCGGAAGCCGTGGTTCCCAGGGATTTCCACGAGGCCGCCGGCGGTTCGGCGTTTGCGCATACGTTTCCCAAAGCGAGCGTCACGATGATCGAGCTGCGGTAAGGAATTTTTTTACCAGCCAGACAATAAAACCTTGACAAATCAGTGCTCCTTATTCCGCTTACGTAAGAAACGTTTCATGGTCCCGGATTCCTGATATACTCCCGCCGCGATTCCCAAGGGCGGCTCCCCGCGCGCTGCAACGCTCGGAGGCATTCTTGAAGTTCCCCGGCGGTAAGCGAGATCAAAATTTCCCCTGGAGGTACGCGATGACAGTCTTGAAAGTCTGCTACAAGCATGGCGTGCGGTTCGACGAGAACTATTACGTCTCGAAACACGTGCCGCTCTCGGCGCGCATCATGGGTCCGCACGGGTTGAAGGGCGTCGAGATGATGAAGGTGACCGCGACGGCGGACGGTTCGAAGCCGCTGTACCAGGTGATTTTCTCCGCGTATTTCGAATCGGCGGCGGCGTTGCAGAGCGCGATGAGCAATCCGCAAATGAGCGAAGTGATGGGGGACATCCAGAATTATTACGACGGCATGCCGGATGTCTTCATCGGCGAAGTGGTCGCGCTGGCCTCACAGGCTGCCATGCATTAAACCGATTTCCGGCGCCACGAGCGGCAGGCTGGGATTCGCTCTACAGCGGGAACGAGGCTCCAATCAGTTTTGGTTGGGGCCTCGATCCCGGCGTCAGGGAAGAAGAGAAGCGAGGAGGCGATACATGAGGACACAGCGATTGCTGAAAATTTTGCTGGCGGCGGTGGCTGCCGGATTTCTTGCCTCCAACGCGGGCGCGCAGCAAACACCTCAGGCTCCACAGGCACGACAATCACCACAAGTGACGATGACGGTCGACGCGACCAAGACGGGCGCGCCCATCTCTCCCTACATGTATGGGTTTTTCACCGAACTTCATGAGACCAACAACGAGGGCGGCTTTTGGGCCGAGATGCTCGGAGACCGGAAGTTCTTCAATCCGGTGAACTCCGGCAAGGACCGCGAACCTACCCCGGGGCGCAGGAGCAAGGCCCAGGGCGCCCAGATGCAGGCCCGTGGGCCCGGACGAGTTCGTCGTGATGGACCGGCAGAAGGTCTACGTGGGTGAGCACAGCCCCATGGTGAAACTGGAGGCCGCCACGCCGCATGGGATCCAGCAGGCGGGCCTGGGGCTGCGAAAAGGGAGGAAGTACTCCGGCCGCGTGATCCTGGCCGCCGATCCGGGGGCGGAAGTGAAGGTCAGCCTGGTCTGGGGACCCAATCCGGGCGACCGGCAGACCATCCCCATCAAGCCGCTGCGAGCCGAATACGCCAAGTTTCCCTTGAGCTTCACGGCCGGGGCGGACAGCGACGACGCGCGGCTGGAAATCGTGGGAACCGGCAAAGGGACGTTCCACATCGGCGCCGTGTCGCTGATGCCGGCGGACAACCTGAACGGCTATCGCGCCGATCTGATCGCGGAGATGAAGAAGATCGGGCCGACGATGTTCCGCTGGCCGGGCGGGAATATGGTCTCCTCCTGGGACTGGCGGGATTCCATCGGCGATCCCGACAAGCGGCCCCCGCGCCTGAATCCCGCCTGGGACGAGGTGCAGCAGAACGACCTGGGGATCGACGAGTACATGGTCCTCAACAAGCTGCTCAACATGGAGCCGTACATCTGCGTGAATGCCGGCTTCGGCGACGCGCATTCGGCCGCCGAAGAGGTGGAGTACGTCAACGGGTCGGTGAACACGCCGATGGGCAAGTGGCGCGCCGCCAATGGCCATCCGGAGCCTTACAAGGTGACCTGGTGGAACATCGGCAATGAGATGTGGAACCCGTCAGCAAATGGGCTTCATGTCCGCCGATCAGTACTGGATCAAGCACAACATGTTCGCGCAGGCGATGCGGCGGGTGGACCCGAACATCAAGTTCGTGACGTCCGGGGCGTCGCCCGTCGAGACCAGCCAGAGCCACGCGGCGCTCGCCATCACCGGAAAGCACGTTGCCGCGTTCGGCGGACCGGCGGACTTTACCGGCGCGCTGCTGGCCCACTCGTCGGATTACTTCGACGCGGCCGCCGAACACATCTATCCCTCCATGGCGGACATGGCCTTCGATGCCGAGAAGCAGGACTACGTGAAGGTGGACGAGCCGCTGGTTGCGCGCGCCCGGAAGCTTGCCAATGCGCGTCCGCGCCGTGATCGAGGCCTGGGGCGAGTACCAGCGGCGATTTCCCGACTCTCGACATGGATCGATACCCGATCGCGCTCGATGAATGGGTCTCCGAATGGATCGGAGAACGCGGACAGCGCGCCCCCGGCTATTCGATGTTCGCGCCGCTCGCCTGCGCCCAGGCGATGCAGGAGATGTTCCGGCACTCGAACATGTTCATCATTTCGGCGTACACCGCGGCGCCCCAACTGCTCGCCATCAGCAAGACCGATGCGACGGTGCGCCCGATCGGGCTGATGTTCGAACTGTACCGGCGCCACTTCGGGACCATTCCGGTGGAGGTGACGGGCAATTCTCCGCAGCACGACGTGAAGGGCACGGTCTGGGTGGACAAGGCCAGGGTCTCCTCGGGCAGCGATACCTATCCGCTGGATGCCGCGGCGGCGCTGACCGCCGACAGGAAGTCCCTGACCGTGGCGATCGTGAACCCGACCGAATCCGAGCAGCAGATCGATGTCGCGCATCAAGGGCGTGACGGTTCAGGACAAGGGCCGGCTGTGGCGAATCGCCGGCGCGGACCTGACCGCCGACAACGAGCCCGGCAAGCCGCTGATGGTGGACATCGTGGAGAGTCCGCTGACCGGGATGCCCGGCCGGCTGAAGGTTCCCAAGCTCAGCATCAGCATCTACGAATTGCCGCTCCGGTAGAGGTATCGGTGCCGTCGGTGGCTTGATCTGATAGCGACCGCGCGCCAGCACTTCACCAGTCCGGGTAAGGGCGTTAATCAGACCTTGCTCCACTTCCCAAAGCCTTCGACCGAGCGGAGTCTTATAATGGCGACGCGAGCGACTATGCGATTCACAAGAGTGTTTCTGGTATTGGGATACTTAGGGGCTTGCACTCTTCTCCCTGGAGGCATGTCGTTGCAAGCGCAAGAAACCAGCACGGGCAATGGATTCGTGATCGACAGCAATCTCCCGTTTGTTTACGTGGCATTCGATCACATCGGACTCGGTACGCCTAGGAATGGACAACAACCCACTGCTCGTGTTTGGCTTCATCTCAAGAATAACTGCCGCATTCCGATAGTTTTCCGCGTCAATGGCCCCCCGCTTGACAGCCCAAGTGATGATGCGTCTGTAATGTATGAAGTCGTTCCCACCCCTCCACCAATGATCCAAGAGAATGTGGTCGCGGTTCCTGATGAACCCGGCTCAAAAGCTACAACTTACGAAATGCCGTATGGGACCTTTTCGGATGTAGGTTCTCCGTGGACGATTGAACCGGGGAAGGAAATGAATTTCAGTATTCCGATCAATGACATCAGCAAACGTTGGCACATAGAGATCCCGTTTGACTTTGTGCTGCCGAAGGGGGCGAGCCCGCGAAATCCCAAAAACAGCTTGGGGCCTACCTTGCAAATCTCATATTCGATCTGGGACGTCCCGCCTGATGAACGAACAAAGATCGAAAAGAACTAATTAAGCGTCACTGTAAAGAGGCATTCGTGGCTGGGTTTAGATCCTTAACGGGCTACGAGGTGCGACTGAATCCTGACTTGCGGTGTACAATCTCGAAATAGATGGCCACGCAATTGTCTTCCATTCCGGACTCGCCCGGCTCACAGGTGGAAACCGCGGCTCCGCGCGTCACGCTGAGGAATTATTTCGCGCATTCGTTTGACTCCGCGATTGCGGCTGCGCGGACGTGCTATTCGCCGCGGCTCGTGAATCCGGAGGAAGTGACCGAGAAACAGCGCGTGATGATTGGCTCGGGAACGTTTTTCGGCGGGCATCACACCGTGTACCAGCACGCGCATTTTGAATTTGGCCTGGAGAATGTCAGCCGGCAATTCGTGTGGTCGTTCCTGCACGCGCACCCCTTCTACAACTCCGAGCAGCAGAGCCAACGCTACGTGCGCCTCGATCGGGCGCAGGCCTACGTTCCGCCCGCGGATACGCCGAACTTCGGGCCGGCGGAGCGCGCCATTTACGAAAAGGCGATCGCGCGCGGCCTGGGACCATTACCGCGAACTCACCACGCTGCTCGCGCCCAACGCGCGCGAGATTCTCGGCGGACATCTGGCACATCAGCCCGATGTCGCACACCAAGCGCGTACAGAAAGTCGAGCGGCAATCGGAGAAGCGGGCCATCGAAGTGGCGCGGTACGTGTTGCCGGTGGCGGCGTTCACCACGATGGTGCACACGGTTTCCGGCATCGTCCTGTACCGCCTGTGGCGGATGCAGGCGGCCGGCGATACGCCGTCCGAAGTCGCGGCAGATCATCGGCGAAATGGTGGCGCGGGTGCGCGAGGCCGATCCGCAATTTATCGATCGCTTCGACAACGAGCCGATGGAAGAGCTGCCGGAATGGCAGCAGCCAGCCGCGTGACGGAGAAGCCTTTCGCGCGGGAGTTCGATGCGCGCCTGGGCGGGCTCACGTCGCGCCTGATCGATTATTCGCCGCAATACGATAGCTACCGTGGCCGGAGCGTACCGAGCCGTGCTGGGATTGACGGCGGCGGAATGCACGGACACAGAAGCGCTCGACCGCCTGCTCAACCCCGCGCGCAATCCCGTATCGCCGCGAAACGCTCAACGTGGGCGTGCATGCGCCGATGATGCGCGCGCTGCAGCACGCGAATTTCACCTTCTCGAAAAAGATCAGCCACACGGCGGACAGCCAGGATCAGCGCCACCGCATGGTTCCGGGCTCGCGCCCGCTGCTGACTCTAGCCGACACGCGCTCGCCCGATTACATCACGCCCATGCTGATCCGCGACAATCCGCGTGCGCTCGAAATCTATCAGCAGGCCATGGAAGAGACATGGACTGCGAAGAATGAACTGCTCGATCGCGGCGTAGCGCCGGAGTTCGCGCTGTATCTGCTTCCCAACGCCAAGTCGATCCGCCTGGTCGAAACGGGTTCGCTTCTTCACCTGCTGCACAAATGGACGATGCGGACGTGCTTCAACGCGCAGGAGGAAATCTACCAGTCTTCGCTCGAAGAGGTGCAGCAGGTGCGCGAGGCTTTCCCGGAACTTGGCCGCTACCTCGGCCCACCTTGCTTCCTGCGCGCGGGAATCTCGACGCCCATCTGCACCGAAGGATCGCACTTCTGCGGCGTAAAGGTGTGGCTCGACTTTCCCAATATCCAGCGGCGGATATGAGCTGAAGTGACCGGAAACGGCTGCCGCCAACTTGCGAGCAAGGCATTCTTAACGGCTGAGGATGCGCGTGGTGGTGGGCGATACAAGCTCGTAGCGAATCCCGCGCCAGCGGATGCGTTTGGTGAGCAGCGAGGCGATAAAATTCCACGCAAACAGGAATGAAACGAAGGGCGCGAGCACCATCCACACCCAGTTCCACTTTTTGAGCGGGCCTCGCCACTGCGGCAACAGTTCGTCGACAGCCACGGTGCGCAAGGCGCCCTTCATCGCGGCGAGCAGCGGAATCACCAGGGTAACCAGCGCAAGCTCGATCCAGGTGTCGCCGCCGATGATCCTGATCAAGATCACCCCAAACGCGTAAAGCAGAGTGAACGAGTATCCCCAGTGCGCCAGGGCGCCCAGCGCCCAGCGCTTGAACGAATAGACGCGCGTAATCAGCATCTGGCGGTTTGTGAACTCCAGCAGGCTCTTTCCGGTCCAGGGGTGCAAGGTGGGCGCCAGGCACTCCGGGCAAAAGACGATGGCCTTTCTGAAGTGTTCGAGGGCCTGGGTCATGGCGAAATCGTCGCTGGAGGCGCCGCGCCAGGCGTCGAGCACCTGGACGTCGTCGAAGGTTTGACGCCGGATCGCGGTGCCCCCGCCCCAGCAGAAATTTTCCCCCGCGCGGCCGAGAAGCGTCGCCACCGACGCGTTCCAGGCCGAAGCCAGCGCGCTTGCGAAGCCGCCCGATCCCATCGCGCCGCTCGGTATGATCCAGCGGTAGGCGGTCGTCGCGCCGATGCGGGCATCCTCCAGAGGCGCGATGATTTTTTTGAGCCAGCCTCGCGGCAGCCGCGTATCGGAATCCGTAAAGACAAGCACGTCGACGTTTTCGGGAAGCGATTCCACCGTGCGGCGCAGGTTGAAAACCTTTTCGCTGCAGCCTTCGGGCGGGCCGGTAATCACAATGTGAACGGGGTGCTGGCTGGCCGCCTTCACCTGCTCGATGGACTTGAGCGCGGGGTCCAGGCTGGACGCAAGCGCGAAGTAAATTTCGTAGTTGGGATAATCGAAATTCGCAAGGGCCGCCAGATTTTCCTCAAGCCCAGGCTCCTTGCCTTTGCAGGGGCAAATCACCGCCGCGTGCGGCGCGTAAAACCCGGCGTGAGACGCCAGGCGTTTGCGGGCGAGCTGGAGCCATTGGAAGCCGTCCCAAAGCGAATAGGCTCCCACTGCTATCTGGACAATCACGAGTATGTAAAAAAGGTCGACCACCAATGGCGAGAATAGCAAACCCGCCGCAGGATCGGCGGAATTGCCTCAATTGACTTGCTAAATCGCCACGGGTAGACTCGCGCCAATGCAGGGTAAACTCCAAATTTGCGCGATCTGGGGAGGAATTCCATGTCCACGCCCGTCCAGCAGCCCCTAAACGAAGCAAAGCTCCATGAATTCGTAATGAAGGCCGTCGGCGAAATGGGAGCCGCGATGAATGCGGCGCTCATCGTCATCGGCGACAAGCTTGGGCTGTACAAAGCAATGGCTGGAGCGGGGCCAATGACCTCGGCCGAGCTCGCGGCAAAAACCGGCACCACGGAGCGCTACGTCCGCGAATGGCTCGCCGCACAGGCAGCCGGCGGACTGGTTGCCTACGACGCGGCCACCGGGAAGTACACCCTGCCTCCCGAACAGGCCTTCGCGCTGGCCGATGAAATGAGCCCCGTGTTTCTGCCCGGCGCTTATCACATCATCTCCGCCTGCATGAAGGACGAAGCGAAGATCACCGACGCGTTCCGCAAAGGAAATGGCGTACTGGCACGAACATGATTCCTGCCTGTTCTTCGGCACGGAGCGCTTTTTCCGCCCAAATTATCGCGCCCACTTAATCAGCGAGTGGATTCCGGCTCTCGACGGCGTAGAAGCGAAACTCAAGGCGGGCGCGAAAGTGGCGGATGTGGGCTGTGGTTTAGGCACTTCCACGATACTGATGGCCCAGGCCTATCCCAAGTCCACGTTTATCGGTTTCGACTACCATCCCGAGTCCATCGAGCTGGCAAAAGAGGCCGCGAGAAAGGCTGGCGTGTCCGGCCGGGTTACGTTCGAAGTCGCAAAGGCAAAAGATTATCCCGGAGGAGAATACGATTTCGTGGCGTTTTTCGATTGCCTGCACGATATGGGCGACCCAGCCGGCGCGGCTCGCCACGTTCGCGAAACCCTCGCACCGCATGGAACATGGATGATCGTCGAGCCATTCGCGAACGACAAGCTCGAGGACAATCTGAACCCTATCGGCCGCATCTTCTACGCGGCTTCCACCATGCTGTGTACCCCAGCGTCGCTGTCTCAGGAAGTGGGGCTGGGCCTTGGCGCGCAGGCTGGGGAGGCCAGGCTTTCCGAAGTTCTTCGCTCGGCCGGGTTTACGCGCGTGCGCCGCGCCGCCGAAACTCCCTTCAATATCGTCCTGGAAGCGCGGCCCTGATATCTCCAGGGGCGACGGCGGCAGGGCTTGCGGCCGTTTAGTTTGCCCTATGGCGGGAAAAAACCTTTTGCAGCACGCGGTCAGCCGCGGCGTTCAGCTCTGTTTGGAATTTCCCGGCCTCGCGCCGCGCCTGCTCCATCAGCGAAGCGTCCAGGATCAGCCCAACGCGATCGACGAAAGGACCTGAGGCGGGCGTCCGTGCGGAGCGCGCCGAGCCACGCGCCGCCGGCGCGCCGAGCTGTTCGTACAACTCAAGGTCGCGCCAGAACGCCGCAGCGTCGTCGTCGGTCCATTCAAGAGCCTGCCCGAGGGCCACGAAGAATTCCTCGCGAAAAAGGTCGAGAAAGGGAATGCCCAGTTCCATGGAGGCCCTTTTCGCCGGCCTGGCTTTCGAAGTTTTCTTCCCACTTTTGGATTTCGCGATGGATTTCGAGGTGCGCTTCCTGCCGCCGACCGTCACGCTCACCTTCAATCGCGTCGGAAGCGAGGATTCGATGCGCATCACCATCGCGAGAATCGCTTCCCGGCGAATGGTCTGCAGCTGTTCGCGATAGAGTCCGGGCTGGTCGGCGCGCCCGGGGCGGCGGAATTCCGCCGCGTACATATCGAGAAAGCGTTGCACCATTTCGTTGCGATCGAGCGTGGCGAGCAGCATGGTCGCGGTATCACGCGCGCGGATAACCAGTTCTCGTGGACGATAGGGCATGGGAAGTGTCTACCTGTACGCGAATCCGCGCCGCGCCGCAACAGGAAAACGCACCTGAGGCGAGTGCCGGTTAGCAGTATCGCTCGACCCACAACCGTGACCACGCTATGATTCTTCCAGGCTCACCAATGGCTAGCCTATACATCGAGAACGTTCCGCGAGCCCTCTATGAAGCCCTCCGCAGAAGAGCACGGTCGCACAAGCATTCCATCGCGACAGAAGTCCTGGATATCGTCGAAGCGAATGTGCCCACGCAAAAAGAATTGAAGGCACGGCGGCAATTAATCAACAAGGTTTGCGAGATGCAATCAAGAAAACCAAGGAGCAGGAAAGTTTCCGGATCGACCGAAGCGATGCTCCGCGAGGACCGCGAGCGCTGAAGGGACCCCTTGCGCGACGCGGCAGGGGACTCTGCACGAAGGTTCTTCTGCATAAAAAAAACCCGGAGATTTCTCTCCGGGCTTTGGTTGATTCTTTTATGGCGCGGCCGACTACGGACGGCGCTCTGTTTTAGTGGAGCGGGCCAGCCACCGGCGGCCGGTCCTCGCCCGACACTCCGCCCGCCACGGGGCGGACCGGCTTCTCGAACTTGCCGAGCGCGATATCGAGAGCCTGCTCCGCCGTCCGCACGAAGTGGATTTCAATCCCCTCGAGCATTTCCGGCTGCAGGTCCTCCTTCACGTTCGGCTCGTTCTCGCTGGGCAGGATCACTTCCTTGATTCCCGCCCGCTTCGCGCCGAGCACCTTCTCCTTCACCCCGCCGATCGGCAGCACGATTCCGGAGAGTGAAATTTCCCCGGTCATCGCCACGCGCGGCCGCACCGGACGCCCCGTCAAGAGGCTGACCAGCGCCGTCACCATGGCGATGCCCGCCGACGGCCCGTCCTTCGGGATCGCTCCCGAGGGAACGTGGACGTGCAAGTCGAGCTTCCGGAAGAAGTCCGGATCGATGCCGTAGCGATCGGCGTTCGCGCGCACCCACGTGAGCGCCGCCCGCATGGACTCCTGCATCACCTCGCCCAGATGCCCGGTCATCGTGAATCCTTTGCCGCCGCGCATCTTGCTGGCTTCGATGAAGACGATATCGCCGCCCACCGGCGTCCATACCAGCCCCACCGAAACTCCGGGCTTGCTGACGCGTTCCTCGACTTCTTTTTCGAGGCGGAACTTCGGAATGCCCAGCGCTTCGCGAACCACGTCGGGCGTGACGACCAGCTTGTCCGTCTTGCCCTCGGCGATGCGGCGCGCCTGCTTCCGCACGAGCGTGGCGATTTCGCGTCTCGAGATTGCGCACGCCCGCTTCCCGCGTGTAGTGGTGAATCAGATCGTGCAGCGACTCGTCGGTGAACTCGATCTGCTCGCCGAGCGCCAGTCCGTGCTCCTTGGTTTGCCGCGGGATCAAGAACCGCTTCGCGATGTGGACCTTTTCCTCTTCGGTGTAACCCGCGAGTTCGATGATTTCCATGCGGTCCCGGAGCGGTTCCGGAATCGGATCCATCCAGTTGGCCGTGGCGATGAAGAGCACCTTCGACAAATCGAACGGCACGTCCAGATAGTGATCGCGGAACGTGGAGTTCTGCTCCGGATCGAGCACTTCCATCAAGCGCCGCCGACGGATCGCCCCGGAAATCGCGCCCGAGCTTGTCGACCTCGTCCAGCATCAGGACGGGGTCCATCGTCTCGGCCCGGCGAATTCCCTGAATGATCTGCCCCGGCAGCGCGCCGATGTACGTGCGGCGATGGCCGCGGATTTCCGCTTCGTCGTGCATTCCGCCGAGCGAGATGCGCACGAACTTGCGGCCCATCGCGCGCGCAATCGACTTCCCGAGCGAGGTCTTGCCCACGCCGGGAGGCCCGACGAAGCACAGGATCGGCCCCTTCATTCCCGGCTGCAGCTTCTTCACCGCCAGGTAATCGAGCATGCGCTCCTTCACCTTCACCAGGTCGTAGTGATCCTCGTCGAGGATTTCCTGCGCCTTGGCTGATGTCGATCTTCTTCGCCGGTGCCGGAAGTCTTGTTCCACGGCAGCGAGGTCATCCATTCCAGGTACGTCCTCGACACCATGTATTCCGCCGAAGCCGGAGTCATCTTCGCCAGCCGCTTCAGCTCGCGGTCGCACTCCTTCTTGGCTTCCGCCGACATGCCGGACTCTTCGACCTTCTTGCGAAGCTCGTCGACTTCGGCGACGCCGTCGTCGGATTCGCCCAGCTCCTTCTGAATGGCCTTCATCTGTTCGCGCAGCAGGAACTCGCGCTGGCTCTGGTTGACCTGCTCCTGAACCTGCTCGTGAATCTTGTTGCGCAGCTCGAGCACTTCCTTTTCCTTGGAAAGCTCGCTAATCAACGTCTCCAGCCGCTTGCGGACGCTGAACGTCTCCAGCAGCTCCTGCCGCACCATCGTATTGAGCGAAGGTAGCGTGGAAGCCACGAAATCGGCCAGCCTCGAGGGCGAGTCGATGTTCGCGACCTCGGTCTGCAAATCGTCGGAAAGCTGCGGCGAACGCGCCACCACGTCGCGGAACAGCTCCTGGACGTTGCGCTCGAGGGCCGTCAACTCCGCATCGCGCTCCTCACCTAAGTTCGGCTGCACTTCGATCCGGGCCCTCATAAACGGCTTCAGGCCGACCACTTCCAGCACGCGAAGGCGATCCAATCCCTCCAGGAACGCCACCACATTGCCGTTCGGCATGCGAACCATCTTGTGGACCTTCGCCAGCGTGCCGACCGTATGCAGATCGGTGCCTGTAGGCGACTCGATTCGCGGGTCCAGTTGCGCTACGACGCCGAGGAGCTTCTCCGGGCCTTCCAACGAGTCCAGCAGGGCTAGAGAGCTCTCCCGACCGACCGGCAGCGGCATAACGGCCCCCGGAAACAGGACCGTATCGCGCACCGGCAGAACCGGCAGCTCTGGCGGAACGACTCTAGTTGTTTTACTCACCTTAACCCCCTTCGGACCTTATCATTAATTTTCGTATGAGTCCTTTGACAGTTTTATCGGCTGTCGTAAGAGTTTAGATGCAGGCAAAAGGAAAAAGATTTCCCAATTTTCGCGTCCCACTATAAGCAGATGTTAGTGTATCGCACTAAAGAATTTGCGCCCAACCCCACGCCGGTGATTTTGCTGTGGAAATAACTGGCGGTCCCAAGTCTCAGATCACTACAAAAATAGTTTTTGTCTTTACCTTAATGAATCCTTAGCTAGCTGCAGCGCCTCCTCCTTTGTCCGAACGGTGCCGTTTAATTGTGCTTCTTCCACGGCCTCGAGAATCACCTTGAATTGTGGACCTGGGGTAAAACCCAATGCCTTCAGGTCGTCTCCCCCGAGAAGTCTGGCCGGCCTCACCTGCTCCGGAGGGGTTTCTGCCAGGAACCTCCTCACAAAGTTATACGCTTCCAGGCCGCCGTGGCTGGAGAGGCAGTCCAGGCGGTGTAACTCCAGATGCTCTTCGAAGCGATTCAGGCGCACGAAGCGCTTCAGAGTGGAGACCTTCATCTGCGCGACATCCTTGAACCGCAGATGGTTGGCAACCAGCGAAGCAATCTGCTCGGCATCTTCATTTGAAAAGCGCAGGCGCCGGCAGATCGCTTCCGCTATAACCGTGCCCACCTCCACATGTTCATCGAAGCGAATGCGCCCGCCTGGCCCTGCCGGCGGTTTGTACGTAGGCGGCTTGCCCACATCGTGGAGCAAGACGCCCCACGCCAGGGTCAGCAGAGCATCCAGCCCGCAAACCGCCGAGCATCATGAGGGTGTGGATCCACACATCCCCTTCGGGATGGAATTGCGGGGGCTGCTCCACGCCTTTCATCCGCGCAATTTCAGGCAGGATCTCCGGCAGCAGCCGGCTTTGGTCGAGCAACTCGAATCCCGCTGCGGGCCGCGCCTTCAGTGAGGATCTTGGTCAGTTCGTCTCGAAGCCGCTCCGGGGAAACCTGGTGGATTTCCGGCGCCAGATTCTGGATCGCAGTGAGCGTGGCGGCCTCGATGGCGTATCCAAAACGCGCCGCGAAGCGCACCGCCCGAATCATCCGCAGCTTGTCTTCGCTAAACCGCTCCTCCGGCTGGCCGATCGCGCGGACAACCCCAGCATCCAGATCTTTGCGTCCCCCAACAAAGTCCAGCATTTCACCGGTTTCCGGATCAAGAAGCAGCGCGTTGATCGTAAAGTCACGCCGCCGGACGTCTTCTTCAGGCGAGGTCGCGAAGAGCACTTTGTCGGGATGCCGCCCGTCCGAATAGCCGGCGTCCGAGCGGAAGGTCGCGACTTCCACGTGCATTCCCGGCTGCGTTTCGGGATCGCCCATTACGACGATTACTCCGAATTGTGCCCCCACTGCCAGGCTGTGCGGGAAAATGCGCTGCACCTCGTCAGGCGTCGCATCGGTCGCCACGTCGTAGTCCACCGGCTCGCGCTTGAGAAGGATATCCCGTACGCACCCGCCAACCAGATAGGCCTGATACCCTGCAAGGCGAAGAGTGGTGCAGATTTGTTCAGCTAGTGCGCGCGCGTTCATTCTTTCAATTATGAGGGAAACAGGAAGACCATGGGAAGCATTGCACCGGCAGCCGTTCAACGGATGAACCGCGAAGCCCGGTCACCCATCGCGGCGCTCGGGCTTGCCGAGCGAGCCGCCGAATTGCACCTTGGAGAAGCCGAACTTGTCGCGCAGCCGGTCGGTTGCCCGCGCGAGGCGCTCCAGCTTTTCGCGCCGCCCCGGATCGAGCAAATCGAGCTGCCCCGACGCGCCCGCGGAGAAATGCGAAAACTCCAAGCCCACCAGGCGCAGCCTCGCGGAGCCGTCCCACGCGCGCAGGAAGAGTTCGCCGACAGCCCTGAAGAAGACTGTATCCAGATCGGACGGCTCCGCGAACGTATGGCTGCGCGAAATCGTTTTGAAGTCGGCGTAGCGGAGCGTCAGGCTCACCGTGCGCGCGTACAAGCCGGCGTCCCGCACGCGCTTGGCGGCCTTCTGGCATAGATAGCTCAGCGTCGATTCGAGTGTCGGGCGGTCGTTCGTGTCTTCGCCGAATGTTTGGTTGTGCGAGAGCGATTTCGCCTCGGCGTCGACGAAAAACTCATACGCATCGATCCCGCGCGCTTTGCGAAAGAGCGCCGCGCCCCATTGCCCAAAATTTTCTTCGAGCCGTTCGGCGGTGGCCGCCTGCAGCTGGGCAATCGTCTCGATGCCGAGCGCCTGGAGCGCCCCTTCCGTCACCTTCCCGATTCCGGGAATTCTTCTCACCGACAAGGGCGCTAAAAACGCCTGCTCGCTTCCGGGCGCCACCCACACCAGGCCGCGCGGCTTGGCCTGCTCGCTGGCCACCTTGGCGATCAGCCGCGAGGTGCCCACTCCGATCGAACAGGGCAGCCCGGTGCTGGAAGCGATTTCCCGCGAAAGCTTGTGAGCCGCGGCTAGCGCGGAGCCGTGCAGCCGCTCCGTTCCGGCCAGGTCGATGTAAGCCTCGTCCACGGAGGCCATTTCGACTACCGGCGAGTATTTCGAAAGGATCGAGGCGATGCGGTCGCTCCAGCGCCCATAGAGTTCATGGTGGCTTTCGAGAAACACTGCTTGAGGGCAAAGGTTTGCCGCGGTGCGCAACGGCATCGCCGATTGCACCCCGAACCGCCGGGCCTCGTAACTTGCGGAAGTGACCACGCCGCGCTGATCGCGCTGACCTCCGACCACCACCGGAAGGCCCTTCAGTTCCGGGCGCGCCAGCAGCTCCACGGAAACAAAAAACGCGTCCATGTCGATGTGAAGGATGGAGGCAGATGAATCCGGCGTGGCGGCTTCCGGCGGCCCGTGCTTGGCGCGAAAATGAGCCAGTTTCGGCATGACGCAAGATTACCGCCAAGCCTACCTTCCTTTCAGCATGCTATCAAAAGCAACTCGAGCGAGTCTGCAATTAGGGCCGCCTCTCCGCGGCCAGCACGCGGGGAATCCCGGCCAGGTCGTTGGTGACGCTGATGTTGACCCAGCCCGGCGCCTCGCGAATTATTTTGAGGACGGCATCGGCGGAGTTGTAGCCCAGCTCAAGCACCAAAATTCCATGATCCCGCAGCAGCATACCGGCCTGCTCGATCAGCTTTCCGTACATCTCGGTGCCGCAGGGCCCGCCAAAAAGCGCGGAATGTGGCTCATGTTCGCGCACTTCGCGCGCGAGTGTTTCCGAATCATCCAGCGAAACGTACGGAGGATTACTGGCGATCACGTCGAAAGAATCGGAGTCGCGGCCGGCGAGTGAAGGCGCAGCAATCAGCGCATCCAGCAGATCGGTTTGGAGGAAGTGAACCCGATCGGCGACACGGTTCCGCGCGGCGTTTCGCCGCGCCACCTCGAGCGCAGGCGCCGAAATGTCTGTGGCGATAACATCCGCGTGCGGCAGTTCATGCGCCAGGGCCACCGCGAGGCAACCGGAGCCTGTCCCGATATCCGCAATCTGAAGATGCGCGCTCGGTGCCCCCGTATCGAGGCGAATTTTGATCCCTCGCGGCCCCAGCCTCTCGAGCGCCACCTCTACAACGTGCTCGGTCTCCGGTCGGGGAATCAGCACCGCCGAAGTCACCTCGAATTCCAGCCCCCAAAATTCCTGTTTGCCGGTGAGATACTGCGTGGGCTCTCCGGCAGCCCTGCGGGCCACCAGCGCAAAGTACTTTTCCACCGCAGCGTCGTCGAGCGGCGCTTCCGGATGCGTGTAGACCCACGCGCGGTCGCGGCCCAGCGTGTGAATCAGCAACAGCTCCGCCGCCAGCGTATACGACGGGACGTTCGCCGCGCGCAGCCGCGCAATCGCTTCCTTGAGCGCCGCGCGAACATCGAAGCCGTGCGGAATCGGCACCTTGCCGCGCGCGGCCGATCCGGAGAA
This sequence comes from uncultured Acidobacteriota bacterium, assembly GCA_963697575.1. Lineage (GTDB taxonomy): Bacteria > Acidobacteriota > Terriglobia > Acidiferrales > UBA7541 > Palsa-295. Next base: position 325,590 of record CAVOOP010000017.1, on the reverse strand, counting down.
ATTCTCCTGCTGCATTTACGCCTCGACGAGTTCCTGCTTGAGGCGCTCGGATTCGTAATGCGTCACCAGCACGTCGACCAGCGGCCCGAGTTTGCCTTCCATTACCTCGGTAAGCTGGTGCAGGGTGAAATTGATGCGGTGATCCGTGACGCGGTTTTGCGGGTAATTGTAGGTGCGGATTTTTTCCGAGCGGTCGCCGGTCTTGATCTGCCCGCGGCGCTCGGCGGCAATCGCCTCATGCTGCTTGGACTGCTCCATTTCGTAAAGCCGCGCGCGCAGCACGCGCATGGCCTTGGCGCGGTTCTTGATCTGCGACTTTTCGTCCTGCTGCGACACCACCAGGCCGCTCGGGATGTGCGTGATGCGCACCGCCGAGTAGGTCGTGTTCACCGACTGGCCGCCGGGTCCGGATGAGCAAAACGTATCGATGCGCAAGTCTTTCGGCTCTATCTTGATGTCGATCTCGTCGGCTTCCGGCAGCACGGCCACCGTCGCGGCGGAGGTGTGAATGCGGCCCTGCTGCTCGGTGGCCGGAACGCGCTGCACGCGATGCACGCCACTCTCGTACTTCAGCTTCGAATAGACGTTCTTCCCCTGGATCGCCGCCACCACTTCCTTCATGCCGCCGATCGAGGACGGGGAGCTTTCCAGAATTTCGACGCGCCACCCCTGCGTTTCCGCGTAGCGCGAATACATCCGGAAAAGCTCGCCGGCGAAAAGGGAAGCCTCGTCGCCGCCGGTGCCCGCGCGGATTTCGACGATCACGTTTTTTTCGTCGTTGGGGTCTTTGGGAATCAGCAGCAGCTTCAGCTCCCGCTCCACGGTTTCGTGCCGCGCTTCGAGTGCGTGCTCCTCATCATGGGCCATCTGCTTCATTTCCGGGTCGTCGGTCTCCACGAGCAGTTGCTTGGCGTCCTGCAGCCCCTTCTCGATTTCCTTCCATTCTCTGTATTTCGCCACCATCTGGGCCATTTCTGCGTGCTGTTTGGCGAGCTTCTGGTAACGGCCTGAATCTGAAAGGATTTCGGGCGAGGAGAGCTGCTGGGTCATCTCCTCGTAACGCGACTCGATATGGTCAAGCTTTTCGAAAAGTGTCAAATGAGCCATATATATCCGTCCGTAAATCGGCCCTGCTGAAAGTGAATGGGAAATGAACGATTTGCTAAAAGACCGCGTCCAGCCAAGGCCGGAGCAGGCAGGAGGGGAGTGCTAATAAAATGCCGTAGACATGACTCGTAAACCTGCGCACAGAATAGCGGCAATCTCTTTCCCAGTCAAATTTACACTCTTCCATTCGCCGCCCTATCTATCTGGTAAAAAAGTGAGCCATGTCAACTCAAATTGGCATTGTGGAAAAGCTGTGAATTATATGTGGACCGCACTCAAATATTGGCGACAGTTTTCTCTTGCCCAACACGTTACTTTTAGGCAGAATCCCGGCTCGCGTGTCCGATGTTGCTGCCACCTGAGGCGAGCACTCATCAGATGTCGCCAGTGCGGGGCTCGTTCTTGCGGCATTTAAGCCAATAAGGCCAAACCAAAATACCCCCCTACTCATGTAGGGCTTGTGCTTTGTTTTCCACAACATTTCCACGCCGGTGGAAATCTTACTGAGGCTGCTGTCTTGACTAATATTTGGGATAAAGTCCTTCAACATACGGAACGTCGCGTCAATCCTCATAGTTTCGCCACCTGGTTTCGGCCCACCCGGCAGGAGCGTTTCGAAGACGACCGCATCGTCGTGCGGGTGCCTACGCGCCTGTTCTGCAAGCGCCTGAGCGAGACGTACGGGGAGTTGCTGAAAGCGGTCTTGACGGAAATTGGCAAGCCTGAAGTCGCGTTGGAGTTTATTTGCGCCGAGCCGGAACCTGCGCAGCCAAGTCCGGCGGTCGCGCAGGCGAAGCTCGATTTTGAGTCTTCGAACAACCAGCTCAATCCGCGGTATACGTTTGAATCGTTCATCGTAGGAACCTCGAATCAATTTGCGCATGCCGCGGCCACGGCGGTCGCGGAGCAGCCGTCCAAATCCTATAACCCGCTGTTCCTCTATGGTGGAGTCGGATTGGGAAAGACGCACCTGATGCAGGCGATCGGGCACACACTGAAGCGCCGCAATCCTGCCCTGCGCATCACCTACATCAGCGCGGAAAAGTTTACCAACGAAGTGATTGCCTCGATCCGCTTCGAGCGCATGGCCGCTTTTCGCGAGCGCTTCCGCAATATGGACGTGCTTATGGTGGACGATATCCAGTTCATCGCCACGCGCGAGCGGACCCAGGAAGAATTTTTTCACACCTTTAACGCGCTATACGACCAGCAGAAGCAGATCGTCATCTCCTCGGACTGCCCTCCCAAGGAAATATCGGCTATCGAGGAGCGGCTGCGCTCACGGTTCGAATGGGGACTCATTGCGGACATCCAGCCGCCCGACCTTGAAACGAAAATCGCCATTCTGCAGAAGAAAGCCGAGCGCGAGCACGTCCGATTGCCCGACGAGGTGGCCGACTACATCGCCCGCGCCATCAAATCGAACGTTCGCGAGCTGGAAGGCGCGCTGATCCGCCTGATGGCCTATGCCTCGCTTACCGGCATGGAGATTACGCTCCCCACAGCCCAGCAGGTGCTCAAAGCTATCGTGGAAATTCAGGAAAAGAAGGTCACCATCGAGCAGATTCAGAAGCGCGTCGGCGAACACTTCGGCCTGCGCGCCCAGGACCTGAAGATCCGCAGCAACTCGAAGGTGATCTCGTTCCCGCGGCAGGTGGCCATGTTCCTGGTGAAGCAACTGACGTCCGCCTCGCTTCCTGAAATCGGAAAACAGTTTGGCGGAAAGCACCACACCACGGTTCTGCACTCCATTAACAAAATCGAGACGCTTCGCCAGGTCGACAAGGATTTAAACAAAACGATCAACAGGCTACTCGACTCGTTTGGTTAGGCTTAAGCGAAATATGAACCGGAAGGCGCTTCACCCGCCTGTGGATCGCGTGAGGAATACTCCTGAAGCGTTTCATCTGCGCGTTTGACCCGGGGTTTTCCTTGGTACTGCTGGAAGTTCCACAGGAAAGCTGGTGAGGTAATCGCATACGGTTCCGCGGCTTGCAGTGATTTGCGCGATTTCCACACATGCGGCGGCTACGACGGTGTTATTTTAAATATCTATTATAAATATTAAAAAAAGCAGTAGAGTTACGCGAAGCAAAATTCGGACAAGTCGAGCACGAGGGAAATACACTCCATGGAATTCAGCGTAAAGAAATTCGATCTGCTCGACGAGCTGTCTCTCACGCAGGGGGTTGTCGAGCGCAAGACCACGATTCCGATCCTCTCGAATCTTCTCTGCGAGGCTAAGGGTAATCGCCTCTACATCACCGCGACGGACCTCGAGCTCAGCATCCGCACGTCGTGCGAAGCCAAGGTGAAAAAAGAGGGCGCCGGCACGATACCCGCGAAAAAACTGCTCGAGCTTGTTCGATTGCTCCCGGATGAGGAAATCAAGTTCAAGCTGCTCGAAAATCACTGGGTGCAAGTCACCTGTGATCGTAAGACCTATAAGCTAGTCGGGATGTCCAAGGACAATTTCCCCGCGTTGCCCGCGTTTCCGCACGCGCTCATCCAGATTCCCGCAAAACTTCTAGCCGACGTGATCGCCAAGACGACATTTGCCATTTCACTCGAAGAGTCCCGCTACACGCTCAACGGCGCGCTCCTGGTGCTGAAGCCGAATTCGATCACGATGGTCGCAACCGACGGCCACCGCCTCGCCATGGTTGAAACGGATCACAAATTCGAGGGCTTCTCAGCCGAGACGCGCGTGCTTGTCCCTAAAAAAGCCATGACCGAGGTGCAGCGCCTGGCCGCCGATGGAGGCGATGAAGGCATGGTGGATTTCGCGCAGGACGAGAGCCACCTGTTCTTTCAATTTGGCGGACGCCTGCTGACCTGCCGGAAACTCACGGGGCAATTCCCCAATTACGAAGCGGTATTGCCGCGCGACGTGAACAAGACCCTCGTCCTCGAGCGCGCGGAACTCCAGGATGCGCTCCGGCGCGTCTCGCAGCTTGCCGACCAGCGCTCCCATGCCGTGAAGTTCATGCTCGCCAAGGAAGGCCTGGAGATTTCCGCATCGAGCCCGGAGTACGGCGAGGCCAAGGAATCCATCGACAAGGAATTCACCGGTGAGCCCATCTCTATCGGTTTCAATGCGCAGTACCTTCTCGACTTCCTGGGGGCCACTGCGGACGGCCCCATCAGCTTCGAGCTCAAGGACGAACAATCCGCCGGCCAACTGCGTCCCATTGCCGACGAGGCCACCCGCTACCGCTACGTCGTAATGCCCATGCGCATCTGACCTGCGACAGCGTCTGACAAATCGTCGCTTGACCGCTTAATTTCAAGTCCAATTTTGGGCGCCGGAATCAACGTGGCAGACAGTTCGATACCGAAATGCTATGTCCTTCCCCAGGCCCTCGGCGCCATTATCTTATAGTGCCATAAGTTGTTGAATAAATTAGAGATAAACTAAAATAACCAACCAAAATCACCTTGTTAAAACTGGTCATATCCAGTAAAATTGAGTTGTTACAGAATCCTACTGAACAGCATTGTTCTGCATGAAATTCATGCTTCGCCGCGCCTCCCCGAAATCTCGGAACGGGGCGGGATGGAGCGAGGAAACGACCCTTCGAGTCCCAGCTCGAACCTGAGCGAGACGGGGCCAATGGGCAAGGCAAGTTCGAGCACATCCGCGCGACAGCCTTCCCGAATTAGACCAAGCAACGGCTGACCAGTCGTCGAAAATCGCTTTCGATGAAGCACGCTGGCTGGCACTGAGGAGACGCACGATTCATGGGTGACAAAGAGAATCCGGCCGCCAAAGGCGCTGGGCATAAGTACGACGCCACGTCGATCAAAGTCCTCGGAGGGCTCGAAGCGGTCCGCAAGCGCCCGGCAATGTATATCGGTTCGACCGGCGAAATGGGACTGCATCACCTGGTGTGGGAAGTAGCCGACAACTCCGTCGACGAAGCCATGGCCGGTTACTGCGATGAAATTAACGTGTCGGTCCATGAGGATAACAGCGTCACCGTAGTGGACAACGGCCGCGGTATCCCGGTCGATATGCACGCCACGGAAAAGAAGCCCGCCGCCGAAGTCGTGATGACCGTGCTGCACGCGGGAGGAAAGTTCGATAGCGATACCTATAAAGTTTCCGGCGGCTTGCACGGCGTGGGCGTTTCCGTCGTCAACGCGCTTTCCGACTGGCTCGAGCTTGAAATCTGGCGCGATGGCGAGGTCTGGGAACAGACGTACGAAAAGGGCATCCCTACCTCAAAGCTCAAGGCCTCCGGCAAGACAAAAAAAACCGGCACAAAAATCACGTTCCATGCCGACCCCTCGATTTTCACCACCACCAATTACAGTTTTGACACGCTTTCGCAGCGCCTGCGCGAGCTGGCCTTCCTCAACAAGGGTTTGAAAATCACGCTGGATGACGAGCGCAGCGGCAAGAAAGCTGAGTTCCGCTTCACCGGCGGCATCGCCGAGTTCGTCAAGCACCTCAACCGCGGCAAACAGACGCTCTCCGACTCGCCGATTTACATGGAAGGCAAGCGCGACCAAGTCGATATCGAGATCGCGCTGCAATACAACGACAGCTACGCCGAAAATATCTTTGCCTTCGCCAACACGATCAATACCGTCGACGGCGGCACGCACCTTTCCGGCTTCCGCTCCGCGCTCACCCGCACGATCAACTATTACGCGAACTCCGCCGGCATGCTCAAGGAGCAGAAGGACGAAGTCACCATCAATGGCGACGACGTGCGCGAGGGCCTGGTCGCGGTAATTTCCGTGAAGCTTCCGCAGCCCCAGTTCGAGGGCCAGACCAAGGGCAAGCTCAATAGCGACATCAAGGGCAACGTCGAATCGCTCGTGAATGAAAAGCTCGGCGAATACTTCGACAAGCATTCCTCGATCGCCCGCAAGATCATCGGCAAGTGCATCGACGCCGCCCGCGCCCGCGAAGCCGCCCGCAAGGCGCGCGAGCTCACTCGCCGCAAGTCGGCACTCGATTCAAGCGGCCTGCCCGGCAAGCTCGCCGATTGCCAGGAGCGCGACCCCGCGCGCTGCGAGCTGTTCCTGGTCGAGGGAGAATCCGCAGGCGGCTCCGCCAAGGGCGGGCGCGACCGCCGCTACCAGGCGATCCTGCCGCTCAAGGGCAAAATCCTCAATGTGGAGAAGGCCCGCTACGACAAGATGCTCGGCCACGAGGAAATCCGCTGCATCATCACCGCGCTGGGCACCGGCATCGGCAAGGACGATTTCGACGCCAACAAGCTGCGCTACCACAAAGTGATTCTGATGACCGACGCGGACGTCGACGGCAGCCACATCCGCACGCTGCTGCTCACCTTCTTCTTCCGCCACATGCGCGAGCTTATCGAGCGCGGAAACATCTACATCGCGCAGCCGCCGCTCTACCGCGTGAAGCGCGGCAAGATGGACCGCTACATCCGCGACGAGCGCGAATTCTCGCGCGAGCTGATGAAGCGCGCCACCGAAGAGCACGTGGTGAAAGGCAAGAGCGGCGACGCGCTCGAAGGCGGGCCGCTCACGCAGTTCCTGCTGAATATTCAGGAATACGATCAGGTGGCGGCGAAGATGGCGCGCCGTCTGCGCGATCCCAAGCTGGTCGAGCTGCTGGCCGTCGTCCGAACTCGACAAGAAGACCGATTTCGCCGACAAGAAGAAGCTCCAGGAGCTGATCAAAGCCATCGAGAAGGCCAAGCTCAATCTCGAACCCAAGCTTACCTTCGACGAAGAGCACAGCCTGCACGAACTCGTTCTGACCAACGGCTCGGAGCGCCGCGTCAACTGGGCGCTGGCCGGCACCGCGGAGTACAAGCGCCTCCGCACCCTGCATCAGGCTATCGAATCGCTCGATAAGCCGCCCTTCACCATCGCGGAGAATGGCGACAAGGTCACCAAAGAAAGCGCCACCGCGCTGCTGAATTACGTCCTCGAAGACGCGAAGAAGGAATTCACCATCACGCGCTTCAAGGGCCTGGGCGAAATGAATCCCGAGCAGCTCTGGGCCACCACGATGAACGCGGAAATGCGCACTCTGCTCAAGGTGCGCCTCGAGGACGCCGTGGCCGCCGAACAGATCTTCTCGACGCTGATGGGCGAAAACGTCGAACAGCGCCGGAAATTCATCGAGGAGAACGCCCTCGACGTCGTCAACCTCGATATTTGATGGCCTTGGCCTTTCGTTGTCATCCCGAGCGAGCGCAGCGACGAGGGATCTCTCTTGATGCCGGCCAGTTACAAGAGGACGCAATAAGTTCGACACCGGATGCAGGGCAACGGGGACTTCGCTGGCTGAATGTGGGCCGGTGGTGGGTCTGCGGCACGGGGCTTTTCGTGATCGCGCCGCTCGTGCCGGAAATGATGCGGAATTACCGCAAGTGGCACGCGGCGATTGGTTCTGATGCAGCGGCGGCCGATTTCTGGCGGACGGCTTTTTATCTGGGGCTGGCGCGATTCGCGGTGGAAATGCTGTTGGTCGTGGCGATCTTTTTCGTTCTGAAGCCGCGGCCCGGCATGTTTGGCGTCAAAACGGATTCTGAATCGACGTACCCGCGCGAAAAACGAACGCAGGCGGGCTAGCGATAACTACTAAAACGAACTGAGGACGGAATGGCCGACGAACAAAACCAGTCGATATTGACTCCGGTCGATATCGAATCGGAAATGAAGAAGTCGTATCTCGATTACGCCATGAGCGTGATCATCGGGCGCGCCCTGCCCGACGTGCGCGACGGCTTGAAGCCCGTGCACCGCCGCATTCTCTTCGGCATGTACGAGCTGGGGCTCACCTCCACAAAGCCCTACCGCAAGTGCGCCAAGATCGTCGGCGAAGTTCTCGGCAAATATCATCCCGCACGGCGACACGCCTGTCTACGACGCGCTCGTCCGCCTCGCGCAGGATTTCAACATGCGCTACCCGCTCGTCGACGGCCAGGGCAACTTCGGCTCCGTCGATGGCGACCCGCCGGCGGCCATGCGGTACACCGAAGCGCGCCTTTCGAAAATCGCCGAGGAAATGCTCGCCGACATCGAAAAGGAAACAGTCGATTTCACTCCCAACTTCGACGAAAGCGAACACGAGCCGGTCGTTCTGCCGACGCGCATTCCCAATCTTCTCGTCAACGGTTCCACGGGTATCGCGGTCGGCATGGCCACCAACATTCCGCCGCACAACCTGAAGGAAGTCGTCGAAGCCGCCATCCTGATGATCCAGGAGCCTGAGTCCACGCCTGAAAACCATCATGAAGCTCGTACCCGGCCCGGATTTTCCCACCGGCGGCTACATCTACGGCCGCGAAGGAATCGAGCAGGCCTACAAGACGGGACGCGGGTCGTTCCAGGTGCGCGCCAAGGCCGCCATCGAACAGCGCGGCAAGGATCGCCAGGACATCGTCGTCACCGAGCTGCCCTACCAGGTGAACAAGGCGCGCCTGATCGAGCACATCGCCGACCTGATCCAGGACAAGAAAATCGACGGCATCGCCGACATTCGCGACGAGAGCGACCGCGATGGCATGCGCATCGTGATCGAAGTGAAGCGCGACGAAGAGCCGCAAATCATCCTGAACAAGCTGTTCAAGCTCACCCAGATGCAGGAATCGTTCGGCATGATCCTGCTCGCGATCGTGGCCGGCCAGCCGCGCGAGCTGGGCTTGCTCGAACTGCTGCACCTGTTCATCGAGCACCGCGTCGACGTGGTCCGCCGCCGCACGCAGTACGAACTGCGCAAGGCCCGCGAGCGCGAGCACATTTTGCTCGGCTACCACATCGCGCTCGATTACATCGACGACGTGATCAAGATCATCCGCGGATCATCGAGCCGTGCCAACGCCCGCGAGAACCTGTTTCAGTTCTTCACCAACAAATCGATCCGCGTGCTGGTCGGCAATTCCGAGCAGACCCTGAAGGGGGTGAAGCTCGACGCGAAAAAATACGGCATCACCGGCGCCATCGCCACCGGCGAAACGCCCGGGCTCAGCTACCTCCAGATCGACGCCATCCTCGAATTGCAGTTGCACCGCCTCACGCGACTTTCGATCGACGAAATCCTGAAGGAACTTGCCGAAATCCGCGAGCGCATCGAGGAGCTGAACTCCATCCTCGCCAGCGACAAGAAGCTGAAATCGGTCATCGTGGCCGAGCTTGCGCGAAGTGCTGAAGGCTTACGGTGATGAGCGCCGCACGCAGATCGTCGACCGCGTCGAGGAAATCAAGCTCGAAGACCTGATCAAAGACGAAGAAATGGCCATCACCGTCAGCCATGCGGGCTACATCAAGCGCACGCCGGTCGACGTCTACCGCCATCAGTCGCGCGGCGGCAAGGGCCGCATCGGCGCCAGGACGCGCGAAGAAGATTTCGTCGAGCACTTCTTCGTCGCTTCCGCGCACAGCTATATCCTGCTGTTCACATCGAAGGGCCGCGTCTACTGGCTGAAGGTCTACGAAATTCCCGAGGCCGCGGCGGCCACGCGCGGCAAGGCCATCAACAGCATCGTCCGCTTCCAGGAGGGCGAGACGCTCACGGCGGTGGTTCCGGCGCGCAATCTCGAGGAAACGGGCCGCTACGTGTTCCTCGCCACCAAAAACGGCACGGTGAAGAAAACGGAGCTCGCGGAATTCTCCAACCCGCGGCCCTCCGGCATCATCGCCATCAGCCTCGAGGAAAATGACGAGCTGATCGGCGCCAAGCTCACCGACGGCAAGCAGATGGTCTTCCTCGCCAGCCACGACGGGCAGGCCATCCTCTTCCGCGAAACGGAAGTCCGCGCCATGGGCCGGCAGGCGGGCGGCGTCAACGGCATGGATCTCGCCAAGGACGATTTCGTGGTCAGCATGGACGCGGCGAAGGTCGATTTCGAAATCGTCAAGAAGGAATACAAGAAAGATACGCAGAATCTCGACGAGCTCGAGAGCGACGAGATCCGCGAATCGCTCACATCGCTGATGCTCACCGTGGCCGAAAAGGGCTACGGCAAGCGCACGCCGCTCGCCGAATACCGCGTCACCTCGCGCGGCGGCAAGGGCGTGATCAACCTGAAATCCACCGACCGCAACGGCCCCGTGGTGGCCGCGCTGCAAGTCCGCGAGGATTCCGACGTAATGATTATCACCGGCCAGGGCAAAGTGATCCGCGTGCATTCCGGCGAAATCCGCGAGGCCGGCCGCTCGACGCAAGGCGTCCGCCTGCTACGCCTCGACGAAGGCGACCGCGTCGCAGCCGCCGCTACCATCCTCGAAGAGGAGAATGGCGCGGTCCCGGTGCCCGAACCGGAGAAGAAATAGCTGTGCCTCCCTGGCTCCCTTGCCTGGCTCACGCTCGGCGCAGCACAATGGCATAGCTCTGAAGGCGCGTCTCGAAGCCGAGGCGCTTGTACAGAGCGATGGCGCGAGTGTTGGTTCCCCGGACGTGCAGGCACGGGGTTTCGCCCCTGTCGCGAATCCGCGCGACGACTTCTCCGATCAGCCCCGCCGCGAACCCTCGGCCCAGGTAGTCCGGATGCGTGCAGACCGCGCTGACCTCGGTATACGCTTCGACGCGCAGTCTCCCCCCCGCCATCGCAACAATTCTTCCCTCTCGGCGGATGCCGATGTAATTCCCGAGTTCGCACGTGCGCAGTCCGAACGGACCAGGCTGCGTCAGTTTGGCGAGCGCGAGCATTTCTGCCGCGTCGGCTTCCGTCAGTTCGTCCACCTCGGGGGCGCGCGAAATTTTACGTGAGTCAGGCAGGGTCATCTGCACGAGCGGCATGGAGTCAATCGTATGCCATTCCGCTCCCAGACTCGGCAGCGTCGGAAGAAAGAGCGCGGACGGTTGCCCGTCACTCGCCAGCGCCGCAAGCGACGCGTAGGCTTCATCGCTTGGTTCCGCAAAGCCGGCGAGCGAGGTTACATCGGGATGAAAGCGCCGGGCCAGGCCGTTACCTTGAGCAAAATCGGCGCGACGGGTTGTGAGCGATTCCCAGATCGGATTGTCGAGTGGATGCACGAACTGAATTTTACGAAGCGCGCGACAACGAATCCATCCGATTTCCGCGGCAAACTTTTCTTCCACGCTGCCAAATTGGCCCGGGCAAAAGTGCAGTCAACCGCTCAGTTCGGCGGCGGCAAATAATATCCCGGGCGCGTGCGAACCGTCACGCCTGGCCGATGCACCTCGATTTTGATTTCGTGGTATCCGGAAACCTCGTCGCCGCTTGGCCGATAGCCCAGCGTGTACTGCGCGTGCAATTCGCCGCCGATTTCATCGATGGCCTTCTCGATCGACCGGTCTTTCATCGTGTTCACATGCAGCCCGCCGGTAGCTTTGCTCGCCACGGCGAGAGAATTCGGCCCGAGCGCATTCATCCCCGTCTTCACCAGCCACTCCGCGAGCGCGCCCAGATCGGCGCCCTCCTGCATCTCCCGTTCAATATCGGGCGTCTGCGGCATGCCGTTGGGCGTGGGCACCGGAAACGTGCCGGGCGGCCCGATTTGCACGGGCGGCTTAGGGTCCGGCTTCGAACGAAACGCGGCCGCTATGCTGCTTAGCCCGATCGAGTAGATCGTGACGTTCGCAAGCTGCGCCTGCCGCAGCACCTCGCCGAGTTTGCTTTCGCTGCCCCTATCCTGAGCCTCGCCGAGCACCACCAAAATGCGCCGCCGCCCCGCCGGACTTTCATCGAGCAGCGAGATTCCGCGCGCCATCGCATCGTAGAGCCGCGTCCCGGAAGTTCCCTTGCGAAGGCGCGCGATCGCGTCCTCCACGTGGTCGCGGTCCCTCGTGAACTTGTCGAGGAGCGTTACTTCGTCATCGAACCCGATCACCGCCGCTTCCGCCGTCCGGGCCATTACCGTCTGTGAGAACACGATGCCCGTCTGCCGCACTGCCGGAAGCATGCGGCTCGATGCGCGAACTCGTCTCGACCGCCAGCACCACCGAAAGCGACTCGCCTCCCAAATCAAAGTGCTCGATCTTCTGCTCCACGCCATTGTCGAAAACGCGGAAATCCTTCTCCGCGAGATCGAAAACCATTTCGCCAGACCGGTCGAGCACCGTAACCGGCGCGATAATTTCGTTCACCCGCACGCGAATGGAAGCCTTTTGAGCGCCCGGTGGCGGCTTTTCGGGCTGAATGCCGGGCTCGGGCGCAAGCGGACCCGCCGGAGCGCCTTGCCCAAAAGCGGCGGGCGCGCACGAGCAGATAAAAACCCCAGCAATGCCGCAATGCGTTTTGGGTTCATTGCCACGGTTGTTCTGATTCCCAATGGGCAGCCCGCGTTGCAACGCCATCCGCCGCCGGCTGTGCTCCCGCGATGTCATGGAAACACCGCGCAGCTTTTCACCAACCAATGGCCCGAATCGCGCCCGGGCAGCTTAGAATGGAGCGTTTGCGATTTCCAGGAAACGAAGGGGGAATGGATGGCGCGTCGTTCGCATTATTTGCCGATGCCGAATCTGGCATACGAAGATCCGGTTTTCATGCACAGCCTGGGCGCACGCCCGCTGCGCATACTGGCGGAGTATTTTGATCCCCTGATCCGGCTGCGGCGCGCGAACGTGGGAGACACGATCGTGATGTTCGGCTCGGCGCGCATCCAATCGCGCGGGCAGGCGATGGCCAAGCTCAAGCAGGTGCAGCAGCGTGCCCGGGGACGCAAGACTCCCGAATGGCGCCTGAAAGTTCGCGCCGCGCGCTCGATCGTCGAAATGTCCCGCTATTACGAAGATGCCCGCGAGCTCTCCCGCCGCATCACCGAGTGGTCCATGACCCTCGGCACGCATCCCAAGCGCTTCGTCATCTGCTCGGGTGGCGGTCCCGGGAATCATGGAGGCGGCCAACCGCGGCGCCGCCGAAGCCGGCGGAAGCTCGGTAGGCCTGAGCATCCAGCTCCCGCACGAGCAGCGCCCGAATTCCTACATCTCCCCCGACCTGAACTTCTGCTTCCATTATTTCTTCATGCGCAAGCTATGGTTCGCCCAGATGGCCAAGGCCCTTATCGTGTTTCCCGGGAGGCTTCGGCACCATGGACGAGCTCTGGGAGTTGCTCACCCTGCTGCAGACCAACAAGCTTTCCTCCCACCATTTGATTTTGATCTACGGCCGTAAGTACTGGGACAAAGTTCTGAACTGGCGCTACATGGTGCAGAGCGGAACCATCAACGAGAAGGAATACAAGCTATTGCAATTTGCCGACACCGTCGACGAGGCCTTCGAACATGTGCGCAAAGATCTCGAAACGCACCATCTGACGCTGGACGCCGAGTGGGAAACCCTGGCCCGCCACCTATAGCAGCGAGATTCTCCCGTAAAGTGTTCATGAGAAGAGAAAAGACGCCAAGCGAGAGAAAGCAGAGCTAAGAAGCGGAATTCAAGCAGTCATCTGGTAGGGGGCTGTTCTGCATCGTTCGCCTTTGGAGCGATGAATCCCTCTTCAATTGGGACTGCCTAAACGGAGAGAGATTCTTCGCCCCGCCATGAAACCGGCCGCAGCATCGGCCTTCAGTTATTCGAGACTTCCAGGTCCGCTGAAAATACAGCCTTGAACCGCCGTGTTTCGTCCTTGATCGTGCAGCAGCACCACCGGCGAAAGACGCAGGGAATGCCGGCATTCCCTGCAAGCCGTCATCTCGCCGTGCAAATCTTGCACGAAGCCGTCGCTGAAGTGATATTCCGACCGGGGCCGCCGGGCCGCCTTGGCTCCCTTTGGCGCCGCAATGCGGGCAAGTAAACTCCACGAAATCCTCGGCGGGGTCGCGATTCAAGGCCGCCCAGCCGGTGTAACGGAACCCGATTGTCTCCAAAGATGTTCTGCTCATATAGGCAGGCCCTCGTTCCAAATTATCCCTATACCCGTTAGACGCACACCGCGAGTAATCGATTCATGTCCCCGTGAAATCGCTCCCGGAAGGCCAGAATTTCCCGGAATCAAACCGCGCTGCACCAACGGGAAACAGGCGCGCGGAATTGCTAGAAATGAAAGACGAAGCCTGACGACACGCGAGTATTATGCTCCTCAAGGCCCCCGAGTTGGGTCTGTATCGATGTCCCCTTCGATGACGCGCCAGGACCATTTGGTCTTAATCTTCACATCCACCCCCAAGCCGTAGGCCACCGCCAGGGATCTGTTCGTAAAGCCCCCGCCCGAGAAATACCCTGCGCCGAGCAATATATGAGCAAACGGCGAGACGCGCCGCGGCCAAGAGATTTGAGGACCGAAAAGAAAGGTGTACACGCGGGAGCTGACTCCGCCCACAGTTTCCGTACTCTCCGCCCACTTCCGCCACGCCGCCGATCCAATCCTGAGTTTGTACTCGCCGGAAACATCAAAGCCATTCAAATTCACGGAAGGTGAACTCTTGAAGTGCATATAGGCATACCCGGCGGAAAGGTCGATCTTATCAGCCAGACCTTGCGCCCGCGCCGGAACCAATGCGCCGCACATCAAGACAAACATCACCACCAGGCCTACCTTTCGCAGCATCAATCTCCCCCTTGTTGGATAATACGTGTCGCCGAGCGCGCACTAGCTTACGTCGTAGAGCGTCCTGGACGCCAGCGCCTTATGAGATCACGGTAGCCTGCGAGGATTTGCCGCCCGTCTTGCGAACGGTTCTCGCCGCGAGGCGATCCCCATGATTCCCACAAACGCCACTGACCACCTACGCAGAAAGCTGTATCTGGATACCTAAAAGCATATTTTTACGGGAAATATATATGACTTATTCGATGCCATTCTTTCTCCAGCGTTTTACCGTGTGCCTATCTCGTTATCTTTTATTGAAGTTAGTCGCCTAGAGCCAGTGGTCCTCAACGTGCCGTTAGACTTACGTCTTCCACCCTTGGGGGCAAGGCTGGGCGACACGCTTCGTTAACCTCTCGGTTCTCACCGCTTCCTAGGAGGCAGTATGACGTCGACTTGCGCATTGGTGTCTTCACGCCGCTCTCGCACCGCTTTTCTCGCGATTTCATTGCTCGCTCTGCTGCTCAGCCTCTTGATCATACAGGTGCCTTCCTTCGGCCAGGCGGAGACAGGGGTGATTTCTGGAGTTGTGCACGACCCCTCGGGCGGGGTCCTTCCCGGCGCCACCGTTACTGCTACTAATGTCGCTACAGCTACCGCGCGAACGGTTCAAAGCGGCGCCGACGGCGCTTATACGATACCCACGTTGACCCCGGGCATCTACGATCTTAAGGTTACTGCCACAGGTTTTCAGCCACTTACCGAAAGGGCCGAGGTCACCGTCGGAAGCCACGTAACCGTGGACTTGAAAATGTCCCTCTCCACGCAGACGGAAACCGTTGAGGTCGTGGCCGCCGGAGGAAGTGCGGTCAACACGCAGACCCAGGAACTCTCCCAGGTCATTAACACCGAACAGATGTCTGCCCTCCCAAGCCTGACGCGCAATGCCTACGATTTTGTCGCTCTTTCCGGCAACGTCAGCAGCGCCGATAACACCAGCAACGGGGGCAGTCCCAATAACACCGGTGCGAGCGTCGGCGAGAACAGCACGTCTCGCGGCGTGGGCTATTCCATCAATGGGCAACGGGAGAGCGGCACCGAGATTTTGCTGGATGGCGCGGAGAACATCGCGATCTTCACCGCCTCCGTCGGCCAGCAGGTTCCCATCGATTCGGTCCAGGAATACAGCGTGATAACCAACAATTTCTCCGCCGAGTATGGCCGTGCCTCCGGAGGAGTGGTGAACGTGGCATCAAAATCGGGAACCAACGACTTCCACGCGTCGGCTTGGGAATTCAACCGGCTCTCGGCTTACACGGCCAACACGTTTGGCAACGATGCGACCGGCGTTCCGAAGGGTGAGTACACGCGCAATCAGTTTGGCTTCTCAGCCGGTGGACCGATCAAAAAGGACAAGCTGTTCATTTTCGAAAGCACGGAGTGGACCCGGGTGCGCAGCTCCGCCAACCAGACCGAGGAGATACCCGATCCGGCTTTCGTCGCCATGTTGCCCGCGAACATTCAGGCCTACTTCAGTAAGTACGGTACGGGTGCGTTGCCCTCCTCGGGCAAAGTGACGGCGGGCCAATTGGGGGCCGCTGGACTGGCGATAAATCGGATAAACGGCACAACGGCTGTTCCCGCTTCGACGCCCATCTTCGATATCGTCAACTTCACGGTACCCTACGACGCTGGCGGCGATGATCCGCAAAATACTTACAGGCTCCTGGGGCGCATCGACTATAACCTGAGCGACAGGACCCAGATGTTTTTCCGCGCGGGCCGGGATAGCGACAACCTGTTTCAAGGCTCCACCAGCTATGGTCCGTACCCTCAATACGACGTGGGCGCCACCGAGCTGAACCAATCTTTTCTTTACTCCCTGAACCACGTTTTTACTTCTAACGTGCTAGACACGGCCAGGGTCAGTTTTACGCGCTTCAATGACGCGAATTCCTACAACAACGCTTTGACCGACACGCCCAACCTCTTCCTGAGCTCTGCCCAGCCCGCCGATCCTGTGACGGGTAATGCCATTCAACTGCCGGGGCTTGAAAACTCCGCTCCGGGCAACGGCGGCCTGCCGTTTGGCGGACCTCAGAACACGCTCCAGTTCGAGGATGATCTATCTTGGACCAAGGGCAAGCATAATATCCGCTTCGGCGGCCAGTTCACCTACTTACAGCTCAACGTGGCCTACGGCGCCTACGCGCAGGCGGTGGAGCAGCTTGGCTCCACGTTGCAGGGGGGAATGAACTCTCTCGTGAATGCTGGCGGCAATGCGGGCGGCAGCCCGCTGGTCCAATTCAAAGCCAGGGTCAATGCCGATGGAACACTCCCGTGCCACACAGATATTTATGGCGATTTACTTGAAACTCCCGCATGCGCGGTGACTCCTCCGCTGACTTCGGCGGACTATGCCCGCAGTTACCGCTACAAAGACTGGGCCCTCTATGCCCAGGACAGCTTCCGGATAACTCCCAGACTTACTCTCAACTATGGCCTGCGCTACGAACATTACGGCGTGCAACATAACAATCAATGCAGAACCTTGATTCCAACTTCTACTTTGGCGCCGGCTCCACTACTGAGCAGCAGACTGCGAACCGGCGGAGTCTCAATTGCAGCAGGAGCCCGATCGGCCAGTTCTGGGCGCCGAATTGGGGCACGGCCGCGCCGCGTGTCGGCTTTGCGTGGGATGTCTTCGGCAGATGGCAAGTGCAGCTTGCGAGGCGGCTTTGGCATCAGCTACGAACGCAACTTCGGCAACGTCACCTACAATGCCAGCTTCAATCCGCCGGCCAGCGCGGTGCTGAGCGATACCTGCGCGCCCTGCTGCGTATGGTCACCAGTTGCCCCTACTTGGTCACCAACAATGACCTTGGCCCGCTGGGTCTGCCTGGTCCCGCAAGCTACCTTCCTCCCAGCGAGCTGCGTATGCCGAATCCGAACATCAACATGGCGCAAACGCAATTCTGGAGTCTGGCCGTGCAGCGGCAATTGGCCCACAACACGTTTGTGGAAATTTCCTATAGCGGCGCCCACGGGGTTCACCTTTACGACCTAACAACATCAACCTGAAGCTGGCGCCGGCGCAGGTCTATCTTGGCGATCCCTTGGTCACCGGGGCCGCTTGTGCCGGCACTGGCTTCGTGAACGAGGCCACCGGGACACCGGAATGCCTCACTCGGCCAAACAACCAGTACACGGATATCAACATGCGCGGCAGCGGCGGCTCCAGCAGCTACAATGCCATGAATCTCAAACTTCAAGCCCAAGATGTGCACCACACGGGTCTGACTTTGGTGGCCAACTACACCTGGGCACACTCTTTAGACGACCTCAGCTCGACGTTCTCCGACAACTTGCAGGGTGCGTCAGACGGCATCGGCAATCTCGGATACACGAACTTCCTCAATCCGAAGCTCGATTGGGGCAGCTCCGACTTCGACATTCGCCACCGCATCGCGATATCGCCGATCTGGTCCACCCCTTGGTTTAAGGGCGGCAGGGGATGGGAGACCCAGGCCTTGGGCGGTTACACGATAGCCGGCATATTCACAGCGCACACCGGAATTCCTTTTTCAGTCTACGATTACACCTATGACGAAAACGGGTACACCGTGCCGCGCCTGATTCCTGCCACGCCCATCACGGACTACCATACGGGGGCGCCTCAGCTCATTAGCCCGAACCTGTACAGCGTTATGACTCTGCCCGTCCCAGCTAACATCGGGCCTTTGAACCCAGCGCTAGGCCTCTCCGACTTCGGGCCTTTTCCATCCACCATGACGCGCAGAAACGCGTTCCGGGGCCCTGGAGCCTGGAACGCCGATCTCGCCCTCAGCAAGAACTTCAAACTAACCGAGAGGTTCGCCTTGCAGTTCCGTGCGGAGGGTTTCGATATCTTCAACCACCACAATCTTTACGTATACACGGGCAATCTCGATTACTCAGCCGCGCCTTACACGCCCCTGGTCGTCACCGCGGAAAAGGGCGGGCTCGGCTCCCTGGCAATCGGGGGCAACCACGACGAACGGAGGTTCGGCCAGTTTTCTCTCCGGCTCAGCTTCTGACGCAGTGGAGCCAGGAAAGGGGAGCCTTCTCAGGCTCCCTTTTTTTTCGCAGCTCGATGAGAGGGTCTGGCCTCCCCCCGGCGGCAGAATCCAACTCCCGCCGTCCAACTTTCAACATATTCAATGCGTTGTGCGTTTCCGCCCTTCAGGCAATCATGCAGGCGAGCAGCGGCGCCCGCACTTATCTCTCACTCCCGCACAGTCATAGGGCGTACAATTGCGCAAATTCGCGTCTCGGCTTTTTGTAGCGAGGGAGAGATGCGGGCGCGGCTGAGGGTTCTTCCCGGGCGGGGGGTTTTGCATGCGGCAAGCGGTGACTTGCTCTGTTCTTTTCGCGATTCTTATCGCGTCGCTATTCGCAACTACTGCGAAAGCTGACGAGCTGTATGCGACTATTCGAGGGCGGGTCACCGACCCAAGCCGCGCCGTTGTGCCTAACGCGAAAATCGTCGCCACAAATACCGCGACGGGGATCACCAAAGACACCGTTTCCGCGGCGGACGGAAGCTACGAATTCCCTCAACTGGCTGCACCCGGCAACTATTCAATTTCCGCCGAGGCGCCCGGTTTCACGCCGGTGCAAATCACCGGCATTCACCTGAGCCTGAACCAGATCTTCGTCGCAGAATTTCGAATCCCTCTCGGTGTGTCGCGCGAATCGGTGACGGTGACCGAGAGTCGCAGCCACGCAGGTGGAAGCCACCAGCATGGAGTTGGGAGTCGTCATCAACAGCGACACCATCGTCAATATGCCCCTGAACGGGCGCTACTGGACCGACCTGATGCAGCTCGAGCCCGGCGTGGTGGCTGCCTCCGATGGCGACGGCGGCAACGGCCATGGAGGCTTTGCGACGAATGGCTCACAAGCCGACCAAAACAGCTACCTCATCAATGGCACGGACAACAACGACTTGCCGCTGAACACCGTATCAGCTCAATCCCAGCCCGGACGCCATCGCCGAGTTCAAGATGGTCACCAGCACCATCAATCCTGAATACGGACGCAATTCCGGAGCGATTTTGAACGCGCTCATCAAGTCCGGAACCAACCAGTTCCACGGCGACGGGTTCGATTTCTACCGCGACACCAGCCTGAACGCGCGCAATTATTTCCAGCCGCTGCCGGCCATTTTCCATCGCAACCAGTTTGGCGCCACCATTGGCGGCCCCATCCGGAAAGACCGCACGTTCTTCTTCTTCTCTTACCAGGGCTACCGCCAACGCCGTCCGGAAACAACCAGCGACTGTTTCTGCGCTTCGCCCGGCACCGTGCATGTTTTCAGCAATGCCCAGCGCGGCGGTATTTTCCCTGACATACCTTCTTCGACGGACGTGTCGCCTTTCCCGCTGGTCGGTGAAAGCGGCGCCACCTTTCCGCCGGGAACTCCCTACTCGCCATCTTCCCCACGGGACACATCCCCCAGGCGGACATCAACCCAATTTCCAGCAAGCTCTTGAGTTTCGTTCCCACGCCGACCGTGGGAAATCAATTTCGAGTTCAATCCGGTCGTCGCCGCGCTTCGATGACCAATATCTCGCTCGAATCGATCATGCCCTCTCTTCGCGAGATGCCCTCTGGGGCTATTTTTTGTGGGAGCGCTATTCGGACAATGAAGCCCTTCCATTTCTTGGCGCCACCGTTCCGGGATTCGCTCAGACCGATGCCGAGCACTGGCAGCAGTACACGCTGGCCTGGAACCACACCTTTAGCCCTACCTCGCTCAACGAAGTCCGCGCCGGCTACACGCGGCTCTAACTACGGCGCCGTGACCCCCGCCACCCCCGCCGCGCCATCCTCGCTCGGTTTCACCGGCATCCA
This sequence comes from uncultured Acidobacteriota bacterium, assembly GCA_963697575.1. GTDB lineage: Bacteria > Acidobacteriota > Terriglobia > Acidiferrales > UBA7541 > Palsa-295. The sequence goes on along the minus strand of CAVOOP010000017.1, from coordinate 305,163 downwards.
TCCCCAGATCGTCAGCGGCGAGGGTCTTCCCGTGGTGGACGTTACCGGCTTATTCGACCTGGGCTTCTCAATTGACGGGCCCCAGCCGCGCATCGATCAGACGTATCAGTTCACCGACAACTTCACGAAAATCCTCGGAGCCCACGCGCTGAAATTTGGCTTTGAGATGCGGCGTTTTGAGGTATACAACCCGTTTGCCTCCCGCAACGACGGCTTCTTCAATTTCGGCGGCGCCGGCCCTTTTTCCACGGGCGACGTCGGCGCCGATTTCCTGCTTAGGCATTCCTGACAGCTATCAGCAGGGAAGCGGCGACATTCTGAATGAACGCTCTCAGGAGTATTACTCCTACGCGCAGGATCAGTGGAAGGTTCGCCCCAACCTGACTGTGACCTATGGCCTCGGATGGTCCATCGACACCCCGATGGTGGACAATTACCACGACAATCACGCCGGAATCGCTTTTCGGCCCGGCCAGCAATCCTCCGTGTTTCCCACTGCCCCCGAGCGGTTATGTATTCCAGGGCGATGCGGGCGTCAAGCCTTTCGGGACCACCAAGTATGATCATTTCGGTCCCCGGATAGGTTTCGCCTTTTCCCCCGACTGGGGCCGGCTGACGGGGGCGCCGGCAAGACGAGCATTCGCGCGGGTTACGGCATTTATTTCAACCGCTTCAGCGGCTAAACGGCCACTGCAGACCGCTGGCTCCCCGCCTTTCGCCGGAGTTCTCGTTCGGCATTGGCGACGTCGGCGGCTCGCCAAGCTTCGCAAATCCTTTCTCGGGATAGGAGCTGGGAACGGGAAATGCGTCAGCGCGGTATCGATTCCCAACAAATTCCCTTATGCCCCCAGCGGCACGCCAGACTTTTCGGTCCTCGAACCGCTGGATATCAGCGTCTACGATCCGCACATCACCATTCCATATTCGGAGAATTATAATGTCACTATCCAGCGGCAACTGGATGCGGACGACGTTCTTTCCCTCGGCTACGTGGGCGCGCAGGGCCGCCATTTGCTCCAAACGTCGAGCTCAACCCTGGAATTAACCCGGCGGGCTGCGCAGCCAACCCCGTGTGCGTTTCCAATCGCGCGTTCCAGCCGGTCGACTTCCCCGGGCAACTTACAAATATCCCGGTGATATCTTTGCGTCCATCGGAGACGTCGCCACCGGGCCACCTCGAACTACAACGCGTTTCAGGCCTCGCTGACAAGAATCTCGCGCACGGCCTCCAGTTCCTGGCTGCCTATACGTGGTCTCACGCGCTCGACATCTCCTCGGGATTTGAAAATTCCGGCTTTGGCGGTCAGCGGTTCCGGCGGCTTCGGCGAACTCCGCTCCACGAATCCCTTCAACCAGCATGTGGACTACGGAAGCTCCAACTACGACGCAAGAAACCGGCTGGTCATCAGTTACCTTTACCAGTTTCCCGAGCCCTGCACCTTCCCGGTGGATGCTCGAATCGGCTCGTCGGCGGCTGGCAGATCAGCTGGGATCACCACGTTTCAAAGCGGTTTCCCGCTCGATGTCGTCGATACCAGCTATCCCTCTTTGACCTCCAGCGCATATACGTTCTACACATACGCCGGAGGCGCTGGCTTGGGACGTGCCCAATGTCGTAGGGCCCATCCACTACATGAACCCCCGGACCAGCGCCAACAACTCCTGGGTGAGCCCCAGCGCATTCGAGCACCCGGCCTTTGGCGTCGAAGGCAACGCCGGGCCGCGACATCCTTCGAGGTCCGGGCTTAACAATTTGATTTTGCCGTGATGAAAGACACCGAAATCACGGAGAGCACCAAGGTCGAACTGCGGTTCGAATTCTTCAACCTCTTCAACCACACGCAATTCGACCCCAATGGCATCACCACCGACATCAATTCACTCCGCGTTTGGCCAGGAAACCGCCGCGCATGACCCTCGCATCATCCAGTTGGCAGGAAAGTTGTTATTTCTAGCCCGCCATCCAGCTTTCGTGTGGCGCCAAAGCGCGCCCTCGCGGTCCCCTGTGTTTTCGCGCCAGCTTCTGAAATTGAAGGGACACTTGTGGCGGCACCGTTCCCGCAGACCTCGCCGCAGCCCGCCCTCGAAATTCTCTGGCCGCTCTACGGGCGTATACTTTAAAGTCCCCGGGCCCGCAGAACCATGCCGCGAATCACATCCATGAGCTTCGGCGAAGCCGTGCGCATCGCCATGGCCAGTCTCTGGGCGCACAAGCTCCGCACCGTGCTTACGCTGCTGGGCGTGGTTATCGGCGTCATGTCAGTGATCGCCGTCGTCAGTGTCGTGAACGGCCTCAATCGTACGTTGGCGATAAATTATTCAACCTGGGCGCGGATGTCTTCCTGGTAAGCCGGGGCCCGGTGATCATCACCAACATTGACGAATACGAGACCACCCAGAAACGCCGCAAATTCACGCATGGCGGACTATGAAGCCCTGCGCGATTCCTGCCACAGTTGCGCGCGGTCGGCGTTTCGGTGAATCACGCCGCCTCGCAGGTGAAGTACGGAAGCGAATACGTTGCCAATGCCGACATTGGCGGGCTGGTCCGCCGAGATGCCGCACCTCTACGATCTCGACCTCGCCGTCGGCCGGCAGATCAACCAGACCGACGTTGAGCAGGCGTCGCCGGTCTGCACGCTGGGCTACGACATTCCGGAGAAACTGTTTCCGGGAACAGACCCGATCGGCCGGGAGATTCGCGTAGACACCGGCGAATGCCGCGTCATCGGAGTGGGCAAAAAGCGCGGCTCCGTGATGGGCACGTCGCGCGACGAATGGATCGTTTTGCCCATCACCACGTTCTTCAAGATTTACGGTACGGAGGATTCCTTGCGCATCTGGGGTAAATCCGGCGGCACGGAGTCGCTCAGCCGCGTGATGGACGAGGCGCGCACGATCCTGCGCGGTCGCCGCCATCTTCCTTACGGCGCCCCCGACGATTTCGTGATCGAGACCAACCAGTCGTTCCTCACCATCTGGGGCCAGCTGAGCGGCGCCTTCTTCGGCGTCACCATCCTGATCGCTTCGATTTCGCTGGTCGTCGGCGGCATCGTCATCATGAACATCATGCTTGTCTCGGTGACCGAGCGAACCCGTGAAATCGGCCTGCGCAAATCGCTCGGCGCGCGCCAGAGCGACATCCGCCTGCAATTCCTGATCGAGTCCTCCACGGTGGCGGCAATCGGCGGCCTCTGGGGCGTGGCGCTGGGAATTTTGCTCGCGAAAATTGTCACCTGGACCACGGACCTCCCTAGCTCGGTCCAGCCCTGGCCCGTCCTGATGGGCCTGCTGGTAGCCACAAGCGTAGGCCTTTTTTTCGGCATTTACCCCGCGGCAAAAGCGGCGCGCCTTGATCCGGTGGTAGCGCTGCGGTCCGAGTAGCCCCGGGCGTTCGATAGCCACAGCAACGGAAGTGACGCCGTGATGACGCACTCATGAAGCCCGAAGCCGGTCAAAACAAAACCCGCGGCCTACACGAATTCCGCGAAGCCGTCGAACTATCCTTCGACGCCCTCCGCAGAAACCCACTTCGCTCGTTCCTCACGGTGCTGGGAATCGTAATCGGCGTAAGTACCGTGATCGCGATCGGCGCCATCGTCAACGGCCTCAATTCCAACGTCGTCGGACAAATCGAGTCGCTCGGTTCGAACGTGGTCATCTGCTACCGCTTTTCGTTCGTCACCCTGGGCCGCCGGTCGTCCGAAGAACTCCAGCGCAAGGAACTCAAAGCCGAATGGGCGGAAGGAATGGGCTATCTCCCCCATGTGGTTGCCGCGGCGCCTTCGGCGAGAATACAGAACCCGGAGCTTGGCGCCGGCACAAGCCTGGTTCGCCGCGGCGACATCCGCGTCCAGAACGTAATCCTGCAGGGCAACACGCCCGCGATCGCCGAAATCAATAATCTCGTAGTCGAGCGCGGCCGCTTCTTCAATGAAACGGACCAGCAGCACCGCTCTCCGGTGGTCGTTCTGGGATGGGACACCGCCGACGCGCTCTTCCCCGCGCACGAAGACCCTGTCGGCAAGGAAGTGCTGATCGAAGCGCAAGGCTTCACCGTAATCGGCGTCCTGGCTCATCAGGGCCAGGCCTTCGGCAACGGAAAAAATCCCAATGACAACATCGCCATGTTCCCGCTATCGACGCTCCTGCGCCTGCATCCCGAATACAAGGACTTCGCGATTTTCGTGAAAGCCGACGACGCCAACAACGTCCCCGAAGTCGTCGACGAAGTCCGCGACTACCTGCGCCGCATGCGCCGCCTCGCGTCCAACAAGCCCGATGACTTCGCCGTGTTCACCACCGATTCCTTCATCGATCTCTGGAAGCAGATTTCCGACGGAATCTTCGCCGTGATGTTCGCCGTAGGATCGGTGGCCCTGCTGGTGGGAGGAATCGGCGTGATGAATATCATGCTGGTCAGCGTAACGGAGCGCACCCGCGAAATCGGCGTGCGCAAAGCCATTGGGGCGCGCCGCGCCAACATACTCACGCAGTTCCTGCTGGAAGCGGTCACGCTGGCCCTGATCGGCGGAATCCTCGGCGAAATACTGGGCGCGTCCATCAGCCTTGCCGTCCGCCTCTTCTACCCGTCGCTCCCCGCCGCCATTTCCCCGTTCTGGGTCGTCCTCGGCTTCTCCGTCTCCGCCTTCATCGGCATTTTCTTCGGCGTCTACCCCGCCTGGAAAGCCGCCAACCTGAACCCCGTGGAAGCTCTCCGCTACGAGTAGGGGCATCGCCTTCGAGAAGCGGCACGCCTCTGCGCACTCCTCCAGTGTAAAGGACGCGCTGACGATTACTCTTCTCGGGTGCTTCATCCCTTCTCTTTCGTGGTGACTTTGCGCACGTTGCGCACACACCGCACGCGTATCGCTTAAGCCCAGCCTGTGTATATCGCGATTTACAAACGTAATTAACTCGCGTTAATATTGCGAAGATGTCGTGGTTAATGTGAAAGCGAAACGAACAACGCGCCTTCCTCGTATGCCGCTGCTTCTGGCAATGATTGTCCTCGCGGTTGCAGTGCCTCTGTTCCCGCAAGGAGAGACTACCAGCGCCATCGTCGGCCAGGTGAGTGACGCCACACACGCCGCGGTGGCCGGCGCGACGGTCACCATCACCAATCAGGCAACCGGCGCCAGGCGCAGCGTCACCACGAACGAAGACGGCCACTTTGATTTTCCCCAGCTGAAGCCCGGCGCGTATTCCGTAAAAGTCGAGGCCGAAGGCTTCGAACCCCAGCAGAACTCCGCAGTGGCTGCGGGCCTCGGCCAGACGCAGGCCGTGGATTTCATTCTCCAGGTGGCGCACATCAGGCAGACCCTGGAAGTGACCGCCGCCAATCCGCTGATTGACGCGCAGAACGCCAACACCACCACAAATCTCACCGCCGCGGCACTCGAGAATCTTCCCAACCCCGGCGGCGACCTTACCTACCCTTTGCAGTTCGCCTCAGGAGCCGTCATCAACACCGCAGGCAGCGGAAACGATTTCGTCGGCGGCACGAACGGCTACGGCAACGTCGAATTCAACGGCCTCCCGGCGCTCTCCAACGGCTACATTGTCGATGGACTGGAAACCAACGATCCCCTCACCAATCTCAACAGCGGCCTTTCCACGAATCTGGTTCTCGGATTGAATTCGATCTCCGAAGTGAGCGTCAACACGCTTTCATATTCGGTCGATCAGGGCCGCTACGGGGCGTCGCAGGTGAATTACGTCACGAAGTCGGGCTCGAACGAATTCCACGGAAATCTCTACGAACTCTGGAACGGCTCCCTGCTGAACGCGGCCGATTACTTCACCAATGCCACCCCCGGCAATCATAAGCCCCGCTCGACGGTGAATCACTTCGGAGGAAGCCTCGGCGGCCCCATCCGCCACGACAAGCTGTTCTTCTTCTTCGATACCGAATGGGTGCGCATCGCGCTCCCGATCGTCACCGCGGTCACCGTGCCAACCCCTGCGTTTGAAAATTACGTGTTGCGGCAGCTTCCCGTCGGCGGCACGGATCCAGTCACCGGCTCTGTTTATCAGCCCAACCCGCAGTCGGTGCCCTTCTACCAAAAGCTCTTTTCTCTCTATGGCAACACGGCCGGCACGCCCCTGGCGATCTTAGGCTGCCCTTTCGATGCGAATGGCGGCGCCGTTGCCGGGAATCCGCCCAATGGCGACGGCTGCGCCAACCGCCAAAGCGTCTCGCACTCGAGCGACGATCACGAACAGGTGCAAACCGTCCGCCTCGACTACAACATCAGCGCACAAGACACCGCGTGGCTGCGCTTCCAGGCCGATACGGGCGTGCAAGCGGCCTACACCGATCCCATCAATCCTATTTTTGACGCGGTTTCTCCCCAGCCGCTCTATTCGCTGGCCGCCGGATACACCCACGTGTTTTCGCAGAATGTGGTGAATTACTTCAATCCGGCTTTTTCGTGGTACGAAAGCCTGTTCGGCCCCAGCGATCTTCAGAAGACGCTCGAGGCACTTCCAATCGTCCTGCAGGGCGCGGGCGCCAACGCGCCCTTCACCACCCTGGGAGGCCTCGACAACACTTGGGTGCAAGGCCGTCGCGCCTCGCGCTTCTTTCTCAACGACAATTTGGCCTGGAGCCATGGCGCCCACGAGTTGCGCTTCGGCACCAACACGCGAATCTTCCGCCTCAACGATTTCGATTTCGGCGAGGGGACTGTCCCCACCGTCTCCTACACCGACCTGCCCCAGTTCATTTATGGAGTAGCCTCCACCGCCATCGCAATCTTTCCCCCTCAACGCCAACGAGCCGTTCAACTTCCTGAATCTCGATCTCTACGCGCAAGACACTTGGCGCATCACGAAAAAAATCACCTGGACCTTCGGCCTGCGCGACACGCTGAATTCCGATCCCCTGAGTCCGCACAATGAGGTCGCGCGCCTCAGCGGCTCCTTCAGCAGCATCACCCATAACGTCAGCCAGCCGCTGGACGCCGCCATCCAAACGCGTCTGAGCCACCTGTTCTCCTCAACGCCGCTGGCCATTCTGCAGCCGCGCACCGCAATCGCCTGGCAATTCGAACCTAAGGCGGTTCTGCGCGCGGGCTTTGGCATGTTCAGCGACATCCTGCCCGGCAGCGTAGCCGATCTGGTGGGAGTCAATCCGCCGTACGTGGAAACGTTCCAGGGCGGCCTTCTAGGCACAGTAGGCGGAACGGCCATAGCGCCCGGAGTTCCCGGCAGCGCCGTCGATGCGGTAGCCGCCGCGGCGCAAAGCTTCCGCAGCGGATTTGCGCAAGGTGAACTCTCCTGCGCCTCTCCCCAGGCGAATCCCGCGGCATGCCTCCCGCCGGTCGCCATGACCGCTGTGCCGAGCGGCAAGCTTCACGCGCCCTACTTCATGGAATGGAGCCTGGGACTCGAACGCGAACTCAGTCCCAACGCCAGCCTGCGCGCGCAATACGTTGGCACCACCGCCGTAAATCAGCCCTACCTCACGCAGGTCAACGGCTACCAGACGGTTTGCCAGGGCTGCTTCGCGCCCTTCCCCTACCAGCAGCCCGCCGACCCGCGATTCGGCGCCGTCACGCAGCTTTCCACCGGAGCCAACAGCCACTATCACGGCCTTCAGCTCACCGCCCTCAAGCGCGTCGGGCACGGCCTCGAAGGCCAGATCAATTACACCTGGAGCCATTGTCTCGACGCGGTGTCCAACGGCGGATTCCTCCAATTTTCCTCCGGAGGAATTCTGAGCCCGCTCCCCGGCGAACTCTCGCGCGACTACGGCCCGTGCGATTACGACATCCGCCACAATCTGAACGCGCAATACGTCTATCAGTTTCCCTCGCGGAAGAGGCTCAAGCGCCGCGCGCTGGCGGAAGTGCTGAACGGCTGGCAGGTCTCCGGCACGCTCTTCTGGCACAGCGGAATCCCATTCTCCGTGCTCAGCACGCCGTATTCAGCGAATGGAAACGGAATCGTAAACGGAAGTGGACCCCAGTTCGCCAGTGTCGTTCCGGGCGTCCCCCTTTATCGACACAGCCCTGTGCCAGGCGTCACGCAGGCAGGCACCATTCAATGGCTCAATCCCGCTGCCTTCGTATCCGCGGTTGACCCAAGCACCGGCGCCTGCAGCGGCGGCGACACGCCGGAAAACTGCCAGTTCGGCACCCTCGGCCGCAACGCCCTGCGCGGCCCCGATTTCACCTGGAGCGATTTCTACCTCACGAAATTCTTCCCGCTAGGCGAGCACGCAAAGCTGCGCGTCGAAGCCCAGTTCTTCAACGTCTTCAACCACCCGAATTTCGCGCTCCCCGGCACGGTCTTCGCCGGGAACCCCGCAAACCCCGCCACCCAAACCGGCTTCGGCGCCCTGACGTCCACCACCTCGCCCCCCACGGGCCTGCTAGGCGTAGGCCTCGGCGGCGATAGCTCCCCCCGCATGATAGCCTTCCAATCCCGCCTCGAATTTTGACCGCGACCGGAAGCGCCCACGCAGCCACCCGTTTTTACTTTGCAGTCACAACCCGCTCTTTCCTTGAGCGTCACTAAAACACCACGACAAACCCACCCCGACATTCGGAGCACCTGGCTGTACGATTTAGTTGTTTGGACTTGGGCACCTAGCATTGACTCAAAAGATGCGCCTGTATATACTTGTAGCTACTTGTATAGCAGACCAAGAGTTATGAAATGGCAAAACGCGCCACCCCAATTAGACTCGACGAGAAGCTTCTGAAATCATTGGATCGATTCGTCCGGGACTGGAACCAAACTGGCGCGCCTTCGACGAATCGCACATTCGTGATGACAACAGCGATAGAACAGTACTTGAAGAATTGGAGGCCGACTCTGAAGAAGTATCGCGGTGCTAACGCCAGAGTGTCCGGTCGGGTGTTGGATTTTCCCCGTTTGTCAGCCAAACGACCGATAAAGGATCAACCGATTTCGAAGCAGGCCATGTGATGGCAACCGTGAAATCCGACAATCGAGAAAACGGAGAATGTCTTTGGTGCAGCATAAATCACGGCTCTCTGGCAGTTTTCAACACGAAATGCACAGATATCTGGCTTCTTGCACAGGATTTCCTTCGGATATGGCACTTAATTCATTGTTAGCTGCCGAGGGGCTCGGTAGCATTCAACGTCCAAATGGGCTTTCCAGGGAGATTGTTCAGATGAGCGACGCACTTCCCAGAATCGGATCGGCGCTTCTCGTTAAGGACGAGTCAGATCGTATCCTGTTAGGACAAAGAAACAAGGATCCTCAAAGAGGCTCGTGGGTCATACCCGGCGGAAAGATACATGCTTTCGAAAGGATTGCTGAAGCCGCAGCGCGTGAACTCCAAGAGGAAACCGGATTGAAAGTCGAAGTCGGCAGTCAATTCCGTGCCTACGAGATCGTCAATCCGCCGAGCGAGCATCGCATCGTCATTTACAGTTGGGCAAAAGTGATAGAAGGAGATCCGAGAGCCTCCGACGACCTCTCGGATGTCAGGTTCTTCTCGATCGAAGAGTTGGTCGATGTGCCGTTGACGCCCTTGGTCCGAACCGTGCTCGAAGACGCCGGATTTTTGCGGACCCGGGCCCTAGCCGTCGGTCACCGCTGATATTGGTCTGCGTTACAGAGAACCCTTTACTCTCCTTAAAAATCGTTTAGAATCGACCCGTTTGACTCTGTCTGGCGCAACATTCTTGCTACGGGAGGCTTTCCCTCGTGATCTCTCCCCGACGGAGCATTCGTTGGGCTTCCCTACGGACACGTCTTCGCTCATACAGTCAGCCGGTTGCCTTCGCTCTTGGGCTTATTGTCACACTCGCTGGAGCTTGGGCGTGGTACGAGAGCTGGATCGGGCCAATCCGCAGTTCGCTCGCAATAGGTGTGGGTTCCTCTATCCTGGCTGCTTCGATCGTCGCCTATCTAAGTCCAGCGAGCGAGGCTGGGTACAGAAAGTTTATCTCGTTCGGGATAGTCGATATGTGGTCATCACGAAAAGCTATCAAAGACTGGGTCGATTGGATGCGAACGGCTCGCGAAACATGTGTTCTCTTTGGAGTTGCTCATGGAGGCTGGTGTGGCGACGAGGCGTTCGACCCGGCTCTCCGGGAGCGATTGAATCACGGGGTAGCTTTCAGAATTCTGTTCTTAAATCCAAACGCTGGTCCCGCAGAAATCAGAGCGGGCGAAGAGAAGAAAAGCAGGGACACCCGAGACAAGATCAAGAAATCCATTAAAACCATGTGGACAATTCGGCGGTCACTCGCAGCCAGCCAGCAGGCCCAACTTAGGCTTTGGGTTTATAACGCGACGCCAAGCTGCGGACTAACCTGGGTCGACCAGCAAATGATTGTGACCCACTATTTAGCTGGTTTGCCCGACGAAACGTCCCCGGCGCTCCTTTTGACAAGACCTCAACGGGGAACGGGAATGGAGCGGAGCCTTTACGACGTGTACTCTGATAATCTAGAGAAGATAATCGAGATGAGTACGTTCCTGAATGAAGAGAACATCACAGAATTCCTTCCGGAGGAACCCAGTCTCGTGCCAGGAGAAAAATCAACTTAATAGTTACTAAGTATTGCTACTACTCCGGGAGCAACATGACAGTCGCGCCATTCGAATGTGATTTTTGTGATGAGCTTCGAGGTGGTTTGAAGAATTCGTTTTGTCAACTCTACAGCGAAGATCCGAAGAGCCGAATTCTCTTTCGTTCCAGCCAATTTGCCGTAATTCCCTCCCTGGGCCAGATCATGGAAGGTTATTTACTCATGGTTCCGGTCAATCATTTCAAAGCCCTTTGCGACATGGCTGAGGCAGGCGTGGATGAGTTAGCCATAATCGCTGGATCGGTCGGTGAAATTCTCAGAAGGTTTTATGGTCCTTATATTCTCTTCGAACACGGCGCTCGATCTGAAGATGCGGGGGGATGTGGGATATACCACGCGCACCTGCACGCGACGCCGCTTTGCGGGATACAAGACCCAGGTAACAGGCTCAAGACGAGTTTCCCTTACGTACAACTCAGCACCCTAGCCGAGATTAGGAACAAAGGTTCACTTCTCGCTTCTTATTTGCTTTACCAAGACTCTGCCGCGAGGCTCTATCTCTTTGATACAGGTGCTCTCCCATCCCAGTACATGCGCAAGGTTCTGGCAGATGCGTTGCACCAGCCGAACTGGAACTGGAGAACCGCTGGAAGAGAGGAGCGGCTTCTGACCACGATTGACCGGCTCTCGCGTGAGTTCGAGGCAATTCCGCAGGTTGCTCAAAAGCTTCAAACAAAAACGAATGCCCCTTAGTGCTCCACTCCTCGTTGAGATTTCGAACGTAGCTGAAGGTAACCTCGCCAACTACCTTAGCATTCTTCGAGGATGCTGGAAATCCAGCAGTCTCCTGTGGATGCATGTTAATGAGTTTCCGTCCCTATCGGGTCTTGTCCTCGGTGGATGGTCTGCCGCGAGCGAGGAAGCAAGCGCTCGCTTCTGCCGGGAGGGGAACTTTTCCGATTTGCTTGTGAGAATCGAGAAACCTGGCCAGCGGTGGACGCGCCGCAGAGGCGGCTACACGGTCTCGCTAGCGCAAGTCCAGGGTCTGGTTCGCGATCTCGCAGACGAGGGGATGATTTCGATCCTTCTAGAACCGGCAAGTCCCTGTAACGATTTCTTTAGCTTCACATCGGTTTGCGATGCCGATGCAGGCAAGGCCGACGTTGAGGTGGTTGGCCCTGGATTTGACGCAAGCGATGTATTGCGAGGAGACATTACGCCGCATGAACGGTTCGAGATAAACCTCAGTCGACGATCCGGGTCTTCAAAGGCGGCCCATAGGTTTCAAATCCACCAAACATACCTAATCGACCGCGAAGGCTACCAAGCATCCGTCAAGCGACGGCTAGCGAAGATTGGGGCTCGGCTCCGAAACCCTTCATTTCCGGACGAATGGATGCAACCTAACGTTCCAGGCACCGCTTCAGAAGGCTTAATTCACGATGCGACGTTTTATCTCCGGGAGACTGGTCAGACGGTTCTTCTCGATCGTTCCGATAGTTATGATCCAATACCTGCTCAACTCCTGGATACGTTCCTTGGTCAAGTGGGTCGGCTCTCCGAAGCGGTCGAGGGATCCAAGGTGCCTTGGCGAACGTTCTCGCTCGCTGCCAGTTTCCTATCGGGGGGCCGCTTCGTGATCTGGGACTTTTTCCCACCCGGCGACCACGACACGAGAACGCTCGCGCATTTGCATGTCCGCTCAGAGTCATAGTCCAACCCCCAAAACACCACACGAACTACACCCTTGTATTCAGCCTGACGAGTGGTAGCTTGGTCCGTAGCTAATGGCGAACCATGAAAATGCGCAGATGGGAAAGTCGGGCAAGGCGGCTGCTGCCGCGAACCGCGGGCTCCGGCACGAGGCGAATCGCCCGGTTTTCTCGGCGCAAAACAGGCCAAATTCGGTGCACCTCACTCAACACAGCAGGACGACCGTAACAGAGCTTAACTTGTTGAAAACAAACGATTGGGCACATGCTGACTCGACACTATAAGAAACACATGCTGCATTCGGAAAGAACGCCAAAACTCCGGCGAAATGGCGGCCTCGGCGAGGCCAATGCTATAATCAAGCCTCCCCTCGGGCGCCGCACGCATCCGATATTCTGAAGCTTGGAAAAGGATTGGTTTGATGAGCCCACTGACCAAAAAAATTGTCGTCGCTGTATCGGTTGTCGTGCTGGTTTACGTGACCGCGGGCTACGTCCTCGGCCGCTCCTCGGACGACAAAGCCTTCCGCGCGCTCACCGCCTATAGCGAAGTGCTCGAGCACATCCAGCGCGACTACGTCGACGATCCCAATCTCCACCAGGTCACCGCCGGGGCCCTGCACGGCCTGCTCGATTCGCTTGACCCACAGTCCGGCTACATGAGCCCGCTCGAATATAACGACTACAAGGACAAAAGCTCGAACGAAGCGAAGGGCGCCGCCGGTCTCACCCTCACCAAGCGCTTCGGATACATCGCCGTGATTTCCGCCCTTCCTGACAGCCCTGGGGCGAAGGCCGGCCTGCAGATGGGCGACGTGATCGAGAAAATAGCCGGCTTCACCACCGGGCAGATGGCCATCGACCAGGCGCAGGTGCTCCTCACCGGCCAGCCGGGTTCCACCGTAAAGCTGTCCGTGATCCACCGCGGCAAGACGGAGCCTCAGGACGTAGACATCACTCTCGCCAGGCTCGCCCCGCCGAAAATCGTCGAGGATAAAATCGAGGGCGACATCGCTTATCTGCGCGTCCCTGAATTCGACGCCGGGATGACCAGGCAGATCCACGACGACCTCGTGCAGCTCGATCACCAGGGAGTGCGCAAGCTGATTCTCGACCTGCGCGACTGCTCCTCCGGCGACGACAAGGAAGGAATTGCCGCCGCGCAGCTCTTTGTTTCCTCCGGGACGATCACCACGCTGAAGGGGCAAACCGTTTCCGCCGTCGTTTCCGCCGCGGACCCCTCCAAGGTGGTCTGGAAGCAGCCCGTGACCGTGCTCATTGGCAATTCCACGGCGGGCCCGGCTGAAATACTGGCTGCCGCGATTGCCGGCAACCATCGCGGCGAGACGGTCGGCGATCGCACCTATGGCGTGGCCTCGATGCAAAAGCTCATTCAGCTGGACGATGGCTCCGCCATCATTCTCACCGTCGCGAATTACTACACGCCCGAGAACAAGGAAATTCCCGTCGATGGCGTGGTGCCCACCGAAGTCGTTCACCCCGCAATGGACGACGCCTCCGCGGCGACCGTCAATATCCCCGCCCCCTCGAGCTCTTTGAGTGACCCGGTGGTCAAGAAGGCCGTCGAAATTCTGCAAAACGGCGGATCACAGCGGAAAGCCGCCTAGTCCCTGAGTGACGGCGCGCTGCATGAAAAACGCGGGAAGTTTTCGCGGCCGGACGCGCCGCGCTTTGGTAATTCGCGCAAAAGTTCTTTAATGGATCGCGCGGACATTTTTCTCTTCCGCCGGCTTCTGGCTTTTGCACTCCTCCCGGCTTTCCTGTTTCTCGCCGGTTGCGGCAAAACATCCCTCAGCAAATCCAAGCAGCGCGCCATCACGAACGAAATTGTCGCCGCCGCGCAGAAGAGCGCTGATCCTAAGACAGAAGTCACGGTTCGCTCCGGCGTGACTTCCTTTCAGGATGCGCTGCGCGGCGAACCAACCGCGGACAATATCTACGTCACCGTTCCCGATCCTTCGAGGGCGCTCGCGCTGGAACACGCGCTCGCCGAAATCGCGCGCCGCCACAAGATGTCCATCGTCGAGCGGTCCTCCGCCGAGGTCGAGCGCTTCGACCTGGCCTTTCACGGAACGCACACGCACACCGTTCGCGTAATCACGCCGCTCGCCGCGCGCGCCCGCGCCGGAAAGCCAAGGAGTTCGTCGTCTCCCAGGCTGGCCATCATCATCGATGACCTTGGCAACGATCGCGCCGCGGGCGACGCCGTGATCTCTCTGCCGTTTCCATTGACCGTCTCCGTGTTGCCCAAGCTCCCTTTTTCGACGGAGCTCTCCGAGGAGGCTTACCGCCGCGGCGACCAGGTGCTCCTGCATCTTCCCATGCAGGCGCAATCGGCCGTTGTGCCTCAGGAGCAGGCGGAACTGCGCGTCGGCATGAGCGCCGAGCAGGTGCGCTCGACGCTGTCAGGAATGCTCGAGACCGTTCCTCACGTGGTCGGCGTGAACAACCATGAAGGCTCCCTCGCGACCTCCGACCCTGCGCTTATGGCAGAGCTGATGCCGGTCTTGCGCGACCGCGGCCTGTTCTTCATCGACAGCCGCACTACGGCCGCCACCGTCGCATACGACGCGGCGGAGCGCGCCGGAATCGCGGCAGCGTCCCGGAAGGTCTTTCTCGACGACACCGCGCAGCGCGATGCGATTCGCGCCCAGCTCGAAACCGCCGCCAGCGACGCCGAGCGGAACGGTTCCGCCATCGCCATAGGCCATCCGCATCCCGAGACGATCGCCGCGCTCGCTGAAATGGTGCCGTCGCTCGAAGCGCGCGGCATTCGAATGGTCTTCGCCTCCGACCTCGTTCATTGAATGCCGCGCTTTCGCCTGTCATAACGAACAGTGCGAGAGCTGGTACAAAATCTGTCCCTCTGACCTATTCTCCCTGCTCCCTTCAGGCGCTAAGTTTTACCTGCCAGCCCTGCTAGCTGCCCTTCCAGCAAACGCAGGCGAGGAGGGAATGTGTCTTATTGGATCGGAACTTCAGCACCTACAGATGCAGGCATGTCGGACTTCAAGGAGTGTCTCAAGCACCTTCGTGACGGACACCCGGACGAGGCGCTCTTGCACGCGCGCCGCGCTCTGGGCATTGCGCCGAAGAACCCGTTCTATCTTTCTTATACGGGGCTGCTGGCCGCGCTGGCCGAGCAGCGCTTCGCCGACGCCGAGTCGCTTTGCCACGAAGCGATCGGCATCCGGCACAATCATGCGCAGCTGTATCTGAACCTTGCGGAGGTGTATCAAAACGCCGGGCGCCCTCAGGAGGCCATCGAAGTCCTCGAGAAGGGGCTGGTCTCGGCTGGCCGGGACTTCCGGATTCGCCGCGCTCTTGAAAAGATCGGAACCCGGCGGCAGCCCGTGTTTACGTTCCTTCATCGCGCGCATCCCTTGAACCGCACGTTTGGGCGGTGGCGCCATCGCTTCACCGGGCCGCCGCAGGCGGCCTAGCGGCAAGCGAGCCTCCAGCCCGTTCGAGGAGCGCACGGGTGCGGTGGTGAGTCGATGCGCCATCGATCTGCAACTCGCATGAGTGTACGACGCTCGTGCGTGTTGTGATTCAGCTTTGACCGAGCGGAAGAAAGTATTGCGTTCCCTTGACGGGCTGGCGGAGCCGGCGCAGGAGCTCCTGCAAATCTCCATTGCGCTCGACGAAGTCGATCTCGGAAGTGTCCACCACGAGGAGATTCGACCCCGAATAGCGGAAGAAAAAATGTTCGTAGGCGTTGGCCACAGTTTCTATGTATTCCTGCGCGATTTCGGTCTCCGTGGGATCGCCTTTCCTTGAGACGCGTTTTTTCAAGACTTCCGGAGTGGCCTGAAGATAGATCACGAGATCGGGCGCGGGAACCGACGGGGCGAGTATGTCGAAGTATTTTTCGTAGAGGGCGAGCTCTTCGTTATTCAAGTTGATGTAGGCGAAAATCTTGTCCTTCTCGAAAAGGAAATCTCCCACCGTGGGCGAAGGGTTGTCGTCGATTTCGGCTTCCATCAAGCGGCGGTGCCGTTCATAAAGGAAGTGCATTTGAGCGGCGAGCGCCGCTCCCGGCGTTTCGTTGTAGAACCCGGCGAGAAAGGGATTATCGTCGCAATCGAAGATGCGGTTGGCGTGCAGGCGCTCCGCCAGAGCCCGCGCCAGCGTCGATTTGCCCACGCGTATCGGCCCTTCGACGACGATATAGCGTGGCGCTTTAAAGTCAGGCTCGGCCATGGCGGACGATTATATCAAGAATCAAGAAGCCGCCTGCCCGAACCGGTTCGCCGCGCAGGGCGCATTGAGCCCAAATGCCGGCCATTGACTTGCCTGGTGGCATGCCGAGACCGAGCCACAGCGTTTAGACAAACGCAGTCCCCAGGTCCAGCCCGTTTATCCAATCCATCTTTGGCTTTTTCGCTTCGAGCACTTGCCCTTCGGTCGACCTATCACTATTCCATGGACTGGAGGCCCACTCGGGAGTCACGATCGGCGCCGCGCAAATCCAACCCGGTCAGTGCGAACTCGAAGCGGAAGAGTGAAAATCAGAGTTTAGGGTCTACCCGGCAGGCCCGTTCGCCAAGAAGGTGCGGCTCGTGCCGCGGATTGCTGGCCCTGACAGCCCCTCCCGTCTTAGCCATTGCTGTTGGGCGGGGACAGTTGTGGCTTGATATGCTAGAAGTATCGAGTTAAGGGGCTGGGAAAGTGGAGACTCGGTGCTGAGCGCCGGCCGGTCCGGGGGCAGGATTCTTTGATTCAGGGCTGGGGCGCGGAATCTGATCGATATGAAATGGACGAAAAGATCGGTGCTGGAGTTAATCGCGGTTCTGGCGATGACAGCGGTGGTTCTGACTTTAGCGGTACTTCAGTATGACTGGACGAAGGCAATCAGTGGCGAAGAGAAAGCCCGGATGGAGGGCGCACTCGATACGAGCGTCAAGAATTTCAATCAGGAATTCTCGTACGACTTCGACCGGCTTTGCGAGAGCTTCGAGATTGATCCCGAGGAACCAGTTTCTTTCGCGGAATCTCTCGTTGTGGGCCGCTATACCAACTGGATAGAAACCACTTCTCGTCCCGAATTTGTCAGCGGGGTTTACATCGGGAGGACGGGAGACCACCGAAAGCTCTTTCTCGAGTCTCTCGATTTAGATAGTAAGCGCTTTCAAGAGACTGCCTGGCCACCCCGCCTTTATAATCTCCAAGGGCTTACCGAACGACAGGCGGGGTTGCTTCCTTCCTCAATTTCAGATCGTGCCGCCGCTTCCTATCCATGGACATTTTATGAAGATGCTCCGGCGCTGATTCGCCCCATTTTCGAGAAGTCGTCCAATCCTGCGGTCGCGGATACGGACGTGACACCCGTTGGGTTTTTAATCGTCGAGCTGAACGGAAGTTTTCTGAGGCGCGTCTATTTGCCGGAACTGGCTGACCGGCACTTTGGGCAACTGGATTTCGAGGTTGCTGTTCGCAGCGCCAAGGCTCCCTACGAACCGTGGTATCTGTCCAGAGCGGAATTTCCGATTGCAACCACCGCGGTGGACGCCGAAGTGAACCTGCTCGAATCGGTTGCCGAGGAAGCCAGGAGGAGAGGGCACCCTACGGTACAAACCTTAAGTCCCGAGCGCCAGTGGCAGTTGGTGGTGAAGGATCCCTCGGGATCTTTGGAAGCTTCTGTGGGCTCATGGCGGAGAAGAAACCTTGCGATCAGCCTTGGCCTGCTATCAATTCTGGCCGGCAGCCTGGTTTTAGTTTTTTCCGTCGCTCGGCGGGCGGAGAGACTCGCGAGGCTCCAGATGGAGTTCGTAGCCGGTGTCTCGCACGAACTATGCACGCCGCTGGCGGTGATCAATTCAGCGGTGGAAAATCTTGTGGACGGCGTCGTGGATAATCCGCGGCAGGTGGAAGAGTACGCGGGAATACTGAAGGACCAGGGAGGACGACTCGAGCGGCTGCTCGATGAAGTCTTGCTATTTGCTTCGGGCAGATTCGAAAGAGCCGAACGCAATCTGCGCGAAATCGAGGTCGGGCGGATCGTCGCGCGGAGCGTGGCGGTGTCCGAACCCAGGCTGCGTGACGCGGGCTTCGTAGTTGAGAAGATAATTGACGATGGTTTGCCACCCGTAAGCGCCGATCCCGCGGCGGTGAGCCAGTGCGTAGACAACCTAATCGGCAATGCCATCAAATATGCCGACCATAAGCGCTGGCTGCGCGTGCGAGCTGCACTAGCCAACGGAAACAAACCCCCTGAAGTGCAAGTGAGCGTGGAAGACGAGGGCATGGGAATTCCGGCAGACGATTTACCGCATATTTTTGAGCCTTTTTACCGCGCCCAGGCAGTACGGGAGAGCCAGATTCGCGGCGTGGGATTAGGGCTTCATCTAGTGAAGCGCATGATGGAAGCTATGGGCGGGTCAGTCAGCGTGAGCAGTGAAGTGGGGCGGGGCACCTGTTTTGTCCTTCATTTCCCGGTCACCGGCTCGGCAGAGCAGGGGCGGAGCTGAATTTTGGACTTTTTCCATACGATACGGTTAGCTGATTGATTGCGGCGATACCTCAGGGCAGGCCTAGATGGATGCGAAGATCCTGATTATTGAGGATGAACCAGGGCTGGTGACAGCACTGCGGGACCGATTGCGTAAAGAAGGATATTCAGTAAGCGTGGCAAAGGATGGAATCGCGGGATTCGAGCTTGCGACGCGCGAGCAATTCGATTTGATTCTGCTCGATTTGATGCTGCCGGGACAAAGCGGGCTGACGATATGTCAGAACCTGCGAAAGAACGGATCGAGCGTTCCCATTCTGATGTTGACCGCGCGGCGCCAGACAATGGACAAGGTGATAGGACTGAGAACCGGCGCTGATGATTATCTAACCAAACCATTCAAGATGGCGGAACTACTCGCGCGAGTGGATGCTCTGCTTCGCCGCGCAGGGCGCGGCGCGGAGATGAAAGCCGGGCGCTACGAACTTGGAAATGTGCAGATCGATGTTAGGAGAACTGAAGTCACGCGCGAAGGTCAGGTGGTGCAGCTTTCGGCCAAGGAATTCCAACTGCTGCGGTACTTTCTGGAGCATCGCGGGACGACGGTATCCCGCGAAACGCTCCTGCACGAGGTGTGGGGTTACGACTCTGCACCCTCCACCCGCACGGTGGACGTACACGTGGCGTGGCTGCGGCAAAAGCTCGAGGATGATCCCAAGAATCCACAGTTGATACGCACCGTGGTTGGACTGGGGTATCAGTTCGCGGATCGATAGATATGAGAACCTGCAACCATCAACCACGAGAATCTGCCGCCGCTCATGCGCAGGCCTGTTGCCTTTGCCGTTATTCCTCGCTGACGCACACTGAGGTTAAATCTGCGTTAAAAATATTTAACGCCGATTTTACGCGCGCCTTGCTCGCTGTTAGTTCATGATCAGCGCGAATTCAACGTGGAATTAGCGCCAGCTTGCCGTGTAGGACCTCGAAGCAATGGAGGATTTTGTATGATGAAAAATGTTCTGAACCAGGCTGGTTTAGCGGTTCTTTTCTTTGCGGGTGCAACAATGGCGCAAGCGCCAGGGTTTCAACCAGTGGGAACCGTGCACCAACTCATGGTTGGACTCGTGGCACCCGCCTCGGACGTGATTTTCGCCGTGCCGAATCATGCTCCCCAAAACGATAAAGAATGGGTCCCCGTGCAGAACGCCGCTCTGACACTCGCGGAAGTGGGGAACCTGCTAATGATTCCGGGCCGCGCGAAAGACAATGGCGACTGGATGAAGTACGCAAAGGCTCTGACCGACGCCGGTTCGTCGGCGTTCAAAGCGGCGAATGCGAAAGACGCAAAGGCCCTGGAAGATATCGGTGACAAGGTGGACGAAGTGTGTGAAACTTGCCACGCGAAATATCTACCCAAGCCGCCGCAGTAGCGCTAAGCCGGTTTCGATGTTGCGACGTCGAAGGCTCCTTCATAAGAGACAGCAGGATGAAAGGAAAGCATGGGCTTTTCTCTATGGCTTCAACATAACGCGTTCGTTGTATGGGTGAACGGCTCGGTTGTGACCGCCTCGTCACTCGAGATCATCCACTACGTCGGCTTTTTCCTGCTTGTCGGTGCGACGGCTATCATGGACCTGAGAGTCATGGGCATCGCGGCAAAACGCCAGTCCGCAACCAATCTAGCTGAGCAGGTGTTTCCGTGGATGTGGACCGGCTTGGTTCTAGCCACGATCTCCGGATTTCTGATGTATGCCTCCGACGCTACGGAATATCTCCATAATTCCGTCTTTCATCAGAAGCTATACCTGTGCGTGCTGGGGATAATCTTCGCCGTGATCGTCCGGCAGAATGTTCCGAAGTGGGATAAGCTGCCCGCCATTCCCGGTGTGGCGAGGGTTATCGCCCTTATTTCTTTGGCGCTGTGGGTAGCAACGATTCTATGGGGAGTGGACGTTCCAGCCCTGACAGGCGTGGGATAGAAGCGGAACTTCGTTTGATGCAATTCGATCCGAGGTGCCTGCGATGCATGATCTTGTAATTGCTTTCGCCCGCTGGGTGCAAGGTACCCGGCTAGGCGTCAGTATACTTGAGTCAACCTGGGCCTTTCCCTACGTACAGCTGACGCATTTTACGGGTCTGTCGCTGTTTATAGGCACCAATCTCGCGCTGGACCTCCGACTGCTGGGCGTGGGGAAGAAGAGTCAAACCGCCGCGCAGCTCTCCGATTCTTTATTCGCCTGGAATTGGGTGGGGTTCGCTATCGGAATCACCGGCGGATTCATGCTCTTCTCCACTGCGGCGCTCACCTATGTGAGAAACCCCTCTTTCGACGTGAAGCTCAGCATGCTGATTCCGGCAGGGCTAATTTTGCACATCGTGAACCAGCGAAAAGTGCGTACCTGGGGCGAAACGCCAGAGACCCCGGGAATTGCGAAGTTAGCGGGCTTGGTTGAGTTGCTGCTGTGGCTATCGGTCGTAAGCGCCGCCGTCTTGATACCGTATTTCGCGGCGGAACCCTAAGAGCAACCACATGCGTAATAAGGTCTTCGCCCTGGCGATCCGCTGGCGGCGGCTTCCGTTACCCCTGAAATTTCCAAGCTTCTGCAGACACCTCACCACGCTCGACCGACAACGACGGTGGCGCACCTTCTATGAAGGACGATCCGTTTTAATAGCTTGGGATTTCGACTGCCGCAGTGACAACACCAATCCACAGAAGCAGCTCAAGCAGGCCAGCAAGCTTGCCCACCGCAGGTGTTTCGGCAACACGGCTCCACCCGCGTGTTTTAGCCTGGACGACAATGTGCCAAATGAGTGCGGACGGAATCAGCACGAAGAGCTTCGTTCGAAACGCGGGGTTTATGATGTACATCGTTGCACGGGCGGAGAAAAGCAGGAACCCGCCGCACACGGCGATGCAAAACCCGATCCAGTTCCAAACGAACAGTTCGTCGCGAACTTCGGCAGCCGTTTGGGACTTCTTCCCGACGCCGAGCAGGCGCAAATCTCCAGCGACGTTTGTTCCCAGCCAGAGAGACAATCCGGAGAAATGGATCAGTTGAATGAATGGATAGGCCCAGATCGACGTGCGAATCGCAGTGGCCCAGAATGTCAGTTGCAGGTATCTGCACAACGGCATCAGGGAAGTTTGTACGTGTGCTTGCATCTGTGCCGGCCTCTCATTCCGCAAAGGTGCGGGGTTTCGCGAAACCTCCGTCCGTTAACTATCCAAGTCCGGAAATAGCGGCAATTTCCACTCCCGCAAGGATCGAACCGATCCACAGGAGCAAAGAAATCGAAGCGAGCACCTTCGCGCGGGCCGGGACGGAGGGCAGCCTGCCCCACTCGGGGACACGCCGCTGGACGATGATCGCAAAAATCACGGCAAGCAAAATCGCCGTCATTTTAACGCGGAAGACGGCATCCAGGAGATAGTCGCCCGCATCCGTCGTAAACATCAAAAATCCGGAGAGAACGGCAAGCCAGAATGCGCCCCACATCCAGGGGTAGATCTGCTCGCCAAACTGGTTGATCGGCTTGCGAGTCGCAGCAATGCCGAGAACGCGCAAATCCACGAGCACGCCGGTGCCAACCATCACCAACAGCGTAAAGTAGTGAACCACGGATAAGCCGGAGTAGAGCCAAGCGGTGCCGGCGACGTATTTAACCCAGGAGAGTCCCTCAATCCATTCGCCGAAGTCGTGCAAGAACGCCTCCTTGGACCAGTTCGACCTACTGGCCACGCTCCTACCATTTCCGTGACTTCCCGAAAAGAACAGCAGCAACCGCGTAACGACCCAGATAGCGAGACGCTTTTAACGCTCTCACGAAAACACAAGAATTTGTAAACTTACTGCGGCGAATCCTGGACGACCAACTGCCTGCCGGTATCGTCCAATACGAGCTTCCGCAGGATACCCACGGGAGATCCATTCCTCGCAGGCACCAGCGTAATGGTGACGTGGTCGCCGGGCTTCACGGAGCGCTCAGTCCACCCAGCCTGCAGAAGCTTGCTTGGGTTCAGAGTCTCACAACCCCAGTGGGCGATCGTTCCCGTGGCGTTTTTTACATCGAAGTAGATCTGGGTATGGGGGTTAGCCCAAGCGAACTCTGTGACCGTCCCCTTCAGAGTGACCTTTTTGGTTTCGTCATAAGCGGCGTAGCCGTGATGTGCAGCCGCCGGCAGCGAGAACGCGGCCAACAAGGCAATGACCTCAAGGAAAATCATCCGTCTCAGCCTCATAGGTTTCTCCCGATAAAGACTCAAACCCGGAAGTTAAGGGCAACCTGATATGTCCCATTCCTTGTCTGGATTCTATCCGCATCTACGTTACGGCGATCTGACCGGCGCGTGACGTAAAATCAGAGTTAAAACTTCTTAACGCCGATTTAACACGCTCACGCGTGTGGCGAGAATCCCACTGTTTACACCTTGGGGGCGTTAAATCCGCGTTAAGCATATTTTGCATGGATTTAACCTCGCGGGCCAGGTTGACCATTGCATACTCGATGGGTTGTTCGCCAATGCTCCGCCGTCAGAGATTCAGCCGGTTGAGAGAACACGTCTGTGAAGAGCATCGTTTCCAATATCGCGCGGTCATTAGTCCTCTGGATTCTGCCTGGGGTGCTGGTTGCTTCGGCATGGGCGGTCACCGGTGGAAGCATATCGGGGACGCTGAAAGACGCGAGCGGAGCTGTTATTCCGGGCGCGACGGTGACTCTCGTCAATGTCGATCTGAAGACGACCTTCCATGTAACGAGCGATGCGCAGGGCCTCTACTCCTTTCCGGTGGTGCCAGTCGGAAAGTATGAACTCACCATTGAAGCCCCCGGCTTCGCGCCTCAGAAAAAAACTGGCTTGCAAGTCGATACCGATAGCGCCTTGCGGATTGACGCAACTCTGCAAATCAGCGGGCAGACGGAAACCGTTAGCGTAACATCCAGCGCCGTTGCTGAAGCCGTTCAGGTCGACACCGTGCAGACGCAACTTGGCGATGTAGTAGCGAGCACCCAGATCGCCGCCCTGCCGTTAAATGGACGCAGCTACACCGACCTGCTGCCAATTCAGCCGGGAGTGTCACCTATTACGACGTTAAAGCCGAATTCCGTCATTATGGCCGGAGTCACCGGGGCAATCAACCCGTCTGGAGATTTGAATCCGGGGAATCTTTCGATTGATGGGCAGCGCGAGTCTTCCAATGGCTTCGTGGTGGACGGCACCGACGTGCGCGAAAACATGAACGGGGGAACTTCCATTATTCCTAACCTGGATTCCGTCGATGAGTTCCGCGTGCTGACCAACAATTTCGATCCTGAGTACGGCAACTACAACGGCGGAATGATCAACGTCACCACAAAATCCGGGAGCGATTCCTTTCATGGAAATGCGTTCGAGTTCCTTCGGAATACTTCGCTCGATGCCAGAGATTATTTTTCTCCGACGCGGGGCCTTTTCAGACAGAATCAGTTTGGTGGCACGCTAGGAGGGCCAATCAAGCACCAGAGGGTGTTCTTTTTTGGCGATTACCAGGGTACCCGCACAACGGAAGGCATCGCGTCCGGGCTGATTACCGTCCCCTCCCTGCAGGACCGCACGGGCAATCTCTCAGACATGGCGAGTTCTTTGACCGGAACGGTGAGCGGGCCTTATATCGCGAGCCTGTTGACGACAAAGTTGGGTTATCCGGTCACGGCCAATGAACCGTATTCAGAGGTTTTTCCCAACGCCCTGATTCCCATGAGCGCCTGGTCAGCGCCCGCGCTGGCCTTGTTGAAGTACATCCCAACGCCCAATGTCGGCGCCGATCAATTTTCGAGCTCGGCTTATGCGGAAACAGTCCGGGATGACAAAGCGTCAGGAAGAGTGGACGCCAATACGCGCTGGGGACAGTTCTCCGTCTACTATTTCTTCGATAATTATCGCCTGGACAACCCGTATCCCGGCCAGCAGGGAGGCGCCAGCATCCCCGGTTTCGACGCACTAACAATCGGGCGGGCGCAATTGATAACGCTCGGGAACACAAGAGTCTTCGGCACTTCGACCGTGAACGAATTCCATGCGGGCATTGTTCGCGATGCGAATAACATCGGTGAACCGCACGGCGGCTTGGGTGTGAGCCTGGCCTCTCAGGGCTTTGTGACCGGCGCGGGCACACCCGGCATCGTCGTGCAGGCGCCTCAGTTTGAAGGCGTCGAAAATATTTCGTTCCCCTCCTTTATCATGGGCGTGACGATCACGGGTGTGAACCAAAAGAACAACACCTTATATTTGAGCGATGCGGTCTCCAAGGTGCACGGCGCACACACGTTAAAATTCGGCGTTCAATTTCACGACGATGAAGTCAACGAACATCCCAACGCTACCTTTAACGGTACGTTCAACATCGACGGCACGGAGACAGGTTCGGCCTTCGCGGATTTCCTGATCGGCGTTCCAAGCAATTTCACCCAATCTTCCGGGCAGCCTTTTTATCTTCGGAATCGATACGCGGGGCTGTTCGCTGAGGACAGTTGGCGCGCCCGAAGCAACCTGACCCTGAACCTGGGGCTACGCTGGGATTACATCATGCCGTGGTGGGAGAAATACAACCAGGTCCAGACCTACGTGGCGGGGGAACAATCCGTCGTTTATCCGGGCGCGCCACTCGGGATGGTATTTCCTGGCGACCCGGGGATCCCTTCAACGATCTCTCCATCAAAGACCCGCAACTTTGCTCCTAGGATCGGCCTGGCATATTCGCCCAATTTCTATAACGGAATTCTGAAACGCATGTTCGGGAGCAGGGGAAAAAGCAGCATCCGTGCGAGTTACGGAATCTTCTATACAGCGTTCCCGGGCTTATCGGCGGGCATCATGTATGCCGTTCCTCCTTACGGTTACAATTACCTGAGTCCCGCGCCACCGCTGTTTGCCACTCCGTTTATTAATGCAGGGGACGGAACGAACAACGGGCAGCGCTTTCCATTTCCTTTCCCCTCCGAGAGATCACTTCCTTCGGCGAAGAACCCCGATAGCTCCGTCAACTGGTCCAATTTCTATCCCATCGCCGCAGACCCGTTTTTTTACTACCGCAACGATGTCCCTTACACGGAAAACTATATGCTCTCGATCGAGCGCCAAATCTCTAGCAGCTTGCTTCTGACGATGAGTTATGTGGGGAATCAAGGCCACCACATTTTGGAAGAGGTGACCGCGAATCCGGGCAACGCGGCGCTGTGCGCGGCCCTGAGTAATCCCGACAACCTCACGCCGGGACAAACTACTTGCGGCCCGTTCCGTGAGGATGCCACCTATGTTACGAGTTCGGGCCAAACGATTTATGGCACGCGTACGGGGCAGTCGTCTACCGTAACGTCGCTGGCAGCCGCCGCGCGGAGCCCCATCTATGGAAACAATACCGCCCAAGAATCAGTCGGAAACTCGAATTTCAATTCTCTCGAAACGAATCTCCGTTACGCCGGGAAAAGCTCGACCTTCCTGATTGGGTATACCTATAGCAAATCAATTGATCAGGGTTCTAACGTCGGTGAGCAGCTGAACGCCTTCAACGCAAGACTCAGCCGTGCTATTTCGTCATGGGATTTGCATCATAACTTCGTGGCGAGCTATCGGTACGCGTTTCCCTTTGATCGCGTATTTCACTATACGGGGCGTCTGACCGAGGGATGGAGCATTTCCGGCACGACGCGTTTCGCCTCAGGTTTTCCCGTAACGCTATACGATGATTCCGACAGGTCGCTGCTGGGGACGCTAGGGAATGGAGTGAACAACGATTTGCTGGATACGCCGAACTTCACTCCGGGACCGTTGCATACCAACTCAAACCCGGCCCACGGCCCCGCGTTCAACACGTCCGTGTTTAGCAAGGAAGCGCTGGGGGAGTTAGGCAACGCCAGACGCCGATTCTTCTATGGGCCCGGAATCAATAACTTCGATATGACTTTGGCGAAGGACTTGCGAATTACCGAATCAAAGTCGATGGAATTCCGGCTGGAAGGATTCAATGTGTTCAATCACTCTCAATTTTACGGTCCAGCGACGGTGGATGGCGAAATCAATGACTCCAACTTCGGTCAAATCATCGGCTCTGCCGCCCCGCGACTTATTCAGATCGCGGCCAAGTTCAAATTCTGAGCATTGAGCGAGGACAGTTCCGATACGAATTCCTGGCAATGAACCGCCGCTTGATTGAGGGCTCCCCGCCTTCGAGGAATCGCAGATTGTTTGCCCCGCATCCTCTAGCACCGCACCGGTCCACGCGTATCTATCGCGACGTGGTGGTTTGATATCGGGAAGGCGCCAGACCGATTTGAAATACGCGTCGAACAGTACAAAAACGCCAATGGGCGAGCCTGCCGGAAAGAGCATCTCAACGATGTTGGTATTGGCACACACCTTCGACGGTACAAAGACTCATGCGTGGAAATGCCGGAAAAATAAAAGACCCGGCAACGGTGTGTCGCTGCCGGGCTTCACGGAGGAATGAAGCTTATCGTGGTTGCTGCTGTTGTGGCTGATCCTGCTGCTTGGCGAGATCGGCCTTGGCAGGGTCGGCGGCAACTCCGCTCGATGGCCGTTGATAGCGCGTCAGATACGGCATGAACGGGGTGACCTCAAACGGCATTTTTTCACGGGCCGAAAGCAACGGAAGGGGTTTGGCTTTGAGCAACTCCACGCGGTCGCTCCAGGGATCGAGTTTCACGCGCGCGCCAAGAGGAAGAGCCGAGATCTGATCGATCTTGTCGCGTTGGAGTTGCGGCGCGGAATTGATCAGCTGCGTGTAAACGGACACGCGGTTACCCAGGTGGGGATTGATCAGGGCGCTCAGAGACTTCGAATCCGAGTCGAGCTCTTTTAGGAACAGGCCGGCATTCGCCAGCTTGTCTTTGTAAGGCGAATTCTTCAACAGTTCGACCGCTTTCTGATTGGCCGTCTGCACTTGATCAGGATTGTCGCGGAAAGAAAAATGGCTCAGCGCTTCGATGGTGGAGACGTTGGTGGTGTCATTAAACCCCCACTGATCCGTCGAGGGCTTGGTGACGATGATGTTCGCCAACTCCTGTGCGAGCATCGTGGCAAGACTTGCCTCGTCAGGGAGAACGTCCAGTAAGCCGCGGCTCAGGACGATGGTGTGGCCGATCGAGAAGGATTCCAGCGTGCCCGTCAGCAGAACGCGGCAGTGTACCTCCGGCTCGATGTCAACATTGTTGGTAACCTCAAGGTTGTTGACGACCGTCTCGAGGACTTTGTCCACTTCACCGGTGGGCGCCAGCAAGCCAACTCTCTGCAGCCTGTCTAGCACGTTGACTTCAGCCTGGTGCTGCCATTCCCGCTCCGCTTCCACGGGCGAACGATCCTGGTCCGCCGCAGCCTGATCCTGGACCGCATTGGGGGATTCGATCGTCAGCTCGCTGAACTCTTCCTGCCGGTTGGCGCTCTTCAGGTCGTAGCCCCAGAGGCGAGTCTGCGATTTGAAGCGGATGTTATTTCCAAGGAAGTCCTTCAGGTCCGACTCCTGGCTGAAAACAAATGCCGGAAGCCAAAGACCAGGCGCGACATTGAGCCGCCAGCTGTCGAAATGCAGATTGAAACCGTTAATCCCCGCGATCGGGGTGTAGATTCCGTTGAAGCGGACGATCGTATAGTTCTGATCTTCGGCCCAGAAGCGCCCTTTAAAACGGCCTTTCCCGGACTTCGGAAGCGGCGTCACGTCGAATACGACGCAGCGCACGTCGCCCAGAAACTCGCGGCGGACGTAATCGAACTGGTAATGCTGACGATCCAGCCCGTTCATGTCGATATAAACCATCTGCAGGAAGCCGTCCGGCACGTAGGAAGACGTGAAGTATCCGCCCAGATGGGAGATGGGGTTCAGCGAATCGAGCTTCCCTTTCTTGTTATCGAGCATGGAGTTATCGATGACTCCACGCGACAGGTTCGCCTGACCCAGAAAATAATGGTCGCGGACAGGCACGGCGCCCATGTCTTTGTCTGGCTTCATGTCCTGGATGTAGGTCTCGATGATGGGGTTATAACGGCGAATCGTGGCGATCTCGTCGTGTTCACGCGCGATGATGCGGTCGACCGCCTGATTCACAGTGGTTACCGGAGCGCCGGCAGCCGGGGTTTCAGACTTCGGCTCGGTCTGATCGGCTGTCTGATTCTGTGCGGATAATGTTCCGGCCAGGGATCCTGCCAATATCAACGAAAAAAACAGATTCTTTGCCTTGCCCATTCCAATCCCCCTTCAGTATGCCAAAGCGAATGTGATGTGCACGATGGCGTTGGAATCCACCGGCTGGCCTTCTTGTTGCGCTGGGCGGAACCGAATCTCACGCGCGGCAGTCTCTGCGGCGCTGTCGAGCCCGTAGCCAAGCCCCTGCACCACGCGCTCCACCCTCACTTCACCCGACGCCGCGAACACAACCTGCAGCAGCACTTCCCCTTCAATCTTCTTCGAACGAGCCTCATCCGTGTACTCGGGCTTGGGCTTAAAAAGAATCTCGACCGGTTTGGAGTTGGATACAGCAGCCGTTTGCCTGATTCTCGGACCAGCCATGACAGTGTGCTCGTCGGCAAACGCCCCTTGTTGAACGGTGCCGCGGCTTCCCGTGCCGCCTGTTCCGATTGCAACTCCATTGCCAAATCCTGTGCTGGTCACAACGCCCTTCGCCCCTTTAGCGCCTCCGGTTCCGTTGCCCTGGCCTTCGCCAGTTGGAAGGTCGTAGCTGCCAACCTGCGCGATATTCGGGTTTTTATCCGTCTTGCCGTTCGCGTGGACTCCGTCAGGATCGCCAAATCCCCCGGTCTGCACTTCCTCGCGTGGCTTCTTCAAAGTTGGGATCGCAGAACTTCCCAGCGAAATCGGAGGGTTGGGATCGGGGAATGCTTTGGCGAGTTGCGTGGGGTCGGGAACGGGAGCCTTCTTGGCAACCTTGACGACCGGCGCGGTAATTACCGGGTTATAAATCTTCGGTTTCGGCACTTCGACTTCAACCGGCTTGGGAAGCGCCTTCACGATCTGCTTTCGAACGACCGGCTCAGGCTTGGGGGGTGGCTGCGGCTTCCATTCCTCGATGTGTGGCGCGTCCAGAGGCATTACCCAGTAGGTCCTGACCGCCTCGAGTTTCTGAGGCATGAGCATGGGTATCACCACGACAATTGCAAGCGCGACGCACTCCAGCACGAAACCGATTCCAAAAGAGCCCCAACGCTTCTCGCCCTCCGGCAGCAGAGACTCGTTGAATACGGCTCCGTTAGATCTACGCACCATAGTTCACCCTGGTAAGCTTTCGCAAAATGGCTGCGCGAGGAGACAACGATAGCGCAGCCTCTTTAGTACTAGACCAAAGGGTTGGGCGTGAATAGGTCTCAGGTACTATTCTATACCGAGCCGTGCCGAAAGCGATAACCCGGCGTTTCGAACGATCGATGTAGTTTATTTCATTTCTCCACATCGTCTTGTAGCAAGAGCGAGCGTCGCCTAAGTATGAACCTTTATTCGCACGAATAGTTGCGTGACTAGTCTCGCGGGTTGTGGAAAACCTGCCCGAGAGCACATCCGGATGCTCGTACACCCGGCAACATCAAAGAATACGGGAAACTTTGGATAAGGGGTCGTGAGAGGGTGTACCAAAAAATGGCACAAAAAATAGGGCACGGGCCAAGTGGCCCGTGCCCAGTTGAGGTTGTAGTGAGCTTAGTGACTTTCCACTACGATGTAGCGTGTCACTCCGCCTTGGTTCACGAGCAGTAGAACGGGTTGGCCGTTCGATCCTGCCAGCGCCTTCTTATACTCATCCACGGTATTTACAGGCTTGCGGTTCACTTCCTGAATCACCATGCCACGGTCGAGTCCAACCGATGCCGCCGCGCTGGAGGGGTCGACCTGCGTCACCACGACGCCTTTCGTTCCACTTGGCAGGTTCAGCTGTTGCGCCAGATCAGGGGTGAGATTTTGCACCTCGACGCCTTCCAGCGCGCCTTCCGTGCTCTCGCCTACGCCTTCCTTCTCCGCGGTTTCCGGCAACTCACCGAGGGTTACGGTGACGTCCTGCGCCTTGCCGTCGCGCCAAATCTTCATCTTGGCGGAGGTCCCAGGCGCCATTTGCGAGATTTGCACCTGGAGTTGATTGGCTGCTTCGATTGGCTGGCCATTTAATGCCAGCACAACGTCACCTTTCTGGATGCCGGCCTTTGCCGCGGGGGTATTGGGCGAAACATCGCCGATCAAAACGCCGCCGCCCTGGCTTAATCCGAACTGGTGAGCAAGATCAGGCGTCACGTCCTGGATGTGAACTCCCAGATAGCCGCGCACGACCTTGCCGTGCTCGACGATCTGGTTCATCACATTGCGAGCCATATTGATCGGAATGGCGAAGCCGATACCCTGGTTGCCGCCGCCCTCACCCGAGAGGATCGCCGTATTGATCCCGATCAAGCTTCCGTGGAGGTCGATCAGCGCACCACCCGAGTTCCCCGGATTGATCGAGGCGTCGGTCTGAATGAAATCTTCGTAATTCTCGATGCCAAGGCCGCCGCGCCCGGTCGCGCTCACGATACCCATGGTGGCTGTCTTTCCGATGCCGAACGGGTCGCCGATAGCGAGAACGATGTCCCCAACCTGCATCCGTGCGGAATCGCCGATCGGCAGGGTGGGCAGACCCGTGGCATTGATCTTTACCACTGCCACGTCTGTTTTAGGATCGGTGCCTACGACTTTTCCCGGGAATTCGCGATTGTCGCTGAGGAAAACCTTGATGTCGGTCGCGCCATCAATCACGTGATTGTTGGTCAAAATCGTGCCGTCGGAGGTCACGATCACGCCGGACCCCAGGCTTTGTTCCCTCTGGGAGCGGGGCTGCTGCTGTTGCGGCCCGAACTGATTGCCGAAAAACTGGCGGAAGAAAGGGTCGTTGAAGAGAGGCGAATTTTCGCCCCGGTTTTTCACAACCTTCGAAGAACTAATGTTGACGACTGCCGGGAGCACCGGCTTCAGGATCGAAGCGAAGCCATTGGGCAAGCTGCCGAGCAGAACAGGGTTCGTGTCGTGCGCCACAGTGACGTTAAGAGTCGGCGCGCCGAAAACCGTGCTGCCGCCCCAGTGTCGCAGGCCGACGTCCAGCAGGATGCCTCCCACAATCGCCGTGAGCACCACTACCGTGGCCACCCAGCGGCGGATACGAAATTCGCTGCTCATAATTCTTTCTCCTTTTCACTCCGGAAACTGCCGCTGGCAGCCCGGTTACACGTTTTGACGTAATTCGCGCCGTTTCGTTTTCCCCTAACCAACCTTGGAACCGGAACAAGAACCCGAGTTTCTTGCCTTTGGCAAATCCCGTGAATGCCAAACTAAGCTATCAATGAGCGATCTAAACGACTTACGCAGCCGACGTATCAGAACCATCCAAGCCGAACCCTATAGATATAGATGCCGGACCAAGCCCTGAAGCGTCAATAGGGCAATACCCGAACTGGACACTTTTTAACAACGGACCCCACTGATCTAAAGCAGCACAACTGGGGAAGTCAACTGATAAGGCGAGCGATGAAAAATGCCGCCGCCGCGGCTAACCCGCCAACAATCACAGTCTGCGCCCCCGCCCGCCACGGTGAAACACCGGTGTAATGTCCCTTGATCGATCCAAACACCAGCAACGCGAGGAGCGTCACAGCGACAGATACCCAAAGCGCTGAGCGCACTTCCCTCATTAGTATGTAGGGGGCCAACGGGACGAGGCCTCCCACGATATAAGACGCGGCGATCGTTCCGGCGCTCCTGCCCGCGCGTGCCGGGTCCGGTTCTTCCAACCCAAGCTCAAAGCGCATCATGAAATCGACCCAACGGCCTTGGTCGGAAGTGATCGCAGTCACAATAGGCTCCATCTGTGCCGGCGACAATCCATAGTTCCGAAACACCTTCACCACTTCCTCGGTTTCAACGTCGGGCAATTCCACGGTTTCGCGGATTTCGCGCAGACGTTCCGAGGCGTAATGTTCAGAGTCGGTCTTGGCGGCGAGATATCCTCCGAGGCCCATGGCGATGGAGCCAGCGGCGATCTCGGCAAAACCAGCGGTTACCACGATAGTGGTCGAAGCCACGGCTCCCGTTAATCCCGCAGCGAGAGCAAATGGCACCGTCAACCCGTCGGCCATTCCGATCACGATATCGCGTACGGAAGCAGAGGCAGTGAAGTGGCGTTCGACGTGTTCAACACTCGGCATGGCGGCTCCCAGAGATTGATTTCAGTAAATTTTCGCGCCCACTCCGCCGTTTCCGGCAAGGCGCGTATAATTATGGGGCAGGATCGCAAATTCAGGAGGTACATTATGTCCCATACTGCTGGACAAGGAGCCGCCCCTCAGATGACGCACACGTTGCCGCCTCTCCCGTATTCCTTCGACGCACTCGAACCATACATTGACGCAAAGACAATGGAAATCCACCACGACAAGCACCATGGCGCGTATGTGACCAACCTCAACAAGGCCCTGGAGGCGCACCCGGACCTGCAGAAGCTTTCGGTTGAGGAACTCCTCGCGCAAATCGCTAAGGTTCCGGAAAACATCCGCACGGCCGTGCGCAATAATGGCGGCGGCCACATGAATCACTCCATGTTCTGGAAAATCATGAAGAAGGGCGGCGGTGGCGAACCCGGCGGCGATCTCGGAAATGCCGTCAAGTCGGCCTTCGGCAGCTTCGCGGACTTCAAGACGAAATTTAACCAGGCGGCCACCACGCGCTTCGGTTCCGGCTGGGCGTGGCTGCTCTTCCGCGACGGCAAGCTCGCCATCGAATCCACCGCCAATCAGGACAATCCCATCATGGACGGCGGGAAAGCTTTCTTCGGCCTCGACGTGTGGGAGCACGCTTACTATCTGAAATATCAGAACCGCCGGCCCGAATATATCGAGGCCTGGTGGAACGTCGTCAACTGGGATCAAGTCGCCGAGAATTTTTCTCGCGCGAAGTAACTCTGCCGTTCAAAAGACTCGCATTCAACCTCAGATTTCGCAGGGGCGGCGCCAAGGCAGCCTCTGCGAATTCCTTTTTCGAAGGCAATCCGCTGCGTTTCAGGATTCAACTCCCCGGAAACAAGTGGTGCTCCGCGGCCAGGATTCCAATGCTCGCCAGTGTCGTAAGGAGGGTAATTACCAGTCCCACGCGGGCAAACTGCCAGAACGATATCTGAACGCGGTTGCCGGCCTGCTGCAGCACGATCAGATTGGCAACCGAGCTCAACGGCGTGGCATTCCCCGCCAAAGTGCTGGCACTTGCCACCACCAGCCAAACGAAATGACTGTTGGGAAACGATGGAACGAGCGGCCTGAATAAAAGTACCGCCGGCACATTGCTCACCAAGTTGGAGAGGATCAACATCACTCCGCTCACGGCGAATAGTTGTTTCCCGAAACCGCCCTCAAACGAATGGTGAAACCGCGCGATCAGAAAATCGACCGCCCCGGATGCCTGAAATCCGTGAATCACCACGAAGAGCGAAGCGAAGAAAAGCAGAAGTTCCCAGTCCACCCGCTGGTACACGTTCTGAGCCTTCACTCGCCCGATCACCAGGATGAAAGCGCCCACGGAAATCGCGACCATCGGAAAGGAATATCCCGCGATCCACAGCACGACCACAAGCGCGGCCGCGAGAAAACATTTCGCCAGCAGAACCTGGTCTACTTTCGCCGTCACCTCCCTGGGCCGCTCCGCAATGGGTTGATGAAGGAGGTCTCCCCGAAAGAAGCCCGTCAGCACCGCTGCGTTAATGGCCAAGCCAAACACCGCTACTGGAGCCAGGTGCCCGAGGAAGCCGAGAAAGGAAAAATGAGCCGAAATTCCCACTAAGGCGTTCTGGGGATTTCCGGTAACGGACATTACGGATCCCACATTGGAAGACGACGCAACGGCGATCACATAAGGCACTGGCGGAATCTTCAATCGGTCGGTAACCACGAGCACGATGGGCGTGAGGACCAGGCAGATCGTATCGTTCACGAAGAAGGCTGAAAGGATCCCCGAAGTGAAGACCAACAGAATGAGCAACTGAAACCGCGTGCGCGCGATCAGGGCCACATGAATTGCCACCCAGTCGAAAAATCCCGATATTTGAAAATGCGCCACCAGAATCATCATTCCCAGCAGGAACAGCAGAGTGTTCCAGTCGATAATCTTGTAGGCGTTGTCGAGCGACAGAACGCCAGCCAGGACCATCGCGATTGCGCCGCAAAATGCCGCCGCCGTGCGGTCCAGGTGGCTGCCTCGGCCGCTTTCAATGGCGATGAACAGATATGTGACCAGGAAGATGACCGCGGGAACCCAGTGGCTGTGTCCGAGAAAGAGCGAGAAATGTGTCATCGAAGCGCGCGCGAGGAAAAAAACCAATCCAGCTTATCGCGGCTGAAGGCTCTTTCACAATGCGGAGGCTTGTTTCGGCCATGCCTGGGCGATCAGTGCGCCCAAACTTTGCCACTGTCGGTCTCGTAAGGATAGACGTGAACCATCCAATTGAAGATTTGCGGGAACCATCGGCCGCCCGCTTGCGCGCAGGCATCCTGGGTCGCGATAGAGCCGGCGAATCCAAACTCTTTCCAATTCACTTTCCGAAGCGGGACGCCCTTCTGCGGCAAGCAAAAATTGACATGCTTATGCCATCGCGCCACGCTGAGAGGAACCCGGGCATCCAATTGCTCTTCGGTGGAATTCCGCGGAGCGGTGTACATGGCGCCCACGAGTTCGTATCCGGTCTGCGTCTTCTTATACAGCAGCGACGTGGGACGCGCGGGATCGAAGTGGAATTCCGCCATGTAACCGTAGCCGTAGTTCGTGAAGTGATAGAGCGGCTGCGGCAGATTGGGCAGGAAGATTTTGAATCCGTCAGCGAGAGCTGCTTTGTAGTCGCGGTATTGCGCAATCGAGCCGCGAAGGGTCTCAACAATCTGCGCCGCGCGACGGTCGTCGGCGGCGTTGTGAGGCCGCAGGTCCGTCATAAACATGTGCGCGTTCATATGCATGTCGTGGCCGGACATGGCGTCGTTTGCGGACTCTGCCGCTTGCACATCGTTGCCGGCACCGCGATGCGAGTCACTCATATCCATTCCTGGCATATCGTTGGGACCTTCTTGCTGAGAAACTTGGGAATGAGCGAAAGAGGCGGTGTCCTGGCCTCCAGTTCGTGAGACCAAAAGTAAGGCCATCCCCGCCAGGAACAGCATTCGTCTGCAGATATTCATACTCGCCTCCCAAATCAGTTCTACGCCCGCCTCTGCGAAAAAGTTTCAGTACCATCCGGTAATTCGCCAGCCGCCGTCTGTGGAGACCGATTTTCTAAACCCTTGTGTTAAAGACCCTTGACGTCGATGGCGATTCACCGCGCGGCCGTTCCGGAGCAACTAAACTTTCAGCCGCACCATCCGATGAAGAATGCTGCGCGATTATTTCTCTTTACGCATCATGTACTCTTGACGCAAGCAACGAAACCTGTAAACTGCGATTTCGGCCATGGCCACCTTAGCCAATCCGACGATCCCTCCGATCCCGCCGCCCGAAGAAGCGGTGCAGGATTTTCAGTTCCCCCAGCGCGAAGCGGCCTTCTTTTATGGGCTGTTCCTGCGGGGCCACTCGCCCGAAAAACTGCGCCGCGATATCGAAGTTCCGGCCGCCGTTCTTGCCAAATGGGACCGCGAAACCTGGCGCGATCCCCAGTTGCGCCCGCTTCTTGAGCGCATCGTGCGCTATCGCCAGCACGTCCTGGCTATTTTCGAAAACCTGATCGGCCACGATTCAGCGAAGCAGCGCCTGCAATAAGCCCGCCTTATTTTTCAAATTTGATCGCTTCCTTGACCGGCCTGCTCCCCTCTATTAGACTTACTGTTTCGCATAGGTCCGCGATTCGCGCTCGTGGCGCGACTTGGTGGTCGGGAAGCGCGCCCGGCTGGAATCGGAACCGCCGCGCTCCCTTGGTGCGACAAACTGCGCTTGAGACGTATTGATCACGCAGCCTTTATGGCGTTCCGCCCCAGGGTAATCAGGAGAAAGATCGTTGCCTAAACGTACGTATCAGCCTCATGTCCGTGCCCGCCACAAGAAGCATGGATTTCGCTCTCGCATGAAGACCCAGGGCGGAAGAAAAGTCCTTGCAGGACGACGAAGAAAAGGCCGGCATAGTCTCACGCGCGTCTGAATCTCCGCGACATGATTTCCCCCGCGCGTGCCGCTTGGTTCGCCGAGGCGATTACGACGCGGTCTATCGCGCCGGCCGCCGTAAGTCGAGCCGCGAGTTCACGATCTTTCTGCGCCCCAATGGTCTGAGCGTCAGCCGCTTCGGATGGAGCATCAAAAAGGCGTTGGGCACCGCCGTGACGCGCAATCGCATCCGGCGGCGTCTCCGGGAAATTGTTAGGTTGCACCGACAGGAGATTACTCCAGGATGGGACATTGTGATTCACCCGCGCAGCTCGGCCGCCACGGCGGAATTCTCCGCGCTGGCAGGGGAGCTGCTGCGCTTGATCCTCCATCAGGCCGGATCGGCGCCGCCGATCGCCAAAACCTGACGGCAAAAGTAACTCTTGCGGCGCGTTGGATTTTCCTGGCATTTCTTCGGATATATAGAATCTTTCTTTCGCCGTTCTTCGGCGGCGCCTGCAAGTATCATCCCTCGTGTTCAAATTACGCGTATGAGGCCATTGACCGTCATGGGCCATGGCGCGGCTCCATGCTGGCGTTGAAGCGCCTCGGGCGCTGCCGCCCGCTTACGCAGGGTGGTTATGACCCAGTACCGGAGCGGCTTGGTATGGAGCAAAATAAGTCACGCATGGATCTTCAAAGACCCGTCGATCAAAGTCCTATCCAAAGGCCTCTGCGATGAACGAGTTGTCGGACCAGGTTCGCGGGATTATTTTCGTCGTTTTGGTTTTGATAGTAATTGGCGTCTGGTCTCATTTTTACACTCCTCCCGCCGCGCCGCCTGTTCAGAAGACCGCCCAGAGCGCTCAGACCGCACCGCAGCAATCGGGTGCGCCACAAGCGGTTCCCGCACAGTCGGCCATGAAGGGCGCGCCCTCCGCATCCCTGCCTGCTGAGAAAATCGAAGCCGTGCAGGCCGCCGAGGAAAAGAGCGTCGTCGTTGAAAGCACGCTCTATCGGGTCGAGATTTCCAATCGCGGCGGCGTGGTGAAAAGCTGGCAGCTGAAAAAATACTTCGATGATCAGCGCCCTCCGCGCCCGCTCGACCTGGTTAACTCAGACGGCTCACAGCAGCTGGGCTGGCCCTTTTCGCTGATGCTCTCCGATCCGCAATTGGAATCGCGGGCGAACAATGCCCTCTATGAACTAGCCCCTTCTTCCCCGGAGGTTAGCGCGCCCGCCACCATTACCCTTCACTGGAGTGATGGCCACCTCGGCGTGACCAAGAAATTCAATTTTACGCAGGACTACGAGATCGCGGCCGACGTTTCCGTCTCCCTCGATGGCAGGCCCATTCCCGCGGCGATCGCCTGGCGGGGCGGTTTTGGCGACCGAGCTGTCTACAAAGCATCACAGCTGGTAACGGTCTTCTCGAAATCCAACGGCAAACTCAACCTGTTGCAGTATAAAAAGCTCGGCGTTTCCGGGAACCAGGGCCAGCCCCTCGCGCAGCCGGGCCCCATGGAATTTCTCGGAATCGAGGACCAGTTCTTCACCGCGACATTTCTTCCCGCAGGCACCGATCTTTCCCTCTGGGACTGGACGCAAGACCACAAAATTACCGCAGACGATAAGCCGGCACGGAACCGGAGGCGGAAATGGCCGCCGGAACGACGATGGCAGGGCCGCTCCACCTGCGGGCCTATGTGGGCCCGAAAGATTTGGGGATTCTGAGCAGGGTAAAGCCTTCACTGGAAGAGCAGGTGAACTTTGGCTGGATGGGCGTTGTTGCCAAGCCGCTGACTCTTCATACTCCAGTGGATTCACCGCTATATCCCGAATTGGGGCTGGACGATCGTCATTCTCACGCTGCTGATCAATTTCGCGCTGTTCCCGCTGAAATTGAAGAGCCAGCGCTCCATGCAGCGCATGGCTAAAGTCGCTCCGGAAATTCGCTCGATCCAGGATCGCTATAAGAAATACTCCATGAGCGATCCGCGCAAACGCCAGATGAACGAGGAAGTGATGGCGATTTACCAGCGCGAAGGCATCAACCCGATTGGCGGCTGTCTTCCCATGCTGCCGCAGCTGCCGATCTGGTGGGCGCTATGGCGCGTTCTGAATGGCGCCATCGAGCTGCGTCACGCGCCGTTTATTTTCTGGATCCACGACCTATCGGCGAAGGATCCCTACTACATCCTGCCCGTCGCGATGGCGATCATGATGTATTTTTCCACCAAGATGACGCCGCAAACGACCATCGACCCTTCGCAGCAAAAAATGATGTCATTGATGCCCTTGATGATGGCGGCATTTTTCTTTAATCTTTCGAGCGGACTTAACTTGTACATGTTCACGAGCAATCTGATCGGAGTGGGCCAGCAGTATTACCTGAACCGCACGAAACCGCTGCCGGCGCCGAAACCAAAATTCAAGAAGAAAACCGCATGAGCGAAGAGAGACCTTCCGCCGCACGAAGCGGCCATCGGCGAGGGAATTTCCCCAGGGCGAGCCGAGGCTGGACGTCGCGCAGCGCATCCGAGGAAATAAAGCGGTTTTCGATCTGGCGATCCGCGAGATGGGTCTCACTCTCGACTACGATATTTCGTCTCCCGCCGGGTCTGCGAGCCGAGATCGTCATCGCCTTTCGCGGCGACGATGAAGCGTGCTCCTCGAGCACAACGCCGAGCTTCTGCTCGCGCTGGAACACATCGCCCATCGCTGGCTCCGGCTCGATCCGCGAATGCACGATCGCGTGCGTTTCGATTGCGGCGATTATCGCGCCACGCGGCTCGAAGAATTCAAGCTCTCGGCCCGTGTCGCCGCGCAGCGCGTGCGCGAAACGGGCCAACCCTTTCGATTCAATCCCATGTCTTCCCGCGAACGCCGCATGGTGCATCTGGAACTCAATGGCGCGCCCGGGGTTCGTACGGTAAGTGAAGGCGCGGGCGACCGCCGCCAATTGGTGTTTATCCCGCAGAGAACAGGCCGCCGCGGGCGGGCGGCCCCGCTAGAAATCAATTGCGAATCCCGCTTGCCGACGTTGATGCATTGAGTCGCGCCAATGGAATCCCGGAGTCCGGCCGCCTCGTGGATGTGCCCGCAGAAAAGGTAAGCGGGCTGTTCGCGTTCCACCCATGCGCGAACGGCGGCGCTGCCGGCGTGCTTACCGGGAGCATATTCGTCCAGCTTTGTGCCCGCCGGCGGGCAATGCACCGCCAGATAGAGCGGCGTGATTCCATTGAAATGCGGAAGGGCCTCCGCAATCTCCTCTTCTGAATATTCCCCGGGTGTGTTGAAAGGTGTGATGTTGCTGTAGCCGAAGCCCGCCCATTGCACGATTCCGCCACGTGACTCTAAGGGGCGGAGCTGCCGATGGAAATCTACAAAGCCCAATCGCTCGGAAAGCTCACGTGTGGCTTTATGGGTCTCATGATTGCCGGGCAACACCCAGAGCCGCTCACGGAGCGGCTTGAGAACCTCACCGCAGCGTTCGAGTCCTTTTCCAAATGTTGCCAGGTCGCCGGCATCGATGTAAATGTCCGCCGGTTGCGCCACGATGCGGGCGAGCGCCGCCAGATCGCCATGAATGTCGCTGAAAATCAGCACCTTCATGGTTTCAC
Source organism: uncultured Acidobacteriota bacterium (assembly GCA_963697575.1). Taxonomy (GTDB): domain Bacteria; phylum Acidobacteriota; class Terriglobia; order Acidiferrales; family UBA7541; genus Palsa-295. The sequence continues at coordinate 264,711 of CAVOOP010000017.1, read as the reverse complement.
CCGTCCGGGCGATGGCTGCGTCCGCCTCATCAGCTGCATGAACATTCCGTTTTGCAACCATCCTTCCGCAACCACGTTTCCCGCGCTGTCGAAGATCACCCGGTAAGAGAACGGCTGCGGCGTCCTGCGGTTCCCATTCGTGAAGCGGTGCTCGCCGAAATCCACGATGGAATCATTATCGATGACTGAAGTACGGATCGTGGGAAACCGCGCGAAGTTCCAGTAAAGCTCGTACCTCGGGAAGCTGCAGCGCGCGCGCCACGAATCATTGGGAGCAGAGTCGGCCACGAAGGAAAAGGACGGATGTTCCGCGTGCCGCAAGTCCAAGCGGGTCTGATATACACCGTCCGGAGTGCGGATCAGGTCTCCCCAAACAAGCAAAGAGGGCGGAATGGGCAGCGCCCCTATGCGGACCACGGCAATCCGATTCTCTTCGGCAAAATTCCGCACGCGCATTCATCGCCGCATGATGCGCCAGCGGCGCAGAAAAAAACATAAGCGAGGTGACGCAAGCACCCGCCTGGCACCACGCGAACGCCGAACGCGAAGTCCCCAGCCATTGACTCCCGGCAGAAAAAACAAAGCCGCGAGCAAAGCTGCTCGCCAGCCCAACGATCCATAGATGGAAGGGATAGCCGGCAAAGAGAGCGACGGCCCAGATCCCGAGCGCGGCCACGCTGAAGAGCGCCCACATCTTTTTCGCCCGCGCGCTGCTGAGCGACCCCTCACGCGCTTCCTTGTTGTAAATCCATGCGACGAACTGCGGCAACAGGACGCACGCGCTCAGCACGAAATCGATGATGAACATCAGATCCCAGGCCACGCGCTTCTGCGAGAACGGCAACCACATGCGCGTGCCGAAAGATGTTGTGCCGTCGAGCAGGATGTGGCTCGCGATTCCCACGCCATAGATGATCGTGAGGCTTCCCCACGAAGGTGTGGCGATGCCGCGGCGTCGCGCCACCAGGCGCGTCAGCCACGCAAGCAGTGGCGGCGAAAAACGGAAGGGCCACGAACGAGTGTGTGATCCCGCGGTGATACTTCACGATAGCCATCGGATCGCGCGAGGAGAGCTCGGCGACGATGTCAACGTCGGGAAATACGGCTCCGAGAGTTGCTGCAAATGTTGCCACGCGTCCTTGGCGGTCCGAAAAGAAACCTTTCCCAAGAAGCGCTCCGGTGATGCCGTGTGTTATAGGGTCCATTCAGATTTGGAAAAGGGGGCAGTGTACACGATTCGGTCAACTCAAGCGATCTGGATCAAGGGAGACTGCTTCAGCAATAACTTCGCCGATAATTCGGGCGGGAATATCTCGCGCCTGCAATGCGGCGAGCGCGCGCTGGGCCGCTTCGGGCGACTATCGCTGCCAGAAGACCGCCTGATGTTTGCGGGTCATAGAGCAACGCCTGCATTTCCTCCGGCACGCTCGTGTCAAAATCAACACAGCCTTCCAGGAACTCGCGATTGTTCGCGAGTCCTCCGGAGAAAAACCGATTCCGTGCTGCGTCCACCGCGCCGGGAAGATATGCGATTGCTGATGGTCGAGCCGCATTGAAACGCCGCTGCCAATGGCCATTTCGCGCGCATGCCCCAGCAGTCCGAATCCGGTTACGTCTGTGACCGCATGCACGCAACCGCCACCTTCCGTGCCGTTTGCAGCAATTTCGATTTGGCGCAGCGTTTCGGCGGCCTCCCGGTTGAGGCGCGTCATCGAAGCCGTCGATCTCGCGACCGACGCTTCCTCCGCGCGGCCACTTTTCACTGCGGTGGATATGACGCCCGTGCCGAGCGGCTTGGTGAGCAGCAAGACATCTCCGGGCCGCGCGCCAACGTTGCGCCAAACTTTCGCGGGATCGATCAGACCTGTTACGGCGTAGCCAAATTTCAATTCGTCATCGCGAATCGAATGGCCGCCCACCACGGTGCAATTCGCTTCGGACATTTTGGAAAGCCCGCCACGCATAATCTGTTCCAGAATTCCAGCGGGACTCGAAGAAGGAAAACGCAACAATCGTAAGAGCCGAAACTCGGGCGGCCACCCATCGCATAAACATCGCTAAGAGAATTAGCGGCGGCCACCTGGCCGAAAAGGAATGGGTCATCCACGATTGGCGTAAAGAAATCGACCGTCTGCACCAGGGCCAAATCATCCGAGATGCGATAGACGGCGGCGTCGTCACTGGTTTCAAAGCCGACAATGACATTGGGATCGGCGACGGCGGGCAACCGCTTCAGCATCGGACTCGAGGATGCCCGGGCTGATCTTCGCGGCACATCCGGCTGACTTCGCCATCGTTGTCAACCGAACGGATTCTGTCAAGACGGAGCAGCCTCCACCAACTCTCAGACTCGGTGGACGATTATAACGCCCTCGCTTCTGCGGAAAGCTCGCTAGGCCGTGGCCGTTTCGTGCTCTTCGTCTCCGGCATGGTGCGGTTTGTGCGCCGCGATCACCTTGTCGGCGATTTCGCCGGGCACGAAATCGTAATGCGAGAATTCCATGGAGTAGCTGCCGCGCCCCTGCGTCATCGAAATCAGCTCGTTGGCGTAGCTCAGCATTTCGGCGAACGGCACCTGCGCCTTGATCACCACGTTGCCGCCCCGCGCTTCGCTCCCGCTGATGCGCCCGCGCCGCGAACTCAGATCGCCCATCAGGTCGCCCGAATACTGGTCCGGCGCGTAGACCTCGACGTGCATGATCGGCTCGAGCAGCGCCGGCCGCGCCTGCTTCATGCCTTCCTTGAACGCGAGCGAGCCGGCAATCTTGAACGCCATGTCGCTGGAATCCACGTCGTGGTACTTGCCGTCGTAGAGGCTGACGCGGAAATCGACGACCGGAAATCCCGCCAGGAATCCGCGCTCGGCGGCATCCGCGGATTCCCTTCTCGACCGAGGGAATCCAGTTCTTGGGAATCGCGCCGCCGAAAATATCGTCCACGAACTCGAAACCCGCCCCGCGCGGCAGCGGCTCCATCTTGATGCGGCACACGCCGAACTGCCCGTGCCCGCCGGTCTGCTTCTTGTGCTTGCCCTCGGCGTCGGCTTTGCCGCGAATCGTCTCGCGGTAGGGAACCTTGGGCGGCTTGAGGGTCAGCTCCACGTGATAGCGCTTGCGCAGCTTTGCGACGACCACTTCGATGTGCTGCTGCCCCGCGCCGCACAGCAGAAATTCCTTGGTCTGCGGATCGCGGGAGAAGCGCAGCGCCAGATCCTCCTCGAGAATTTTATGGATCGCCTGCCCGATGCGATCCTCGTCCGCGCGCGTCTTTGGCTCGATCGCGAAAGTGATGGAGGGCTCGGGAATGCGCGCCGGCGGGTAGAAAATCGGCGCGCCCTTGTCGCCGAGCGTTTCGCCTGTGGTGGTTTCCTTCAGCTTGGCGACCGCCCCGATGTCGCCGGCGTGGAGTTCGTTCACGGCCGTGGCCGTCTTCCCCTGCATCAGCTGAACGTGCTGAAAGCGCTCCTGCGAGCCGCGATTGAAATTATTGAGCGTCGCGTCATTCTTCAGGACGCCGGACATCACCTTGAAATACGTGATGCGCCCGGCGAAGGGATCGGCGACGGTCTTGAACGCGAAAATCGAAACCGGCTCGGATTCCGCAATGGTGCGCTCGATGGTTTCGCCCTTGTGATCGGGCGATTTATGAGCGATGGCCTTCCCGCGAGCCGCGGGCGACGGGAAAATTTCGACCAGGAAATTCAGAATGGCGTCGCTCCCGATATTGTGCAGCGCGGAGCCGAGCAGCACCGGAAAGATGCGTTTCGCGAGCACGGCCTCGCGCAATCCCTTCTTCAGATCGTTCGACCGGCAGCGTGCCTTCATCGAAGAACTCCTGCATCAGCGCGTCGTCGCCCTCGGCAACCATCTCCACCAGCGCCTCGTGCGCTGTTTTCGCAGGGTCGGCCAGCACGGCGGGAATCTCTTCCACTTTGGCTTTGCCGTCCCCATCCGGCGTGTAAGTAAGCGCCTTCATCGTAACCAGATCGACGACGCCGCGGAACCCTCTCTCCGAACCGATCGGCAGCTGAATGGGCACCACGCCGCGCCCGAAGACGCGCTGGAGCGACTCAAAGGCGCGGTCGAAGCTCGCGAGATCGCGGTCCATCCAGTTCAGCAGGAACGCGCGCGGCTGGTCGTACTCGGTGGCGTAGTCCCACACTTTTTCGGTGACCACCTGCACGCCCGCGGCCGCATCCACCACGATCAGCGCAGCATCGGCGGCGATCAGCGAAGATTTCGTTTCGTTGAGGAAGGTCGAGTAGCCCGGCGTATCGAGCAAGTTGATCTTTGTTTTTTCGGCTTGGCCCGGCGCCTGCCACTCGGCATAAGGCGAGGCCGGTGTTGATCGATATTTTGCGCGCGATTTCTTCTTCGTCCCAGTCGGTCACCGTCGAGCCTTCCGCCACTTTGCCCAGGCGGGGCGTCATCCCGGCGGTGAACAGCAACGACGACACGAGCTGGGTTTTCCCCGTGTCGCCGTGGCCGACAATGCCCACGTTGCGTATCCATTCGGTGTTATAGGATTTCATGCGTCACCTCTCTCCATGATCGTTTTCGGCGGGCGAATCCAGGCAGGGTCCACGATTGCACGCACTTAGAGACAAAAGCTCCAGCCGTGGCCTTCCAGATAGGCATTTCGTGAGGGAATGAAACGGACAACCACTTCGCGGATTGCACTGGGATCAACATCACAAGCGCCGCCCCCGGCGATGACCCGCGATGAACCCCGCAGAAAGCCGGATGCTAGCACATCGGTTCGTGAGGGTTCAAGCCGCAGACCGCGCCGGGCGCGAAGAGGGAAGCTGCTGACTCTCATGCTGCGTGGGCCGGCGAAAAACGCCGGCCCACCGGGTGGGGAGGAGCGACTACAGAAACGGGTTCTCGTCGGCGGAGGGGCCGTAGACCGACGGCACCGGGACATCATTGAGGCGCAGGTAGATGCCCATCTGCGCGCGATGATGGATCACGTGGTTGAGGCAGAAGCTGCGGATCACGCCGATCCGCGGAGCGCTGAAGATGGTTTTGTCGCCCGCGAATAGCGTCCATGTCTTCATCAGAGTTTCGTCGCTGGCGTTCGCCAGTGTGGTTCGCAACTCCGCCACATTTCTGTCGAAGTCCTCGAGAAGCTGCTTGCGCGACGTCATGACGAGCGGCTTTCTCCCAGAACTGGCGCCGCCTGCCGGCCGTATGTTGAAGGAATCGTCTCGCAGGGTGGTGGCGACGAAGCTGGGAAGTTCGGCCAGGTGCCCGGCGAGGCGAGCCATGGTCATGGATTTCTCGTGCGGCTTCCAATCGGGCTTGTCCTCGGGGACGCGCTCGAGGGTCCTGCGGGTGACCGCCATTTCGTGATCGAATTCGGGAAGGATCGTGTCGCGAAGCGCCATGTTACCTCCAATGTTAGATGTGCCGAGCTATTCGGAATCTGTTGCGGGACATTTCTATCGAAACTCAAACCTTTCACAAATTGCTGGATTCCTCACCGGCCCTAAGTCGAGCCCCGGAAGGGTCGCGGAAAGTGCACCGCGAAAGGGAGGCGCTGCGCGCCAGGTTTTGTTGTCGTGGCTGAAGCCACGACCTACAAAGATTCTCGCGCTCTCACACAGACTCTGAAGCCACGACCCACGAGAATCTTCCTGTTGCCGCGCTCCCGCGAAAACCGCGCGGAAGCAGACTATTCGCAGTTGATCATCCACGGGATGCCGAATCGGTCGGTAAGCATGCCGAAACCCGCGGCCCAGAACGTCTTTTGGAACGGCATGCTCACCTTCCCGCCTTCTCCCAATGCGTTGAAAACACGCTCGCCGTCTGCTGGATTCTTCATCGAGAGCGACACGGAGAAGCCTTGTGGCGGTGAAAAACGGCCTGGGGGCGCGTCGGATGCCATCAGGACGTCGCCGTCTACGGACATTCGCGCGTGGAGAATCTTATTGCGCCATTCCGGCGGAGTATGCGACTCCATAGGCGTGCCGGCATGAGTCATCATGGCTTCAATCTTGCCGCCAAGAACCTTTTCGTAGAATTTAAACGCTTCCTCGCACGTTCCGTTGAAGAGCAGATACGGATTCAATTGCATCCTGTTTCTCCCTTTGGGTAGTTTTTAGTGACTTAAGAATAGTTCCTAGCCGCCCGCGATGGCTCCGATGATCAAAAATGGCTCCTTGCCATCCGCGACCGCGCGCGGCAATGGCCTATCCGGCAACTCGTGCGAGAGGTCCTCCTGACAGGCAAAGAACCGCAGGAAGGGTCGGCGCTCCTGGGTGACGTGGTCGCGGATCGTCCCGCGCAGCATCGGGTAGCGAGCCTCAAGCGCATCGAGGACCGAGCGCTGGGTAACCTCGCCCTCGACTTCGATGCGGACCGCGGCGCCCACGCGAGCGAGCGTTCGCAAATGTTGCGGAAGCTCGACCACGATCATGGCAGCGTCTGCACCTCGACCGACATCACGGCCGGCAGGTCGTGGACGATCGGCGCCCAGCTATCTCCCGCGTCAGCCGAGGCGTAAACCTGGCCGCCGGTAGTGCCGAAATACACGCCGCACGAATCGAGCGAATCGACGGCCATCGCATCGCGCAGCACGTTTACGTAGCAATTGCTTTGCGGCAGGCCCTTCGTGAGCGGTTCCCACTCGTTTCCGCCGGTGCGGCTGCGATAGACCTGCAGCTTCCCTGCGATGGGAAAATGCTCCGAGTCGCTTTTGATCGGGACCACATAGATCGTTTCCGGCTCGTGCGCGTGAACGTCGATCGGAAAGCCGAAATCGGTGGGCAAATTGCCGCTGACTTCCCGCCAGGAGTCCCCGGCATTGTCGCTGCGCATCACGTCCCAGTGCTTCTGCATGAACAGCACGCTGGGACGCGACCCGTGCATGGCGATGCGATGGACGCAGTGGCCGACTTCAGCGGTGGGGTCGGGGATATGCTCGGACCTTAGTCCTTGGTTGATCGGCTGCCAGGTTTGCCCGCCATCTTCCGTGCGAAAAGCGCCTGCGGCGGAGATGGCGATGAACATCCGGCGGGGATTGCTCGGATCGATGAAGAATCGTGTGCAGCCCCATGCCACCGGCGCCGGGCGCCCACCGCGGGCCCGAGCCGTGCTTGCGGAGGCCGGAAAGTTCCTCCCACGTCTGGCCGGCGTCGGTTGAGCGGAACATGGCGGCGTCTTCCACTCCCGCGTAGACCGTGTCCGCCTCCGTGAGCGAGGGCTCAAGATGCCAGACGCGCTTGAATTCCCACGGATGCGGCGTGCCGTCATACCATTGGTGCGTTCCGGGGACGCCGTCGTAGACGAACTTGTTGCCTACCGGTTCCCAGGTTTTGCCGCCGTCGCTGGAGCGCTGGATCAGCTGCCCAAACCAGCCGCTCGACTGCGACGCGTACAGCCGGTCCGGATCGAGGGGCGAGCCCTTCAGGTGGTAGATTTCCCAGCCAGCGAAATGCGGCCCGCTCACATCCCACTGTTGGCGTTTTCCGTCGGAGGTGAGAATGAATGCACCCTTGCGTGTTCCTACCAAGACCCGAACTTTGCTCATCCTTCACTCCTTTTTTATTCGTTGAAAATTCGAGACCGACGAACACGAGTTCCGCCCGCACAGGCTAACGTCCCGGCGGAACAAGCGCCTGCAACCCGAGCTTCAGATCCTGCCATAAAATTTCGGAAGCAGGGGCGTGGGTCGCGCTCTTCCCACCGCCGCCGGGCTTCCGCGATGACCGCTTCGCGATTCTTTTCCATTTCCGCAATGAAAGCGCAGGGCGCGCCGGTAGGCTCGTGCCGTGCCGCCCAGATCAGCAGTTCCAGAAGCACCGGGGCGAGGTCGATACCCTTTTCGGTGAGCCGGTAGTTCAGCCTGCGGCCGTCCTTCTCGTCCACTTCCGCGGTGACGATGCCGTTGGCTTCGAGTTTTTGCAAACGGTCCGCCAGGATGTTGGTAGCGATCCCTTCGCCCGACTCCTCGAATTCCTTGAAATTCCGCAACCCCCGAACCATCAGATCGCGGACGATCAGCAGCGACCAGCGATCTCCCAAAACGTCCAGCGATACGCTCACCGGACATCCCGACCGGCGTTGTGCCGTACTGTTCCAGCCACGCCCGGCAGCATATCATATTACTTGCATAATGCAAGTAATATTTGGCCGATGAGCAGGCGTGCAGCAATTTTCTTTCGCCTTCGCTTCGAATGGAGAATTTTCACCATGCGAGATCAACCCATTCTCCGCTTCGGCCGGAGATTTAAGGATTCCCTAGGAGAAGCCGAGCGTCAGGATTCTTGGATTCGGCAAGTTAGAGAAGCCAGCCGAACCCGCGAAAAGCTACTACTACGGGGGCGCAGCATCAGAGTGAGGCTTACAACCAGCAACAGAGGCCCGAGAAGGAACACGAATCCGAGACCCAGAAGCACCTGCACGGCAGCTTGATTTTTGACGAAACCCTTTGCGGACATAAGAATGCGAGAGGTACAGGCCGGTTGCCACATGGCTCCCAGAAAACGACAGATAGGCTTCAAAACCCAATATTGAATTTGAGCGTACGACTGCCAGAAGCAGATCGATTCCCGCGCAGATAACGAGCGCGCCGACAACGGCAATCAGCTTTGGCATGGCGGTCCGGGCCCCTTCAATTCGCTCCAGGAAAAAATGATTCTAATCAAAGATTCGGCAGTGCCACGAGGATTTCCGTGCGTCGATGTTTTCAAACCGGAACGATCTACGCGCCGCGGCCGGCGGTACGGGTCATCACCGGGGGGTGCGTCGGGCTCTGGACGAGGAGGTTTCGGCTGAAAGGAGGAGTGGGACACGTGGAAGCGATCCATCCGCGCTATCCAACGCGCGCCGGCCGCGCTCGGTCTGCTGCCAAGTGTGCACGATATTGTGAATCACGGTGATGTTGGGTCCAATCGCCAGGATCCACAGCGCCAAAGGCATGCGGTTGCTGAGCGCGCCCAGGATCATCAGGACCAGGCGTTCCGGACGCTCCCAAAATCCCACGCCGGGGCCGGGCACCAGCGATTCGGCGCGCGCCTTGGCATAGCTCACCATCACGGCGCCTGCCATCGCAGCGCCCGCCAAGAAATGCATAAGGGAAGCGATTTACCTGCACGTAGTAAACGAGCAGGCCGAGGAAACAGGATGAGGTCCGCGTACCGGTCGAGAATCGAATCCAGGAAGGCGCCGAACAGGGACACGCGGTTCTGCCGGCGGGCCACAGGGCCGTCAAGCAAGTCGCACAAGCCCGCGAGAATCATCATTCCGCCAGCCGCGGCAAACCGCCCCGCCGCAAAGAACATGCCAGCCCACAAATTCGCCACGAGGGCAGACCAGGTGATGACATTGGGAGGGATACCTGTAGGAGCCAGCAGGGCTGCGAGACGATCAATAGGCCAGGAGAGGTAGCGGCCAATGGAACGCGTCAACATGAAGTCAGCGCCATCCACTATTCCTCGTCGTAAATTGTGACAAGCTTAACCACCTCATATTCCTTGATACCCGCGGGCGTAGTGACCGTCACTTCGTCGCCCTACTTTCTTGCCGAGTAACGCGCGTCCGATGGGTGAAGTGGTCGAAATGAGGCCTTTTGTGGCGTCGGCCTCTTCCACGGTCACAAGCTTGTACTCGATTTTGGTGTCTTTCGCAACATCGATCACCACGATGCGAGAGCCGTACGCGGCGCGGTCCTTCGGCAAATTGTTGAGGTTCAGCATGGAGAGATCGGCCATGCGCTGGTGAAGCTGGCCGAGCCGGGCGGATACGTAGGACTGGCGTTCCTTTGCGTACTTGTACTCGGCGTTCTCCGAAAGGTCGCCGTGGGCGCGCGCTACCTTGATTTCTTTCGGGAGTTCGTCGTGAAGCTCGTGCTCCAAGGGCGGCAATCTCGTCCTTAAGCTTTTTCTTAATCTTTTCAGTAAGGTCAATCATTGGCAAGAATCTAGGACAAAATCCACCGGGCGCCCCTCTGCCCATTCTAGCCCGGTTTGCGACGTACTGTGAAATTATAGAGGATTTTCATCGCCGACAGCAATGAATGAGCGAGCCCCGCCGCCCGTTTCGCGGAGCTATCTGGTGTGGTCGGGGGCTTCAACAAGAGATCGCACGCGTGACCGGCCAAGAGTAGGATGGACCGGATCACGCGGCGTGCGCATCGCCCGCGCACCGGCGACGCTCGCAAGTAGCCGCGATCGGCGAAAGCAACCAGGGGCGTCGCATGTCACAAAACAGATTTACGACTGTTTTCAAGGCCTTTATCTATGACGTCCGGGGAAGTATCTCGCTCGCGGCCGACGCACGGTCTCGCTTCCGATTGATCCGAGATTTTGCCCTTTCGAGGTTGATCGTGCTGATTCCGAGAGCCAGCCGTAACTGCATACGCGAGGTTCGTCTTCGCGGTGATATCAAGATTCGTTATCGCCTGAATAAAGGCGATCTTCACGCGATTCGGGAAATCTGGTTTCAGCAATCCTATCGACTGCCTTTTGCGGATCCCGCCGGAATTCTGCTCGATTTGGGCGCGAACATCGGAATGACAAGCGTTTGGCTGGCAAAAAAGTATCCCCTGGCTAGCGTGATCGCTGTAGAACCCGATCCCAGAAACGCGGCGCTGGCCCGTCAAAATCTGGAACTGAACGGCATTGCCGGGCACGTAATAGAAGCTGCAATTGGCCCGCAGGATGGCACATCGTTATTCGCGTTCAGCGAACATTCCGTGATGGGCAGATTGTCAGAGAGCGGCGCCTCCGTGCCGGTCATGAGCGTGGCCACGATCATCAGGAGGTTTGCGGTGAACCGTTTTGCTTTGGCGAAAATCGACATCGAAGGCGGCGAGCAACCGCTTTTCGACGGGCCCTCCGATTGGCTGAATCAAACGGACGCCATCGTCATCGAGTTTCACCCGGAGCTTGTCGATTACGCTCGCCTCACCAGGCTGGTGAGTTCTCATGGCTTCACTTACATACCCGCCAATTCAGCCTTTCGAGACAATGCCGATTGTTTTGTGAGGCCGAAGAATAAATGACGACCCTTCCGCGCTGCCGGATCACGCCAGTGGTTACGCTCGGTCAGCAGGATTATCGAACGGAACGCAAACTCTCATCCGGGCCGGCGACCTTCGAAGGCGTCTTCGAGGAGAGTGCGGATCTGCTGGAGAGTGGGCTGGCGCGGATTGTAATAAGGACTCTCTGTCGCGAGGGCCGCGGCCTTCTCGAGTCCTTCGACAGGCATTCCGATATCTTTCAAAGCGACCGGTGCGCCGATACGCTTCGCCAAATCGAAAAGTCCCTGCGCCGGGCCGGCGCCGTGGAGCATTTCGGCGATCGGCGACAGCTTCTCGCCAACTGCGCGAGCATTGAAGCTCACGACGTGGGGCAGCACGATGGTGTGCGTTTCCGCGTGTGGCAGGCCAAACGCCCCCCCGAGGACATGACAAAGTTTATGATGCAGAGCCATTCCAACTGAACCGAGCACAGCCCCGCACAGCCAAGCGCCGTAGAGTGCCTTCGCCCGCGCCCCGCGGTCTTGCGGGTGGTCGGCAATCACCGGTAATCCTTCGGCTAACGCGCGAATTCCTTCGAGGGCCATGAGCGACACGAGAGGATTGCCATCCTGCGCGTAAAGCCCCTCGACCGAGTGCGCGATGGCGTTCATTCCACTTGTCGCCGAGAGGCCCTTCGGCAAGGTGAGGGTGAGGTTCACGTCGTAGATGACGAGTTCTGGCTGCACCTTCGGCGATCGCAATGTAGTCTTCTTCCCGTCGCTGGTTTCGCCGAGAATGTTGGTCATCTCGGATCCGGCATAAGTTGTCGGAAGCACGATCTGGGGCAGATCGGTGCGCAGGGCGATCGCTTTTCCAAGTCCCGTCGTCGAGCCGCCCCCGAGGGCGATCAACCCGTCCGCCCTCGTCTCGCTGGCAAGGGCCAGCGCCCTCTCGGTGACGCCAACAGGCGTGTGCATCGCGGCTTCAGAGAAGATCCCGGCCGGCTCCATCCCGAGTTCCGCTGCGAGGGCCTCCGCGTCCTGCCTCTGTTCGGAGGTGGACAGCACAAGCGGATGCTTGACGCCAAGCCGGCGCGTTTCATCTCCAGCCCGAGCACGCGTGCCGAACCCGAAAACCACCCGCGTTGGCAAACCGTTATAGACAAACGTTTCATCAACGCTGATCATTCGGAGATCCTTTGAACGCAAATCGCCACGGCCGGATGGCAACTAGAAAGGCGAACGGTCACGGGAAAAAAGGAGAATAGCATCGAAGTGATCGAAACCAGCGAGGAATGGTTCTGGCAGATACGTCTTCGAGGGAATGCCAAAACTCCGGTTCGGGACGTTGGTCAAGACCCGCGGTTCGGATTCGGATCACTTGGCGCTGTCATCCGAGCGCGATAGTTTCTTCACGCAACCAAAATGAGGCGAACCGGCGATCCTGTCGAAATGGGAGACGCTTTAGCGCAGAGCGTTTTGCAGGCGCTTGGTAGTTTTTTGCAACTGCTTCTTGAGGGCTTCCACTTGCTTGGAAATAGCCGCGAGTTCCTGCTTCGCGACCACCCCTGCCTTCGCAACCTTGTGAGCGGTGCGGTCCGCTTTTCCCATGGCCGCCCCGATTTTTACCGCGGCCTGCTCGAGCTTGCTAGTTTTTGCCATTGCACGTCCTCCCGGTAATGGAAAACCGTAAGCGCGAGCCTTGTAAATTTAAGACTCGCCCCCGTATTCAGTTGCGTCGTCGGGAATTTCCGGGGGTTCGGTTTGCGCTTCGGGACCGACCCCCTGATGAATCTGCGCGGATTTGCGCCCGCGAGGCAGCCGCGCCGCCTTCTTTCGTTGCGTGGATTTCTTGCGGCCGCTCAGTTTCCGACCAGCGGAGACTTTCTTGCCCCCGGTCTTTTGCGCAGATTTCTTGCGGCGCATGCCGCGAGTCTACCATCGCGGCTCTTTGCCGGGCAATTGTTTTGAGCTTCGGTTTTGGCCGGGCAATTCATCAGGAAGTGACAATAACCAGATGGAAACTCCAGGATACGCCGACGGCCAAAGCGACAGCCGGAGCGTGCATACTAGGTCCCATGAGCAACGCTTTCCAATTCGTTTTTGAATGCCGGAAATGTCATCAGAAGATCGGCGTGCCGCGAAAATCCTGCAAGTCTTCGGTCACCGAGGCTGAAGTCAGAAAGATGTTTGCGGGCGAGGAAGTCCAGTGCCCGGAGTGCCGCTGGCGCGGTAAGGCATCCAGGATAAAGCTTCTCCGGGTCGTGCCTTTCAACTGGATCTGTTCCCCGGCTGCCTGAACGCCAGGGAGTCCCTCTTCCTGCCCCGCCTTTACTTCTTGTCAGGCGCCTTCAAGGCGGTCCAGGGAACATTGGGAATGATGGGCCCGCTGCCATCCACCAGTCTGATATTTGCCGCCTGCATCAGGGCGTTCACTGCTACTACTTCAAAAACGCCTTGATGCTGTGCGCTGCCCACGTGGTCGCCCCTTTTGGGGATCATTACTTTGGATGCAGTCGCCACCGTTCGCCTCCGATCAGCCGCAGTTTTAGCTTTTCTGGCCCAGCAAGCATTCGGAAAGAGCTTCTTCTCTCCGCATTACTCGCAAAAGATGAATCGCGTCATTCAGCGCAATGCGCTCCAAGGATCCGGGCGGGCGCTGGGATTTTTCTTTCAGGCGGGAAAAGATGGCGTCCGTTGCAGCCCGAATCCGCTCGGGAAGGGTGGACAACTCGCTTTCGCGCATCGCATCCTCTAATGCGCTCTGCCATTCCGGAAACTGTAAAGTTGGGGATTCCGAAGGGAGACCGTGCATTGGCTCACCTCCTGGATGTCGATTCGGATCTCGAGCGGAGTCTGTTCCTTATCAGCCCGTGTGTCAAATTATTTTTTTTAAATTTGCAAGGTTGCAAGGCCGTCGCCACCAGCGCGATCACACTGATGGAAACTGGCAGCCAGCGGCTGAGAAAAACTACGCGGACGGGCTGACGCCAGCGTAACGGTTGATTAAATCCTCCTGCGACGACCGCCATAACCGTTATATATGAAGTTACCAGTGAGGACTGGCGGCGTCCCCTCGAATCGAGAAGTTTTGTACTTGCGCTGAAGCGAAAAGCTTGCGCTCAAATGCCGCTAGAGCGAATCCAGAAGCTCTCCTGCCACTTAGCCCCGGGCGACAAAATCTGCAAACCAGGGTATTTCCCTTCGTGATACAAGTTCACGGCGTTGGTGATTCCAGTCATCGGTTCGAAGCACACCGTTTGCCTGCCGGGCGGCGTATAAATAATGGTAGCTGTGTACTTCGGACCGAAGATTTCCTCCACTTTCTTCCCGCCTGATTCAATGGAAAAATGCGCAAGGCCGGCGGCATCGCGTTCGAAATCCGTGAAGCCCGTATCCAAGCTTTTGTCCCTTTACCGGAAAAGGATTCGGCAGGTGAGAGGTACGAGTTCGCCAGTGGCGACGAGGCGATTGTCCGCGACGGCCCTTTTGCGGGCGGCAATCGTCGGCGGTCCACTCGTCGCGGTCGACCCCCTCGTATACGGAAACATGGATGAAATCCGAGCACGATCGGCATCGGATCGGCGCTGAGATTGGTCACGACGAGGCGTGTTTCCAACGCGCCTTTTGACAGTTCGTAGGTCATCTCGTATTCCTGCGCGAAAGGCCATTGAGCCATTAAGTCTGGGTACCTCCAAAACTGGAGGCGGCTTGTTATATGGGCTGAGCGCTTGTCCGCCTTTACTTCCGTACCTCCCAGAGACGGAGAGGTCGCCAGCAAGCCGTGAATAGGGACAGGGCCCCCCGCGACATTGCCAAGCGTCATGTTGAAGATATATTTCTTCCCGTTCGCCCAAAAATCCTGCTCGCCCAACCGGTTCGCCCAGGGTGCCAGGAACGGAATACCCCCCGACTCCAGCCTCTTCTGAAAATCAGCGATGCCGTCCGGGGCGCTGGAATTCAAGACATTCTTTCCGTGAACCTTCATCTCATATAAGCGGTTCCCGACTGAAGGCGCGATCGAGACTTCAACCCCGCTAGCGGAGCTTCGGCGAGGCGCACGATATCGACACCGTGGTCGGATATTCTTCTCGGCCGTGTAGTTTTGAGCTTGCAGACGCAACGGAAAGGTAACGCACAGTGCCAGGAGTAGAATTGGGATTTTCATTTTTTGATATCTACCTCATCGATTTAAAAACAATCAAGTCAGCGTGCATGACCTTGCACCGCTGGCCGAAAGCGAGCGCAGCAAGATTATGAACGGAGCAGCAGTTCCGCTCCGCTTCCAGACGCGCCGAACTTCGCATATACGGTCGATGATGGATCGAAATACCAACCGAGATCCGCCTTCTCGAGTGCCTGCTGCGAACCGAAATGCGGCATCTCCTTGCTGTTTAGGTCACTTGTTTCGGGCGTCCTGTCTTGTTGAACTTCGCGATGATAAGTCTTGCCGGAAGCACCTACGTTCAGCGTGATCTCGTTCCCCTTCTTACTCGCATGGCACTTTACGATTTCCTGCGTGTGAGCCCCTCGTCATCGTCGTACAAGGTACATCTCGCCTCCGAGGAGAGCCGGATGTCGAGAGTAGTGGGATCGAATGGCTTCTCACCGATGTATAGCCATTTCCGGTCCCATGGGGATCATCGAGTTCGCCCTCACATAAAGCGGCAGCACTTCCAGAGGGGTTCCACATGAAGATACTTCGGGCCGGTATATTCCTACCAGTCTCGTAGTCGTACCAAGTCCCTTCCGGCAAATACACGGTCCGCTTATTCACAGGGTCGCAGATCGGGGCAACGAGGAAGGCATCGCCGAACATGTACTGGTCCTGAATATTGTAGGTGCTGGGGTCGTCCTGGAATTCGAGCACCATCGCCCTCATCATCGGCAGACCCGTCTTGGTGGCGTTGTAGGCGTGGGAATAGATGTAAGGCAGCAGGCGATATCTCAGCTTTGCGTACTTCCGATAGTTTTCGACGGCACGATCCCCGAACGCCCATGGACTCGGAGCGTGCCAGTGGTGAGTAGCGTATGCTGGAAATCCGTTGAAGCGCACATGGGACTGGAACATGGCCATCTGCAACCATCGAATATAAAGCTCCGGAGTGAGATGCCCACCCCTAGAGTTAGATAGCCTGCCAGTGTCGTTACTCCAGAAAGGCACTCCGGAAAGCCCAATGGAAAGCCCCCCGCGAAGAGTGGACGCCATTTCTTCCCATTCGCAGTTGGGATCGCCCGACCAGCAGATCGGATAACGCTGCATCCCCGCCGTCCCTGACCGGGCATTGATGAGCCCCCTGTGTCCGGAGCTTTCAGTCAACCGCCTCGAAAGTGGCTTTATGATAGAGCAGTGTGTAGAGGTTATGCATCTCCAGGCCGCTGTGCTTGTTGTAATAGTAATGCCTCCATCGGGTTGTCTTCGCCAAAATCGGACATTCCCACGCCGAAGCAGCCCGCCTTCATGTAGCCGGCCACCTTGTCCTTCCACCATTTAACTGCGGCTGGGTTGGTGAAGTCCGGAAGAAGGCCAGGGACGCGGTTTGCTTTGTAGTAGCGGTGCTCGCCATGCATCGTCTCGCTCCACCTCTTCCAGCGAGTGCTCGTTCTTGTGGGGGTGTAGGTTGGGCGCGTGTTCGGCCTGACGACGAGAGGCTCATCGTAGGGCGAGCCATCCTTTTGGGTAAGCACGTATCCTCGATGCCTTGGCTTCCTGGGCGATCTCGGCCTGCATCCGGAGAAATGGATCCACGCGCAAGCCAATCTTGATGCCTAGTCTTGCCGAGTTCCGCGGACATTTGCCTGGCGATGGCCAGCTCCTCCTGCTCATTGATGGTTTGTATGCTCACCAGGGAAGTGAAGTAATCCATGGGAAGGTCCATCTCCCTGAACTTCTTCGCCAGAACCATGGGGGCTTCTCCCGTTCGCGCGGCCATTGACGGTAAACCAGACGCCGAAGGACTCTTTGGGCGGGAAAGCCGGCCAGCCCGTGATCTCCTCATAGCGAGCCAGCACTTGCTTGAGGCTCGGACCGTAGAGTGATGAAGTAATCCAGTCGCGGATCGTCTACCAGCAGCGTGTAGGACACCACCGAACGGCTTCCCATGTCCCAACGCGTGCGAAAGGTCGTGTTGACGAAAATGCCGTAGCCCCCGGTGCTCATGACGAAGGGAATCGGCTTGTGCGTGTCGTCCGTGCCTGCCCCCCACGGATTTACCTGCCATCCGTTCACCCGGAAGCCCAAGCTTATTCAGCTTGGTGAACCTCTCGCCAAATCCGTAAAAGCTTTCGTCCTGCGGACAGCGCGAAAGTCTCATTGGACCTGTGAACTTCTCCGCCCGACGGTAGTGAATCCCAAAGGCAACGCGCGAAAGTTTCCCTGCGTGTCGACATCCTTGCACATGTTCCTGGATGACGATCTGCCCCTGTTTTGTCATAGACCGCATATTTCCAGGGATTTCTCTGAAACTCGATACGCAGAGAGCCGTGTCAATCGACACTGCTTCCGGCTTTTCGGAGACGTTGAACGCCGCGGGAGGCCAGTCTTCCTTGATCTCGAGCAATCCTTTCACGTCCTTCAACTCCGGATCCGGGCACATCTGCACGCGAAGGATCTCGGGAGTGCACACCGTCAGAGTGACATCGACGTCTTTGTGCCTGGCTTGTTAGCGCAGTGGAAACACGACGCCCGATTTCGTCTTTTCAAAAGAAGAGATCGACTGAACGAACTCATGCTGTTCCGTACCCGGCTCCGCCTCTGGTTGAGCGGTTGCCCATGTCGCCCCGAGCAGCGCTGGAGCCGAACCAGCCAAAGCCAGCACCTGCCTTCTGGTTACCGCCATGCCGTCCTCCTCGCGACGATTTCCCTGACGTCTACGAACGCACCACAATCTCTGCCGGGCTTCCGGCAGCGCTGAACCTCACGTAGACAGCGGAAGATGGTTCGAAGTACCAACCCAACTCAGCCGTATAAAGAGCCTCTTGTGAAGCCAGATGCGGAATCTCTTTGCCGTTCACCACGACTTGCTTCGGCCGGCTTGTTTTATTGAACTTTGCGATATAGGCCTTGCTGGAAGGCCCTAAATTCAAGGTTATTTGGCTTCCCCGCTTGCGGGCCCCGCACGTTACGATTTCCTGCGTGTGTGCGCGTTCGTCATCGTCGTACATGGTGAATTCCGCCTCGGAAGTTAAGCGGATGTCGAGCGTAATGGGGTTGAGAGGCTTCTCACCCACATACGCGATGTCCGGCCCCATCGGGATGATCGTGTTTCCCCGCACGTAGAGCGGCAGCTTCTCGAGGGGCGTCTCGATGCGCAGCGTGGTTGGACCTTTGTACTCCTCACCGGTCTCGTAGTCATGCCAGGCGCCTTCGGGGAGATAGACCGTGCGCTTGCTGACGGGCTTGTAGACGGGCGCAACGAGAAAGGCATCGCCGAACATGTACTGGTCCTGAATATAGTGCGTGCTGGGGTCGTCCTGGAATTCGAGCACCATAGCCCGCATCAAGGGCAAGCCCGTTTTGGTGGCGTTGTAAGCGTGCGAATAGATGTATGGCAGCATGCGGTATCTCAGCTTTGCATATTTACGGTAAGTCTCGACGGCGCGCTCCCCGAATGCCCACGGCGCGCGCAGCGGCGTGCCGTTGAAGCGCACGTGCGACTGGAAAACGGCCATTTGCATCCAGCGGATGTAAAGCTCCGGCGTAAGATCGCCGGTGGAAAGATAGCCAGCAATATCATTGCTCCAGAACGGAACTCCGGAAAGCCCGATGCTCAAGCCCGCCCGAAGAGTGGACGCCATCTCCTCCCATTCGCAAATCGGATCCCCGGACCAGCAGATCGGATAGCGCTGGATGCCGGCGGTGCCAGAGCGAGCATTGATCAGGGCTCGCCGATCCGAATTTTCGGCAATCGCTTCGTAAGTGGCCTTGTGATAGAGCTGGGAATAGAGATTGTGCATCTCGAGGCCGCTGCGCTTGTTGTGATAGCAGGCGTCCACAGGAATGTCTTCGCCGAAATCGGACATTCCCGTCCCAAGGCAGCCCGCCTTCACGTAGGCGCCTACCTTATCTTTCCACCATGCGACAACAGCGGAGTTTGTGAAGTCCGGAAGGAAAAGCGGGACTCGGTTGGCCTCGTAGTAGCGCCATCTCCACGCGTCGTCTCGGTCCACCGCTTCCAGCGACTCCTCAATTTTATTGGGCCTGGCCGGATAACCGGGCGCCCCCGCAAGGGGCGCGCCGTACGCCGAGCCATCTTCGCGAGTGAGGACGTAGCCGCGCGACTTGGCTTCCTGCGTGATCTGCCAGTCCGTTTCCATAAACGGGCTCACATATAGCCCGATCTCGATGCCCAGCTTTCCAAGTTCCCCGGACATCTGCCTCGCCAGCGCCAGTTCGTCCTGTTCGTTTGTGGTACGCAAGCTGACGACATGCGTGAAGAAATCCATCGGAAGGTCCATTTCACGGAATTTCTTCGCGAGCGCAAGAGGAGCGGTCTCGCCTGTTGCACGGCCCGGCGCCTTGAACCAGAAACCGAAGGATTTCTTGGGTGGAAACGCCGGCCACCCGGTGATCTCTTCATAGCGAGCCAGCACCTGCTTCAGGCTCGGCCCGTAGATTATGAAGAAATCCAGCCTCGGGTCGTCGATCAGAAACGTGTACGACACGACCGAGCGACTGCCGATGTCCCACCGATTGCGGAAGGTTGTGTTGACGAAAATACCGTAGCCACCTGTGCTCATGAGAAACGGAATGGCTTTGTAGGTGTCGTCGGTTCCCGCGCCCCAGGCGTTGGCGACCCAGCCGTTCACTCGAAGCCCGAGTTTGTTGAGCTTGGAAAATCGCTCGCCCAATCCGTATACGCTTTCCTCTTCCGGAAGAGCGAACGTTTCATTGCAGCGGTAGAATTTGCCGTCTTTCGTGGTGAACCCGAGAGGCAGGCTGCGGAAGTTTCCTTGCGTGTCTGTGTCTTTTACGTGCTCCTCGACGACAATCTGGCCTTGCTTGTTGTAAACAATATATTTCCATGGGCTCTTTTGAAACTCGATACGCAAAGAATCTGTGTCGATCGACAAGGAATCCGGTTTGTCTGTCACTTGGAAAGGGGTGGGAGTCCAGTCTTCCTTGATTTCGAGCAATCCTTTCACGCTTTTCAACTTAGTGTCGGGACACATCTGCACGCGGAGGATCTCCGAAGTGCACACGGTCAAGGTCACGTCGACGCTGCTTCCACGGTTGGTCACGCAATGAAATAGGACGCCCGATTTCAGCTTTTCAAAGGAAGAAACAGCCTGTAGGTGCTCGTGTTGTTCCTGCTGTGTCTCCGGCTGCTCGGCCGCCGCTTCCGTAGCCGTGAAAAAAGCGGGCGCAGCCGCAGCCAACGCCAGCACCTCTCTTCTGGTCACCATGTACTTTTCCCCCGAGTTTCAAAAGCCCTGCGGCTGGTGAGTGAAACCAATGTTCTTCACAACCGTTCTAAACATTGTTAACTAAACTTGTTCCGAACGGCGCTGCCCATCTGGCCTGACTCGCGGATCATACGTCTCTCCCGTCCGTCGACACAACGAATTTGCCGGGGACAATGCTCGCTGGAATCATTTGCGTTTCAACGGGTTTTTACAGGCGGAGGGCGGAACGTACTGCTATAATCCGCCGCATTTGTCAGGAGATTCGCGCATGAAGAGGCTTTTTCTTTGCATCGCCCTGTTCGCGGCAGGAGTTTCCGCCCGGCAGAGCCCGTCGAGCCCCGGCCAGCGTTCCTTCAACACCCGCTGCGCTGTCTGCCACGGGGCTGATGGGCACGGCAGCGACCGCGCGCCGAGCCTGAGCGGTTTCGTCGCGTCCAACACCGACGAGCAGATCGCAGCGCTGATACGGTCAGGCGTTCGAGCGATGCCTCCGCATCCAGATATTATGGATGCCGAGATGAAAGACCTGTTGTCCTTCTTGCATGTGATCGCCCCGGCTGCTCCCGCGGAGGTAAAGCACGGAATCGCGAAACTTCGGGACGGGCGCACTCTCGAAGGCGAGATTCTCAATGAATCCAATTTCGATTTGCAGCTCGCTACGTCCGACGGCAAGCTCCATCTTCTGGTGCGCGACGGCGATGCGTATCGCGAAAAGCCCGTAGAGCCCAAAATGGACTGGCCCAGATACGACGGAAGCTACACCAGCAATCGCGACAGCCCGCTTAATGAAATCAACACTACCAACGTCCAGCACCTCACATTGAAATGGATGTTTCCTGTCCCCGGAGCACCGCGTCTGGAGGCCACGCCTGTGGTGGTGGATGGGATTATGTACGTCACCGCGCTCAATGCCGTATACGCGCTGGATGCGACCTCGGGCCGCAGGCTTTGGGTTTACCGCCGCGCCGCTACGCCCGGCTTACTCGGGGAAGCCGCGGGAGGCGCCAATCGTGGCGTGGCCGTCGATGGAGAGCGCGTATTCATGCTGACCGACAACGCTCACCTGCTTGCGCTCAACAAGAACACCGGGAAATTGATCTGGGACATGCCGATGACGGATTGGCCGAAATCGCAGTACAGCGCCACCGGCGCCCCTCTACGTGGTGGGCGACTTCGTCATCGCCGGCGTGGCCGGAGGCGAAGAAGGTACGCGTGGCTTTGTGGCTGCCTACCAGGCGGCTACGGGCGAACAGGCATGGCGATTCTGGACGGTACCTAAACCCGGCGAGAAGGGGGCCGAAACCTGGGGTGACGCCAGCGCTCTGGAGCACGCTTGCGGCGCCACTTGGATGAGCGGTTCCTACGATCCGAGCCTTGATTTGCTTTACTGGGCGGTCGGCAATCCCTGCCCCGACTACAATGGCGCCGATCGAAAAGGGGACAACCTCTATACCGATAGCGTGCTTGCGCTCAAGCCCGCGACCGGAGAATTGAAGTGGTATTTTCAATTCACACCCCACGACACCCACGACTGGGATGCGGATGAACCCCTCATGCTCGTCGATGAAACGTTCGCGGGCAAGCCGCGCAAGCTGCTCGTGCAGGCCAACCGAAATGGGTTTTTCTATGTCCTCGACCGCACGAACGGACAATTTCTGCTGGGGACGCCCTTCGTCAAGAAAAGCACCTGGGCCAGCGGCTACACCCCGGACGGAAAGCCCATCCTGCTCCCCAACTCCGAGCCGACGGTCGATGGCACGCTCGTTTGCCCGGGCTCCGGGACCAACTGGCGGGCAGCCTCTTACAGCCCAGCCCTGAAGCTTTTCTTCGTTTCCGCGAGCGACGCATGTTCGATCACCAGGCTGATTCCCGCCCCCTTTGAAATGGGCAAAAGATACTTTAACGGCGCGGGCAGCCGGGCACCAGGACCTGGGGGAAAATCCATTCGCGCCATGGATATTCAGACCGGCAAGGTAATCTGGGAGTATCCGCAGACCGCTGACGCCGTAAGCGAAAGCGGCCCTCTTTCGACCAAGGGCGGCCTGGTTTTTGTTGGCGAGGATAGCGGGATCTTCACCGCTCTGGACGGCAAGACCGGAAAGCCTTTGTGGCACTGGCCAACGAACGAGACTTTTCGGGCATCTCCTATGACGTACATGGTGGGCGGTAAACAGTATGTTTGCATCGCGGGGCCTGCCGGCTTTCTCGCCTTCGGGCTTCCCGATTGAAGGCGGCGGTCAAACGAACGGTGAGAGGTCACAGACGGGCCACTGTCCTGGAAGTGGTACTTGCAGGCATGATGTTTCGATGATATATACTCGTCCGGCGATTTGTATTGAGACAGCGGGACCATTTGAAAGGCGGCAAGTCAATGAGATTATCAGCAAGTAAGGTTGTTTCTTGTTTATTGGGCGGCGTAGCCCTCGTGGCCGCGTTGGCCTTTGCGCGGCAGCCGGCACAGACGCAGAGTGCGGCCAAGCCGCCACTATATAACACGGCGAAGGCCAAGCTCTATTCGGGCAAGCAGATATTCAGCTTCACCCAGGATAGCTTCGACCCCAAGGGTTATTGCGAGAAGGCGAAGCATTACGACTACACGTGGTTTGAAATGCAGCACAGCATTCTGGAATTCAGGGATATCCGCGACATGATCGCGGCGTGCCCGCATGCAGGCGCCACTCCATTCATTCGTTTGCCGGACGCTCAGGAATGGCACATCCAGCACGCCACCGATATCGGCGCGTTGGGCATCATCGTGCCCACGGTCGATGACGTCGCCCGCTCGCGAGACGCGTCCCAATGGTCGCACTATCCCCCGATGGGCCGCCGCAGCGCCGGAGCCGGCTTGGCAGCCACGGTGTGGGGACCCAACAACATGGGCATTCCCTTCCGCACCTACTACCGGCAGACCGTGAACGACAACATCTTCTGCGTCGTCATGATCGAGACTCCCACCGGAGTTGCGAACGCGTACGATATCGCCTCGGTTCCGGGCGTCGATGTCGTGATCATCGGTAACAACGACATGAGCTCTTTCTCGGGTTATCCTCAGACCGACGAGAAGTACCATGATCTGATAGCCAAGGTGCACGATGAGGTTCTCAAGGCCGGCAAGATCTTCGGCCAGGCGAACTTCCATTACGCAACGGGCCCTTACAGCAAGGATTCCTATTTCTTCCAGGGCGGCCCCTCCAACGATGGCTGGGCTCCTCCCAAGGGCGACGAGAACGGCGTACCCAAGAACGAAGAACAGTAGAAGTCTGCCGAGTTAACAGCAGGAAATTTACAGGGCCTCCGGGCGGGAAGTTTTCGGAGCAATACCCGCTCGGAACGCCCTTTCCACTTTAGCGCTCGCGTTCCGATTTTTTTCCTCGCTACCTTTTCCCGCGTTTGTGATCACAGGCAGCTGGCATGCACGGCTTACCCTCCGGTCAAGTTCGAGTTTGATTTACGCGTGGGGCGTGCTTACAATCGCCGACGTTGGAGGTAGCTCATGGACTCGCCAAAGCTTTCCCGCAGAAACTTGCTGGCAAACGCAGCTCTTCTCGCTGGCTCTTCCGTTGCACTCGATGCTTCGACCGCCGAAGCATCCTCAGCGGAACAGTACCCGCAGAATCTGACCGCCGATGACATCGAACGCTGGTCGACCGAGCTTTCCAACTGGGGTCGATGGGGACAGGACGACCAGGCTGGAACAATCAATCTGATTACGCCGGCGAAGCGCAAGGCGGCCGCCGGGTTAGTACGCGACGGCGTGTGCGTGTCGGGATCCTTGGACGCAGATCTTCCCAAGAACGGTCCAACAAGCGGCCCTCTGCCGGGCGGTCCTCGGGTAGAAGGCCAGCCCCGCACTACTTGGACTCTGACCTCGAAACCGCCAGGGCCCGATCCCAAGCCGAAGCCTTCCTATGTGGTGGATACCATTGCCACTGCCTACCACGGCGACGCCACCACCCACCTCGACGCGCTCAGCCACATCTATTACAAGGGCCAAATCTACAATGGCTTTCCGCAAAGCAGTTTCACCGACCGCGGCGCCGGTAAAGACGACGTCATGGCCTTCAAGGACGGCATCTTCACCCGCGGCGTGCTGTTCGATATCCCCCGGCTCAAGAACGTTCCCTACCTGGGCGATGAAGAGGCGATCTTCCCGGAAGATCTCGATGCCTGGGAGAAAAAAGCCGGGTTTCGAGTGGAGGCCGGAGATGCGATGCTGTTTCGCACCGGCCGATGGCTGCGCGTCAAAGAAAAGGGCCCCCTCGACATCAACAGACAGGTGCCTGGGCTGTATGCTTCTTGCCTCAAATGGATGAAAGAGCGCGGCGTGGCCATACTGGGAAGCGACGTGGTGCAGGACGTGCGGCCCTCGCGCGTCGAGGGCGTAAATCAGCCCATTCACCAGTTGGCGCTGCGCTCAATGGGAACTCCGCTCATCGACAATTGCGACCTGGAAGCCCTTGCTGAAGCCGCGGCCCAGCGGCATCGTTGGACGTTTCTGCTGACGGTCAATCCGTTGCGCGTCCCTGGTGCCACAGGCGGCCCGGTGAATCCCATTGCAGTCTTCTGATCGGGGGCTCGCGATTTTCGAGGCGTCCGGTCGTATCCGAAATCTTCGCCATCGCGTAAAAACGTCCATTCCCGGAATCGCGGGAACCAGGCGATGTTTTCGCCAGTCTTAGTGATAATGAAGTAACCAGCTAATAGTATTCGTCTCCTGGGCCTATTTTTGGAGTATATTCACGGGAATTTCTGGAGGAGGACGCATCCATGCGATCCGGGGAAACCGGCAGCCGCTTGAGCAGAAGGGAGATTCCTGCAATCCGCGGGAGCAACAGCGCTCGCACTGAGTCTATCGAAAGTAGCTGGGGCGATGGATAAAACAGCGCCGGCTGCCAAGCCGTTTTGGGGCATATTTCCCATCGGCCAGACTCCCGTCACGCCCGACAACAAGCTTGACCTTGATGGGTTGGCCTCTGAGGTGAAGTTCTGCAACCGGGCCGGCGTGGCTGGTTTCGCCTGGCCGCAAATCGCCAGCGGTTGGTCGACGCTTTCCGAAAAAGAACGCATGGATGGCGCGGAAGCCATCATTGCAGCGGGCAAAGGTGGGAAAACGGCTCTCGTGATCGGCGTCCAGTCGACGGATGAGCAAATCGCCACGTGCGATTCGCTATGCCAAGCACGCCGCCGAAACCGGCGCAGACGCGATCATCGCGCTGCCTCCTCGAAAAGGCGAACGACAAGGCACTTATCGAGTATTACAAGACGATCGGCGCGGCAACCGATCTTCCGCTGGTCGTGCAGACGCAAGGGCGACATGAGCGTGGATCTAATCGTGGAAATGTTCCGGTCAGATACCCACGATGAAATGCGTGAAAGATGAAGCGGGCGATCCGCTGGTCCGCGTCACGGAGATACGAGAACGCACGAACAACAAGCTCGCGGTTTTCTCCGGAAGAGGTCGTGCGCGGGATGCTGGAAGAAATGCGGCGGGGCTTTTCTGGGCATTGCCCTACCACCGGCCTTGCCGATCTTTTCCAGTCTGCGTTTGACCTGTGGCATGCCGGAAAGCATCGAGAAGGATTTGATATGTTCGGCAGGATACAAGCGTTTGAGACCATCCCGGGCGCCGGCCAATACATCCTGCAGGCCCGCGGAATCCTCAAAGAAAACGCAACATTCCGGAATACGCCAGGGAATGGGAGACGGAACGCAGAAATCCCCCCCTGGACGACGCCGGGAAAAAGGTAGTTCGCGACGCGCTCAACGAATACTTGAAGCCGTATCTGCGTGCGTAGAGAGTCCTGGCCAAGAGCGCCTTTTCTCTAGCGGCGCTCGTCGCTTTGGCGATATCGGCTCTGCCAGCGGCTCTCAACAAAGGTCCAGAGACTGCCGCTGCTGCCTCCGCGCGGGGCCAGTTTGAACGCACTTGCGCGCTCTGCCACGGCGACAATGCGGCAGGGACGGACCGCGGCCCGGCGCTGGCCAACAATCGCAGGCTTCGAAGCAGCAGCGAGAACGAAATTGCGGATGTGATCAAGAATGGCCAAGGCGGCATGCCGCTCTTCCCGCTCCCGCAGGCCAGCTTCAGGCCATGGCTCGCTTCGTGCGATCTTTGAATGCCACTGCGTTCGAGATGCCGCCCCGCCGGCGATGCCTCCGCCGGTGCGCACATTTTCTTTGGCAGCGGCGGTGCGCTGCAGTGCCACACCGCGCACGGACGCGGGGGAGCCAACGGCCCCGATCTATCGGAAATCGGCCGCGAGTTGACGGTTGCCGAAATCCAACGAATGGCTCGACAACCCCAGCCGCCCGAAATGTGCTGGGTTATCGGCGTTGTGAATGTCACGCTTCGAGATGGGAGCTTCCCTGCGCGGATTTGCGCGAAACCGCGGAACGCACGATCTGCAATTGCAAACGTTTGACGGCCACCTTGCGACTTACTGCGCGACGGAGAATACACGTCCGATCGCCGACGAGGCGTCATCCTTCATGCCTTCGTTCAAAGGCACGGCCGATGAGCGGCGGGATCTGATTGCATTTCTCAGCACGCTGGGCGGCACGTCCGTGGGCCCCGCGCAAGGTGAGCATCAGAGCGTGGCGCGCAACGCCATCGACGCGATTCTCCATCCTGCACGCGGAAACTGGCCAACCTACGCCGGAAACATCAACGGGAATCGCTTTAGCTCCCTGACCCAAATCAACAAACAAACGCCGGTCAGCTCCGGCTCGACTGGAGTTATTCCATTCCCTATTTCGGACTTGAGACCACACCCTTGGTGATGGACGGCGTGATGTATGTGACCGGGCCGAACCAGGTGTATGCGCTCGATGGCCGCAGCGGCCGCGAAATCTGGCGCTATGTCACGCCCGCGCACGCCGGGCGGCACAATTGCGGGAGACGCGGCGAAAGGCGCAAACCGCGGCGTCGCATTGCTGGGCGACCGCGTATTCTTCATTACCGATGATGCGCACCTGATCTGCCTGCACCGGCTGACCGGAGCGGTTCTGTGGGACGTGTTCATGCCGGAAGAAGCCGAGCATTATGGCGGCACGTCCGCGCCCCTGGTCGTTGGCGATCTGGTGATCGCCGGCGTTTCAGGCGCCGATGAGGGCATTCGCGGCTTCGTGGCCGCTTACAAGGCAGCAACGGGAGAGCGTGCATGGCGATTCTGGACGGTGCCGCGACCCGGTGAGCGCGGCTCGGAAACCTGGAAAGGAACTGGCGCTGAACTCGGCGGCGGTTCCACGTGGCTGACCGGCAGTTACGACGCCGAAACGGGCGTGCTCTACTGGGCGACTGGCAATCCCTATCCCGACACGGACGGCGATAACCGCGGCGGCGACAACCTTTACACCGATTGCGATCTCGCTCTGGATGCCAAGACCGGCAAACTCCTCTGGTATTTTCAGTTCACGCCGCACGATCTTCACGATTGGGACGCGACCGAGCCTCTCGTTTTGGTCGACGCGACCTTTCCACGGCAGCCAGCGCAAGCTTCTGCTGCACGCCAACCGCAACGGCTTTTTCTATGTCCTGGACCGGACCAACGGGAAGCTGCTGCAATCCACGCCCATGGTCAAGAAGCTCACCTGGGCCAGCGGCATCGACGAGGATGGCCGGCCGAAACTATTGCCCGCCAATGAGACCAGCGCAGGCGGCGTGAAGACGTGTCCCGCTGTTCGCGGCGCGACGAACTGGTATTCGACGGCATACAATCCCGCCACGCATTCTCTATTACGTGATGACCGTGGAAGACTGCACCCTTTACCGGAAGTCGCAGAACGGCGGCTACGGACGCATCGACGACCCCTCCGATCCGGCGATGAAATATCTCCGCGCGTTTGACATCGAAACCGGAAAGTCGCGTGGGAGTTGCCGTTGATCGGCCCAGCCGAAGCAAATTATTCCGGCGTGCTGTCCACCGCGGGCGGGCTCGTGTTTTTTGGCGAAACGAGCGGAGGTTTCGCCGCCGTGGACGCAAAGACCGGAAAATATCTGTGGCATTTCGAGGCCAACCAGCCATGGAAGGCCTCGCCCATGACCTACACGGTCGCCGGCCGCCAATACGTTGCAATTGCATCGGGAGCGAATATTCTGTCGTTTTCGCTGCCGGATAAATGAGAAGAATGATTCAAGGAGAAATCATGCAAAACCAGAAATTCTCGCGGCGAAATTTTCTGCGCGACTCAGCGATCGGCGCCGCGGCCGCATCAACTGCTGCAGCCGCGGTCGGAGCCGCGCTGGCTAATCCGGCCGCGGCTGCGGCGCAAGCGGTCGGACGTGAAGCCGGCCGATCTGCCCGATTTCACCATCAAGGAGGTGAAGGTCTATGTCGTCGACCTGACGAATTTCCATAAGCTCAACAGCTCGGAAACCGGAGAAATCGTCTCGATCGTCACGCACGACGGGATCGAAGGCAATTACACGCTGGGCAATCGCAGCCGCACCGAGAACTGGCTGGACGTGGGCAAAACCCAACCTCACTGGAAAGAGCGTCCTGGAGCTGCTGCCAACTCTGACCGCGACCTCCGGAATGAAAAGCCCAGGCGGGTTTGGCGGCCCGCGGCCACGCCCGGCACCCCCGGGCACGGGGCCGGGCGGCATTTCGACAAGACCCCCGGCAGCGCCGAGCTCGGCAACCCTCCTTCGACTTCCGTACGCGCGGCGGCGGAACGTGGCCCAATAACTACACCGCTGCGGCCGATATCTGCTTCTGGGATATTTTGGGAAAAGCCGTGAACCAGCCGATTTACAAAATTCTGGGCGGCGGCGCAAAGGATCGCTTGATGGCCTATGCGAGTTCCCAGCACCTGGCCGCCGTGGAAGACTATGTGGCGGACGTTACGAAGGCGAAGCACTCGGGCTATAAGGGTTACAAAATCCATCCGGGCCGCGGGCAGCACACTACAGGGCCAGCCGATTCCCTGCTTATGTCGGGCACATGGAAGAGATCAGGGAGGTTCGCAAGACGGTCGGCGACGAATTTGTGCTCATGCACGATCCCGTTCAGCAATACAACCGCCATGAAGCCATGACCGTCGGTCGTCTGCTCGATGAACTGAATTATGCCTGGTTCGAAGATCCCGTCCGCACCGTCGACACGGAGGGCCTGGTGGAGTTGTGCGCGGCGCTCGATGTGCCTATACACGTTGGCGAGTTTCTCTACTCTATTGCGGATTATGCCGAGTACATCCAGCGAGGCGCGCTGGACGTGGTGCGGCTCATCGCGGACAATGTCGGCGGCATGAGCGGATCGATGCGCGTGGGCCTGCTCGCCGATGCCTTTGGGCTGGAATGCACGCCGCACAACTGGGGCAACGTGCTCGATCTGGCCGTTCACTTTCACCAGGAACTGGCGCTGCCAAACGCCTATTGGTTCGAGATGCCCTTCCCGGCGGAATGGGCCGACCGTCCGTACCACAAGGATAAATTCCGCATCGATGCGGATGGCTACGTGCTTGCGCCCACACAGCCCGGTCTCGGCTATCCGATCGACCGCGATGTTCTGGATAAGATGATCAAGCGGATTGACCGTTAGCGCCGCGGGCGCGTCAAAACTGGGGGGGATGGTGCCGACTTTGGGCGAGCTACTTTGCGGTGGCGGCGGAACCCGTCGCGGAAAACCCCAGGCGTAGCCTGTTACCGGCGGAGGTTGCCTCGTATTCCACGTTGTTTGCGAACTGGCGCACCAGGCGAATGCCCTGCCCGCCGACCCGTATCTCTTCATCAGCACTCAGCGGCTGCAATTCCGGGGCGTCCAGCGGATTGAAGCGCGGCGCTTCGTCGTCGACCACGAATTCGAAATAACCGTCGCGCGGCCTCGCGAAGCTCACCACTACCGAACAATCCTCTGAGCCGGCATAGCCGTGACGTATCACGTTTGATACTACTTCCTCGAGGCACAGCTCCATCGCGAATTGAACGTCGCCTGGAATGGAATACCGTGAGGCGAGCGTTTCGAGCCAGGGTGAAAGCTGAGTCATGTCGGAAAGCCGGCTCCGCAGAGTCAGTTGATCCTGTTTCTGTTCGGTGCCGTTTCCAGTCATAGCGAGGGCTGGTCCATTCGGCATGGCGCTAGGGCAATTGGAGCGCGTCCAGCGCGCTCTGAAGCTCATGGTGGACGGGAATCAGCGTGTCCGTGCCGCTGGTCTTCAGCACCTTTTCGACCAGCTCATTAGGACCGAACAGCACGATTTTGCCGCCGCGACCCTTGATCGCTCGAGCGGGCGCCACCAGCGCCCTCAATCCCATCGATCCCAGAAATGAAACCTGTTGCATATCCACCAGGACGGCCTTGCGGCTGCCCGCAATGATGTTCATTTTCAGATCGATCGCGGCGGCGCCCTCAATATCGAGTTTACCGTCGAGGATGACCTTGGTGACGCCACCTGCAAGTTCTTCTGTTGACATAGCCATATGCTCATCTCCCTGCAAGTGTTACCTGCGAAGCGGCCCGGAACTTCCCTATCGAAGGCCGAAAAGGCCGCACGCAATTTGCCCGATGACCATAACTGGCGGAGGTTACAGGAATGTTACAGGCCTGTTTTCAGCTCCTCGCGATGTTTGCGCCCGTCGACCGTAACTTGATGTCTATAAGCGTCGTCGCGCGGAAACTTCAAAATGCGAACTCGACGATGGAAACGTCATCTTCGAACTGATCACCGCCGCGAACCGCCCGAATGGCGCCGATAGTGTGTTCAAGCGCAGACCCCGCGCCATTCTTGGAAGCGGCCAGCGTCTCCATGAACTCTTCGTACGTGAGAATCGTGCCGTCGGTTTTTGTGATCTCATAGATTCCATCGCTGAAAACATACAGGCGGCTGAACGCGGGCAAATCCTGCACGCCTTCTCCGAATTCCATGTCGGGAAATGCTCCGATGATGGCCCCGCGCTGCGCTAATTCCACGGGCTTCGCGGTTTCCCTTGTAGTGCCAGCCAGCAGGATCGCGGGGGGATGCCCTCCATTCGCGTAGGTGAGACGCCGCTTTTGCTTGTCGTATACCCCATACCAGATCGTGAAATACATGTCGTTATGGCGGTCCATCTGAAAGACCCTGTTCAGCCCCGCCAGCACTTGGGTCGGTGAGCGGAAATCTGTGGCGGGAAGAGTCTGATTGCGCAGGACGTTGATCGCTGAAATCGACAGCAGCGCCGCCTGCACGCCGTGCCCGCACACGTCGAGCAAATACATCGCGAGTTGATCGGCATCGATCCAGTGATACCCGAACGCATCCCCTCCCAGCGTTACCGACGGAATGAACATCCAATCGGTTGTAATCTCTCCGCTCACCCGCTCGGGAAACAGCGAGATCACATATTTTGCGGCCTGCGCCAGGTCCTCCGCGAGGCGTTCCTCGCTTTTCTTGAGCGCCGCATAGGCCTCGTTGCGCTCGATTTGCGCGATGTAGCCCCGCGAGTGATGCCGGATGCGCGCCGTGAGCTCGATCGGATCGGGCAGTTTCACCAGGTAATCGTTGGCGCCGAGCATGAAGGCCTCTGCCTTCACCTTCGGCTCTTCCTTGGTGGACAGCACGATTGTCGGAATCTCCCGGGTGGCCGGATTCGCCCGGTAAAAGCGCAGCATCGTGAGCCCATCGACTTCCGGCATCACGAGGTCCTGCAGGATCACCGTAGGATGGAACTCCGCGGCGGCATCCATCGCTTTGGTGGGATCGCCGCAATAGGCGAAATCAAAATCCGCCTCGGCCGCCAGCATGCGGCGCACCGCTTCGCCAATCATCGGCTGGTCATCCACGAGCAGAACGCGACTCCGGCGCGGCGCCTGTTCGGTTGCGGCCTTCTGCGTGGCTGCGGTCTGGGTTTGATCGGTCATGAATGGCTCCTTTGGCGAATCTTTGGGCGCGGCGTCGTAACACCGGCTGCACGGGCGATTGCTCCGGCAATGCGATCCAGCGGAAGAATTTCGGCCGCCGCCTCGAGTTTAGCCGCGGCCTTTGGCATGCCGTACACGATGCTTGTGGCTTGATCCTGCGCGATGGTGTGCCAGCCGGCGCGGCGCATGGCCAGCAGTCCCTTCGCGCCGTCCGCGCCCATGCCGGTGAGAAGCACGCCCACAGCGGTCACCGGCCACCATGCCGCCACGGTATGAAAGAAAACGTCCACCGATGGGCGGTAGGAATAGGCCGCCGGTTCATGTGAGTACGTGAACGACAGTTCGGGCGTAAGCAGCAGGTGGTCGTTGGTCGAAGCGATCTGCACGCTGCGTGCATCCGGCCGGTCGCCCCCGGCGATCGCCCTCACCTCCCGCGACGATTCACGCGATAGCCACGACGCAAGCCCAGGCGCAAAGACCTGATCCACGTGCTGCACGATGGTAACCGCGGCTCGCAGTGTGCCTGGAAGGCCCGATAGCACTTTCGACAGCGCCGCCGGGCCGCCGGTGGAAGCTCCAATGGCGATCAAGGGAAAGTCAGGCGCGGGCACGTTGCCGGTCGCGGCGGCCAATCGCAGTGGAGCGGCCTGACCCGGCGATTTGCCTATCAGCTTGCGAAGCATCGCGATCTTCGTCAGCAAGTGCGACGGCGGAATCGGCTCGCCCGCCCTATCGAGCACGGGCGTGCTCACGGCATCGAGCGCGCCCCATCCCATCGCTTCGAACACCTTCGAGGAGTGCCCTCCGACGGTGGCCGTCACGATCAGAATCGCGCAGGGCGAGTCCCGCATGATGCGGCGAGAAGCCTCGGCGCCATCCATGCGCGGCATCATCAGGTCCATCAGGATGAGATCGGGAACATCCGCCGCGCATTTGCGTACGGCCTCTTCGCCGTCTGCGGCCACCCAGGCGATCTGATACTCCGGCACGCTCGTTACGACGCGGCGCAGCGCCTCAACCGCCATCGGCACGTCGTTGACGATGGCGATTCTCATTCCCCTGGCGGCCCGATCAGTTCTGCGACCGCGGACAGCAGCGTTTCGTCGTGGAAACTGCTTTTGGTGAGATAGCGATCCGCGCCCGCATCGAGGCCCCGCATGCGGTCTTCCTCGCGGTCTTTGTATGACACGATGATCACTGGGAGTGAATGAAGCTTCGGGTCGGCCTTGATTTTCGATACCAGCTCGATGCCCGTCATTCGCGGCATGTCCACGTCGGTTATCGCGAGGCTGTAGGAACCGGCGCGAAGAGAGTTCCAGCCGTCTATTCCGTCCACGGCCACTTCCACCAGATACCCGCGATTCTGCAGCAGCGAGCGCTGCACTTCTCGCACTGTCACGGAATCATCCACAACCAGGATTCGCTTGTGCTTCAGCTGAACCGTTTCGCTCCGCCCGAGGCCTCGCAACCTTCCGCCGTGCAGAAGCGTTTCCACCGACCGCGTCAGGTCATCGACGTCGACGATCAAAACGGGCGAGCCGTCATCCATCAGGGCCGCCGCGCTAATGGAAGGCACCTTGCCCAGCCTGGCGTCGAGCGGACGCACCACCATCTCGTACTCGCCGGCAAACCGATCCACGGCGAGCCCATAACGCGTGGCTCGATCACCCAGCAGGACGACTGAAATCTCTTCGCCCCAGTTCGGCTTGCCTGGAATGTCCAGCACCTCAAGACCCGAAACCACGCCGATCCGCTCGCCGTCCAGCGAGAAATACTGCTGGCCCTCGAGGGTCGAGAGGTCCGCCCGATTCACCTTCACGACGCTGGCGATTCGCGTCAGCGGAAATGCGAAAGGCTCTCCGTTGATCTCCGCCACAAACGTTCGCAGCACCGAGAGCGTCAGCGGCAACTCGAGCTGAATCGAAAGTCCCTGGCCGGGACGCGTTGAAATAGACGCCAGGCCGCCCACCGATTTTGCCATTTCCTGCACGGCGTCTAGTCCGACGCCCCGGCCCGATATGTCCGTGACGGCTTCCGCGGTGGAGAAGCCGGGCAGGAACAGGAATTCCAGTAACTCCGCCTCCGAAAAGCTTGCGGCCATCTCGGCTGCCGCAAGGCCTTTGGTTATCACGGTGGCTCGAAGCGTTTCAATGTCGACCCCCCGGCCGTCGTCGGATATGGTCAGCACAAAGAGGCCGGCCCGATGGCGCGCTTCCAGCCGGATTGTGCCCGATGGAGGCTTTCCCGCGGCCACGCGCACCTCTGGCCGCTCGATGCCGTGGTCCAGGCTGTTGCGAATGGCGTGGTTCAGCGGCGCTTCAAGACGATCCAGAATCTCGCGGTCCACCTCTGTGTTCGAACCGAGGATTTCAAGTTGCGCTTGCTTCCCCAGTTGCCGCGCGAGATCGCGAACCATGCGCGGAAATCCCTCGACGCCGTCCCCGAAGGGCCGCATCCGGCTTGCCACCACCTCGCGATAAAGCCGATCCGAAAGTCCCGCGGAGCGAATTCCGAAAGCGTCCAGTTGCGCGTGGCGTTCCGCCGTCCACCGCCGCGTTTCCTGAAGCTTCCTCCGCGCCTCAACGAGCGTGGCGGCTGCATCGGACGAACTCGGAATCGAGCCTTGCAGCGATTCCAGCAGGGTGTTGATCTCGCTGTGCCGTCGTTTTAGGCCCAGCAGCGATTCGGAAAACGGTTCGAACCAGCGGCTCTGTACCAGCGATTCCCCCGCCAGACCCATCAGCCGGTTCAGCGTTTGGGCGCCGACCTTGAGCGTGCGGTCGCCACTCCCGCCCGGCCTCGCACTGCGGGGAGCCACGGAGGTTGGTGGAGGTGCGGACCCCGGAACAGATTCCTGGGTTTGCGCCTGAGCCGCAGGGGCGGCAGCAACGGCCTCTGGCTCTTTGGTCGTTTGCGCAGGCGTGACCGAATCGGGTGCCTCTGCCTTGGCGGATGCTTCTGCCGGCGCTGGCGCGGGAGCAACAAGTTTGCCGGCTCGCACGTCGGCCAATTGACTGAGCAGTTGATCGAAAGCCGGGGCTTGTTCCGCAACCCAGGCCGGAACAGCTGACTCCTCCAGCGCGCCAAGCTTCGCCAGCAGATCGCCGGCGCTGAGCAGGATGTCGATGGCGGCGGGTTCGAGCGTCAGGGCTCCTTCCTGTGCGGCGACGAGGCAGTCTTCCATCGAGTGCGACAGCTGTACGGCCTCGTCGAGATGCACGATCCGTGCCGCTCCCTTGATCGAATGGGCCGCGCGCATCGTCGAGGCGAGATGTTCCTTCGCGGAGCCGCCGCCCTCGATCGCCAGCAGACCGTCGGTGAACACGCGCATTTGCGATTCGACCTCTCCGCGGAAGAGGTCCCACATCGAAAAGGCGCCCAGGTTGCTCATGCGATCCTCTGGGCCAGGGCCCCGAATAATAGCGGCTCGTCGATGATCGCCACCGTCTTGTCGGCGAAATGAAATAGTCCCTGCGTATAAACCACGGAGACGTTTGTGAGCGTCACGGGCAGCGGTTCGATTTCCTTCACATTTACGTCGTGCATTCCCTCCACTTGATCGACCGGAAAAACCCAGTCTTCGCCTTCCCACCGGGCCACCAGGAAACGCGCGCTCCGTGAACGATGCGCGGCTGCCTCCTCCCCGAACAAAGTGTGCAGCGAAACGCAGGGATGAAGCTCGCCGCGCACGTTCACCAGGCCGAGCAGAATTTCGCGCGGACGGTGGGGAACGCTGCGAACCACGCTTGGCTCGGTGATCTCGCGGAGACTGCTCGCGGAAAAGGAGAGCCACGTCTGTCCGACTCGAAAAACCAGGTAGGGCAAGGTCGCTGCATGGGAGGCCATTTTCTCGTCCGCCAATACCGCGGTCCAGGTTTCGAGGTAGTCCGCGGGGGCTGGACGATCCAGCAGCCGCCGCCCGCTTGCGGCGTATACATCGCAATTCCGGCAGTGGGATACGCGCGGCAGTTCAGGGCAGGTGTTGTCTCCCCACACGCCAATTCGGGTCCAGCAATGCTCCTTGGTGAGATCCATCGGTGTCGGAAGCGGGGTATCGCTCATACGCCTAGTCGGTTGTGCAGTCATCCGGTGACCGCCGTGCCCGGGCGCGCAGCAAAGCAGCGCCCGAACCGTCGCCGCGAGCTTCCTGCTTCAGCGCGAGATGCAAAAGGGCGTCGCGATGAGCCGGGTTCAAGTAGAGCACTTTTCGGAAGCAGCCGGCGGCGAGGTCGTGGTGACCTAAAGCGTCGTGCAGCACGCCCAGCAGAAAATGCCCTTCCGGGGAATCAGGGACACGCTGCAGGTGTTCGCTGCATAAGCGCAGCGCGTCCTGCAGCTCCCCGGCGTCTCCGAGCTGGCGCGCGATGATCAGCAGCGAGAGATCGGCATCTTGTCCTGCATCCGGCCCAGCGGCAGGCGCCGGTGGTGCGGGAGCCTGGGGCACTGGCGCGGGAGGCATCGCTGCTCGAGTAGGCGTGTACGCGTGGGTCGCCGGCCGCGGCTTTGGCGCGGCGTGTTCCCCCTGGCGGATAAATGCAAATGCCGCGGCGGGTCCCGTTGCCCTGAATCCATGCTCTCGCGCAAAAGCCGTCTCCGCATGCCCAAGGACGAGAACGCCATCCGCCGCCACCAGCCGGCGCAAAGCCGCGATCGCAACCATGCGAGCCTCGGGATGCAGGTAAATCAGCAGGTTGCGGCAGAAGACGATGTCGTACGGGGCATCGTCCTTCAGAAAATCGTCCTCGATCAGATTCCCCGGCCTGAAACTGACCAGCGATGCGATGGATTTTTTCAGACGCCACGAATCGTTGGCTTCGCGATCGAAGTACGGCTCGCGGTACCACGGGTCACGGTCGCGAAACGATCGCTTGTTGAACACCGCGGCTTGCGCGCATTTCAAGGCGCGCGGATTCACGTCCACGGCATCCGCCGTGAACGAGCCGCCTGGAGCGCCCGCCTGCAGCATGGCCATGACCAGCGAATACGGTTCCTCGCCGGTCGCGCACGGGCAGCTCAGGATGCGCAGGACCTTGTCGGATCGCCCGCGCATATGAGCGCGGGCCAGATTGCCCACCAGCTCAAATGGTGCAACGTCTCTGAAAAACCATGTCTCGGGTATTACCACCTTGTCCACCAGGGATTCCCAGGCCTCTGGATTCTCGGCAACCATCCGGGCATATGCCGCTGCATCCGAGAAGCCGGCGTCCTTCATGGATCGCCGCAGAGCATTCTCAACCGCCTTTTGCCCCACGCTGTGTATATCGAACCCGAGTCGCGCCGCCAGAAGGTTCTCAAGTTCGGCGAAGGTCACGCCTCACTCTCCGCAAAGAGGCGTTCTCGCACGTCTTCGGGCAGCAGATTTTCCACCTTCACGTACTGGATCATGGTGCCGCCGTTGACGCTCAGTCCGCCGAGGTAGGGCGCCTCCGGCACGGCCACGCCGGACGAGACCGGTCCGGCTCCGCCGTCGTCAATGCTGTCGGTTGCCCGCTCCGCCAGCAACCCCAGCACCCGGCCTGCTCCAGACGGACCCGGATGCTGGACCAGAATGATGCGGGTGCTCAGCAGCGCTCCGACGGGTTTCCCTCGAATCAACTGGCTCAGATCGATGACCGGTACCATTGCATCGCGGTATCGGAAGACGCCGGCAACATATTCGGGGACGTGAGGAAGTTTGTGGAGGCGCACATATGGCAGTACTTTGACGACCTGCGTAACATCGAGGCCATATCGCTGGCCGCCAACTTCAAAAAGTAACGCTACCATGGGGCCCTTACCCCACCGCAGCCAGCTCTCCAAGGAGTTCCTGCGACTCGGGAGATGACGCGGTCGGAGTATTTACGTTGAATCTGGAGACTTCCCGGTGCAGCACGCGGGCTGCCTGGTCGAGCGATTCGATGGCGCGCACTGCGTCCCGCTGAGATTCGGCGGTGTTGCGCGTGGCCTCGCTGAGCTGAATCATCGCCTCGGTGATCTGGCGCGCGCCCACCGACTGCGATTCCATTCCTTCGTTCACCGATTCGAAACGCGGCCCGAGGCCTTGCACCTGCTCGATGATGCGCGCAATCTGGCCGCTGATATCGTTGACTTCGCGCACCGCGCTCTGCACTTCCTGTGCGAATTTCTCCATGCCCATCACGCCGGAAGAGACCGAGGACTGCATTTCCTTCACCATCTGCTCAATATCGAGCGTTGCGATGGCCGTCTGATCGGCAAGCCGGCGGATTTCCCGGGCCACTACCGCAAAGCCCTGCCCGAATTCGCCCGCTTTTGCGGCCTCGATCGCTGCGTTGAGCGAGAGCAGGTTGGTCTGATCCGCGACCTTGTTGATGGTTGTCACCACGCTTGTGATGTTGGTGACCTTCGCATTGATGTCCGCGAGCTTCTCGGCGATGGCGGTGGATGCCGACGCCATCTTCTCCATCGTGGTGCCCATCCTGATAAGGCCTGTCTGCCCGCTTCCCGCCGATGTCGCCGCTTGCTGAGACAGGACGGCCACATCCGCCATCGTGCCCACCAGCGTTTGCGTCGTGGCCGATATCTCCTTGGCGGAGGAAACCACCTCGTTCGTGGACGCGACTTGCTGCGTGAGCGTCGCCTCGAGTTCCTTTGACGAAGCGGTGAGCTGCGTGGCCGAGGAAGTTACCTGTATGCCGGATTCCTGAACGCGTCTCACCAATAGCAGCAGTTTCTCCATGAGCGCGTTCACTTCCAAGGCGATCATTCCCACTTCGTCGCTGCTGGTGGCTAGCCGTTTGGTCAGGTCGCCCTCGCCTTCGGCGATTTCATGCAGCTGCCTGCGCACGCGGCCCAGCGAATGCGTCACGGCCCGCGAAACCGTCCATCCGATAAAAATCGATGCCAGCAGGCCTGCGATCAGGATCGAAAGCTGTATCGTCCGCCCTCGCCCGTAGCTCGCCGTCAAATCCTGAAAATCGTTCCTCGCCTCGCCCTGTAGCGTCTGATAGAGCTGGTTCAATTGGTCGCTCAGGGGATCGGAAACGGCATACCAGTTGCCCGCGATGAATTTCCGGATTCCTGCGCGATCGCCGCGCTGGAGCAGGCCGGTCAGCGTAGACACTTCGCCATCCGCGCTCTTCATGAGCGATTCCGTCTCGCTCGCCATCTGCTTGTCCACGTCGCCCTGCTGAAGATTCACGAATCGCGGCCAGGTCTTTTGGATTTCGCTCGTCGCCGACTTCACCGCCGCGAGCGCATCCTCCGCGCTCAAGACGCCGTCGGAATATTTATTGGCGGCGCCGATGATCTGCACCGTGTAGGCTAGTTCCACGTTTTTGAGGTAGCCGATTGATACCACACGATTCGTGAAAATTTTGTCGAATGCGCGCTCGCCGTTTGAAGACTGGATCAGGCCGACCACGCCCACGGCCAGTCCCACCAGGCTCATGAGCCCAATCAGTACGATTAGCCGCGATTTGATGGTGAGCTTGTTCAGCATTGTCTATTCTCCAATGGCGGAACTGACATCTGCGTACCGGCACTCACAAGGCTCTTGCCGCACAGACTCCCGGCCGAGGGAGCTAATTCTCTAAATTAAAATTGACCGGAATGGTTGTGATCACCTGGACAGCCTGCCCGCCAACGGCCGTCGGCTTGAATTCCCAGGCTTTCACCGCCTTGACGGCCGCATCATCCAGCTCTTTGATCGACCGCAGAACCTTGATTTCCTTCACCTTTCCGTCAGTTCCAATCGTGGCTTCCAGGATAACCACTCCCTGGATGTGGGCCTGAATGGCGAATGACGGGTAAACCGGCGGAACATTCTTGGTTTTGACGGGCGGCTTGATATCGCCGCCCACACGAACCGTCTGCGGCGAACCCTGCGGGGTCGGGTCGGCAAACGAGGCGCCAGCCGTCAGGATGGCAAACAACACGATCGGCGCTAATCTCATCGTAATAAAGACTCTCTTTTGCGAGTTTCTTGGCTCGGCGATTATAGGGAATTCGGTCCTGCATGCGCAAATTTAAAAGGCGCAGGTCCGAGTCATTCGCGAGATCGTTCGCGGAAATGCCTCCGCCTTACATCGCATTTGCCGGCCAATTGGACAGTCGTAGGCCGTAAGCGGAACGAGTTGCCAGTTGAACTGGTGGGCCCGCAAGGATTTGAACCTTGGACCAACGGATTATGAGTCCGCTGCTCTAACCGCTGAGCTACGGGCCCCGAGTTTGTAGAAAGCAATTCTATAGCATTTCCTGAAACTGCATTCGTGAAACTGCGCAGAAGATTATGCGGGGAGGGGTGCGGTTGCGAAATGGATGCTGTCGCCGTGTCCCATGGCTCGGCAGATCTTGCGATCTGCAACTTGACGCTGGGGTTAGGCGAGCTCCGCACGAATGAACGAACACCTGCGAGGGGCGAGATGGTCGGCAGGGAACGGGGAGGGCGAGCCGAAGCGCGCCCTCCCCGTTGCTCCGAGATACGCCGTGGGCACCGTCATTCCTCCGCGGAAGACGGGTGCCCCGGAATCAAGTGGTTATTTTTCATAGACTTCCTGGCTTCGTTTCGCAAATTTGCATTATTTGCGATTTTGGACGGTAACTAATCGATCTGGATTGCCGCGGTTTGTCCCCCGAACTCCACACCGGTGACCTTGGTGCCATCGGTTTGGATCTCGGAACTCCGAGGCTTGCTGGTGAGCGTGGTCCAGTGAATGGGAACTGTGGCTATCACCTTATTTTTCTGAAGTACCTGAAGCTCCGACTTTCCCGCCTCCGCCTTTAATTCATACTGACCAGGCTGGACCTTCATAGTACCAATATTTATTGGCTGGGACGGGCTCCAATCTGTGGAATAGGTATGGGCTGCCCAAACGGGTAGTGCAACGAGCGAAAACGCCAAAGAAAGAACGAGGTTTTTCCTATTCAGGTGCAAGGGCCGATTTCTCCTGTGATTGGATTCAGGTGATTTCCCGGGCAGAACGAGCCGAGTTCCCTGTCGCGAGCTGGCGGTCGCAAAAAAGAACGACACACTGCTCACATTCTTTGGACCCGCACGGCTGCCCGCCGGTTTCAAGTATTTGCTTTCCATTATTCTTATTTAGTGAATAACCCTAATGCATATCCGGGGCTTTTGAGCCAGGTACAGAGGGGAAGAGCGGCGTCCCTTCCTGGAATTGGCACGCGAAGAGAGATTCCTCCTCGCTGCGCTCGTTCGGAACGACAGCGAAAGGCGAAAGAGCGGCGGTTGGCACACGGACTCTTGAAGCTGCGACCCCCCAGGCGCGGCTTGGTTGCAATGATGTTGCTGGAATGGCACGCGAAGAGAGATTCCTCCTCGCTGCGCTCGTTCGGAACGACAACGAAAGGCGAAAGAGCGGCGGTTGGCACACAGACTCTTGAAGCTACGACCCCCCAGGCGCGGCTTGGTTGCAATGATGTTGCTGGAATGGCACGCGAAGAGAGGTTCCTCCTCGCTGCGCTCGTTCGGAATG
This sequence comes from uncultured Acidobacteriota bacterium, assembly GCA_963697575.1. GTDB lineage: Bacteria > Acidobacteriota > Terriglobia > Acidiferrales > UBA7541 > Palsa-295. Next base: position 223,059 of record CAVOOP010000017.1, on the reverse strand, counting down.
ACAGCGAAAGGCAAAACAGCGGCGGTTGCCAAGGCTGCCTTTGGCGGATATACCGGTTTTATCGGATACAGTTGACAAAGCAGCTTCGCCGAGAATGGGACCTTGGCGAAAGAGACTACGGCCGCCCCGTTTCAAACCGCGTTTCAAACGCTGATACCCGCCCGGCTGGACCGCTTGCCGTGGAGCAATTTCCATTGGCTTGTGGTAATCGCTCTGGGGATCACGTGGACTCTGGACGGCCTGGAAGTAACGCTGAACGGCGCCGTGAGCGGCGTGCTTCAGGATCCGCAGGTGATGAATTTCAGCGCGCCCGAAATCGGCTCGATTGCGTCGGCGTACCTGGCTGGGGCTGTTCTGGGTTCGCTGCTATTCGGATATCTCACAGACCGCTGGGGGAGGAAGAAGCTCTTCTTCATCACCCTCGCCGTGTATCTGCTGGGCACGCTGCTCACGGCTTTCTCCTGGAATCTTGTGAGTTTTGCGCTATTTCGTTTCATCACTGGCTCGGGGATCGGCGGCGAATATGCGGCCATCAGCTCGGCCATCGACGAATTGATTCCCGCGGCATATCGCGGGTGCGTGAATCTGATCATCAACGGAAGCTATTGGCTGGGCGCGGCGCTGGGCGCCGCATCCACGCTGGTTATTCTCGATCCTCATTTTTTTGCCCCGAAGCTCGGCTGGCGCGTGGGATTCGCGACCGGCGCAGTGATGGGCCTGCTTATTCTGCTGCTGCGAAGGCACGTGCCGGAAAGCCCGCGCTGGCTGATGACGCACGGAGACGAGAAGGACGCCGAGATGGCCATGAAGGAAATCGAATCGCGCGTGGAACACGCCTCGGGCCACACGCTGCCGGAACCCACGAGAAAACCGCTGACCATTCATCCGCGCGCGTCATTCGGCTTCGGCGTGGTCGCGCGGACGATGTTCTCAAAATACCGCAGCAGGTCCGTGCTGGGACTGAGCCTGATCATGTCGCAGGCGTTCCTCTACAATGCCGTATTTTTTACGTACGTGCTGATCCTGACGCGCTTCTATCACGTACCGGGAAGCCGCACGGGAATTTATCTGCTGCCGTTTGCGGCGGGAAATTTTCTTGGCCCGCTGCTTCTGGGGCGGCTGTTTGACACGATCGGCCGGAAACAGATGATCTCGTCCACGTATGCCGTCTCGGCTGTTCTTTTGACGCTTACCGGATGGGCCTTCACCCAGGGCTATCTTTCCGCGAACACGCAGACGCTTCTCTGGACGATCATTTTCTTTTTTGCGTCGGCAGCGGCAAGCTCGGCGTACTTGACGGTGAGCGAGATATTTCCACTCGAAATCCGCGCGCTGGCGATTGCGTTTTTCTTTTCCCTGGGCACAGCCGCAGGCGGGATCGCAGCTCCGTGGCTTTTCGGCGCGCTGATCGGGTCCGGCTCCCGCGAGAAGGTCTTTGCTGGTTATCTGGTGGCGGCTTTTCTGATGCTCGCCGCGGCCGGAGTCGAGTTGTTGTATGGCGTCAGAGCGGAACGGTCCGCGCTCGAAGATCTCGCCAGCCCCCTTTCCTCGGAAGCATAGCCCTCGTTTTGAACGGACGCGTGGCGTGGCGGGCAAGAACCGCGCATACGACGAAGACAAAACGAAGGCGAAGGTCGGATGTCCTTGCGTACCATTGCGCGCCGCTGAGCGAGTTCCATACTTCTCATTACCCCAGGCGGGTGCTTTTGGCGCTTGACTCCTTCAGAAGGCCCTTGCTAGGCTGCGCGCCAATAGATTGTCCTGGGTGCCGCAACTTTCTTTCAGTGGGGGGGTTGTTAACCGCCAGCGTTCGAACCATCGGCTGCGTGAAGGGGGAGTCCGTGGGGCGTTGCATAAGGTACATCCTCGTCTTTTCATTATTGGGAATGATCATTGGCTGCGGGGGCGGGTCCACGCAGAGCGAGTCAACAACCACTACGCCGCAGGCCAGCGTGGTGCTGAACCCGCCGGCATCGAATGTGAGGCCGGGCGACCCGGCTTTGCAGTTTACGGCGACGGTGACGGGCGCCTCAGACACGGCGCTTAGCTGGTCAGTGAACGGAACAGTCGGTGGCAGCACAGCGACGGGCTTGATCAGCACGACCGGCCAATACACGGCGCCGGCCACCGTTCCCACCAGCAACGTGGTGACCGTGCAGGCCGCGCTGGTAAACACTCCGACGGTGCAAGGCAGCAGCGCAGTGACCCTGCTGAACCCGATTCCCGTGGTGACGTCGGTGAGCCCGCAAATCATCGGCGTGGGCGCGTTTACAATTCAGGTGAACGGCGGCGGCTTCCTGACGGGCGCGCAGGTGATGTTCGGTACGACCGCACTGACCACGACATTTGTTTCCTCGACGCAATTGAACGCCACGGGTACGGCCGCGGCCTCGCAGGCGGGGAGCGTGGCGGTGACGGTTGTGAATCCGGCTCCGGGAGTGAACAATTCGACGACATCCGCCGTCACGCAGGTGACCACGGTAACCGTGGAGACGGTGTCGGCGGCGGTACGTTTTCTCGAGCAGTCAACGTTTGGTCCGACGCCGGCACTGGTAACGCAAGTGCAGCAGATGGGCTTTCCGGAATTTCTGAACAGCCAGTTTGCGACCTCCGGCTCGACGTATCCCGACCCAGCGTCCACCGTGACGTCTCTGCTGCCGACGCAGCAGGTCTTCTTCACCAACGCTGTGAATAATCCGGATCAACTGAGGCAGCGCGTGGCGTTTGCCTTGAGCGAGATGTGGGTAACTTCGGGTTTCACGGTGCCGCCGCAGGGCATGGCGCCCTACATGCGGCTGCTGCTGCAGGACGCGTTCGTCAACTATCGCACGCTGATGAATGACGTGAGCCTCAGCCCGGCGATGGGGCTTTATCTGAATATGGTGAACAACGACAACCCCCCTTCCGGACAGCATGCCAACGAGAACTACGCGCGCGAACTGATGCAGCTTTTCACACTGGGGCTCAACCAGCTCAATGAAGACGGGACACTGCAACTGGACAGCAGCGGCAATCCGATTCCCACCTACACCCAGGCGAATGTGGAGGCCTTCGCGCTGGCCTACACCGGCTGGACGTATCCCACGCAGGCCGGAATGACGCTGGCAAAGCACAATCCCGCTTACTGGATTGGACCCATGGTGCCGTTCGAGAGCAATCACAATATGACGGCGAAGGTGCTGCTGCCGGTGAACGGCACGGCGGTGACGCTGCCGGCGGGCCAATCGGCGGAGAACGATTTGAGCGGCGCCCTGGACAATATTTTCGCGCAACCGAGTCTGCCTCCGTTCGTGTGCAAGCAACTGATTCAGCACCTGGTGAGCAGCAACCCGAGCAGCGCTTACGTGAAACGCGTCGCGGGTGTGTTCGTGAGCGGGAGCTTCAGCGGAGGAGGCGTCACCATCGGTTCGGGGCAGCGGGGAGACATGCAAGCGGTGATCGCGGCCATCCTTCTGGATTCCGAGGCGCGGCGCGGCGACTCGACCGCCACCGCCAATCCCGGCGATGGACATCTCCGCGAACCGATGCTGTATATCGCGAACATCCTGCGCGCGTTTGGAGCGACCACCGACGGCGCGGCACCCGCGAATGTGGCCTCGTCGATGAGCCAAGCGGTGCTGGATTCGCCGAGCGTTTTCAATTTCTATCCGCCGGATTACAACATTCCCGGCACGAACCTGCTGGGGCCGGAATTCGATCTGGAAACGACGGCTACCACGCTGGTGCGCGCGAATTTCGTAAACTCGTTTGTTTACGGTTCGATCGGAACGGGCACCACGGTAAGCTTCACGACGTATGCGAATCTTGCGGCGAATCCGAACGCCTCGGGCCAACTGCTCGATTCCCTGAATGCGCTGCTGCTGCACAGCTCGATGACTGCCGATGCGCGGGCCAGCATTCTGGCGGCGGTGAATGCCGTTCCGGCGGGGTCCACGCAAAACCTTTTGCGGGCCGAGGCAGCCATCTATTTAATTCTTTCGTCGTCGCAATACCAGGTGGAACAGTAGGGATCGATACGAGGCTCTATGAAAATTACGCGAAGAGATTTGATCCGCCAGTCCTGCTGCGCCGCCGCGGCCCTGGGCACGGCGTCCAGCTTCAGCCGCTTCGGGCTCATCAACGCGCTGGCCCAAGCGCCTTCGAGCTATCAAGCGCTGGTGTGCATTTTTCTTTTTGGCGGCAACGACGCGAATAATCTGCTGATTCCCACGGATACAGCAGGCTACGCGAATTATTTGAAATACCGGGTAGCCGTGGCAAACGGGGGACTGGCGCTGGACCAGAGCACGCTGCTGCCGATCGCTTCGAAAACGCAGCAGAACGGCCAGACTTCGTTCGGCTTGCATCCCAACCTTCCCGAGGTACAGGCTCTCTACACTTCCGGCAGGCTCGCGTTTCTTGCGAATGTGGGTCCGCTGGCGCAGCCGCTTACGCGCGCGCAATATCTGGCGCCGGCCCCACCGGTGCCGGCAAACCTGTTTTCGCACGCCGATCAGCAGCAGCAGTGGCAGACGCTGGAACTCGACGGCTTTTACAAGACGGGCTGGGCGGGCCGGCTGGCCGACAACATCAATGGCAGCCTGCAATTCAGGATCGGTGTTTCCGCCGATCACGTCGGTGGCGGGCTCCGCGATTTTCTGCACCGGCCAGCAAACGCAGCCTTACGCCATGATTCCGGGAACCACGCCCGGGCTTTCGGGTTTCGACAGTTCCGCCGCGGGCACGGCGCGCTTGCAGGCTTTGCAGCAATTGCTGACGTTCGATACCGGCGTTTCGCTGATTCAGGCGGCCAGCTCCATCACTTCCAATTCGCTGGCCGACAGCAAAACTCTTTCGACCGCGCTGGCCTCCGCAACGCCGCTGGCGACGGTGTTTCCGGCCACGGGCCTGGGCAGCCAATTAAAGCAAGTGGCCCAGCTTCTCTCCGTGCGCTCCGCGCTGAGCTTGAACCGCCAGGTTTTCTTCTGTTCCCTGGGCGGTTTCGACACGCACAGCAACCAGATCGCTACGCAGCAAAGCTTGTTCTCGCAGTTGAGTCCGGCGATGAATGCCTTCTACAATGCGACGGTGGAGCTGAACCTCGCGCAGCAGGTGACTACGTTCACCATGTCAGACTTCAGCCGCACGTATCAGCCGGCCTCCGATGGCGGCAGCGACCATGCCTGGGGGAGCGTCCAGATGATCATGGGGGGAGCCGTGGCCGGCGGCGATATCTTCGGCACTTTGCCGGTATTCACTCCCGGCGGCCCGAGCGATGTGGGCGCGAATGGCCGCTGGATTCCCACCACGCCCATCGACCAGTACGGCGCGACGCTGGCCCAATGGTTTGGAGTGCCGTCCGGGGACTTCGCCGCGATCTTTCCCAACCTGGCAAACTTCTCCGCGCAGACATTGAGCTTTCTGGTCTGAAGTTCCGGCGTGATTGAGTAAACGGCTGGCTTGAGGAAAATTTGCGGCGAGGTTAGCGGCCGGACTGCGCGGTGTATTCCTTCGGGCTGGGCTTCACATCCGGGACCCGCCGCATTTTATCCACGAACACGCGCACAATCGCCGGATCGAATTGGGTGGCGGCGCAGCGCTCCAGCTCCGCGAAAGCTTCCTCCGGCGACCGGCCTTTCTTGTAAGCTGCGCTCCGAAGTAATTGTGTCGTAGGAGTCGGCGATTGCGATCACGCGGGAGCCGTATGGAATATCTTCGCCGCGCAGGCGGTCCGGGTAACCCGAGCCATCGTAAAACTCATGATGGTGGCGGACCATTTGCCGGATCCGGACCATCGTCTCGAGGGGTTCCAGAATCTTGGCGCCAAGTTCGGTGTGAGTCTTCATCGTTTCCCATTCGGCGGCATCCAGCGGGCCGGACTTGTTCAAAATAGCCTCGGGGATGCCCACTTTCCCGATATCGTGCAGCAGAGCCGCCAAGCGAATCTCTTCGACCTCGGCATGGTCGAGACCGAGCGCTTGCGCCAGCACCACGGCGTATGCGGAAACCTTCTGGGAATGGCCCTGCGTGTATTGGTCCTTCGCATCGATCGCAAAAGCGAGGGAGGTGACCGTTTCGACGACGGCGGGCGGCAGAACGCGCTCGGAAACATCGCTTCCCTGGTCCACCAGCGAACGAGTGAACAGCTCGAGGCGGCGATAGATTTCGTCGAAGGCCTGAGGGTCCGGTTGAAAACAGCCGCTTGAGCGTGACCCCGAGGTAGGCTTCCAGCACGTCCTTCTTCCAGCGCTTGCGGTCGTTGGGATCGCCCTGCTCGGCGCTGGAAACGGAGTTTCCACCCTGATGCTTGGAGAGATACATCGACGAGTCCGCGACCTGGATCAACTCCTGCGGCGTCGAGCCGTGCATTGGGAATCCCGCGATCCCGAAACTGGCGGTGACGTTTTTATCGCGCAGCAGCGGATCGGCGGCGACCCAGCTGCGCAGCTTATTGGCGAGCTGGCGGGCCTGCTCGATGCTGGTTTCCGGCATGAGGATGACGAACTCATCGCCGCCATAGCGCGCGACCACGTCCGAGCGGCGACAATTCTGTTCGAGAATGTGGCCCACGCGCTGAAGGATCACGTCCCCCTCGAGGTGCCCGTAGAAATCGTTTACGAACTTGAAGCGGTCCAGGTCCATCAGCACGAGCGCGAAGGCGCGGTTGGCGCGCGTGGAGCGCTTCCATTCCGCGGAAAGCGCTTCCATCAGGAAGCGATGAGTCTTGACTCCGGTGAGCCCGTCGGTGATCGCCTGCTCCTGCGCTTTCTGGAACGTGAGGGCGTTGTGCAGGGCGCCGGCGAATAAATCCGCCAGCGTGCGGAGCAGCAAAATCTCCTGTTCGGGAAATTCGCAGGGTTCCGACGATTCCACGTAGAGCACGCCGAGCAATTGCTCCGCGTAGATCACCGGCAGCGCAATGGAAGATACCGAGTCCGGAAGAACCATTTTCGGCGCCGATGCGTTCGATTCGCGGGCCATCGCCACTTGCCCCGAACGCGCGACCTGGCCAACGATGCCTTCGCCGAGCCCGATGCGCCGGCCGCGAGCGCTTTTGCGAGCGCCCGCCTCCGCCTGGACGACCAGCTCCTTCGTGGAATAATCCAGGGTCGCAATGCCGATGTGGTCGTAAGCCAGGCTGGTCTCGATCTCGCGCGGCGATTTTGTCGAGCATTTCAACGGGGTTCGAGCGTGGTGATCGCGTGGCTCGAGACATTATTGATCAGCGTGAGATGGCGGGATTTCTTCTGCTCCTCGGTGAACAGGCGCGCATTTTCGATGGCAATGCCGGCCTCGCTCGCCAGGACGCGCAAAAGCTCCTGATGGCCAGTGTCGAAAACGCCCTCCTTCGGGCTGTGCACCATCATCACTCCCGACGGCGCGATCGTACAGAATCAGGGGAACGGCGCACATCGAACCAACGTGCCGCAAGGGTTCAAAACCCAGCCGCTGGGCCTCTTCGAGAAAGTGATCGCGAATGAGAAGGGGCTGACGAGTCCGGACCACATATTCCACCGAGGTGGTTTCCGGCGGGGCGCGATCGCTTGGGCACGCGGCGGCCCTCGCTGATCTCAATTTCGAAGCGAATTTCCCCCATTTTGGGGTCGCAGGATGCAATGAGAAAGCTCGATACGTCGAGGACGCGCTGCATCTCGGAGTAAATCCGCTCCAGGAGTGAATCGAGTTCCAGGGTGGAGCTCAACGCCCGGCCGATTTCGTTCAGAACGTGAAGTTCGTCGCTGCGGCGGGACGTTTGCTGGACCAGATAGCTGTTCTGAACGGCCATGCCGATTTGATGCCCGAGCCCGAGCAAAAGCTTTAGTTCAGACGACGAAAAGTTGCGCTTATCCGGCGCGCCGAGAAGCAAGACCCCGAAGGTTTTTTCCTTCGCCTGCAGGCTCACTCCAACAACGGTCTCCAGCTTGTGTTGCAACAGAAGGCGCCGCAAATCGCGGAATTCGGGTTCTTTTTCGAGGGCTTGATATCCGGAATCGTCCGACAGGTTCGGCAGCTGCAGGAGTCCACCCAAGCGCCCGACGAAATCAACTAGATATTTATTCAGATCGTGTTGCTGAACATCCTCGCCAAATGTCTGAGGCAGACCCGCAACCACCACGCTTGCCCGGCGATTGCCTTCGCCATACTGCAGGCAGAGCGCACCAGAGGGCATACGGGCGACGTTGAGCACGCGGTCCAGGGCCTGGGAAAGCATGGTCTGAATCTCGCTCCCCACAAATCCGGAGGTGGCCAAGTTTAAGTTTGCCAGCGCCAGCATATTGCGCTCAACTCGGCGCCGGTCGTCTTCGTAGACCGCCATCACCATCACCGCTCCGGCGAACAGCATGGGGACGGAGGACGCGAGGAACAGATACTGACTGTGGGTATTGGCTGCCGGTCCCGATGCCGCCGTTGCCGCCTCCAGAACACCCCACACGAGAAACGTGATCGCAAGCCAGGATTCGGCGCGCGCCTCTTCTTTTCCACCCTTAGACCAGAAGGTCTGCGCGATCAAGAAAAAGACAAAAGTGCTTCCCGCGCTGAGGGAAATGGGGAACCGGCCCCACGAGCAGGCTGCCGCCCACGCAGCCGCTCCCGCGGCCGCCGCGAAAAGCACAGACGCTTTGACCGGGCGGCGAGAATGGAGCCGGACGGCCCAATAGAAAGAGAGGGCCGCTAGCGCCAAAAACCATTCCTCAAATGCGGGTGCGTGGGTGAAATTGATATTCCGACCGACAAAATGAAGAAACGCATAGACCGCGATGAGAAACCAGCCAGCGGACCAAACACGGAAGGTGGGTTCTCGCTTCCGCAGATAAAGGGAAGCGAAAAAAGTCCCCAGCAGAAAGGAACTCACTACCATGGTGATGGCAGCAGCGTTGACGGAATTCAAGGACGCAAATACTCCCGCTCGATAGTGCAGCGAATTTCGAGAATAGCAGAAATGAGAGTCATTCTCAGTTGGTATCCGAATGCGTTTCTTGGCGGCAAACCCACCAACCTTTCCAGATGATGCCAAATCGCGCGGAGCGCACGCGAGGTAGATCGATGCACCTGCACGAGCCTGTGTGGCAACTACGGAAACCGTTCCCCGGCGGCTAAACAGGCCGCGGGAAAATGCCACAATCTGTTCCTCAGGGGCTTAAAGCCCCGTTTAATGCTTGGGCTTTATGTCGGAGCTGAAGCTCCGACCCCCTAAAAACCGAGGTTTTTCCGTAGCCTGTAAAGCCGCACTGATTCAGGGACGGTCCGGCATAGCTACAAGAGCCTGTGCGAGAACTGACTAAACCATCCCTCAGCGGCTAAAGCCGTGCCCTGACGAAAACATTGTTGTCACACAGCCTCGGAAGCTCCGGCTCACGAAACCCGGGCTTCCGGCCAGCGTGTGGCTGGCGGCGGAATCGAGATCCCTCCGCTCCGGCTCGACATACACCGTCGAGCCTCCGGTCGGGATGACAAATAACTGCGTACAACCGGCAACCCCGCGCCCAAACACCGACCGCTCATTCCGGGCAGTTGCGAAGAGCTGAAAACTGCTCCTGGCGAAAACGGAGGTTACCAGACTGCACCTACACATTGCGGTAAGCTGATGCGACGGTCAACGGTACAGAAGTACCTTGATTTTGGAGGTCCATACCCGGCGGCTCGATTTTAGCGGTCCCTTTCGTTAAGATGAATCGCACAAAACAACGGGAAGGACTTCACGGGAAATGACCTTATCGGAAAAGCCGCGCGTGCGTTTTGCTCCATCGCCCACCGGCTATCTCCACGTGGGCGGCGCGCGGACCGCGCTGTTCAACTGGCTTTTTGCCCGCCATGAAGGCGGCACGCTTCTACTGCGAATCGAGGACACTGACGTTGAGCGCAACCGGCCGGAACTCGTCGCAGGGAATTCTCGACGGACTGAAATGGCTCGGAATCGAGTGGGACGAAGGGCCCATTTTTCAGTCGCAACGCATCGAAATGTATCGCGCGGCGTCCGAGCAGCTTCTGGCAAGCGGCGCGGCCTTCGCTTGCTATTGCAAGGCGTCCGCCTACGTGGGCGCCGATAGCGTTACGCGAAGGCCTTCAGAGGATCGCGAAGGAGAAGGTGACGACGAGGGCCAGAAATCGCAGAAGAAAATTGCCTGCTATTGCCGCGAACTCAGCGCCGGCGAACTGGCCGCCAAACAAAAGGAGGGCGTTGCCCGCGCAATCCGGTTCAGGGTACCGCGCGAGGGCACCACTCAGTTTCAGGACGCCGTGTTTGGGCCGCGCGAAGTGCAAAACGCGGAAATTGAAGATTTCGTCCTGATGCGTTCGAACGGCCTGCCCACCTATCAATTGAGCGTGGTCGTCGACGATATCGACATGCGCATCACCCACGTCATCCGCGGCGCGGACCATTTGTCGAATACTCCGAAGCAAGTGCTGATCTACCGGGCCCTGGGCGTCGAACCCCCGATCTTCGCTCACGTTCCCCTGATCCTTGGACCCGACCGCACGCGGCTTTCCAAGCGGCACGGCGCGACCAGCGTGGGCTCCTATGCGGACGAAGGCTTTCTCCCCGAGGCTTTCCGCAACTTCCTCGCGCTGCTTGGCTGGTCTCCCGGGAGCGACGACGAATTCATCCGCACGAGCGAACTCATCGAGCGATTCTCGCTCTCCGGGGTGAGCCGCACGAACGCGATCTTCGATCGGGCCAAACTCGAATGGTTCAACACGCAGTATCTCCAGAAAGTACCGGTGGAAGAGCTCCTGCCTTCTGTCGAAGCGGAGCTGAAGCGGGCGGGACTCTGGCAGGAATCGCTGGGCTGGGTCCGAACGCCCGTGGTTCGCGCACGCAGTCGATTTAATCCGGCCGAGAACGCGCTTCCTAGGGGATTTCACCACGTGGTCGCGGGCCTTTTTCACCGACGATTTCGACTACGAGGCGGAAGCGAAAGCCAAGTTCTGGAAAGACGAGCGCGTGCCTGCGCTGCTGGGGAAGGTCGCGGACGCGCTGGCGGCGCTTCCCGACTGGAATCACGATGCGTGCGATGCCGCGCTGCGCGGCGTGGCGGCGGCCGAAGGGGTAAAGGCTGGCCTGCTCATCAATGCCACGCGCGTCGCCATCGTCGGCCGCGCCGTGGCTCCTCCCCTGTTTGAGACGATGGTCGTGCTCGGCAAAGAGAAGAGTCATAGCAAGACTGCGGCGCGCGGTGCCGCTCGTCGCCGCGTGATGGCAGCGGGCTCACGCTGAGGCAGCGCTCTTCACTTCAGCAAGTTCGTTGGGGCGGGAGTCGAGAAGACTTCCGGATGCGAGGGTTGCGACTTGGCGCCGCCGGCCGCCACTTCCAGTTGAACATTTACGGGGACCTTCACCGGCGGCAGGCACGCTGCGTCGTTGCATGCCTGATATCGAAGAATTACAGGAATTGTGGCGGCGCCCAGCGGGGCGTTCGCTTGCGCCAGCAGCTTCAGTTTCAAGGTCACGCTTCCGGTATACACATCCAGCGGCTTTGTCGGGGAGAATGCGAATTTCTCAAGGCGGCCGTTCGGATAAATCGTGTCGGCGAGCTTGATCCCCGCGGGAAGCTGCGGCGTGATCGTCGTCGGAATCAGGTATTCATCGCTTGGTTTATGCGAATTCATGTGGAATCCGCGCGCGATATCCACAACCACCGCGGCTTCGAAAGCCTTCCCTCTGGGCACGGGAGCAAGCGATACGTACGCGTGCGGCTTCACAACAGCGGCGGCGTTGGGCAGGGCCCCGGCCGCCTTGCGGCATGGCGTCCGCGCGCCTCGCAACGAAGAAAGAAAAGCTCGCGGCCGTCAGCACGATCGCGGCGCACCCGGAAACCAAACGAAATCGCATTCCAGATATCAAAGCTGCTCTTGAATTTCCTTGTCGAGATCCTTTTGGTTTACCAGGCCCACGTAACGCTTCACCACTTTGCCGTCGCGTGAAATCAGCACGCTCGTGGGCAGACCGATGAGACCGCCAAATTGCGACGCGATGTCGTCGGTGCCCAGAACGATGGGATAGTCCATCGTCGTCGGATGTCCGTCGACGTCGAACTGCGTCTTCTGGATGTAGGGGCCCACGACGCTTTTCCCTTCATCGTCCATCGCAACGCCCAGAAGAGTAAACCCCCTGCTCGCATACTTCTGCTGAAACCCGATCATCCACGGAATTTCCACGCGGCAAGGCTCACACCATGTGGCCCAGAAATTGACGAGCACCAGCTTGCCCTTCAGGCTCGCAATCGGAACCTTGTTCCCCTGGAGATCTTGAAACGTTACATCCGGCTCGTTCGGCTGAACGGTTTTCACGGACGACTGCCCAATTTTCGGGGCAGTGGTCAGCTTACTTTCAATGCACGGCCACAGAACTGTTCAGGAAGGAGAGCTTATTCGAAAGCCAGGTCAATCGGTTCGCGAACACCAGCCCGCCGATGGCAAGCAGGAGAACGCCGCTGAAAACCTCCACCGTGTGCAGATACCGCCGAAAGTTTTGGTAGAACTTCAGAAAGCTGCCGATGCCGAGTGCAGTCACCAGAAATGGAATCGCCAAGCCCGCCGAATAGCACGCGAGCAGGAACACCCCTTGCGCCAATTTTTTCCCGCGTGGCCGCCACCGCCAGCACCGCCGCCAGAATGGGGCCGATGCACGGCGTCCAGCCAAACGCAAAGGCAAAGCCCATCAGGAAACCGCTGAATGGCCCGGGCTGGCCGCCCAACTTGCGGAAATGAATGTCGCGATTGAGCCATCGCGTGAGGATCGGTCCCAGCAGGAAAATGATCGCGATGGCATAAAGATCGACGCCTTTCAAGCGCCCGTCGATGCCCGGACGCACACTCAGCGCAATCCCAGCGAGGACGAACAGCACGCCGATCCCAAGCCCGGCTCGCACCGGAATCTTCACCAGCCAGCCGACGAGGTGCAGACCAAAAAGAAGGATCAGCGCGCCCGCAATCGGAGCCAGCAGAGTGCGGTTGCGCACCAGAAAAGACCCAACGGCGCTCGCCGAAGCGCCAAACGTAATGAAAACAATTGAAAAGCCGGTGACGAATGCCAGCGCGGAAGTCGAGCAAGCTGCCGCGAGGGGCCTTACCCTCCTTCAGTTGCTCGACGCCGATACCTGATAGCATCGAGACATATCCAGGCACCAGCGGCAGCACGCACGGAGAGAGAAACGATACCAGCCCTGCGACAAATGCCGCGAATATAGAAACGTCCATGAGGTGTTTATCGAATGCCCGCTATGCTTACCGCGGGCTCTCCCACGCTCAAATTTTCGCACATTCGTTAGACGTTGCAGTCCCGGCTTTTCGGACGCAAGTGGCATTCAGCGGCTGCCTGGCTCCTCACGCCAAGACGGGATGGCGGTCATGCCACGGGGTAGCCTCTTCATATGCCAGCGCGATCGCCAGCAGGCGCGCCTCTCCCCATCGCGGGCCGATGAGCTGCAGTCCCACAGGCAATCCCGCGCGCGTGAAACCGCACGGAACGGATATCGGCCGGATAGCCCGGTGAAATTGGCAGGACGCGCTGCACCTACCAGCAGCGAACGAACCGATTCCTTCTCGCCGCCGATCTCTGCCTCGTTCTCGCCCGACCGCGGCGCAGGGATCGGCGACGCCGGCGCCAGAATCGCATCCACGCGCTCGAAGGCGGCGCGAAATCCCGCTCCAGCCGCCGCTTCACCGCGAACGCTCAAGATAATCCACAGCGCGCACGTTTTCTCCTGCTTCCAGCCGACCGCGCACGTCGTCGCCATACTCCGGCGCGCGGGCAGGAAAGTAGCCCTGAGACTCATGATAGTCGGTCGCCTCGGCCAGGCCGATGTTCGTGCTGGCCTGCACCGATTCGTGCAGATGCGGCAACGAGACGTTTTCGATTCGCGCGCCCAGCCTTCCGAAGCGCCTTGGCGGCGGCATCGATCACCCTCCGCACCTCATCGTCAACTCGCTCAAAATAATATTGCTCTGGCCAGCCCAGGCGAAAACGCTGGGCGCGCAGCTGGCGCCAGCCTTCCGTGGTTGGGGCGCCGAAATGCCTTGCGGGATATGGCTCCTGCGATCGCTTCCAGGACGATGCAGGTGTCCACAACCGAACGTGCCATCGGCCCGGCGTGATCCATGCTTCTTCGAGAGCGGCACGACGCCTGTCACGCTCACGAGACCATAGGTCGGCTTGAGTCCCACGATCCCGCAAAGTGCCGACGGTATTCGAATCGACCCGCCCGTGTCCGTGCCAACTGATCCGAAACTCATTCCGGTCGCCACCGCTACCGCGGAGCCTCCGCTCGACCCGCCCGGATATTCGATCGCGCGCCCACGGATTCCGCACCGGACCAAAGTGCGGGTTTTCCGAAGTGATGCCGTAGGCGAACTCATGCATGTTCGTTTTGCCGACGATGATCGCTCCAGCGCGTTCCAGGTGGATGCGCCACGTCGCTGTCTGCATCGGGAACAAAATCCTCGAGGATCTTTGAACCTGCCGTGCATGCGGACGCCCTGCGTCCAAAAGTTGTCTTTAAGAGAAATGGGAATGCCGTGCAAGGGACTTCGCGGCCCATTGCGCCGGATTTCCCTCTCGGCCGCTCGCGCTTGGCGGCGGGCGCGACTCGTCGCAGTCACCGTGATGAATGCATTGAGCGAGGGATTGAGGCGTTCGATGCGAGCGAGACGACGCATCCACTAACTCCACCGGGGAGATCTCTTTCGGCGGCGCAGAAGCCGCGCGGCCTGCCCGATGGAGAGAAGCGCCAGATCTGTCGGAGATGGATGCTGGCGAACCATGCGGATCGTCAGAATATCTTTTCCTGGCGCCGCAGATTCCCGGCCGAGCCCAGGTTGGCGATGCGAAACACCGCCATGTACTGATTTTCGTTGCGGATCGTGCCAAACGAAAATCGCCGGACCTCAAATCCGATGCCGCAGCACGAACCGTTATAGCTGACCTGTCGCGAACTGGTTCTGAAATGCTTGCTGCGTCCAGTCGTAACTCGCTCCAAAACCGCGCGTTCCAGCCGCGGCGGTTCATGTCCCCATACCCAATCAGCGCTCGCACCTGGTTGGATCTCTGCTGGAAATTCACAGGGACCGGTGACGGATTTACCGGCAGGTTGACCGTCGAAAAGTGCGCGACCGTTAAAAACGATTCCTTGTAAGGCCTGAACTTCAACAGCGTGCCGATCGCGGTCAGCCGATTGCGCACGGGATCGTAATTTACGATGAATTCCGTGTCGTAGTGCTTGCCCGGCTCCACCGTCACGTCGCTCACGAGCGGCGAGAAGTGCCGCGACGTGTCGGCGAACGCGAATGGCGTGAAGAGATCAAGAGTCTCGAAACACGTTCCTCTGGCCGGGCACCAGCGCGCCGCCGAACGTTGGGATCGAAGAAATGCTTTTGCGCGATATGCCAGGTTATCAACTCTTCGGTTGCTCCGCTTTTCGTGCGCCGAAACAGCCTCTGCGTGAAAGCCGTACTCCACTTCGTTGGTATTCGGTGAGCGTGTCGTCTTCGTCGAAGCGGACGAATCTCGCAAAATCGTTCACGCCGGTCACGTACCGGTAGGCGATTTCCGGCTCGATCACGTGCTTCCATTTTGGTCTGCCACCCCAGACGCGCTCGATCGTGGCAGGCCGAATGTCGACGGAAACTTCGCGCGTGTTCCGGAAAAACCCTTGGCCGACAAATAGGCGCCGTTCTGAAGCTGGCCGCCGTAGTACGTGGAGCGAACTGTGAAACTCGGTGTGACGTTCAGCCATGGCCCCCAGTGGAGCGGCAGCGTAACGCTGGGTGCGAATTCGCTTCGCTCCACATATCCCGGCGTCTCAGAACGGAGTCACCGTTTCACTGCGATATGCTCGCTCCTGAGAAAGCCGAAAAAGAAAAATAGGCCGGGAAGCGGCTCCGAAAACGCCTGATCCACCGAGCTGAACCTCACTTCCGGGGCGGTCCGAAGCGTGATCGAACTCTGCGGCGTGGCGCTCAGAAAATTCTTATAGCTGACGGCGCCAAAATTAAGACTGAAGCCTTCGAAATTCTTGGTCAGAAAGGCGGTGTTGCGGACCTCCGAGTTGACGGCTTGCACGAAAGTCTCGGAGAACGCCATCCGGAATGTGAGCGAAGTCAGCTGATCCAAATCGGCGACGGCCCGCCAGCCCCCGGGCAGCAGCGCCGTAAAAAGCAGCCGGTCTTCGTGGCCGCCTTGTTTGATCGGAGGGCCCGAAGGCTGCGGGAGACCTCGGTCGATCACTCCAAAGTAGGTCGGCTTCCAGCCGCGCGTTTTCCCACGGGCGCATGCGCAATTCGCCTTTTTGACTCCAGCCGCGCCGGCTGTAATAGGAGGCTCCGGCCGTCGCATCCATCCAATCGGTGGGCGCCCAATAGAATGAGTCGCCGAAAACGTACCCCTTGCTGGAGCTGTTGCCCGGCTCGGGAATCAAAAATCCCGAATTACGCTGCTTCTCGGCCGGAAATGTCGCGTAGGGGAAATAGAATACGGGAACCGAAAACAGGCGGAAATTTCCATTCTCAAGATGCACCGATTTCCGCAATTCCACCGTTAGCCGAGGGCGCATAAAATTTCCAGGTAGGGCGGTCCGGCTCGCAAACGGTGAGCCACGCTTTGTGAACGTCATACGTGTTTTCGTCCAGCCGCTCGGCTTCGTCGGCCTCGAAATACAGCGGATTCGGACTCAGCAAAAGAGTCGCGCATGGGCCGGCGCTGCATCGCAAATGTGGCGCGGACGTGATGGAAGGTGCCGCGGCCCGGTGCGAAGTTCGTATCGCGCATCATCCGCTTCCACGTGCTGCGTCACGTAGTCGAGCTGCACATGTCCGCGCGCCACCACTACCTGCGCATCGGCGTTATATTCGACGTGATCCGCGCGCAGACGCGCATTCTGATAGCGGACATCCACGTGGCCGTCCGCATAGAAGATTCTGCCAGCTTGCCGCTGCTGGTCGGCTTCGAGCGTGGCTTCGCCTCCGCCGCGGGAAGTCGAGCGAAGCTCCCGGGCCGATCTGGGCGAGCATCGCCGCGGGGCGCGGCGAAGAATCACATAAAATAGCATCATCAAGGCAGCGCTAACTCGCCACGTTTTTGAGAAAATTGCATGCGAAAAATAGACTCGAAATGAAGGTTGAGCCTAACATGCACTTCCGGCTCTCGCAATCGCGAGAGACTTCATCGTGCAGAACTTCCCAGGGCAAAAAATCCGCTAGGTTGCCTGTAGGCGACACGCGCGGTGGATCACGGCGTGCCCGGGCCTGCGTCGCGTCATGCTATGATCGCGGACGTTCCGCCACTGGAACTCTCCGCAGCGCAAAACGGACCAGTGACACGAATCTGCCCGAACTGCGGCGCCCTTCTGCTTACGCGCACCGCGGCTTGCTCCTTTTGTGAAGTTGCCGGCGAATCTGAAGCCGGTTCCCAGCGCATCGCTCAGAAATTCGTCTCCGGAAAAGGATCGCGGCAAACCCGCATGGCAAAACGAAGTCACGCGCCGCCTGGGAAATTACCGCGCGACGAGGCAGAAGCGTGCAACAGAGAAGCACAAGCCGGACTTCCCTTTCGGCAGGAAGGAAACACAGGACCTGTTCGACCGCGGGCGCGCGCGACCTCGGCCTAACCACGGCTCATACCCAGCGAAAGATGGACCGACTGGAAATCTGCGTGCAGCCCGAACTCGACTTTTCAAGCTGCGCCCACGACCGCGCTCATCCCTCAGACGGCGCTGGTACCCGTGGCCAGCCTCGCCAGCGGAGACGCGCAGCGGGACTCGACGGACTATTTATCGCCCTGACGTGCGCCGGCTTTTCTGGGACTGTTTCATTCCCTGGGCGGGCAGATCGCGTGAGACAAAATGGATGGGGTCATCTGTGCCGTCGTTCTCTATCTTTTCTATGGCCAATACTTTTTTCTCTTTACGACCCTCGCCGCCGCCACGCCCGGAATGCAATTGGCTGGCCTTTCATGCGTCCGTTTGGACGGCAGCCTCCCCGAATCAAGTGAGTTACTATGGCGGGCTTTCGGCTACTTACTTTCGGGAGCGACGCTCTTTCTGGGCTTTTTGTGGGCAGTATGGGACGAGGACCGCTTTACATGGCAGGACCGCATTTCGCAAACCTACCTTACGGCCGCACCGCCCTTTACGGATTCGATCTCGGAATTCTGACCCCAATATCGCTCGGTAACGCTCCATACATCTCCATAATTGACTCATTATTAAAGGCGTTGAGCGTCACAGGGGATATAATCAGAGAAACTTCCCCTACATACTGGACTGCCTCCTGGCCGATATAATTGAATGGTCGAGTTGGCAACTTAAGCCCTTCGAATGCATCCAAATAAGCGTAATTTAGCGTACGGAATCACCGAAAGGCTCTTCGGAACGTCTAAAAGGTGGTAAAATAGGGTCCATACTCGAAATTATTGAAAGGAAAGGCACATAACATGGCATTGGACAAGGAGACAGGAAAAGGGCGCCTCGTACCTACCCGGCCGACCGGTGTTCAATACCAGGTGGAATACGCCATCAAGCTAACGGTGGAAATCCGCCAGCATGGCCGCGCCCCGCAGCGACGACCATGCGATGGACAAAGTGCTCGGTTCGATCTCCCCATGCGCATTTATTCCGGACGGAACCTACTTTCTTCACGCCGACGATGGGCGGGTACATCAGTTGAAGTCCACCTCGGGCGAATGGGAGTGCCTGGCGACTAGCTAAGCAACACTGTTCAGATTCGAGGGATTTTAACCTGGCGTTTTTATTTGCGGCGGCCAGAAGTCTCCGTGACGCTGGGCCGCCTTTGTCTTCACCTGACTTGCAATGCCGCTTACCAATCGGCGCAGCGACTGCTCGAAAGGCGCGGTGGCGACGCCGCGCTCGGTAATAATTGCGGTGATGAGTCGTGCTGGTGTAACATCAAACGCTGGATGCGCGGCGGAGACATCCGCGGAAATGCGCGTGCCGGCCAGGTGAGTGACCTCTTCTGGGGAGCGCTGTTCGATAGGAATCTCCTCGCCGGAAGCAATGGACATGTCGAGAGTTGAAATCGGCGCGGCTACGTAAAACGGGATCTTATTCTCGCGAGCGATGAACGGCCATTCCATAGGTGCCAATCTTGTTAGCCGTGTCGCCGTTGCGGGCAATCCGATCCGCGCCCACGACCACGGCGCCGATGCCGCCGGTTTTCAGGAAGTGGCCCTACCATGTTGTCGGTGATCAGCGTAAGTGGAATTCCATCCTGATGAAGCTCCCAGGCAGTGAGACGCGCACCTTGCAGATACGGCCGGGTTTCGGGATACGAACACTTCGATTTGCGGCCGCTTTCGACGGCCATCCGGATCACGCCCAGCGCAGTGCCGATTCCGCCGGTAGCCAGAGCGCCGGCATTGCATTGCGTCATCACGCGGCCGTCCTGCGGCATGAAATCGGCGCCGAACCTGCCAATGCGCTCGTCGGCTTCCCGGCGTTCCTGATGAAGTTTCTGCGCTTCTTCGACAAGGCCTTTGCGGATAGGGAGGAGAGCCCCGGAACCATTCTGTCCAGCCGGCAGCGCTGATTTCGTCAAAGCGGCGTTTGAACCGTTCGATTGCCCAGAATAGATCGACGGCGGTGGGCCGCGTGCGCGCGAGAGTGTCGCAAATCGTTGCGGAATTCGGCCTGCAGTTCGGGAAGCGTCTTTGCCTCGGAGCGCTCAACTCCCAGCGCGACCCCCATCGCGGCCGCGATTCCGATGGCCGGCGCGCCCCGAATCACCATGTGCTTGATGGCCTGCGCGACTTCGCGGTAATCCGCATAAGTGTGGTAGACCACCTCGCCGGGCAGTTTGAGCTGGTCGAGCATCACAACACCCTCGGAAGTCCAGCGAATCGGTTCGACAGTGCGCACGTCTAGTTTCTCCAAACTGCTGCCCTGGTGCGGCATCGCGCGGCCTCTTCAAATGATCTGCTATTTTAACTGATTTCCATCGGATTACCGCCGATCCAAGCACATGCTTCAAGGACGTGCTCCAGAATCGAAGTCCCTTCATCCGTGCCGGGACATTCCGCGAAGCCAATGGGAACTAATCAGAAAAGCGAGGAACAAGGAACGAATTGTAACTTACGTGCAGCAGATAGCCCGTGACCACCGTGTGAGTCGCCGCGCGCACGTAAGTAAACAGAATTCCGACCAGAACCAGCAACGCGATCTGCACCCATCCGCCCCAAAGTTGCGGCGCGTGCATGAGCCCGAAAAGCGTTCCGGTCATCAGCACAGACGCCGCAATCCCGAAAGGCCGCGCCAGTGCCGGGTAAATGTATCCCCGGAAGATCGTTTCCTCAAGAAACGGCGCGAACACCACACTGACCACCATCAGAGAAGCGCGCTCCGCCGGTCCTGGAAAAACACCTCGATTGGTAACTTTGTCTTTGGGCCGGGCAATGTTGGACACGAACTGTACGAGCATCGACAACAACAATCCAGCCGGCTATAAGGGCCGCGTATACGATCGCTTTCGGGATGCGGCCAGTATTCAGAGCCGGCGCCATCCCAGCGTGCGCCAGAATGGCACGTCGGCGCGCGTTCGGATCTGCACCGCCATGAAGCGCAGAAGCGCAAACGAGAGAACCATCTGGTTCAAAACCGCGAAATAAGTCCTCATCGGCGCGGAAGCGCGCAGCTGCGCCATGCTTACGTGGAAACTGGAGAATGCAAACACCAGGATCACGCTCACCGCGAATGTTCCGCCCATCGAGAGAAGCGCAAAAATAATCAGATCGATCCAATCCCAGGGAACGCGGATGTCTTCCGGGAGTGACCAGGATGGCCGAGGCAGGAGGCTGGTGACTGGCGGTTCCTGGGTGAAGGCGCCGGTGCCTGTAACGGGCGACCCCAACAGTTGAGGAAACGGCTCCGGTCCCGCGCCGGTTGAGGCGGCTGGAAAGGGGGTGTGTTGTTATCGCCGGAAATCATTGGTTCCGTTCTGGATGCCCGCATGCCGCCTTCCGCACAACGGAGCTGCAGCCTATCAGCCGGTGGTGCTAGGGGCTGTAGTTTGCGGCCGCGCCCTTTGCGGCAGCGGCCCGTCAACTGGCACGGCGCTCGCTTGCTCCATTCAAAGCACGCGCAAGAATCTGCCCGGTGTAGGATTTCTTGTTGCGAGCAACCTGCTCGGGCGTGCCCTGCGCCACAATGCGTCCGCCGCCCTCGCCGCCTTCGGGCCCGAGGTCGACGATCCAGTCCGCCTGCTTCATGACGTCGAGGTTGTGCTCGATGATGAGGACGGTATTGCCCAGGGTGACCAGGCGGTTGAGCACGTCGAGCAGTTTCTTCACGTCGTCGAAGTGCAAGCCGGTGGTAGGCTCATCGAGAATGTAGAGAGTGCGGCCGGTCTGGCGGCGGGAAAGCTCGCGAGCCAATTTCGTGCGCTGCGCTTCGCCGCCCGAAAGGGTCGTCGAGGATTGCCCGAGCTGAATGTAGCCGAGGCCCACGTCGACCAGCGTCTGCAGCTTCTGCTGAATGGCCGGGATGTTCTCGAGGACCTTCAGCGCCTCTTCGATCGGCAAGTCGAGCAGGTCCGATATGGAGTAGCCCTTATAGCGCACCGCCGAGGGTTTCGGCGTTGTAACGCTTGCCGCGGCATACTTCGCAGGTGACGTAAACGTCCGGAAGAAAATTCATTTCGATTCGGCGCTGGCCGTCGCCCTGGCACGCCTCGCAGCGGCCGCCCTTCACGTTGAAACTGAAGCGGCCCGGCTTGTAACCGCGCTCGCGCGATTCCGGAAGCATCGCGAAAATTTCGCGAATGGGAGTGAACACACCGGTATAAGTGGCGGGATTCGAGCGGGGGGTGCGTCCGATGGGCGCCTGGTCAATCTGAACGACCTTGTCGATATGCTCGACGCCGAGAATGGCGCGATGCGCCTCCGGCTTTTCCGTCGAACGATAGAGCTTCGCGGCGAGCGCGCGGTAAAGGATGTCATTGACGAGGGTCGATTTGCCCGAGCCCGACACGCCGGTAACCACCGACAAAAGCCCAAGGGGGATGGAAACGTCGATGTTCTTGAGGTTGTTGCCATGAGCGCCGAGGACCGTCAATGCCTTGCCATTGGGGCTTCGTCGCGCTGATGGGATCCGCAATTTTCATCTGGCCTGCGAGATACTGCCCTGTGAGAGAAGCAGGATTCAGCGCGATCTCTTCCGGCGAGCCAGAGGCAACGAGATGGCCGCCGGCCCTTCCCGCGCCGGGACCGAGGTCCACAACGTAATCGGCGCGGCGAATCGTCTCTTCATCATGCTCCACTACCAGTACCGTGTTGCCAAGGTCGCGCAGGGTCTCGAGCGTGCTGAGCAAGCGGCCGTTGTCGCGCGCGTGCAAGCCGATCGAGGGTTCGTCAAGCACGTAAAGAACGCCACGAAGCCGCGAACCGATCTGCGTCGCGAGGCGGATCCGCTGCGCTTCGCCGCCCGAGAGCGTGGCGGCGGAACGATCGAGCGTGAGATAGCCAAGACCCACGTTGAGCAGAAAATCGATGCGCTCGGCTATTTCAGAGAGGGCGCGCGCGGCGATCTTTCTCTGACGCGGAGTGAGCTGGCCCCGGATTGTGTCCACGGCCTCGCGAGCCCTGGTAAGCGGCAGTGCGGTAAAATCCGCGATCGAGAGGCCGGCAATTTTCACGGCGAGGCTCTCTGGACGCAGCCGGCGTTCGCCACATGCAACGCAGGGCGCCGGCGACATGTAGCGAGTGAGCCATTCGCGGTAAGTGTCGGAGTTTGACTCCTCCAGGCTGCTCTCCAAGTGGCCGAGAACGCCCTGAAAATTGAGGCCTTTTGCGCCACCACCGTTTTCGGGATTGCCGTGGAGGATGAGGTTCTGCGCTTTGCGCGAGAGCTTCTCAAACGGGGTGCCGAGATCGAATCCGTGAGCCACTGCGGCGAGGCGTAACGTCCGTTGCAGAAACGTGGAACCCGAACCGGGTCCCAGGGCGCCTTCAAAAAGCGGCTTCGTCCAATCGACGATCACCTTGGAAGGATCGAAATCGAACTTCGACCCTAACCCATGGCATTCGGGACATGCCCCGTAAGGCGAATTGAAGCTGAACGAACGGGGCTCGAGCTGGGGTACCGAAATTCCGCAATCGGGGCAGGCAAGCTTCTCGGAATAAATGTGCTCTTCGCCTCCTACGACAACAATCGTGACCAGGCCGCCCGATAACTTGAGCGCAGTTTCAATGGATTCTTCAAGGCGGTGAGCGATCCCGTTTTTGAGCAAAAGGCGGTCAACGACGATTTCAATGGTGTGATTTTTGCGCCGGTCGAGAGGGACGGGTTCATCGAGGCTGACGAGTTCCCCATCCACCCGGGCGCGCAGAAAACCTTCCTTGGCGTACTTCTCGAGCTCCTTCTTGTATTCGCCCTTGCGCCCTCGAACAACCGGCGCGAGGACCATGATGCGCTCATCGGGCTTGAGCGCATTGATGGCCTGCACGATCTGCTCGGTGGACTGTCGCGTGATCGGTTTGTCGCAATTGGGGCAATGCGGCGTGCCGATGGCGCTGTAAACCACCCGCAGGTAATCGTAAACTTCCGTGATGGTGCCCACGGTGGATCGCGGCGAGCGAGTGGTGGTCTTCTGTTCGATGGCAATCGACGGGGAGAGCCCTTCGACCGAGTCGACATCGGGCCGCTCCATCTGGTCGAGGAACTGCCGGGCATAGGCGGAGAGCGATTCGACGTAACGGCGCTGGCCTTCGGCGTAAAGCGTATCAAATGCGAGCGAAGACTTTCCGGAGCCGGAAAGCCCGGTAATCACCGTGAGCGTGTTGCGCGGGATTTCGAGGTCGATGTTCTTCAGATTGTGCTGCCGCGCGCCGCGGATAACGATTTTCTTCAGGGCCATCTTCAGCAGGAATCCTCGGTGGGGAGTGTCCGCCGGTCCGCCCCACTGCAGGCACAATTCACCCAATGTAATCCTTCAACATAGCAGCGCGTTTGGGCGCGGTCAACAGAAGCGGGTCTTTCCGCCGAACTTTTTAACTTCGGCGGGTCTTTTGAACTAATCGCCACGGCGCGGTCAGGCCAAACGAAATGGGCCTTCCGAGTCTAAGCCCTTCGACAAGAAGCAAAGCGTGATCTGCAAATCCGGAAATCTTCTAGGGTGTTTCACGGAGTGCCAGCATCAAAGCAACGGCGTTCGGAAAATTTACTCACAGACAGGGACTTTTTACCGAGGGTTTCAAGCTGAAAAACGATTTGTTTCAGTCGCTTACGTTTGGTTTCAGGCGTGCCCTGTAAAAAGTGTCAGGGGAGGAAAGCCGAGGATCCCTTCGGGGATTGAGGGCTGGGCCGGCTTCCTCCCCGGCCTCTCTCTGCCGCAAATTCATGGTTAGAAATTTCCCGGTAATCCAATAATTTAGTGAAGAACGACTGAGCAGGATCCTGTTCGAAGACCGAAGCGCGCCTTCATCCAAGTTTCGTCACTATGGTAATATGTTCGGGAGTTGGGGCGTGGTCCAATCGGTAGGGCACCTCACTGTTAATGAGGACGGTGGTGGTTCGAGTCCACCCGCCCCAGCCAGACTTACCAGCGGTTTTATTGGTTTTTTGAGGACCGTTTTTCTGCTGTACGTGATTTTGTACGCTTCACCCGACTTGTCCTGACGGCTTCTTCCAACTGATCCTGCCTAGCAGCGACCCACGGAGCATAGTGCTTTTCGACGATCTTCACACTATTGCCCAGCAGTGCGGCGACCTTTTCCAACGAGACCCCCGCCAGAAGGAGCTCCACCGCGAATGTATCTCGGAACCGGTGAGCGTGCCCACCCTGCACACCGGCTGACTTGAACAGAGTCATTACGGATGAGGGAGCCCACATCCGCAATACTCGCACGTACCATACGGTTACCTTGGGGAAGGATCACATCCATCATTTCACGACGGATCCCAACAGGTCTTTAGGTGGAACCCGGTACGGATTTCTTATGCTCCACGTTCAGGTGTCTATGCAGCAAGGCAAAGAATGCTGGATGCGGCCGAATCTTCGTCCCGGGGGAACCAGTGAAACTAAGCGGCTAATTCGGGCTATCCAGCGCGAACATTGAGGAGCGGCCCCTGCGTCGGTTTCCGGGCCTGTGCTGGTCCGACCACAACTCGCGGGAGTTTTGTGAGGTGTTCACATGAGTAATTCGAAGTTGCGTGTTCACAACACTCAATTAGATAACCTGATCTCCAATCTTCGGGGCGAGGTCGGGGAGGTCATAACTTCGTGAGTGCTGCTGCGCTACATGATGGCAAAGGAGCGCGAGTTAAGCTCCGAGGATATAGCGAAGGACATGCGGAGCACGGTTGCAATAAATAATACGGAGATCGGGCCGCAGTATATAAATAACCGCAGGATCGCTTTCGAGGGCAGAATGAGAAAGGCCCGCAGAAACAAGGATCGATTCCAGCTTCGAGTCCGAAAACATTGTTTGTCCGAGGGGGAAGGCTTACGTTTCCTGGAAAATCCATTCGGAGGTGCGCTCGACAAGATGAAAGCCGTATCGTTGCCACGGCGTGTTGGGCGACTCTCTGCGAACGACCTCCGCAGTTCCGGCGCGACGCTCTCGGTCACCGGCCAGCCAGACTTCGACCTTCGTCCCCCTTGTGAGGGGGGACGAGCACCTGCATAGGAATCCACCGGCGCTGGCATCTTCGGTAGCGGTCAATTCCTCAAACCCCTTTCCGTTGCCATCGACGCCCCGCAGTTTCATAACGATCCTCATCCGAACGCGCGGTTGCCTGCGGCGCTCCGGCTGCTTCTTTTGAAACGCCGCGTCCATCGCGCCCTTAAGGGCGCCGAAATCAATCGGCTTTTGGAAATAGCCCGTCGCCCCCAACTTTTCGCATTGTTCCCGGTATTTCAGCCCTTCGCCTGTGACTACAAAAACGGGAATCGCGGAGGTGTAGCTCAAGGAACGGATGTTCTCGCACAGTTCAAAGCCCGAGAAATGCGGCATCATCAAATCCATCACGATCGCGTCAGGTTTGTATTCCAACGCCAACGCGACAGCTTCCCTCGGCTCGCTCGTCTCAATAACTTCGTACGCATCCGCTAACCGCGTACGGAAGAGGTTGAGCATCGCCTCGTTATCGTCGACAACCAGGATTTTCTGCATTTCATCCGCTCCTTTTCCGCCCGATGGCTTCTTTACTCAAATTCCTTCCCGGCTATCGTGAAGCGGCTCTCCAACGCCAGCCCGACTGTGCGAGACAGATCGTGCCGCGTGAAGGGCTTCATCAACAAGAAGCAGCCGGGCTCCAGTGGCCATTGCTCCTTGTAGGTGTGGCCCGTATAGCCTGACATGTAGACCACCGCTGTCTCCGGGCGTTCACGGATGATTTCCTGAGCCAGGGCTTTGCCGCCCATTCCGGGCATGATGACGTCGGTTAACAGCAGGTCAACAGCCCCGCGATACTCGCGGCTGATGGCGAGGGCTTCCTCGCCATCGTTCGCTTCAAGCACGGTGTAGCCACAGGCCTGCAATATATTGCGGACCAAGGTCCGCATGGATGGTTCGTCTTCGGCAATCAATATTGTTTCGCTGCCGGAGCGCAAGTGCATGGGTTCTGAATCCGTTGCTTTTGTTGCCGGAACCTCAAGGGTTAGAGGAAGATAAATTTTGAAGGTCGTTCCCTCGCCCGGGAAACTCTCAATGTGAATGTGCCCGCCGCTTTGCTTGACAATGCCATAGACCGTCGAGAGGCCGAGCCCGGTGCCCTTGCCTTTTTCCTTGGTAGTGAAAAACGGCTCGAAAGCCCGCGCTTTAGTCGTCGCGTCCATCCCCACACCCGTATCCGTCACGGTCAGGCAGGCATAGGGCCCGGGCTGATTTGGATAGTGGTGCTGCAACGACGCGGAATCCAGGTCGACGCTCTTTGTTCGAATGGTGAGCTTCCCGCCGTTGGGCATAGCATCCCGGGCATTCACGGCAAGATTCACGAGAACCTGTTCAATCTGACTGTGGTCCGCTTTAACGCGCCCGAGAAGAGCGTCCAGTTCCGTTTCCAGCTGAATATCTTCGCCGATCACTCGCCGCAGCAATTGGTCGATATCGCTGACAATCGCGTTAATGTCAAGGACCTTTGGGTCAAGCACTTGCTGGCGGCTAAAGGCCAGCAGTTGACGAGTGAGCGCGGCCGCCCTCTTTCCCGCCTTCAGGATTTCATCAGCGCTGCCGCGCAGCGGATTATTCCCATCCAGTTGCTCATGGAGATATTCGGCATATCCAATCATCACGCCAAGGAGATTGTTGAAATCGTGCGCGATGCCACCGGAGAGCCGGCCTACCGCCTCCATTTTCTGCGACTGCATGAATTGTTCTTCCAAAAGCTTGCGCTCGGTGATGTCACGGTTGATGCTTACGAGCTTTGTGACTTCGCCCTCGTCGTTTCGAATGATGCTTCGCGTCGATTCGAGGAAGCGCCAGGACCCGTTCTTATGTCGCATCCGATATACAATCCTGCCGCCGGTCCGATTCGAGCGGGCCTGTGCAAGCGCATTCCGGACCAATTCGTGATCGTCTGGATGGATTTGCTCAAACGGCGATGTTCCCTTGAGTTCCTCAGGACTGTAGCCAAGGATGGTCTGATAAGATGGGCTGTTGTAGATGCGCTTTCCGTGGGGATCTACAACGGCTATCAAATCCCCGGCGTTCTCCGTGATTAGCTGGAAGAGTTCCTCGCTTTCCCGCAATTTCTCTCGGATTTTGCCCCTTTCAATCGCATGCCGCAATGCACGGACCAAGGTGCCGCTGGGTAAATTTTCTTTACCGATAAAATCTTGGGCGCCCACGCTGACCGACTGGGCGGCCAGTTCATCGTCATCGCGTCCGGTCAGCACGATGATCGGGAGTGTGGGGCATTGGCGCAGAACGGCCTTCACTGTGTCGATTCCCTGGCTGTCGGGCAGCCCAAGGTCAAGGAGCAGTGCGTCGTACTTAGTGCGCTGAAGAAGTGCAATTCCGGTTGAGAGCCTATCCGTATGTTCTACCCTGAAAGCATCTCCGGCGGCTGAACGGAGCATAATCTGCAGGAGCCGGGCGTCTCCGGGATTGTCTTCGATGAGTAGAATCCGCAATGACAAGGTGAACTCCAATCCTGCGCACTGTAAGTCACTCGAGCTTCCTTCGACTAATCCACTCCCAATGAGTCAATACTGTGTCTTGTCATTCGCGCTTGCGCTCATCCGATTCCGCGGGAAGCGTAAAAAGAAAGGTGCATCCCTCATTTGGCTCTGACTCCAGCCAAATCCTGCCGCCGTGCCGTTCTACGATCTTTTTGCAGAGGGCGAGGCCAATTCCGGTGCCGGAATATTCGGCCCTCGTATGGAGCCGGTGGAAAAGCTGAAACAAACGCTTCCTTTGATCTAGCGGAATTCCAATCCCGTTGTCATCGAAGGAAAATAACCACTGGCCGTTCTTTCGGGAGGCCGATATGTGAATTCGCGGGGAAACCCCAGGCGCGCGGAACTTCATCGCGTTACTCAGCAGGTTCTGGAACAATTGCCCGATCTGTTTGGAATCAGCCGTGATAATAGGAAGCGGATCACTTGTAATCATCGCTTTGCTCTCAGAAATGACTTGCTTCAGGTCGGCCTGCACAAATGCGAGCGCCTCATCACAACGAACCTGCTGAAACCTGCCACCGCGCCTGGCAATACGTGAGTATGCCAAAAGCGCATCAATGAGAGACTGCATCCGATGCACTCCATCCACGACGAATCCTATGAACTCGTTCGCATCGGTGTCCAGTTTCCCGCTGTAACGCTGGCCCAATAGTTGCGTGTAGCTGGCTATCATTCGGAGGGGTTCCTGCAGATCGTGTGACGCGATGTAAGCGAACTGTTCCAGTTCAGCGTTCGATCGTTCCAGCTCCGTCGTATGGTTTTCCGCTTTTTCTCTGGCACTTTCCCGTTGTGTGACATCCTCGAGCTCCACGAAAAGCGCCGCCGGTTCCTGGTTTTCCCCATCGATACGCCTGGCGCTCAGCAAGAAAATGCGAGATCCGAGATCGGGAATCCTGAGTTCAGCCGGCTCGTCTTCAAGGGGAGTATTTTCCCAAACAATTTTCTCGAAATGATGGCGCAGCCATGTGCCATTCCAGCCGGCCACATTTAGTTCGTCGATCAAGTGTTCTTCCAAGCTGTCCGGCTTGAGCTGGAACGTTTCGTAAAAGGCGCGATTTGCGATTTTTACTCGCAGATCTAAATCGAAAAGCATCGCCGGCCTTCGTGCCGTGCGGAAGATTGTCTCGGCCAAGGCTTGGATAGACATCGATTCTCCAGCCGAACTTCCACGCATCAGTCTGCTCACCGTACTGCCTGCTTTTTCACGAGTGAGCCTCCTATACGACCGCGACATCACTGGTAAAATGGCGAGCGCGACCGAGCCTCTCACCGCTAAGCCGCGCTCACCACCCGTAACAGGAAGGCGTTCAGCCCCGCCTGACCCCGCTACAACTGGATATCCGAAGGCACCATCCAGCACGCGTTGTCGCCCAATAGCCAGCGACGAACTACCTCTGCTGCCGGACCGAGCTGCGGGATCGCTTAACTTATTCGCCCGCATATTCCAAAGCGCTTCGGAGTCGATTCCGATCCGCAAAAAGGCTTTGAAGGTGATGTCAGCGACGACGTGCCACCTGCAGCCAACGCAGCCTTCTGCTCACTGCCTACATTAGAAATTCCTGAAACGACTTCGGTTCTTCCGTGTGCTTTGTTTCAATGAATTGAAGGACGAAAAAAGGGTCGCAGAAAGCAGCTTCTTCCGCCTTCACCGCTTGCGCTCGCCCGAGATAGTGCTCTCCTCCGCTGCAGAGGAACACATCAACCACGGCACCCTGCACCAGCGGTGTGCGGCAGACACAAAGAAAGCCGTTCGCGCTCACGTCGTGCGTGGTGGCTCGAACTTCAAGATAACTCCCATCCTTGGATTTCCCCTTCAGCTTCAGAATCGCGTTGTATTGAACTCGCGTGCCCTTCCGCGATTCGCAACCCTTCAAAGACAGCGCAGACCCCAGTGTGTTTTTCAGCTTCACAAAATCGATCGGCTTTTCAAAATACCCCGAAGCGCCGAGGCTCTCGCAGAAGGCTTTGTTTCTTGTGTCCTGGCCGCTGACGACAAAGATCGGAATCTGCTGAGTGATGCTCACGGCAGAAAGCGTGCGGCATAATTCGAACCCGGAGAGGCCCGGCATGGATAGATCCATCAGAATCGCGTCAGGTTTGTTTTGCAGCGCCATAAGAAACGCTCTCTCCGGATCGCCTGTATCGATGATCTCGTAGGCGTCTTGCAGGCGCGTTCGACAAACTTTACGAATCCCTTCGTCGTCATCCACGATCAAAAGTCGCCTCATGATCTCGCTCTTCTCGCTCCTCGGCATGGCAAAAGCATCTCTATCCTTCTTCGTCCGAAGATGGCTTTCAGACTACGCGGTGTTCAATTGCTCCAGAGCCGCCACGCCCGACGCTTCCAGCGCCTTCGCGCGTTTCTGTTCGTACATTTTGCTGTCGGCTTGTGTGAGCAAATCCTCAAGAGTGGGAAATGGTTCGCCATGACAATGAACAATCCCAGCGCTGAAGGAAATTTTGTAATTGCGTCCAGGAGCGTTCATCAGGTCCTGCTCACGAACGAGCCGCTTCAAAATCGTCTGGACCGACAGTTCGTCCGAGTCCGTGATCAGAACCGCGAATTCGTCTCCGCCCAGCCGCCCCACAATGTCGGACTGGCGGAAGCACCTGCGCAGTATTCTGGAAGCATCCATCAGCGCCCGGTTTCCCTCCGAATGGCCGAACGTGTCGTTAATCTGCTTGAAGCCATCCAGATCGAAAGCCGCGATGGAGAAACTCCTGCGGCCCCTCCCGGCAATCTTTAGGTGCTGGTCTCCTAGATGCAGGAATCCGCGGCGCGTATAGAGGCCCGTCAGATCGTCCAGCAGAGCAAGGCCATGCACCGTCGATTGCAGCCGGTGCCGCGCAATCGCGTGCCGCAGCGCCCGCAAAACTGCCGCGGAGTTGAACATCCCCTTCACGAGGAAGTCTTGCACGCCTTCCGAAAGCGCTTGATAGGCGAGCAATTCATGGTTCAAGCTCGATAAAATGATAATGGGAATATTCGGGGCATAGAGCAGGGCCTCCCGGGGCGTATTAAGTCCCCGGGAGTCGGGTAACATCAGATCGAGCAGGAGGGCGTCAAAATTCTTGGTCCTCAGCTTATCTAAGCCTGCTGCAAGACGGTCCGCGTGTTCCAGCACATATTGATCTGTTCCGGCTTCCGTGAGCATTTCCTGGATCAGCCGGGCATCGCCCGGATTGTCTTCGATGAGAAGGATATCGAATCGCATGAGCGATCCTCCGTTAAGCTGCCGGTAATTTCACGATCGTCATCCAGAAATCCTCGATCGCTCGGACAACCGTGACAAACTGTTGCAGGTCAATCGGTTTGGTAACGTAACAGTTCGCGTGAAGGTTATAGCTCTTGACGATGTCCTGTTCTTCCGCGGAACTCGTTACTACCACAACCGGAATGCGTTTCAGTTTCGGGTCGTTCTTGATTTCCAGGAGCACTTCTCGCCCGTCCTTTCGGGGCAGATTCAAGTCCAGCAGAATCAGGTCGGGACGCTGGGCATTGTTGTAAGGCGGCTCTTGGCGCAGAAACTTCAGCGCCTCTACCCCATCGATCACGGAATTAAGATGGTTGCGCACCTTCGCGTCGGCCAAAGCTTCCTTGGTGAGTCGCAAATCGCCCGGATTGTCTTCCACCAGCAGGATTTCAATGGGACGAACGAGTTCGGTCAAAGCCAGTCTCCTTTCTCGGCGGTAATTGGGAAATCGTGAAGTAGAATATGGCGCCTTGTCCGGCCTTTGATTCCACCCAGATTCGTCCGCCATGCCTCTCCACGATCTTTTTGCAAATTGCAAGTCCGATCCCGGTTCCCGGATAGACGTCTCGCGGATGCAAGCGTTGAAACACCTCGAAAATGCGCTTGGACTCGTCGGCTCTCATGCCGATGCCATTGTCCGCGACGCTGAACAGCCACTGTTTCTGGTATTTGCGGCCCCATATGCGAATCACCACAGGCCGTTGGCTTCGGAACTTCAGTGAGTTTCCGATCAGGTTTTGGAAGAGCTGCCTCATTTGCATCGTGTCGGCGGTGATGACCGGTAGAGGGCCATGGGCGATATCGGCGCCGGCTTCTTCGATAGCCGGTTTCAGTTTCTCCAGCACGGTCTGCAGGACTTCTTCGCAATCGACCGGGGTATAAATCAAGTCACGCCGTCCGACGCGGGAATACACCAGGAGGTCGTTGATCATGGCTTGCATCCTGTGAACCCCGTCGACCGCAAAGCCGATGAATTCCTTCGCGTCGCTGTCCAGCTTGTCGCTATAGCGTTTGGCCAACAGCTCTGAAAAACTGGCAACCATTCGGAGGGGTTCCTGCAAGTCATGCGACGCCACATAAGCAAATTGATCGAGCTCCGCGCTGGATCTTTGTGCTTCCGCCATCTGCCGCGAGAGCAGTTCCCGCGCCTGCGTCCGCTCCGTAACGTCCTCCAGTGCAAGCAGTACGCTCCGCAGCCTGGGATCGGCGTGGTCGGTTCGCCGCGCGTTCAGCAGGATATTGCGACGCCCGCACCCCCCGATCTCGAATTCAATAGGGAGGTCCTTGGATTCACTTTTGATTGGGAGCGTGCTTTCCAGGAGTTTTCGAAGCTCGGGGCGATCCCATCGGCGCTGGTCGATCTGGTAAATTGGTTGATTCTCGATGGACTCCGGAGCCAGATGAAAAGTGCTATAGAACGCTCTGTTCGCCTTCTGCACGCACAGCGAGGAGTCCAGAACCAGGAGCGGCTCACGGATCGTATCGAACAAGCTCTTCGCCAGAGAAGCGTCAGCGTCGTCTTTCTGTAGCGTCTTTTCCATGGTTTACGTCCCCTCCGTGCGCATTACTTTTAGCGTCCGCCGCCATGACGGCGCTTCGAACGCCAGCGTGCGGAGGAGAAGCCTCTGCGGCCCCACCAGGTCACCTCTGCCAGTTCCAGCGCCTTGGTTTCCGCTTGCCGGCAGAATTTTGGCGAGACGCGACTGTGAAACTGGGACACCTCGGGACTGTATGATTGAGGTGGGGGGTGAGACAGCTCGAGCATCGCGCGGGATCCGTACAGGGCCCTCAGTTCGGTTCGGCCGGTCCACGAATCTCCTATACCCCTGCGAGATAAGGACTTCCCGTCAGGTGCTTGCGATAACCGGGGCCCAACTGCGGAGTGCGATTACTTCAGTGTGATGCTTTACCACCCTGATCTAGCATCAGCCGTTAAGCAAGGTGACCTGTGTCACACTAAACACTAAGTGACAATGAGTCAACTAGTGCATTTTAGGGACGCGCGAATCAGTAACTACCTCGGTAGAACTCTGCACAGGGATGAACTCCGTGCAAGCCGTCGGTGGCACAGTCGAGCACTTCACACGGCCTACCCTAGAGGCAAAGGAGGTTGCTTGCATAGCGGGGAATTCCCTTAAGGGATAACTAATCGGAAATCAAGCTCGTTCCCCGCAAATAGGTGGACAAGGTGATGATGGAGACGCGGAGGTTGTCCTCGGTTCAGGTTGGGTTAGACGGTCGAACGCGTGCAGAGGACCTGTTACCACCAGGGATGCTGCAATACAAGAAGCAAAGGGATACCATGCTAAAAGGGATGCATGAAAATTACCTTGTCGGATGGGAGGAATTTGATTTCTGGACGGGATGTTACGGGGCTTTTCCTATCCACCAGAGGACCCGGGCCACTACTTTCCATTTGTCGCTTTTATGGTTTAGCGTTACGGATTCATACTGTGGATTCTCCGGCTGCAGAGTCTCCGTCGGGCCGTATCGTCGAAAGCGCGATACCGTCAGCCCTTTATCCTTTTCCCATGCGATCACGAACTTTCCGTCGAGTTTTCTTCGGTCGGTCTGTGAGGAGTCCACGGCAACGATATAGCCATCGCAGATTGTGGGGGCCATCGAGTGTCCCCGCACCCGCAAGCAGCTGGTTGACGAGGGATTGGGGCACCAATCGGAGGGCGCAGCAATCATGCTGTTGATGGGAGCGTCCTGGAGGGAGGCGATATCGTCGCCCCTTTCTCCGTGAGAAGCCGCGATGGCTTCCAGCAAGGGAACTGCAACCAATTGGAGCTTCTCGGTTGATTTTCTGTTGCCGCTCCCCGCGCTGACGATCTCAAAATCACGGTCATGCGAGCGCCGGAGCCGGCGTTTCATCTCCGGCATGACCCTCATGACATCTTCGCTTCGCAGACCAGCGCGTCCCCAAAAATACCAGCAGAGCGGATCGCCCGCGAGATTCCCAATCTCGATATAAATGTGCGAGGGAGGCTCCTGCGCCCCGCGTTCCCATCGCGAAACGGCCATCGCCGAAGAGCGAAGCTTCTGGCCGAATTGAGTCTGATTCAGCTGCAACTGCCCGCGCAGTTGCTGGATTTTGGCTGACCAGTTAGGCTTCATGAAAGCCTTTCGTTTAAGCCCTCTGAGCGTATTTCTGAGTCTATCGCAAGAACGCAAATCAATTCTATGATGCTGTGGTGATCATGTTGCAATCGGTTTTTACATTTTCGATTATCAGAGGGTCGGCCGCGCGTCCGCATCCCCCGCCGGGACAGATTTAGCACTAACTGTCATGTTGGCTTTTCTTATACCTATACCGCTTGGTTGCTGCCGGGCGCGAATGATACGCTCGCGTACGTGCGAATGAAGCTTGTCATCCACAACAACCGTCCTTGACAGCCGTGGCGACGTCCAAAAGCCGTCGGCGGAATATCAAATCGAACAGTTCTCCCGGTGACCGTCAGCCGTGCCCCCTCATGATTGCGGTTCGGAAGTTGGGCACGCGGTGGACTCTTTTGGTGATGCGTGCCCTGGTTGCCGGCCCTCAGCGGTTCAGCGAGCTTCGGAAGCTTGCTCCACAGGTCCCAGTAAAATCGCTGGCGCGGGTTTTGGCGAAACTGGAGGAAGAAGGCCTGATCGACCGCCAGGTGAGTGCGACGCGGCCTCCGCAGGTCACCTACTCACTCGCTGCCGATGACCCCATCCTCAGCGAAGTCATTGACGCGCTTTTCAGGTGGGGAAGCAAGCAAGGCTTGGGAAAGAGATCTCGCATTTTGCGACCGAAATAGTTCGCGTCCCGTCTTCTGACGTTTAGGATTGCCCGCTCGATGCCAAGTTTTTCCCTGGTTTTCCGCCTCTTGCCCTATCTGAGAGAAAGCTCTCGTCTGCTGCCGCATAGTACTGCCGCTCGAAAAGGTTAATACACTCGGAAGTACAGCACGCTGAGGAATCATTTCACTGTCTCTGCGTCAAGGCTTATAACAACCTTCGCGGGATGGGCGCTTTTGGTGCGTTCCCCTTGACCACGCAGCAGGCTTCGCTTGGGAATTATTGCGAGGCTCGTTAAACCGGTCGGTCAAGCCGGTAGCGCGTTCGCAGTCGCTCCAAACCCAAATTCGCATTCTTTAACCGCATAACAATCGGGCGCACGGGTGTGTGCGTACGGTCCCGTTCTCAAACTGAGGAGACTCATGAAAAAGCTGCGGCAAGCTAACGGCAGGATGTTCTTGGGGGCTCTCGTAGTCATGGTCTTCGGCTTGTGGGTTCCTAAGGCCGGAGCGACGAACAATCCGGTGCCCTTCATCACGAGCATTTCGCCCGTTTCCGCTGCGCCGGGAGGCTCCAGCTTTACCCTTACCGTTAACGGCGCGAACTTCGTTTCCACCTCCACGGTGAACTGGGGCAGTACCGCACTCAGCACCACATACGTCTCGGCCCAGCAACTGACCGCGACCGTGACTTCCACCTTGATCGCGAGCGGCGGCGCCGGGTGGATCACGGTGTCGAGCTCGGGCGTTCCCAACTCGAATGTCGTCTACCTGGGAGTGGGGAACTCGGGGGCAACGATTCACGTGGTGGCGAGCGACTACACAGTTGATTCCGGCACTCAAAACATCGCCGAGGGGGACCTTAACGGCGATGGAATCATGGACCTCGTTACCTCCGATACCAGCAGCTATGTCGAGGTGTTCCTGGGGAATGGGGATGGAACCTTTCAGACTCCAGTAAAGTACGCCGTTACAGGGCCGTATCGAATTCAGATTGCCGATGTCAACGGAGATGGACATCCCGATCTCGTGGTCGGCGGTACGAGCACGACCATGTCCATTCTCCTAGGGACTGGCAACGGCACGTTCGGAACGGCGACAACGCTGAGTGGGGTGTCCTGCCCAACCGAGCCGCGTGTTGCCGACATCGATGGCGATGGCAAACTCGACATCGTCGTCGGTTCAGAGTGCGGGACGGGCATCTACTTTTTCAAAGGAAATGGCAATGGAACCTTCCAATCCGCTGCCACAATTACGAGCAGCTTGACCGATGTTTTTGGGCTCACGATAAGCGATTTTAATGGCGACGGAAAATTGGACATCG
Organism: uncultured Acidobacteriota bacterium; assembly: GCA_963697575.1. GTDB lineage: Bacteria > Acidobacteriota > Terriglobia > Acidiferrales > UBA7541 > Palsa-295. The sequence goes on along the minus strand of CAVOOP010000017.1, from coordinate 186,610 downwards.
CCGCTCCTGCTTATGGCGCGAACACGACCAATATTTTACTCGGCAACGGGAACGGAACTTTCCAATCCCCGGTCAGCTATTCCGCTCCGAGCACCGCTTTGGGTGTGGCCGTCGGCGACTTCAACGGCGATGGATTTCTCGATCTGGCCGTGGCAGGCTACGGCGGCTTGGACGTTATGCTTGGCAAAGGCGACGGGACGTTTTACGCACCACAGTCCGTAGCGAGTGGGAGTTACCGGGGAATAACGGTCGGGGATCTCAACACGGATGGAAACCTCGATATAGCGGGTGTGGGAAGCGCTGGCAGCGTTTACGTTTCTCTGGGCAAAGGGGATGGCACCTTCAATTCCGCGGTTTCCCTTGGAAGCAGCAGTCTCGGAGCGGGCACCAGCGTGGTAATGGGGAACTTCGTGACGAACGGCGGGCTGGGCATCGCCGTGGCTGCGGGGTCGTCTCTGGAGGTGCTCTTACAGGGGGTTGGTATTTCTCCATCGACGTTTGCTTTCGGCAGCATCTCCATGGGTAGTTCCTCCTCATCCCAAGCATTTACTGTAACGAACTACACTGCCGCCTCTGTCACGATCTCAGGAATATCATTCACGGGAACCAACGCCGGGGACTTCTCCGAAACCGATACGTGCAGCTCTCCCGTCGCCTCCGGGGGCACATGCACCGTCAACGTGACATTCACACCAGGCGCAACAGGCTCGCGAACGGCCACTCTCAGTATCGCGGACAATGCACCCGGAAGCCCTCAGACTGCATCTCTGACCGGAACCGGCACGGCCGCGCCGATCGTGCAGCTTTCGTCTGCGTCGCTGTCTTTCGGCAATCAGAACGACGGGAGCACCAGCAACTCGCAATCGGTGACTGTCACCAATACCGGAAATGCCTCGCTGAGCAGCATCGTCATCAGCGTTACTGGAACCAACAGCAGTGAGTTCGCGCAGACCAACACTTGCGGGAGCACGCTCGCGCAGAGCGCGAACTGCTCCGTCAGCGTTACCTTCTCGCCCGCAACAGCAGGCGCCAAAACCGCATCTGTTCAAATCGCAGACAATGCCGGCAATAGCCCGCAGTCGGTCAGCCTGACTGGCACCGGCGTAGCCCTTGCGCCTGTCGCGAGCCTTTCCGGCAACAGCATCGCTTTCGGCAATCAAAGCCTCGGCACTACGAGTTCTCAGCGATCCATCACGCTGACCAATACCGGCAACGCCTCGCTCACTGGCATTTCGATCGGGCTGACGGGGGCCAACACCGGGGACTTCGCTCAAACCACCACTTGCGGCAGCACTCTTGCCGCCACTGCAAACTGCTCGATCAGCGTGACCTTCTCGCCTTCCAGCACCGGCGCACGCGGCGCTTCTGTGAGCATCTCGGACAACGCCTCCAACAGCCCGCAACCGGTGACGCTGACCGGCACTGGGACTCAGACGCCCAGCTCGCTGAGCTACACCCAGGCCGCGCCGTCTCCGCTAGTCGCCGGATCGGCCATTGGAACCATCACCGTCGGTGTCTACGATTCCCATTCGGCGCTCGTAACCGGTTCCACCGCGAGCGTTCAGGTGACAATCACCGGCCCGAACTCCTTTACGACCAATCAGACGCAATCCGCCGTATCGGGGGTCGCTACGTTTAATTTCAGCAGCGCCCATCTCGATACCGACGGCGTCTATACGATCACTGCGACCAGCAATGGTCTCACTCCCGCCGTGAGCACAACCACCGTCACCGCGTTGCTCTCTTCCGAGCAGATGGTCGTTTCGGGCTTCCCCTCTCCCGATTACGCCAACGTGGTTCATTTCGTCACCGTGACCATCGAGGACAGCTACGGCAACGTCATCACCAACTACACCGGTACAGTGACGATCTCGACCTCCGATTCCTCGGCCGTCTTCAGCCCTTCCTACACTTTTACGGGCGCCGACATGGGAACGCATAACTTCGGCTTGAATCTGGTTACAGTAGGAACGCAGAGTATCAGCGCCACCGACGGTACCTTGAGCGGCAGCGAAACGGGAATCGTGGTAAGTCCGCGGCCGCAGTTTGTGGTGAATTCGCTGGCGGACGACGCAGGATCGGCCGCTTGCGACGGCAACGAGGCCTGCTCGCTGCGCAGCGCCGTCGCCCAGTCCAATACTCTGGGCGCAGGCGACATCACCGTGGACACCACGCAGCTCTCCGGCAGCGCGCCCTGGACCGCCACGTTGACCAACGGCGTGCTCGAACTCAGCTCCAACATAACGATCACCGGGCCAGGCCCCGATAAGTTCAGCGTATCCGGGAATAATGCATCGAGCGTCTTCCAGGTGGACTCGAGTTCCGTCGCGACCATCAGCTCGCTCACGGTCACCAACGGTAATTCCAGCACCAATGGCGGCGGCATCTCCAATGCCGGCGGACTTACGATTGTAGGGATCGCCGTCACCAACAACACGGCTGCCCAAAACGGAGGGGGCATCTACAACACCAGCGGCGTGGCCATCAATTTCTCCACCGTTTCCGGAAACACAGCAGGCGGAAACGGCGGAGGCATCGAAACCTCGAACAACTTCACTCTGTATGACAGTACGGTGTCCGGAAACACGGCAACCGGGAACGGAGGCGGCATCGACAACAGCGCCGTTCTCTATGTCACCCAAGACACCATCGCCGGCAATACCGCGTCCGATGGGGCCGGCGTCGAGAACGAAACAGCCGGCGCCGCCACGATTGCGCAGAGCACCGTTAGCGGCAATACGGCTACGGGCCAGAACGGTGGAACCGTCTCCAATCAGAATTCGAATTCCGGCTCCGTGACGATCACCAACAGTATCGTGGCCGGCAACACGGCTCCGGGCGGCGATTGCATCAGCTGCGGCACACAGAACGCGGCGAACATCTTTAGCGCCAGCGCCGCGTCGTTGAAGCTCGCTCCGCTCGCCAACAACGGCGGTTCGACGCAGACGATGATGCCCACCAGCGGCAGCCCAGCCATTGGTTCCGGAAATGTTTCCCTGGCTGTCGATCCGCAGTTCTCGAGCGCCTTAACTTCGGATCAGCGGGGAGTCGATTATGTGCGCGTGATTAACGGCAGCGTGGACCTGGGAGCGGTCCAGTCGAATTCCGGCGCCGCTTCGTCGCTCGCCATGGCGCTTCCGACGTCTGTGGCTGCCGGTACGGCGCAGAGCCTTACAGTCACTGCGCTCGCACCAGGCGGAAATCCTGCGGGCACCTATGCAGGCGTCGTTCACTTCACGAGCAGCGACGCGAGCGCGCAGTTGCCGTCGGACTACACGTTCACGTCGGCCGACGCGGGCACTCATACTTTCTCCGTCACCCTCGAGACTGCGGGCTCTCAGACGGTTAGCGTCGCGGACCTTGGTAACTCGGGATTGAACGCCACCCAGACGGTCACCGTAGGTGCAGGTGCTGACTTCACGATCGCCGCTGTTTCGGGATCGGGCCAGTCCGCCATCGTCGGTTCGGCTTTCGCGACTGCATTGTCCGCCAGGGTTACCGACGCCTATGGCAACACCGTATCGGGCGCCACCGTGGTGTTCACGGCGCCAAGCAGCGGCGCGGGTGGCACGTTCATTGGGGGTGGAACAAGCGCATCAGCCCAAACCAGCAGCAGCGGCATCGCGACTGCGCCCGCCCTGACTGCAAACAGCACGACGGGCCAGTACAACGTCACTGCGTCCGTGCAGGGAGTGCAAAGCTCCGCCACATTTACGCTCATAAACCTCGTGAAACCTGATTACTCCGTGAGCGTAAGTCCTTCCACGCTGACGATAGAGGCCGGTCAGTCCGCCACGGCGACTTTCACCATCACTCCCATAGGCGGTTTCTCGGGCACTATCGCGTTCAGTTGCAGCGGGTTGCCGACGGGAGCCACATGCGCGTTCCAGCCCGCACAAACGGTACTCGACGGAAGCAACACAGTCGTCACAACGCAACTCACCGTTCACACCACAGGCAGCAACGGCGTGCTATCCCAAATGCAACCCGGCCCGCAATCCCACATGCCGACTGGTTTGGGGCTGGCGACCATCTCAGTGCCAATCGGGCTGCTCGTTTTGGCCTTGTTCGGGACACTGCGAACGCAACGCCAGTCCTTCCGCTACAGCCTCGGTATTGCGATTATGTTACTTGGCGGCGCGATCGGGATGGGGCTGGCCGGCTGCGGATCAACAGCAGCACCCGCACCATCGCCGTCGCCCTTGGCAACTCCAGCGGGACAGTACTCCGCCACCATAAGTGCGGCGGTTACCGGCGGCTCCAACGGTCACACAACCTCATTAACGATTACCATCACACAGTAGTCGAAGGAGTGGCCAAGTCATGCCCGTTGCACGCGCGAGAGCGATTCAGAGTTCGCACCAACGTATCGGCCTTGCCGTTTTCGATCGCGCCGATTGTGTCGGCGTCTATCTTAACCCCCGTCGTTTGTGAAAGCTCAGCCACGTCGTTGAGTAGCGCGGCAGCCGATGTACCGAGAGCCTGGGCGAAGAGGACGCAGGTTTCCACCGAAGGATCGGTCTGGCCCCTCTCGCGCGCTTACTGATACGGTGTGGTCCGAGTCCACCCGCCCCAGCCAACTTCCTGCGTGGCAGTCAGTACCGTCCAGCTAAAGTCTTTCAATCCTTGATAATGGGGAATTTCGCTTCCGTCCAGCCGCGCCAGCCGCCGTCCATTGAAATTACGTTGGTGTAGCCCATTTTCTGGAGGTTGTCGGCCGCGAGCGCCGAACGGAAGCCCCCGCCGCAGTAGAGGATAATCGTCGCGCCTTTGTCCGGGATGGTCTTCTCGATGTCGCGCTCGATGACGCCCTTGCTCAGGTGGATCGCGCCGGGGATGTGGCCGCGGGCCCACTCGGAGTCTTCTCGGGTGTCGACGAGATTGATTTTTTCTCCGGCGTCCAGGCGTTTTTTCGTTTCGCGGAAATCCTCTTCTTTGATGCGCCTTTTCGCGTCATTGACCAGATTCAGAAATCCCTGCGGGTGATCGGGTGCCATGCATTCTCCTCGCGTATGGAATTCGCAAGAAAACTCTACCATACAGCGGCCGGCGAAACGCCGGTTCGCTACTTCATGTCGCGCCAGTTAGGCCCGACTTTTGTTTCCACCAGCAGTGGAACGCGCAGCTTGTACACGGTCTCCATCACATCTTTGACCAGGCTCTTCAGCCGCGGAATTTCCTTTTCGGGCGCTTCGAACAGCAATTCGTCGTGAACCTGCAGGATCATCTGCGACTCGAAGCCCTCGCGCAGGCGCCGGTCGAGCTCGATCATGGCCAGCTTGATGAGATCGGCGGCCGCGCCCTGCATGGGCGTATTCATGGCGGTGCGCTCGGCAAAATTGCGCATGTTGGCCTGGGGGGAGGTGATCTCCGGCATGGGGCGGATGCGGCCGAAAATTGTCTTCGTGAACCCGCACTTGCGAGTCTCGGCGATCTGGCGGTCGAGATATTTCTTCACGCCGCTGTAGCGTTCGAAATAGGCGGCGATGAATCTCGCAGCCTCCTTCGTATCGATCCCCAGATTCTGCGCCAATCCGAACGGCGAAAGGCCGTAAATGACGCCAAAATTGATCACCTTAGCCACGCGGCGATGCTCACGCGTCTGTTCGAGTGGCAGCACCCCAAAGACCTCCTGCGCGGTGCGCGAATGGATATCTTCGCCGCGGCGAAAAGCGTCCATGAGGATGGGATCTTCGGAAAGATGCGCCAGGATACGCAGCTCGATCTGGGAATAGTCCGCGGAAAGCAGCAGGCGCCCCGGAGGAGCCACAAACGCGGCGCGTATTTCGCGGCCGAGTTCGGTCCGAATCGGAATGTTCTGCAGATTCGGGTTGGTCGAACTGAGCCGGCCGGTAACCGCACCCGTCTGGCTGAAGCGTGTGTGCAGCCTGCCGGTGATCGGATGAATCAGCCGGGGCAGCGCGTCCGCATAGGTGGACTTCACCTTGGCGATTTCGCGGTATTCGAGCACTTTTTTCGGCAGCTCGTGCAGGGCCGCCAGCTCTTCCAGCACTTCCGCGGCCGTTGAGCGGCTTTTCACGCGGCTGCGGCGCGGCGGCTGCAAATTCAGCTTGTCAAAAAGCACCTCGGCGAGCTGCTGAGGGGAGTTGATCTTAAACTCGAAGCCCACCAGTTCGTAGATGCTCTTCTCGATGCGGTAAATCTCTTCCTCGGCTTTTGTGGAGATGATGTCGAGTTCTCTCTTATCGACGCGTACGCCCGCGGCCTCCATGCGTGCCAGCACCGAGGCGAGCGGAAAATCGATCGTCTCGTAGAGCCTGGCAAGGCCGAGCTTGTCAACCTCCGCCCGCAAGGCGGGAGCAAGCCGGAACAGAAAATCCGCGCGCTCGCCGGCTGCGCCGGAAAGGGTGCGATTCAAGTGCCGCAGGACCACCTCTGGGAACACGTGATTGGCGGTCGTCGGCCGGACGAGGAAGGAATAAAGCATGGTCGCGTGCGCGATCCCGGCGATTCGCGCGTCGCCTCCCGGAGAATCCGCCACCGCCAGCAGAGAAAACAGCTTGGGGTCGTGCACGATTTTGGGGCGAGTCTCATCGGCGAGCCACTCGCCCAGCACGGCCAGCATTCGGTTGTCTATATCATTGGCCGCAAATCGCGCCGACCCGGCCTTCACAGATATTTCGATCCCCAGCACCCGCGAGCCAAAACCCTCTTCGTCCGGCTCTTCCGAATCGAGCGAGAGCCAGACGGCCGCTTCCTGGCCGCGCGGAATCGAATCGAGAAACGATTTCAACGCCGCAGGTGAATCAAGGGAAGCATAATTCGTCGATTTTTCATCAACGACAGGCGCAAGCTCCTTGAGCAACGACGTGAACCCCAGCTCGGTGTAGAGGTCACGAAGGGCGAGGGAATCGGGCTCCTGGATTCGCAGCGCATCGAGCGAAAGCGGCACCGGGGCGTCGGTGGGAATCTTCGAGAGCTGTTTGCTCAGCAGCACAAATTCGCCGCATTTCTCGAGGGCTTCGCGATAGCTCGAGCGCTTTACTTCCGCGCATCGCCTGATCGCTTCTTCGGCGCTTCCGAATTGCTGAATCAGCTGCCGGGCGCCCACGTCCCCGATGCCCGCCTTACGGCGCTCGCCGGGAGCGGGCTTGTCGTTCGGGTCGCGCGCCCCGGGAATATTGTCGATGGTGTCGCCCATCAGCGCCATCACGTCCGGAACCTTCTGCGGCGGCACGCCCATCAGCTCCACAACCTTTTCCTCATCGACCAGCAGATCGCCTTTCGTGGGGTTGAGCAGCCGCACTCGGCCGCCGACCAGTTGCATCAGGTCCTTGTCGCTCGTGACGATAATTACGTCGAGGTCCTCGCCACTCGCCTGGCGCGCCAGCGAACCAATTACGTCGTCCGCTTCATAGCCGGGATATTCGAGGATCGGCAGGTGCATCGCCTCGCAATAGCGGCGCACGAACGGGATTTGCATCGAGAGCTCATCGGGCATGGGCGGGCGCTGGGCCTTATAGGACGCGAAAAGCTTGTCGCGAAAGGTCGGCGCAGAATGGTCGAAGACCACCGCGAGGTAATCCGGACGCAAATCTTTATTCTTGAAAAGGCGGCGCATCATGGTGGCGAACAAATACGGCACCTTGGTCGGGACGCCTGCCGCGGTCTGCAACCGGTCCATGGGCGCGAAAAAGGCGCGAAAGATGTAGCCCATCGCGTCGACGAGAAATAGTCGTTTAGTCTCTTTTATATCTTTAGCGGGCATCATTTCGATTGAAGGCGCGAGCACGCTTGCGCGACGCGAATGCGCGTTGATAGCCGGAATTCCCAGTATAGCAGAGAGGTTCCGGCTCCCCGCCTTTCCGGCAACACGCATAACGCCGCTAGCTGTCGCAGCGCTGGTATGTGTGACACACTCGCGATCTTCCTTTTCTGCCTGTGAGCGCGTGGTGATGTGGGGTGTTGGCGCGCTACTGCTCGCTATCCATAAGAGAATTCGCCCGCAATTTGCGCCCGTCGCCTGAGCCCTCGGGCAAAATAGGGCAACCCGCAGTGCCTGCTTTCGCTACAATCAACGTCTATTCCGGCGTTCCGTGGGGCGATGCTTGCCGGACGGAGAGGAAGTCCTCGTTGAGCCTTGCGCCGCGATTGCGCGAAATCCGCGCCGGCTTCGAACCCGCCTTCTGGATAGCCAACCTCACGGAGCTTTTCGAAAGGCTCGCCTATTACGCCACTGCGGCGGTTCTCGCCATCTACCTCAACGAGCAGCTCCATTTTTCGAGCCAGCTCACCGGCTGGCTGATCGGCACCTTTGGCCTCGTCGTATGGTTCCTGCCGATTCTCGGCGGCACGCTCGCGGACCGTTTCGGCTTTCGCCGCGCGCTGATGTTTGCTTATCTGGTGATGACCATCGGGTATTTTCTGCTCGGGTCGCTCTCGGCGCCCTGGATGGAGCCTCTGCGCCGAGCCCTTTCCGACAAGTGGCTCGTTCTGGCAATCCTGCTCGTGCCGGCGCTGGGCCCGGGAGTGGTGAAGCCGTGCGTAGCCGGCACGACGGCCCGCGCATCAAGCGAAAACGTACGCTCGCTCGGCTATTCGATTTACTACACCATTGTGAATATTGGCGGCGCGCTCGGACCGATCATCGCCTGGCTGGTGCGAAAGCGACTTGGGCTCGGCATCGAGAACGTGTTTCGCGTGGCGGCGGCCAGCGTCTTCCTGATGTTCTGGACGACGCTGGTTTTTTACCGGGAGCCGGTGCGGTCCGGCGAAGAGAAGGTTCCAAGCGTTTCGGCAGCCATTCGCAACATGGTCGTGGTGCTGGGCAATGGCCGCCTCATTACGTTTCTGCTGATTTCTTCCGGCTTCTACATCGTTTTCTGGCAGGAGTTCATTTCCGCGCCGCTGTTCGTGCGGAAATACATCAACCCCCAGGCGGACGTGGATCTGCTGCTTTCAGTCGATCCGATCGTGGTGATCTGCCTGCAGATTCTCGTGGCCTACCTGACGCGCAGAATGCCGGCCATTCGCGCTATCGCCCTGGGCTTTCTGTGTACCGGGCTCTCCTGGGTGATTCTGGCGATTCATCCGACGGTACCGATGGTAATAGCCACCTTTATCGTTCTCGCAATCGGGGAAGTGATCCAGGCGTCGCGCTACTACGAATATATTTCGCGTCTCGCGCCGTCCGGCCAGCAAGGTGTGTACATGGGCTACGCGTTCCTGCCAGTTGCAATCGGCTACTTCATCGCTGGAGGGCTTGGAGGCTATTTGCTGCACGAATTCGGAGATGTTCTAGGGCGCCCGCAACAGATGTGGTGGGTGATCGCGGCCATCGGCACACTCACTGCGGCACTGATGTGGCTTTACGACCGGCTTATTCAGCCGGTGGAGGCCGGCAGCCCAGCGGGCTAATTCAGCATTCGCAGGATATTTTCGATGGCTTGCCGCGCTTCGGTGTAGCGAGGTTCGATGCGAAGAGCCTGCTCGAAGCACTGCTTGGCGCGGCTGATCATGCCTTTGGCGTAATAAATGCGCCCGAGGTTGAAATAGGGAAAGTGGCGGGGCTCGTAGCGCGCCGCCCTTGTGGCGCGTTCGAGCCAGGAGACCGCTTCATCATACCGCTTGAGCGAGATCAGATACGCCCCGATGTCGTTGTAGGGATTCCCGAAATTCGGATCGACCTCAATCGCGCGCTTGCACTCGTCGATCGCGTCCTGCAGTTTGCCCTGAAAATGGTAAGTCCAGCCCAGGAACGTGTGGGCCTCCGCCGTAGGGTGGACTTCCAGTGAGTCCTTGTACAGCTCGACGGCGCGGTCCAGATCTCCGCTCATCTGTGCGTTATAGGCCTGCTGCCACAATTGCCGGGCGCGTTCGATGGGATCGGATGACATCAGCTGTTCTGTAAGGCCGCAGGAGGCGATGCGGCGGCGCAATTCGCTATAGCTTTACCTGCTGCGCACGGGCCGTGCGGGCGAGAGCGAGGGCTTCATCGGTGGTGATCAGCCGGGCGCCGCGCGCAGTCAATTCATCGAGAGCATGGCGTCCCTCTTCAGCGCCGAGGGTCTCGATAGCATCCCTCACGATGGCGACTTGGCATCCGCGGTCGAGGAGTCCCTTCGCGGCGCATCGCACGCAGTATTCAGTGACCACGCCAAACACCACATATTCCACGCCGGAATCCGACTCGAGGCCGAATTTACGGTTGAGCAGCCGGACGAGCTCGCCTGCTTTCGGATTATCAAAAACATCCAGCGTTTGCTTCTCCAACACGACTTGCGGGTAATCCAGAACGTTTGCGGGCAGCACAAAAGGGGCCTCATTGGGGAGCGCTAGATATGTCTCCATCAACCCCTGCGGAACGATCGCGGCTCCCGGCGTTCCTTTTACGCAATGCGGCGGGAAGACCTTGAATTCGGGGTCGTCGGGCGTATGAGCGTCTCCGCTCGCCACAAGAAACACACCACCATCGCGAGCCGATCGCATCAGGCGCTCGACGTTGGGAATAATCTTCTCCGCGCCTGGGACATAGAGTTTTCCGCCGGGCAGCATGAAATCCGCCTGGACGTCAACTTCCCAAAACACGACGCTGTGGGTCTTCACTTTCGAGCACCTGAGCCCGCGGCTCGCCGCGCGAACACTTCCTATTTTAATGCCAGGCGGCTCACGCGGCGCCGCACCTTCTCGAGCATTTTGTCGAGCTGCAGCGAATACTGCACCGGGTATTTTGCTGTGCGGTTCACCTGCTGAAAGCGCGCAGGCAACCGGGCAAGGCCTGCCTTGCAACGTTCCCGAATCTCGTGAACCGATTCAGCCGGCCGCACCCGGCGGCCTTTGCGCATCACCGGAACGAGAAGCGCATCGCCCCCCTTCGGGGACTCGCTCTCGAGCGAGATGGTATCGCTTTTGAATTCACCAGCCGCGCTGGAATAGCGGAACACCTGTTTACGGCCGGGATAGGTGACCTTGGAGTGGCTGAATTTTGCGGCTTCCTGGACCTTGCCTGCTCGCTCAACCTCGACGAGTTTGTAGATCAAATTCAGGTGCGGCGCGTCGCCGGGCGTGCCGAGCGCGGTGCCGACACCGAAGGCGTCAATGGCGGCTCCCGCAGCGAGGAGTTCCTCGATCCTGTATTCGTCGAGATCGCCTGACGCGAATATCTTCACCTCTTTCCAGCCCGCGCGGTCCAGCTCAAGCCGCACCCAGCGGCTGTCTTTTACGAGGTCTCCGCTGTCGAGGCGGATTCCCGCGGGCTTGCGCCCCATGGCGATGATCTTCTTTACCGCGCGATGTACGTCGTAAGTATCCACCAGCAAAACCGCGCCTTCCGGAAAAGTATCGAGGAAGTGGGCGAACGCTTCCGCCTCATCCTCGTGAGCCATCACCCACGAATGAGCCTGCGTGCCATAGGTATTCAAACCGAACTGCTCGCCGGCAAGCACGTTTGAGGTTCCGGCGCAGCCGCCGATCACCGCCGCGCGTGCCGCGAGAAGGCTGGCTAAACCTCCGTGGCCCCGCCGCGCGCTGAAGTCCACCACATCGCGGCCCTTCGCGGCGGTGACCACTCGGGCGGCTTTGCTGGCGATCAGCGTCTGGTAGCTCAGAGTGGCGAGCAAGTACGTCTCCATGATCTGCGCCTCCGCGATGGGAGCTACGATCCTCATCAGCGGCTCGCCCGCAAATACCAGCGTGCCTTCCGGCACCGCCCAGACGTCTCCCGTGAAGTGGAAATCCGCCAGATACTCGAAGAATTCGGGCCGGATATGTCCAAAAATCGGATGCCGGCGGAGGTAGTCGATCTCATCCGGCAAAAAATTCACATGCTCGAGGTATTCAAGAGCCTGCTCCAGCCCGGCGGCCACCAGATAATTGCGATGGGGAGGGATGTTCCGGATAAAAAGTTCAAACGTGGCGATGGCCTCAAAGCGGGTCTGCACATAGCCCGCCGCCATCGTTAATTCGTAGAGATCGGTGAGAAGGCCTGAATATTCCCGCATTCGATCTGGTTGTGGCGCCGCCGTGCCGGCGCCGGGCAATTTTCCGTTAGCGCGGCTGTGAAATTGTGGATTGCTTGTTGCAGTGGACCGACGCAACTGGCGCGTATAACGAAGCTAGGCGCCACCTGAAAAGACAAAACCCCCAAGCGCCCGCGCACTTCTGGAAACGGACGCGCCTTGGGGGTTCCGCCGCTAAGCTCTGCGCCGAATCACGTTACTTCAGAACGGCGTCTTTGAAAGCCTTTGCCGCACGCAAACGAACGACCGTCTTGGCCTTAATCTTGATCGCTTCGCCCGTGGCAGGATTGCGGCCCATGCGCGCCTTGCGATGTGCCTTGACGGCGCGGCCGATGCCAGGAATCACAAACTTGCCGGCGCTCTTCGACTCCTTCACAGCCAGCTTGAACAGTTCATCAAAAAAAGCCGATACCTGCTTTTTGGAAACCGGCTTTTCGGGGGTGCTGACCTTATCGGCCATGTGCGCAATGATCTTGGATTTGCTCAATGGAGTTGCCATCGAATCTCTGTTCCTCCTCAGATTGTATGTGCGGATTGATCCCGGAGTCCGGGATGCCGCGGGGAACTATAGCCGTCCTTCCGTGTGAACGCAAGGGAAAAACCAGCAAAAATCCCCGATAAAATGGGGCTTTCTAATGCGGGGTGGTCCGAAATATCGGCCAATTGCTCGTAAAACAAGCGCAACCGCCTTGATTCCGCCGTAATAATTCTCCAGGGCGATGTGCTCATCCGGCGCATGAGCGTTCTCGTCCGGCAGCCCAAACCCCAGCAATACGCAAGGAACTTTGAAGGTATCGTGCATTTGCGTGACGAAGGGAATTGACCCGCCTTCGCGGATAAAAACCGCTTTCTTACCAAAACCCGCCTCGAGCGCGTGGATTGCTTTCTGGAAAATCGGGTGGGAATAAGGCGCTACCCAAGGCTTGCCGGTACTCAGCACGTCGAATTTGCAGTGAACCGACTTCGGCAACAGCTTCCGAATGTGGCGTTCCACCAGTTTGGCGATTTTTGCCGGATCTTGATTCGGCACCAGACGCGTGGAGAGCTTCGCATAAGGCCTTCGACGGAATCACCGTCTTGGCGCCTTCGCCGGTGTAGCCACCCCATATGCCATTCAGCTCCAGGGTGGGCCTTATCCAAAGCTGTTCGACGATGGAATACCCTTTTTCGCCGCACAGACCTGGAGCACCCACAGTTTTGCGGAATTCCTTTTCCTTCCAAGGCAGCGAGTTGAGGGCTTTCCGCTCCTGGCGGGAAACTGTCGCAACATCATCATAAAATCCTGGAACGGAGACGCGAAAGTTCTTGTCGTGAAGCTTCGCGATGGTCTCCGCCAAAATGGTGATCGGATTCGGCACAGCGCCGCCGAAAACTCCGGAATGCAGATCCTGGGCCGGCCCCGTGATTTCGATCTGGTAGTAATTCAATCCTCGCAAGCCGTAGGTGATCGAAGGGACTCCCTTGGCCAGCATGGATGTATCCGAAACCACCAGCGCATCGGCCTTCAGGCGCTCGCGGTTTTGCTTCACAAAATCCCACAAACTCACGCTGCCAACCTCTTCTTCTCCCTTCAATCATCACCTTGATGTTGATGGGGAGCTTGCCCTCGGTCTTCTGCAGCGCCTCGAGCGCCTTGATGTGAATGTGGACCTGTCCCTTGTCGTCCGCGGTGCCGCGGCCGAAAAGATTGCCGTTGCGAACGGTGGGATCGAAGGCGGCGCTGGTCCATAGCTCCAGAGGTTCGGCCGGCTGCACGTCGTAGTGGCCGTAGAACAGAATCGTGGGCTTTCCCGGCGCGTGCAGCGACTCGCCATAGACCAGCGGGTGCATTTTCGTCGGAACGATTTCAATGTTCTCCAGGCCCGCGCCCCGCAGCTTTTCCGCGACCCATTGCGCGGCTCGCTCGATATCCGGCTTGTGCTCGCTTTTCGCGCTGACGCTCTGGATACGCAAAAACTCTTTCAGCTCAGTGACGTGTTCTTCTCGCTTGGAATCGATGTAATCGATGAATTTCATGGCGAACCTCCTGCCGAATGCGGATTTTCAAACACTCACGGGCACTGCTACAGCTCGATTTGCGTGGCCTCCACGGCTCCGCGTATGTCACATCTTACGGAAGCCGGCCTTTAGAACAGTCGTTTTTCTGGCTCTGCTCTTTTGGGCACGCCCCCGGCCAGTCCGTTGACTCACTCTTTTTCGCAATGCACGATAGACTTATGAACACGACGATAGAAACGCAAGCGAGCGCCCAGCGCCGCAGCTCCCGCGTGTTTACGCGGATCTCCGTGCGCGCACAGGGAAAAAGCAGTGACGGCCGCAAATTCCGGGAAACCAGCCATACCATTGTGGTGAATGCCCATGGTGGCCTGCTCTACCTTCAGGAACCCCTCGAGCTAGGGGCGGAACTCGTCCTCATCAATCCCATCACCGAAGAAGAACAGGAGTGCCGCGTCGTCTATCTTGGCGACACTTCGGACAAGGGCACGCGCGTGGGAGTCGAATTTCTTTCGCCGAGCCCCCATTTTTGGGGCCTGGAATTCGCGCAAGCGGATTGGACCGCGCCTCTCCCGCCCAACCGCGTGAACTAGCTCAAACGCGCCTCGCCTGCAACCGCCACATTGGTCCCCGCTCCGCCTGTTCGAAAACCAATAGCCGGCCAAAAATCTCGCCAGTTCATGCGCTGAATCGAATTTTAAGCCGGTCAGCCGATTCAGCTACGCCGCATCACGTTTCGCTATGGCAATGCTTCAGCATCTCGGCTTTGGGCTGCGTGGGGAACTCAACGATTTTGTCGGAACGGGAAGGCTTTATGCCTGCCTCACTCGCAACACAAAGGCCGCGAGTACCGGAGCAAGGATCAAAAAAACGAAAATCGCCACGTGACTACAGCCATCGCGCCCATATTACTCCTCCTATACAAGAAAGGCAACGGAAAAACACCAAGATTCGGCAAGTCGCATTTTCGGCCCTCCGCTCTTGGGACAGGCCAAGCCGCTTCCTCGCTTCGTTCGAAACACCCGAAATATTCTCCGGGAAACAGGCTGGATAGCCGGCGCGCCAAATCCTCCGCCTTCCTCAAGCAACTTACCGACTCAACGAAGTGCAGGCTGCCATCCGCGGCCGTGGTGAAGATGTCAAACATGGATTTCATTGTCCGGCGCCAATGTCCCCTCCGGGAATACAGGACAATCCTTGTTACGCATCCTCGATTACCATTACAAGCCATGGCACAACGTCTGCATAATCTTATAGATGCGGCCCAACCCTTTCCGTTGCAGCGCGGCCCGGACCGGGTAATTTTTTCGCGAATCAATCCGTTGTTCTTCGCCGCTGCTTCCCTCATCGCCTTCACGTCTTGCTCCCCGCCAGCTGTGCCGCATCCAGTTTCGTCAATCGCTTTCACGCGCCTTGGCATGCACCGGGTTAATCTCCAGGACTTTGGAATAGAGAAGGCATGCCCGCGAGGGAGTTGCATCGACTCGTACAATTCCGCGAATTGGATGTAGGGAACGGTATTTAGCGGATCGAGTTCGATCGCCCGCTGGAACTCTTGATCGCCTCATCGCGATACTGGGTCACCGAACTCAGGCTGCGCGCAAGCAAAGCGTGGTAGCGGGCTTCGTCGGGTGACATCTCGGCGCATTTGCGCAGCCACACGATCGATCCCACGAAATTCCCGGCGCGAAGGCATTCGTGCGCGCGGGCGGAGCATTGTTCCATTGTCTCCTGCGAGCTGGTCTTCGCTCGGCGCAAGCTATGCGCCCCGGAAGCCATCAGATGGGCGTCGTATTTTGCGCGCTGCTCTTCGTCCCCCAGAGTCTTATAGGCGGTAGTGGCAACACCCATCAATTCCTTGAGCCGTCCCATCCGTTCCTGGTTCTCCATGTGGTGATCCGGATGAAACTTTTGCGCCAAGGCATAGAAGCTTTGTTTGATCTGTTTGGCGGTCGAGTCCGGCGACACTCCCAGAACCTGGTAATAGGTTCCCTTGCGCGTCAGTTCGAGTATGCTTGTCAACTCCCGTTCAAATTGGCGGAACTTCATCGTTCTTGGGAGCAGAAGGCGGCGCGGCATGCTTGGCTTTCGGCCCGGGGCCCTAGGAGACAGGTTCCGCGGCCGAATACTTGGATAAAAACTGATTCAGCCGGGCCCGGTCCGCCGCCTGCATTTGTACGAATTGGACACCCATCCCTTTTCCGGGGGTTTGGTGCCGCACGATTGCGCGCGCCCGCACTTCACCGGCCTTCAGGTCGAACAGCAATTCGATGATGGATCCCTCCGAAGGAGGGTTCGGCGTGTGCAGGAAGAGTCCACCCATGCCGATTGTCTCGGCGCGCGAAACCGTCCGCTGCCCGGCGGCCTTCCAGCCGACAAACAGCCCCTTGGGCGCTTTGTGCCGCGGATATTTCCGGCGAGGGTCGTGTGGCGTCGTGGTTCGCTCCATTGAGTTCCCATAATGCGCGTTTCTCTAGACTACCCCTTCAAATCGCCTCGCGAAATATGGCGGTGCCTAATCTCATACCCCTAAGCGGAGAAAGCGCTTCCACAGGAATGCTCCAGGAAACCGCCAGATGAACGAATCCGAAGCGTTGAGACAGCCAGGCATCGCAGCGGAGCTTCCTCGCACCGCTTTTCGTTCGCCACTACCACAGCGTAGAATAGCTATGCCGGAGGGGTGGGTGAGCGGTTGAAACCGGCGGTCTTGAAAACCGTTAGGCCCGAAAGGGTCTCGTGGGTTCGAATCCCACCCCCTCCGCCATGCAGTCGACGAGTATCTAGGTAGTAGGGAGCATCGGCCGAAAATGCCGTTTTTCGGCCCATTTCTCGCTGACCTGCATCAGCCCTCTCGATTCTCTGGTCCTTTCGGAGAGATCAAACCTCTATATTTCGCGAAATTCTCTGCTCAGGGTTCGCGATGCCCCTTTAAGGGACCCGAGAGAAGCGCCGGGCGATGGAGATTGGATGCGGCTAAGATTTCTGCTCTGAGGGCTTCTGGGCGCTCATGGCCGCAGATTGCGCGGGAATTGGGAGTGAGCGTAGGAACCGTGTACCAAAGGCCGAAGTAGGCCGGTAGCCTAGGAGCATTGCAAACGGAGGCGCCCAGGGTATAGATTCTCGGTCGACCGGCAGGCAAAGTGGAAATTCCGGTTGAGTGCTTCAAACAAGGAGATCGACATGAACGCATTGAAAACCACCGGTATTGTTTTGCTCGCAGTTTTCGCCGGGATGCTTCTGGGCGCGAGCATCCACGCAAAAAATCCTGTAAGCGACACAAAATCAGCCACGGCGCCGCTCCCAAAGGACATCTATCCCGAGTCTGGAAACCGTCTGCCCTATCCGAAACGTGAGGATATGGACGATTACGGCAAGAAGATTTTCGACGAGCAGACCGGACCAAGGCTCTCTTGGACCAAGCAGGTTCCCCTTCGTCTCTACAGTCCCAGACTCGCCAAGCCCATGAGCGATGCCCATCAATATCTGAAGTTTCAAACTGGATTGGGAGACCGGTTGACCGAGATCGCAGTCTTGGTAACGTCGCGCGAGATGGACAACCAGTTTGAATGGACTCAATGGGAAACGCATGCGCGTATGGATGGTGCTGGCCATATCGAGCAGTCCACCATCGACGTCATTAAATACAACAAGCCGGTCGCAGGTCTGGGCGAGAAGGAAACCGTTGTCATTAATTTTGGACGGGAGCTGGTCGGTCAGAGACGAGTTTCCTCCGAGACTTTCGCCCACGCTCTGCGCTTATTTGGCCCCCGCGGAATGGTGGATCTGACCAACTTGATGGGCCTTTATTGTGCTACTGGATTGGAGCTGATTGCTTTCGACCAGCAGTTGCTGCCGGGACAGAAGCCGTTGCTTCCTACTCGATAACTTGTCCCTCGGCGTTTGTGGACTTCTCCCCGCAAGCCGGCAAGAGCCCCGGCACCACGTGCTCCACGTTGAAAGATCATATCAACACGGAATTGCTCGCCTTCTTTAAACAAAGCAAGGAGGCGGCCGCTTGACCCCAAGGCCTCTACTGGCTCTGTGGGTTGCCAAACGCTAGCCGAACCAGGAGAAAGGGCCGCGTGTTGAATGCTTTGGAAATGGCGAACCGGAAGACCCATCTCGCCACAAAACCTCGGGAACTTCGAAATTGTTGCGTTTCACGCACGGTCCGACAATGCGAAATAAGGGCTGCCGACGGCCACGATGACGGCGCTGATCTCCTCGTGGATGTTGCAGAATATTGCCAAGGGAAAGCTTGGCCCGGAGTCGCGAAGATACAAAGCTTTTTTGCGGTTGAGGCATCGCTCACGATCAAATCCCGCACACCGCGTTAAGGCTTAAGTCCCAAAGCAACGGCCGGATTGGTCTTCGCCATGAGGTTGATGTCCGCCACGGAGATACCTTCTTTGTGAAGCGCCTGCATGAAATCAAGCAAGGCCAGCGGATGCGACGGAAAATCTACGAAATTTGTGCTCAGGATACAGAACTGCGGGCCGACCTTGCGAATGGCGTCCGCGAATTCGCTCATGGTGCGCTCGGGTTTCTTCCCAAACGCGTTGCTATAAGCAAATTCAATGTAAGCGCCCTCGCGGGCGGCCTGCTGCATTTGCGGGATGCTCATATCGACTACCGGGTCCATCGCGCCGGTGACGATGATGTGCGTTACTCCGCGTTGATGCGCCTCATGAACAACCATTAATGCTTCTTCTGCCGAGTTGTGACCTGTCTCCAGCAAGAGTTCATGATTCTGTGCTACGAAGTCGAGCAACTCGAGCACGGAGGGAAGCAAATGGCCGTCCCTCGAAATGGGAACCAGAGTTGTTGAGTAGGGCCTTCCTTCTCCAGCCTTCTTCACCCAGTTCGTAAAGGTGACGCCGTCGAACGTGGGCAACCACACGACCCTGCCCCAGCCGCCCTTCATCATGATCATACGTTTGACGGCTTCAACATTGATCCCGCCGACGGCCTGGTCCATTTCGACGCCGCCGAAGATCTCGATTCCGGGAACGTCTTTACGGACCATATAAGCGAGTGCGGCAGTCGACTCCCAGTGGTTCGTAAGCACGAGCCCCCGCATGCCATTTTTCTTGGCAAGCCTTGCCAAGTCGTCGGCGTCGATCGAGCGCGCGACGTTGTCTGGGGATGGGTGTACGCGAGTATCGATGGCGCCGTTCAAGCTGAGATCCGATTGCCCGTGCGCCGGTGCGGCAAGCAGGAACAGACTGATGCAGGCCAGGGAGAATTGCTTCACGAGAACGGACGGCTGCCGCGAATTCCTGTTCATTTTCCTGTCCGATGAGTGGTGGTCGAATCTTCCAAATGACTAAACGGCTGGGTGGAAGGGGCCGGTTCTTACGACCCCTTCCGGATACTTAGAACACGTATTTCAAAGCGAACTGAATCAGCCGCGGATTCACCGAAGCAAGGGTGATCTGCCCGAAGGTGGACTTGGAAACGTCTAGCTGCGACCCCGTCGGGCTGCTGAACTGGGGATGGTTGAATGCATTGAAGAACTCCGAGCGAAATACCAGAGTGGCATCCTCGTGGATGCCCCCCACCTTGGTAGTCTTCTGCACCGCGGCATCAAAATTAAATTGGCCGGGGCCCAGAAGAATACTGTAGCCAGAGTTTCCGTACCCCGTCCCGTTGCCAATCACCGGGGTCGTGCCGAAGGCGGCCTTGTTGAAGTATCCCAAGCCACCGGTCGCGCCACCCAGCCGGGCTTCCACGCCGCCGGGAGTTGCTACATTCGCTGGTCCCATTCCCGCAGCAAATTCGGCCGTAGAGGCGATCGTCGCTCCTGGCCCAAAACCGTAGATGCTACCGCCCCGAGTATCTTCGATCGTTAGAGGTAAACCGTCCTGAACTACCGTGACGCCGGCCACATTCCAACCGTTGGTAATCTTGCCGAGGAGAGCATCATGGTGGCCGAAAGGCAGATCATAGCTGTAGTTTATGGCAAACCGCTGAGGGCGATAGGCAGGATTAAGTCCATATGGTTCTGGCTTGGTCTGATCGTTGACCTCGACGAAGGCCGTGTTCGTGAACGAGCGGCTGTAGGTGTAGGACGCCTGCAACTGGAGTCCATGAGAAAACTGCTTTCTCACGGTCGCCTGAAGGCTGTTGTATTTGCTGTCTCCAACGGTCTGGTCATCGCCCAGACCGCTTGGCGAGAAGCCCAGGTACGGCACACGGAGCGAGGCGTTTGCGACCGTGTTGGTCGTAATGCCGTTAATCGGGCTGGTGGGGCTCGCCAATTGCGCCTGGTTAATCTGGCGCTCGAGTTGTTGGATGAAGCTGGGATCGGGAACCTGATGAATGCTGCGGCTCCCTACGTAACCCAACTCCAGTACCCAGGTGGGTGCGAATTCATACTGGACGTTGAGGCTCCATTCATAAGTCAACGGGGTGAGATAAACCGGACTCGCTAGAATGGTGCTTATATTGGAACTCGTTCCCGTGGTGAAGTTCACCCAGCGCGGTGTCCACCCTAGCGCTGTAGAGGCATAGGGCTGGGCCAGGCTCGAGAAATAATTTGCGGCGCCGGTCTGATAGATCGGAACCGCGTAGGGGCTGTTTTGTTGCGGCCCCTTGTTGAAAATGTTCTGGCCGACCCGGTCATAGAAATACCCCGCTCCGCCGCGCACGACAAACCGATCGCTGGCGAGGGGCTTCCATGCAAACCCGACGCGCGGGGCAAAGTTGGTGATCGATGGGGTGTTCTGGGTAACGATTTTCTTATTGTTCTGAAACACTCCGCCCACGGGCGGCGCCGGATTGGCCGCAAAGTTATAGTTGGATGGCACCACGTAACCCGCGAGTGTCCCGGTGGCAGGTGTGGTTCCCGGCACCGGCACGGTGTTGATCAAGCTCGGCCAGATGTCGGTGTTTTCTCCGTATTTATCGTAGAACATACCATCATATTCCCACCGCAGCCCGAGGTTTAGCGTCAGGTTACTGCGACCTTGAAATCATCCTGGACAAAGGCGCTCGCGGCTGGGTTCCGGAAGCCATGGATCACGCCACCGGGCGGCGCGACCGACTCCGAGTTCCGGAGCTGGAAATATTACTGGTGAAAGTACCGTTGGTCTGCCCGGCGGCGGGCCGTGCTGCTCGCCTGAGTGGCCGCGCATTGGGCGGCGTGAGGTTCCCGGCGCACAGCCCGGCAGGCCCAGCAGGAAATCCTGAAAGGTCTGAAAGGTCAGGTTCCCCAGTATGCAGTCACGAAATCCGAGTTCAACCCGGTCGCGCTCATATTCAAAACCGGAACGAATGGTGTGCTTCCCGTGTGACCAGGAGATCTGGTCCGCCGCTTCCCATGGAGGTGCCTGCTTTTCATTGGCCAAGGGGTAGACGCGCCGCCAAACTGCATCAACCCGCTGATAGTGATTTGCATTAAGGATGTTCATCGATGGAATTATCGGAGCGATTCCCACCTCGTATCGGTGAATGGGATCTCATTTTGAGATCGGAGTTATGAAGCGCTGCAGCGAAACCCGCGCTTCGTTCACAACATTGTTGGAGAGGATTGAAGTGAGCTTCAGTACCCCGTACTGGACCGGAAACACTGTTCCCCCGGGACTCCCGGCAGGCAGATGGTGATTGCCGTGCTCATCGTGCCGCACCCCATTGTGACGTTCGTCGGATTATAACTATAAAACCACCGTCCCGATAAGGTGTTCTTATCGTTGACTACATAATCGAAGTTGCCTATGGCCTGGTGCTCCTTGATATTTAGCGGGAATACTGAAAGTGGCGTTCTGGTTTTGTCCAGTGGAAGAGCTGGGAATGAAATAGCTGCCATCGGGATTCTTTAATTGGAGAATATTGATGGCCACAGGATTGATGTTCGACCGTTACAGGCAACCTGAACACCGCCAGATGGTCTTCCCGCCGGAAGCTCCCGCCGGGGCAAAATGCCGCCCCCAGCGCAGCCTGGAAAGCAGCGGTGTTCGAGCGGTCACCCCGCGGAATCCCAACCAAGGTGGGGGTGGAATAGCCATCCGGCGAAATCCCATTCTTCTGCCAGGTCTCCTGATACGAGGCGAAGAAGAACACCTTGTCCTTCTTCACCGGCCCGCCGAACGACCCGCCGTACTGGTTCTGGTTCAACACCTGTCGCCCGTCATTGGGCATGCCGTTGACGGGAGGGCTAATCTTGCGGAAAAAGTCGTTAGCGTTTAGATCAGTGTTGCGGAAAAATTCAAAAGCTGTGCCGTGAAACTGATTCGTTCCAGACTTTGTCACCACATTCACATTCGCGCCAGGATTCCGCCCATAGCCAGCATCGTACACCGAGGTCTGGATTTTAAATTCCTGGATGGCGTCCGGATTTACAATCCCCATTCCCACATTGCCACCGCCATCGGCTGCTCCTCCGCTCCGAGCAAAACTACGATGGACGCCCCGTCCTGTTGGTAATTGTTCTGGGCGATGACTGGAGCCATTAACAGCAATGTCCTGAGAGCCCCTCCCCAGGTTGGCCGCATTGAACACACCTGCATTGGCGCCGGCGGAGAGGCCCAACAGATTGGTGTAGTTGCGCGAAGTCAAGGGCGTAGCCGTCATGGTCTCGGAGTTCACTACTGTGCCTACCGTGGAAGTGGCCGTTTGTACCGCTTCTGCCCTCACCGCGCACCTCGACTTGCTGCGTCTGGGCACCCACCTGCAGGGTTTGATCGAAAACATCCGTCTCCGTCACAACGATTGTGACCGACGGCACCTCCGCCGTGTTGAAGCCGGAGGCTTCAAACTTCAGCCTGTAACCGCCAGGCGGAAGGAGTCCAAACTTGTAGGTTCCGCCGCGTCAGTACTCGCGGTGCGCGCCTGACCGGTTCCAATGCTGGTGGCGGTGACGGTCGCATTCGGCACCACCGCGCCGGAAGAATCCTTCAGGGTTCCCGTCAATGCCCCCGTGGCAGCCGTCTGCCCCAACAGCGCGGGAGTCGTTCCGATGGAGAGCAAAACCAAAAGAAGGCCGCCCAGTTTGGAAATGCGCACCTGCCAGTGCTTGGAACTCTTTGTCAACATAGAAATCCCCCCGAGACGTAAACTTGCAAGACGCCCACCCGACGATGCGAAGTGTATAGTCCGATTTTCTAAAACAAGCAATGCTTTTTAGCTTTTGGGGGGGAAACCAAATGTAACGCAGCCGGACGAATGTCGCTTGCCGTCAGAAAATCCTGCGCCCATAAAGCGCGGACAGTTGAGAAGCGCAAAAAAGCTTCACAAGAAGTTCCTATCGATGAGAATATCTCGTCCGTTCAATCGAGCTGATATTGCTTGGATCGGGACGGGCGCGGTCTCCATAAGGGCGGGTTCACAGATGGTGCATCCCGATAGAACGAGACAGCTCTAAATGCCCGGCCCTGGGTTGAGTCTTCTTCCCTTGCAGGGATCCTGGACGATTGGCGAGACCGATCGGGAGGAATAATGCGACTCGTAAAGGTAATATTGCCCTTTTTTTTGCTTGCTGTGGTGGTCTGTTCATCCTCGATGTTGGCTCAGCAAGATGCGTCCGGAGGCGGCGCTATCCTGTTCGAAGGCGCGCGCCTGATTATCGGCGATGGCACTCCCCCGGTCGAAAACTCGGCGTTTATCGTTGAAAAGGGCAAATTCACGCGAGTGGGCCGCAAAGGCCGGATCCAGCTTCCGAAAGGGGGCGTTCGTGTTGACTTGACGGGAAAGACGGTGATGCCCGCCATCATCGATGCCCACAGCCATCTCGGCTATTACAACGAGAAGACCCACAACGAGCAGTGGACGAACTACACTCGGGAAAACCTGATGGAACACCTCCGGAGAATGGCCTATTACGGCGTGGGTGTTACCTACAGCATGGGCAACGACGGCGGTCACGGAGAACTGCCCTACGACTTGCAGGCCCACCCAGTTCCCGGGGCGACGTGGTTTCGCACCGCCGGAGCCGGAATCTCCACCCCAGGCGGCGGACAGGGCGGAGCCAGGGAGAATTCCTGGACTCACGTTACGACAACAGACGAGGCCCGAAAGGCAGTGCAGGAGTTGGTCGCGAGAAATCCGGCGATCGTGAAAATCTGGGTGGACGACCGGGCCGACCGCCTCCCTCCGGGCAAAACGATAGCGCCGATGCCTCCGGAAATTTCGAGCGCGATCATCGATGAAGCGCATAAGCACCATCTGCAAGTGGCAGCCCACATTACCTACCTGAAGGACGCCAAGGAACTACTGCGCGAGGGGATTGACGGCTTCGGCCACGGCGTTCGTGACGTGGATATCGACGACGAATATATCCAGCTGCTGAAGCAGCACCCCAATACGTTCTTCACCACCGTCCTGCCAAACAGAGACGGCCTCGCCGGGTTCAAGGAAGAAGACATCCCCTGGATCGCCGAAACGCTCCCTCCCTCGCAGGTCAAGCGCCTGCATGAAATCTTAGCCCACCAGAATCCGCAGGGTCACCTGTTCCCCTACGCCGCGCTAACCGATGCCGAAATGTGGGGAGTGCAATCCCGTAACTTGCGGCGAATTAATCAATTGGGTCTCATGCGGATCGCGATGGGCACTGACGCCGGAGGTGGCGGGATGATGGGATGGAGCGCACACGCGGAGATCGCTGATATGGTTGCAGCGGGAATGACCCCGTCCCAAGCCATTGTCGCCGCAACGAAGACAGCAGCCGAGATCATCAAACTTGACGACGTGGTCGGCACCATAGCGGCGAAGAAGAACGCTGATTTCCTGATACTCGACGCGAATCCCCTGGACGATATCGTCAATACCCGCCGAATCTCGAAGGTATATCTCCGCGGAGAGGAAGTGGACCGCGAGGCCATCCATCGGGATCTCACGAAGGAATAAGAGTCACCTCTACTCAGAGTCATTTTGTACAAAAGCACGTACGTTGATTTCTCTGCACCCGGCAATTCTCGCGGTCTTCCAGTCCTTATCGCGTCACGGAGCCCAGCCCGATTGACATTCAATCCCTGCTGGTGATAGATGTCCTACGGGCAAGCGAACCATCGAGCCCCAGCGTAAGCGATGGAAAGAAAACCTCCGCGTGATTTTTTTCCTTCCTTCTCCGGAGGGACTTTCTGATGGGGCCTTTTCTGCTGACCGCTCGCCTCTTTACGGCCGGGATCCTCGTTTTCCGCATCCTTAATGATGTTCGTGCGGCGCACTCCAGCGCCCTCATTTACTTGGCCGTGACGATCCACTTCGTTGGTGTCGTGTTGGTAGTCCTTGGTTATTACAAGACCCGGTACGGAGCCCTCGCGCTCTCGGGATTCTGCATCATCGCCACTTCGTTGTTCCATGCTGACTTCGGCAATCATGGCGAGGTGGAACAGTTTCTATTGGACTTCGCGATCGCGGGAGGGTTGTTGTTCATGTTTGCGCATGGACCGGGTCCACTCTCGCTCGACGCTCGCCGCGCCAAACGGTCAGCGAATACCACCCTGTCTGTTGACGGGCAAATAGAATCTGATGTCGCAGGCGTAATCGGGCCAGCCTAAAGTAGAGGGGAAGACGATGCGGAAATTGTGGATACCTCGCCCCATCTTCAGCGCCTTCCTGGCGATCGGTTTGGCCATCCTCATGTCTGCGGTCTCCCGCATAGAGGCGGGCTCGAACTCCGGCGCCGCGGCTGCCTCACAGGTGCGAGCCAACATCGTTTCCGTCGATGCGGACGATATCGGCGGGGTCGTCACCAGCTCCAAGGGACCAGAAGCCGGAGTGTGGGTCATCGCCGAAACGACGGAGTTACATACAAAGTATCGCAAGATCGTGGTGACAGACGATCAAGGCCGGTATCTGATTCCTGACCTTCCGGAAGCAACCTATAAACTGTGGGTGCGCGGCTACGGTTTGGTGGACGGGCCCGCGGTTTCCCAGGTTGAGCCTGGCCAGAGAGTGGCCCTGACTGCCGTGATTGCACCGAGTGCGAAGGCGGCTGCCCAATACTATCCGGCCAATTATTGGTATTCGTTGCTCCGGGTGCCCCCGGCGAGCGATTTTCCAATGACTGTTTCTGTCCCCGTGGATGACACTGGCGGCGCCGGCGGCGCGACACCCCAGACGCGGGTGATTCAGACTCAGGCGGAATGGCTCTCTACGGTCAAAGGGTGTAATGGCGTCTGCCATCAGATGGGGACCAGGGTCACACGTGAAATCTCCCCTGCTTTGCGTACCTTTGATTCAAGCGTTCAAGCTTGGGACTACCGGATGCGGGTAGGCCAGACGCGCACGGGCATCATCCGGCTGAACAGTCTGGGACATGACCGGGTTTTGTCTTTGTTTGCGGATTGGACTGACCGGATCGCGGCAGGAGAGCTTCCGCCGGTCCCGCCGAGACCGGCTGGTGTGGAGCGCAACGTTGTGGTGACCCTTTGGGATATCGGTACGCCCATCACGTTCATGCATGACCTGTATGCGACCGACGAACGGGATCCCACTGTCAACGGATACGGTCCGGTTTATGGCAGTGACTTCAACCTGGGCCTGTTGATGATCCTCGATCCGAAGCGGAACACGGTCGAAAACGTCCGCCTGCCGTTCCGCGATCCGGACGAATTGAGTCATTTCACCCCGCAGAAGATGGAAAAGCCGTCGCCGTATTTTGGTGATGAACTCATTTGGGATGAGCGCAGCGTCGCCCATCTAAAGAATATCGACAGCCAGGGGCGCGCCTGGATCGCGTATGCGTGGCGCTCGCAACAGAAACCGCCCGCGTTTTGCGCGGACGGTGCGAACAACAGGTTTACGCAGTACTACCCGCTCGGAAAGATTTCGCGCCGGCAGTTATCGTATTACGATCCGAAGACGAAAAAGTTGAAGCTGATTGACACCTGCTATAACACTCGCCACGCGGGCTTTGCCGACGATCAGGACCACACGATTTATTGGGTCGGCGAAGGACTGGTTGGCTGGATCAAGCCCCGCATTCTTGACGAGGGAGGCTCTGACGAGGCCGCTCAGGGGTGGTGCCCAGCATATTATGACCTCAACGGCGACGGCAAGTATGAAAAGGCCTTGGACAAAATCATCCCGGGCCGCGCGTACTACGTGACCTACAATCCCGTGGACAAGAGTGTTTGGTACGCCGTCGACGATACACCGGGCAAGATTGTGCGCGTCGACATCGGCTCAAATCCTCCGGAAACATGTCAATCCGAAGCTTATGAACCACCGTTTGACGCCGCCAAGGCGCCCGGCAAGCGGGGTTTCTTTCCGCGTGGCATCGATGCGGATGGAAAGGGTCTCATTTGGACGGGACTGGCGGGGAGCGGCCAGTTAGCTAGCTTCGACCGGAGTAAGTGTGCCGTCAAGAGTGGTCCGGGAACCATGGAAGATCTGCAGCGCTGTCCTGAAGGCTGGACACTCTATGCTCTTCCGGGGCCTCAGCTGAAAGGCGCAACCGATGGAGGGAATGCAGACTGGATCTATGGCAACTGGGTCGATCGTTTCAACACCTTGGGTCTTGGCAAGGACGTACCCATGCTGACAGGAACTGGCTCGGATTCGATCCTAGCCCTAATGCCAGACACCAAGATGTGGGTAGTGCTGCGCGTGCCGTATCCGCTTGGGTTCAACGCGCGAAACCTGGCGGGCCGCATCGATGATCCCAACGCCGGATGGAAGGGGCGGGGGCTCTGGGTAGGTAACGAGATACGAAACCCTTGGCATATCGAAGGCGGCAAGGGCACATCCCCGCAAGCGGTACATTTCCAGTTGCGGCCTGGCCCGCTCGCTAAATAGAGCTGGTTATCGAGCGGGTTGCTCTGGCCTCATCGCCTAAGCCACGAAGAGCCGCAATCACGTGCTTTGTGAATTGCCTCGAACGGAACCAGAGTAAGGAGATTTCATTGCGAATTTGCTTTGTGGGTGTGGCTGCTGTAGCGATAGCAGCGCTGGTTTTCACTCCGCTGTTGTACTCCGGGCCGCAGAATTCCCCGGGTGCGGCACAGCCTGGAGAACGCGGGGAAAAATGGTTTGACCCACACGACTTATCCGGCACCTGGCGCGGCGAAACCGCCCAGCCCGGTGAGGATTCCCGTACCAGTGAGTCCCCGCGCAACTTTGCCAGCTACAGCCAGAAGATCCCCGAGCCTCCCCTGACCGATTGGGGAAAACAGCATTTACTTTATAAGTCCATTTCGCATGACGCCTTGGCTGGTACGCCGCTCCCGGGCATGAACCTGTCAGGGAATCTCTGTTCTCAACGTACTTCCCATACTCCTTGTTTTGCTACAGACCTCAACGGCGTGCCGGTGAATGACCTGGATGGCGAGTACCCAGGCAAGGATTGCGAACCGTTGTCTACGCCAGCCATGTACGACTACCCGAGTTTAGGCTCAATGGAAATCCTTTTCGCTCCTGAAGGAGACCGGATCTTTCAGCTCTTCGAGTACCACCGCGAGTGGCGCACTTTTTGGCTGAATCGCGAACATCCCAAGGAGCTGGATCCCAGCTATGAAGGGGACTCAACTGCCCGCTGGGAGGGAGACACTCTGGTTGTCGATACGGTGGGCTATAACAGTAAGACAATGATTACGCAGAACGTTGGCCATTCCAAGAGCGACGCCTTCCGGCTGGTGGAGCGCTTCCGGCGTGTAGACCATGAACACCTGGTGATCGATATGACTTACTACGATCCAAAAGCGTGGGGCGACAGATCCTGGCCTGGATTTCACAAGTATTACAACTTGGTGCCAAAGGAAGACTTTCAGGAATTCATCTGCAGCCCAAGGGAATACCAGGAGTACAAAAGTCGTATAACCGATGTGACGAAGGGTGTTCCAAGCAAATAGGAAGCGACTGATCGGATACTTCAACGCGCGTAACGGCTACTCTATCAACCGCCATTGAAATCCGTGTCTTGCAGAAGCCACAATATTCGTCATAAGGAGTGCCGCCTACAGATCATTGCGATTCTTGCCGAGAGATCGCCAAGACGCAGGACAATTCGGTCTGCACATTGCGAAACGATTGGCAGAGCCCGTGAAGCTCCAGCAGTACATGCAGGACTAGACCTTTTGAAGCAACGGTCGCAGCTCTCGGATATCCTTCACGCTCTCAAGCGCGAAAACTCGATCGATGAGCTTTGATGTGGAGGTCTGACCGATCACAGGCGCCATCAGGTCGCGGGCTTTCGTGCGAATCTCATCGCTGGTCATCGGGTTGGCAGCCGTGCCGCGCACCGAATCGACGTGGTCGCGCAACTTGGTGTTATCCATGAGCGTCACTTCGACGATAGACTGCCGTCTCGGCATGAGGCGGCCGAGTTCCTCATCGGGGACGAGTTGCACCTTCGCCCGCTCACGAAGGATGACGGGATCGTGCATGCGTGCTTTGTCGTGCACCGATCGAAACGAGATCGTATTGTCGACCAACATCATCGCCATGATGTGCTGGAGGCAAATGTCTGGCAGCTCGCGGTTGTCCACAACAGCTCCTTCCTGAGGGGCAAGCCGAACGCTGACTCGCTTCACCTGGTCGGGGGTAAAGGGATGCTGCTTTCGAATATTTTCCAATGCGTCGAGCGGCGCCTGGATTGGCATTCCTGCGCTCCATTTCTTGATATCCGTCCGTGCCACCTCGTAGCGTTCGCCGAGACTCTCGACGAGCCCCATCGGATCGGCCTTAGGCCCGAACGCCAGAAAGAAATTGTTGGGCCCGGAGAAGACGTCATCCAGACCGGTCCAACCGGAATGAACCACCATCGCGCTGGTAACTCCGTTCCGAGCCGGTTCACCTGCAAAGTCGAAGGCCTTTTCGATGTGGTCGGGATCCCGATTCCAAAGCGAGAGGCCTGACGATTGTTCGGCGGCATAGTTGAGAAGCCATCGCATTTGCTGGGCGGTCAGGCTTGCGGCACAGCCAGCTGCAGCCGCGGCGCCAAACGTAGTGGCGATACTATGGGTACTCCGGTGGCTCTCGTTCTCATAGGGCTCCGCGCCCAAAGTCATCGTGACGCGCGTACCGACGTCATATCCCAGAGTCACGGCGCGCAGAAAGTGCGTCCCGTCGATGAGGAATTGCTCTCCCGCTGCGAATGCTGCAGGCACCATCGCGCAACCCGGATGCGACTGCGATGGAGCGTGGGAGTCGTCGGTCTCGTCGGAATGCGCCAGCATTCCGTTGGTCAGCGCCGCCTCGATGGGGCCGCAGAGGATGTTCGACGCAACCACCGTCGCAACTTCTTTGCCGCCATAGCTGCGCGCAAACTTGAGCGCCTCGCGTCCCGGGAGCAACTCGGAACCTGAGACCATCGCCGCAAAAGTATCGAGTATGTGTTGTTTCGCCTTTTCCACCACCTGGGCGGGCAGCGCATGATTCCGCGCCTCGCTCAGATAGTTGCTGAGCCTCGTAATCACCGGGCTGCCATCCTCAGCAGGACCGAGGAACTCAGCCCCCGCGCCCGTGGGAGAGAACGCCGCTGTGGCGATCAGCAAAGCCGATCGCCGGAAAAAGCTGCGACGGCTTAACAATAAGGCTCTCTTTACAGCTAACGCGCCCGAGGCTGCTTCGTGACCCATAGTGGTTCTCCTCTCTCTCCATTGTGTGATATCGGGAATCCAGCCGCGAGTTGGGGTTGATGAACTTGGAGGTAGAGCCGCTCAAGGCACTGAACCCCTGCCACGAGCGTCTGAATCTGGCTGTGGCTCCGAATGCCACTCATATGCGAGCGTGTTGGGGGGAGCCTACCACAAACGGCGACCAATCTGGTCCTAATAGAACCAAGCCGACAAGAGTGAGTGGTCAAATCTGACCGACCGCCTAAGGAGGGCACGTAGCGGCGCTTGGCTCAGCGCTTATTCAGATACCAGTGGGAATCGGCGCTCATCTACCTTGTGGGATGAACCCCGGAATGCCGGTTTTGACCACTTGATTCAGTCTCTGTCTGGTCTGAATTTGATTGATTTCGTCAAGTGCGTCTTCCGGAAGGGCAGAGATGTCGAAATTCTCTTTCGCCTGGGCCGCACTTTTGGGCGTGGTAAGCAAAGCCGTGCCGCGCTGCACCGCCCAAGCCAGCAGCACCTGTGCCGGCGTCTTTTTAACTCGCGCGGCGATAGCCGAAATAACCGGATCCTCGAGCGGCCCCGGCCTCATCCCGTGACCTAGCGGTGCAAAAGCCAAAAACACAATACCCTTCTCCTTGCAGAATCCCAGTAGCTCCGTTTCCGGCAGATAAGGATGTGCTTCCACCTGGACCACGGCTGGCTTGATTCTTGCTGCGTCATAGAGGGGTTTCAATTCGTTTAAAGTTATGTCTGAAAGACCGATGGCCCGGCACTTGCCATGATCCACGAGACTTTCCATCGCTCTCCAGGTGTCGAGCAACGTCACGTCATGGTCGTAAAGGAGATTGCCGTTTTGATCCCGCGGGTCCTGCTCGTCCCCGGGTTGAAACGCAAATGGAGTGTGAATGAGGTAGAGATCCAGATACGTGAGCCCGAGTTTGCCCAGGCTCGCCCCGAAAGCCGGTTCGACGCGCGCGGGCCGGTGGTTGTTATTCCATAGCTTCGTGGCGATGAAGAGATCGTCGCGCCCGACCGTTCCTTCCCGCAGCACGCCTTGCAGCGCTTCTCCCACCGCCTCTTCGTTTCGATATCTCTCCGCGCAATCGAATTGGCGAAAGCCGGCTTCCAAGGCAGTTCTAGTCGCGCGCCGGGTATCGCCAAGATCGGGAATCAAGGTTCCAAACCCAAGGGCGGGAATGGATCTGCCGTTGTTCATCAGGATTTTTCTATAGCGAATTTCGTTCTGTTCACTCATTGGGCCTCCAGGCATCCGATCACACCGATGCGGCCAACTCATCACAACAGAAGGCCCGAGCCAGGGCAATCAGACGATGGTATTGGCGATACCTTCGTCTGAGTTGATCCACAGAGCTTCGCGTGGCGACCCGCGCTTGTGGTAATGGGGCGAGACCGCACACAGAGAAACGGACTGGGGATAGTCTCTTTCTGCGGTATGTGGAATAGTTTAACCGCTATGAACGTGGACTTTCCTCAATTTTTACGCTTCCCAGCCCTGCAGGAACGGGAGCTGAGGAGATCAAGGACGGCCGGCAGGTGGGCGAAGGCTGGAGCGGGAGAGAATATTTCGGACTCCGTCGGCCGGCTCGTAAAGACGGAACCGCGGGATGCCTGGGAATCTCTGCGAAAATAATAAGGAGTGTCTCGCACAGAATTTTCAGCTTCAGTTCTTGTCGCAGGAATGTGCGTTTCTTCAGCTCCGTTGCATCGGGATCAGGAAGTTGCTGTCGAGGACGTAAGCATACAGGTGTCGCCGCGGCGGCGCGGGACGTAACTGACCGGCGGACACCCATCCATCCGTTGCGGTCCACTCCCAGTCAGTAGCGGAGATGTTCTGGATCGCCTCCTGTAGATCCGCCGTGGTCATCGGATATGCATAGATGCGGACGTTGCGTGCGAGCAGGCGAGACAGTGCCTCAAGAAAGCTGCCGGCCAGCTTGTTGTAGCGATCTTCGAATGCTCGGATCACAACGGATAAACCTACAACAAAACGGACGGGTTCCTCTGTGTAGCGATTCACAAAATCGGTCATCGTGTAGAGCTCCCGTTCGCGGAATAGCAATACGTCCCCGCCACGTGAGCGAAGCGCCTCGATACGGCGAAGCAGATCGGGGACCTCCGGAAGCGGATCTTTCGAATTGGGCGGGGTAAGCGTGAGACAAAAAAATCCCCTCGGTGCGGTCTTTCCTTCTCCCAATTCTCCTTGCAGTTGCCGAATTGCTGAAGCCAGCATTTGTGCATGGATTTCCGCATGACTTGGATCCATGTGCACGAAGTATCCCGGTGCCAGTACGACAGGGTTCCTGTGGATGACTTCCGTCGGCGGAATGGGCGAGCCGGTGGATGGGAAACAAACTGCTTCAGCGAAGCCTCTGCGCACCAGGTGCACCAGAAGCGCGCGTTGGTCCCAGGTTTCGAAAGCGGGCCCACGCAGGGCCACATAGTCAATCTCGATTCGGTTTTCAACACCCTGCGCCAGGCTCTCGAGGAAGTCCTCGGTCGTCTGCAATTGATAAAATGCGGCGTAAATCAAGTTCACACCCAGGATGCCAAGAGCCTCCTGCTGGTGGAGGTTGGTAGAGTCCCGCAGATTGATATGCAGAAGTATGTCGTTGGGCTGCCCACCTGGCTGCTGCTGAAAGCGCAGACCCAGCCAACCGTGGGGTTCATTCGTTCCAGCATAGTTTCGCGCGGAGACGGTGTCGACAAAGGAAAAGAAGCGGGTCTGCGATCCACGAGACTTGGCCAGTTGATTGAGGAGTTGAGTCCATTCGCGACTTAGCATGGCATCGAGTCGCGGCATGGATACGTAGCGCGAGCCGGCGCCATAAAGGTCATCGCTGACTTCCTTGTCATATGCGGAGATAGTCTTGGCAACGGTTCCGGAGGCCCCCCCGACAATAAGAAACCAGCGCGCGACCTCCTGGCCGGCGCCGATTTCGGCAAAGGAGCCAAAAACAGACGGGTCGAGATTGATGGTAAGGGCCTTGTGATGAGTGTCAAGCTTTTCGATGGCTGCCATAGCTAAGCATCATCCGGCGAAGCACTATCCGGGGAAGAACTTTGAATATGGTGGCTCGTGCATCGCGGTAAGCGGCTTACCCCTGAATTCGGGATCCCTGAAAAGCCAATTCACGTCCGTCTAGCAGCCTGTTGGACGCGGCGAAGAGCATTTCCGCCACATAGGAATCACCCCTCTCTGTGTTAAACATTGCGTCATACAAGTGATACTCGGGCCAATTCAGCTTCAGGTATCTCTTCACGAACGCGGCGCGATCCCTGTCAATCGTGTCGACTTCCGTTATTGCCTTTTCTTGTCGTGTTCCAGCTTTGATCAGTCTCTGAATCTTGGACGTGCGGGAAGCGTAGAGGAACGCCCGAAATACATCCTTGCGATTGCGAAGAAAATATTGCGAGCCCCGGCCAACGATTACGCATGGGCCGCCAGAAAGTGCGTGGTTGACCGCCAGCTCGGAGACAGTGGCGATCCGGCGCGCGTCGAGCAGTTCCAGCCGCTCCGTGGGCGGCAGGCCCCCCTCGAATGCTCCGCGAAGAAAAGACTTGAACACGCGATACACCGCGGGATCATTTTTCCATTCCCGCTCCTCGACGGCTTGCGGCGTACTGTTTGTCAACCGCGCGATTTCCTCCGTCAGTTCGTGGTCCCACAGCTTCCAGCCGAGAAGTTCGGCCAGCTTTGCAGCAATCTCCGAAGCGCCACAGCCAAACTCACGTTCAATTGTAATCGCTCGAATCATTTGACCCCTCCTTAGCCGGCCGCCACATCTCCACCCGCTCCCGGATCGTTCTTTTTCAAGAAAAATGCGAGAACGAACATGACGGAGCAGAGCGCGCCCAGCACCCAAAATGTGTCCATGTAAGAGAGCGCGCGTGCTTGTTGATTTACTAATCCGTAGAACCTGGCGATGGACTGGTTCTGCGCGTCCGCGGCACTAAGCCCGGAATGGGCAATTTCTGAGCGCAGTGCGTGGAGTGCGGAGCGGAACGCAGGGGTGTCGGGTGTGACGTGGCCCACAAGAACCTGCTGATGATACTGAGACCGCCGAATAATCAGAGTGGTCACCAACGAAGTTCCTATACTGCCGCCGATGTTGCGCATGAAGTTGATTATTCCGGAGACGCTGTTGCCCTTCTCCGGAGGAACGCCGATGTAACCTGCCGCCGTGATCGGGACGAAAAGAAATCCGATTCCCACTACCTGCGTGATGCGCAGCCACATTGCAAAACGGAAGCTGATGAATAAATCGGTCTGATGGGCGGAATAGAACAATCCAATCGCAAGGCACAGCCATCCCGCCGCGATCAGGTAGCGGGCCTGAATCTTTGACGTGAGCCGTCCAGTGACCGGCATCATCGCCAGCAGCACAAGTCCTCCTCCGGACAAAACAAGACCGGCGAGTTCGGCCGTGTAACCCATCAGCGTCTGCAGAAATTCGGGAATCAAAACCAGCGTGCTGAAAAGCATGAAGCCCATCATGAACATCATCAGGTTCGCCGCGGCGAAATTAAAACTTTTGAACATGCGGACATCGATGATCGGCTCCTTCCGGAACCATTCCCAGATAACCAGCGTGATCAGGCAAACCGCTGCGGTTATCGCCAGGGTAGTGATGAAATGCGAGCCCAGCCAATCGTCTTCCTGCCCCTTATCCAGAAGCACCTGCAGCGAACCAACTCCCAGCGCCAACATGGATATGCCGATGTAGTCCACGCGAATTCCCCCCCTTTTTAGCCGATGAAGGAATGGCGGATCTTCAACAAGTGTGTAGGTCAGATAAATCGCAAGAAAAACCACAGGCAACGTAATGAAAAATATCCAGCGCCAGGAGTAGTTGTCCGTAATCCACCCTCCGAGCATTGGCCCCACCGTCGGGGCGAGGACCGCCGATATTCCGTAGAGAGCAAAAGCGGCCCCGCGCTTCTCGGGCGGAAACGAATCGTTGAGAATGGCTTGCGCCATCGGTTGCAGTCCGCCTCCCCCGACTCCTTG
Organism: uncultured Acidobacteriota bacterium; assembly: GCA_963697575.1. Classification (GTDB taxonomy): domain Bacteria; phylum Acidobacteriota; class Terriglobia; order Acidiferrales; family UBA7541; genus Palsa-295. The sequence continues at coordinate 151,106 of CAVOOP010000017.1, read as the reverse complement.
CACCGCCCGGAAGACGAGCAGTATCGGCAGGCTCGGCGCGAGCCCGCAAAGCAGAGAGCTCAGCGTAAAAACAAACAGGGAGAGCATGAAATACCGCTTGCGGCCGATTATTTCGGCAAGCCATCCGCTGATGGGCAGGATGATCGCGTTCGCTGCCAGATACGACGTAAGCACCCAGGTGCTGTCGTCGTAACTGGCTCCCAAGCCTCCTGCGATGTACGGCAACGCAACGTTGGCAACGCTCGTATCTAGAACTTCGACAAATGCCGCCATCGAAACGGTGGCGCCAATGACCCAGGGATTTATTTTGGGGCGCCAGACGACCTGCTCGGAAGGGAAGGTCAGTGCTTCGGAGCTCATCGTAAGTACACTTTCGCTTCCACGTTCATGCCGGGCCGAAGCTGGCGGTCGCGATTTTCCCCCGATTCGAGAACAATCTTGACCGGCACGCGCTGAACGATTTTTACGTAGTTACCCGTGGCATTTTCCGGAGGCAGCAGGCTAAACAGCGGTCCTGTGGCCCCCGCGATGCTGTCGACATGCCCCTGGTAGGAACGGCCGTTGGAGTCGCAGGTGATCTCCACCCTCTGCCCCAGCCGCATGTGCCTCAGTTGCGTTTCCTTGAAATTCGCAGTGATCCACACTTGATCCAGCGGAACTACGGTGAGCAGTTGCTCTCCGGGATCGACATTCAACCCCACGACCACCTTCTTGGTCACCTCACCGCTAACGGGCGCCAACACCCTGGTGTATCCGAGATTGAGCTCGGCCAGGTCGAGTTCGGCGCTCTTCTGCCGTACGTCAGCAACGGCCGAGAGCGCGCGGGCGCGCGTGGACGCCACGCGTTCCGGTCCATCCTTGGCGGATTCATCTCGCGCAATCGCTTCGTTGAGCCGGCTACGCGCTTCCACGACGCTTTGTTCGGCACTCGCCTCGTCCGCCTTGGCGGCCGCCACGGCGGCAGTATCCGTTTGTGCCGCGGCTATCGCGTGGTCGTAAATCTGCTTAGGTACTTCGTCCCTGGCCAGCAGCAGGTGATATCGCTGCACGTCGTCCTGGGCCTTCACGTTTTCCGCCTCCGCTTCGAGGATGCGTGCCTGCGCCGCGGCAACTTGTTTTTCACCGGCGGCGATTGCCGCTTTAGCATTTTCTATATCCGAAGATGTGAACTTCAGTTGGCTGGTAGTGTCCACCGAGCTAATGGGCACATCGATGTTGAGGGCCCGGGCGGCGGCCTGCGATGTCTCAAGGTTCGCCTGCGCTTTCGCTTCGGCCACTTGATAGTCTTTGGGGTCGATCTCCACGAGCACGGCGCCTTCCTGCACATACTGGTTGTCTTCCACGTGCACCGCTTGCACATACCCGGAGATTCGCGCACTCACCGGATAGAGGTGAACGTCGACTTGCGCATCATCGGTGCTCTCGAAACCCGAGAGGTAGTGCCACACAAAGACGCCACCGACAAGGACCACCACCGCCGCAGCGGCAATAATCCAGCGCTTGCGAGAGCGCCGCCTCGGATAGACTACGGGCGTCGGCGTGTTGGAGTTTTCCATTGCCGTGGCGGGCGTTGAGGACGATGAACTTTCCGCGCTTTTGGCCGCGTCTTGGTCGGGCATTTTATTTTCCTTTCAAATACAGAGAGTAGTTCGATTCCGCGACACCCATTGCTCGCGCCAGGGAGATTTTTGCGGTGTTATAACTGTAGAGGCTGGCGATATACGCGTCGTTGGCATCCGCGAGGGATTCTTGCGCCTGCACCACTTCGATGTCGTCGGTCACTCCCGAGGCGAAGCGATCACGTGATTGCCGCAGGGTCTGAGTCGCGAGCTGGATGGCGTTCTGCTCAACGGAAACTTCTTGGGCGGTATCTTGCAAGTCAAGGAAAGCATCACGGACTTCCTGGTCGATCCTCGCACGGAGGTCCTCCAGTTGTTGCTTGACGCTTGCCAGGAGAGAGTCTGCGACAAGGTTATCTCCGTGAACTCTTCCCCCCTGGAAAATCGGGAGCCGGAGTTCCGCGGCCGCATCCACGGTGCCGTGGTTCGACGCCGGATTGGTGCCGATCGTTCCGTAATCCGCAATGCCCGATACTGTCGGGTAACGCTCGGCTGAAGCGGCCTTCTTTTGCAACTCTGCGGAGCGCACTTGCTCGGTCAGGCTTTTATAGTCGGCGCGAGAGGCATACGCCTGCTGCAGGGCCTCGTCGAGGCTTGAAGTCGTAAGCGGCTGATAAGCAACTGCCGTGGTTATGTCGAACGCCTGACCCGCCGGAAGTCCGATCGCCCGGGCCAGAACCAGCTTCTGCTTGGATAGAGTATTCCGCGCGACGATCAACCTTTGTTCGCGCGCTTGAAGCTCGACATTGGACCTCAATTCGTCAACCGCAGCCGCAAGCCCCGCCGTGTGCTGATCGGTCGTCTGATCCAACAGCGCTTTGGCAGTGTCGCGCTGAGCCAAAGCGGACTCGACTTGTGACTGGTCCGCAATGACCAGCAAATAATTTGACACCACCACAAGCACGATCAGTTCGCGCGCGTTCTTATAGCTGTATTGAGCCGATTTCACTTGCGCAGCGGAAGAACGCGCGCGTTCGATGGACTCCCAGTCGAAAATGGTTTGATCGAGGTAACCACGTGCGTCGAAAACTCCAAAAGGTCCAAGGACGGGCGGGTGGCCGGGAACGTTATTGATGCCTATGGTTGCCCTCACGTTATTTTGCCGAACGGCAAAACTGGTACCGGTGGTCAGATTTGGCAGCAACTCGCTGAGTGCCCGCCACCGGTCGCCTTTGGCGCCGGAGACGGCATCAGTGGAAAGCAGTCCCCCGAGGTTTTGCCGCAGACCGCGGGCGACGGCGTCTTCCAATGAAAGCGATAACGGCGTCGGACTGGCTGTGCCCGTGGGGACGCCTCCCAGGTAGGGATTCTGCGCCTGAGAATCTGAGGTATAACCATTCGAGCCCGCAACGGTAGCAGCCCCGTAGTACGCGGTCTGCTGACTCGTAGCGGTCAATTCAGACTGCCCGTAAAGTGCGGATCCTGCGAACAAAGCCAGGAAGATACCGCACCACTTTGCGCGATCGCCGGTCGACATCTTCTGAGCTACGAAATTCACGATCCCTTCACCGTTTGTTGCACACATCCGATAAGATCGGTTGCCATGGCGCGATAACACCAGAAGCTCAGAAGGGGAACAATTGGACGATGGTATTGGCGATACTTTCGTATGACTCAGCGCCCCAAAACCCGTCATATTCAGTCGACAAATGCCTCCGTGCGATCGATCGAAGTGAAGGCGGCGCATTTACGCCGGAAGCGCCGCCGATGCAACGAGTGGCGTCGAAGATGGCTCTCCGTCAGTCGCTCAATTATCGAGGAGGCGCCGCGGCCGTCTATTGTTTAAAGTTTTCTCACACCGGAATTGCCGGCGGCGACCAATACCAAAGTACGATAGACGTCCTGATGTGACCGGCGCATCCTCCTGCGTTGGAGACCTGCCGCGAAAGTGCCGCCTCAAGAACGCATCGAGCCGGCCCGTCGATACCGCCGAATTCGGCTGGATATCGTTTAGCAAAGAGACGAGGTTTGCATTCACTTTTCGTGGAAGGCGTATGGGTGTGCCATGCGGCGGGAGTTTCGGCGGTAACGACACCTGCCGGCGGCGAGGTCCGTCAAAGTATGGTGAAATCGTGACGGCAGAACGTCCGCTCGGGTCGGTCGTCGATGATGACGAGTCCGTGCGCGAGTCGCTGCCCGGCCTGCTGGGCGAACTCGGCTACGAGACCCCGGTGTTTCCGTCCGCGGAAGAGTTCCTCAAGTCCGATTACCTCGACAAAACCAAATGCCTCATTCTTGACATCGCGATGCCGGGTATGATCGGTCCCGAACTCCAGGACGAATTGACGCGCGCGAAGTGAAGATTCCGGTCGTATTCATTACCGCTCAAAAGGACGAGGCCGTGCGGTCTCGGATGCTCGCCCGGGGCGCCGTGGATTGCCTCTTCAAGCCATTCAGCGACACCTCCCTGTAAAGGGCGCTCAATGCCGCGCTTCTAATTAACTAAGCAACGGGTTATGCTGTTGGGCGCGCGAGGAACGTGCTATGAATTCAGCGGGTGCATCGCGTCAATCGACCTCCTTGCCCGAGTCAAAGGCCGCGCCAATCGTGTTCGTCGTAGATGACGACATCTACGTGCGCGAGTCGCTGGAGCTGCTGATCGCGTCCGCGGGCTGGAACGCCAAGACATTTGCTTCCGCGGCGGAATTTCTTGCGCATCCGTGCGCGCCGGTTCCGAGCTGCCTGGTTTTGGATCTCTCGCTTCCGGGCCTCAGTGGTCTTGAGCTTCAGAAACGCATCTCCGGCGAGCGCGCCGATCTTCCGATTATCTTCATTACGGGCCACGTTGACGTCCCCAAGACGGTCCAGGCGATGAAGGCGGGAGCTGTGGAATTCCTGACGAAGCCATTCAGCGATGAAGCGCTGCTGAGTGCCATCCGTCTGGGTATTGAACGGAGCCGCGCTGTTCTGGGTCAAAAAGCGGAGATGCAGGAGCTTCAGCGCTGCTATGCATCGCTCACTCGCCGCGAGCAACAAGTCATGTCTTTGGTAGTCTCAGGACTATTGAATAAGCAGGTCGGGGGGGAGCTCGGCATCAGCGAGATCACTGTGAAAGCCCACCGAGGCCAGGTGATGCAGAAAATGAAAGCCGATTCCCTCGCCGACTTGGTGAAAATGGCCGGCAAGCTTGGGGTGGCTAGCCAAAAGCCCGAGAGTTAACACAGCTTACCAACGGCCGGCGGATGATCTGGAGACGCGCTCCCCTTTCCAGATAGTAGAGAGAAGCGCTCGACAGCCCCCCCGCGTACTTTAAGGCACTCCGCCCAGGTCGCACGGCGACCATCAACACAAAGCCGAGTCCATGTGACCGGTAATTCCCCCTATCCGTTCGCAGCTCGCGTGAAAAGGATGGTTTGCGGGAGCAATCCCCACAAAGTGAGTATTTCCCTCCGGCGCTGGGATGAGGGAAACTCGGGGGCCATGTCCCGCCAGTCCGTCCTCGAATATTTTCAGCGCGATTCGCGCCCGCCGGCGAAGCCGCTGTGGTATTTCGACGGGGCTATCGAACGGTGCGATGGACGTACGGGCGGTTGTTCGCCGCGGTCGGACAGTTGCTTTCGCGGCGCGGCTTAGTTCGCATGGCATCGGCGAAAGGTGATCGCATTCTCCTTTGGGGAGAAAACTCCGGCGGAATGGATCGCCGCTTTTCTCGGCTGCATTTTTTGCGGCGCGCTTGTCGTTCCCATGGACGCGATTGCGGACAAAGCTTTTGCCCGGCGCGTCGCGCAGCAGGCGGGTGTTCGCTGCTAGTAGCGGGCACGCGGCCTGCCTTCGCTCGATCTGCCTCTCCCTGCCATTGTTCTCGAAGATCTCGGTGAAGCCGTCCGGCGCGGTGGCAAACTTCGTCCCTGCCTGTGTTTGACCGCCACGATCCCGTGCAGATTGTATTTACGTCGGGAACCACCGCAGAACCCCGCGGCGTGGTGCTCACGCACGGCAACCTGCTCGCGAATCTGGAGCCGATCGAAAAAGAAATCGAGCGCTATCGCCGCTACGAGCGCATTTTCCATCCCCTGCGGTTTCTGAATCTGCTTCCTCTTGAGCCACGTCTTCGGCCAGTTGCTCGGCATTTTTCTTCCTCAGATACTGGGCGCCACGTCGGTCTTCCTGGCACCCTGAATCCCGACGGAAATTGCTGCGCGCGATCCATGACGAACATGTTTCCGTGCTGGTCACAGTGCCGCGCCTCATCGAATCGCTGAGCGATCAAATCGAGCGCGACCTCGCAGGCGCAGGCAAACTCGATAAATTCCGGCGGGAATTTGCCGCCGCGGCAAAGGAACACTTTCTGCGGCGCTGGTGGCGCTTCCGCAAGCATTCACAACCGCCTCGGCTGGAAATTCTGGGCGATTGTCTCGGGAGGGGCGGCCCTCCCGGCGGAGGCGGAAACTTTTGGAGCCGTCTCGGCTACGCGGTGATTCAAGGCTATGGACTGACGGAAACCACCTCGCTCGTCAGCCTCAATCATCCCTTCCGTCTTGGCCGCCGGTCCATCGGCAAAGCGCTGCCTGGCTTGGAAATCAAGCTCGCTGAAGACGGCGAAATCCTCGTTCGCGGCGAAAATGTCGCGCAAGGCTATTGGAAGGATTCGCGCGTTGCGCCCGTGCTGGACGAAGACGGATGGTTTCACACGGGCGACATTGCCGGCCGCGATTCCGCCGGAAATTATTATTTCAAAGGGCGGCGGAAAAATGTGATCGTTACGCCCGAAGGCCTGAATATTTATCCGGAGGATCTTGAAGCAGAGTTGCGCAAGGACCCTGGCGTGCGCGACTGCGTCGTCGTTGGTCTCGACCGCAACGGCAACGCGGAGCCCTGCGCCGTCCTGCTGCTCCGCGATTCTTCATCCGATCGGGCAGGCCAGATGCAGCCGAAATCATTCGCAGCGCGAACGCCAGGCTCGCTCCGTTCCAGCAGATTCGGCGATGGATGGTTTGGCCCGGCACGGATTTTCCGCGCACGCCGACTCAAAAGCCGTGCTGGCGCAGATTCAACAGAAGCCGCTGAAGTCTCGATTGGGCGCCGGAAATCTCCGGTCCGGAGCATCCAGGCTGAGTCCCGTCGACGAATTGCTCGCGCGAATCGGGCACGGGCGCCGCGCATTGCCGAAAACGGCGCTCAAATACTCCAGCTGAGTTCGATCGAACGCGTGGAGCTCCTGAGCGCATTGGAAGACCGCTACCAGGTCGACTTGAGCGAAACCGAATTCACGAAGGCTGAAACTGTGGCAGACCTGGAGCACTTGCTCCAGCATCCCGGCCGCGCACTGCGCCTGTCTATCACTATCCGCGCTGGGCGCAGAGCTGGCCGCTCCGGGTCTTTCGCGCGCTTGCGTTGAATCTGCTTGCGCGCCCCGCGATGCTGCTTCTCGGGTGGCCGCGCATCCGCGGCCGGGAAAATCTTGAATGGCGTGAACGGACCGGCCCTCGTGGTCGCCAATCACACTGCATTTTTCGATCCCGCATATGTTTTGGAGGCTCTGCCGTGGCCGCCTGCGCCGCAGGCTCGCCGTTGCCATGGATGGCGAACTTCTCGAATCGATGCGAAACCCGCCCGGCGGGCACCGCGATTTTTTCGAGGCTCTAGCGGACCGCGCGGCGTACTGGCTGGTCGTCTCGATTTACAACGTTTTCCCGTCTGCCGCTGCGCGCGGGCTTTCGCAAGAGCTTCGCATTTGCGGGGGACTTGGTCGATCGCGGCTGGAGCGTGCTCGTTTTCCCGGAAGGCACACTCACGACGAGATGGAAGCCTCAGTCCCTTTCGCGCTGGCGTTGGGCTTGCTCGCGACGCGCTTGAGCGTGCCGGTGGTGCCGGTGCGGCTGGACGGTATTTTCGAATTGAAGGCGGCCGGTAAAAGGTGGGCGCGCCCCGGCCAGATCACAGTTTCCGTTGGCGCACCGGTGAACTTTCAGGGAGTCGCGGCGCCCCGGAACAGATTGCCAAGGACCTGGAGCGCCGCGTCGCTGAACTGGGAGACATAGCAGCGTGTAACGCCGAGGTATTTCCGGAGATCGAATTACTTGGAAGTTGTCTCGGCGCTCGCGCGGATTTCCTGCCAGCGCTTGGGGCGCCGCTTGGCGTCGAGCACTTTCTTGCGCAGGCGAATCGATTTCGGCGTCACTTCCACGAATTCATCGTCGGCGATAAATTCGATCGCTTTCTCCAGGGTCATCTCGCGCGGCGGAATCAGCCGGATCGCCTCGTCGGCGGAAGAGGAGCGCATGTTCGTCTGCTTCTTTTCCTTCGTGATATTCACGTTCATATCGTCTTCGCGCGAATTCTCGCCGACGATCATTCCTTCGTAAACTTCGACGCTCGGCCCCACGAACATCTCGCCGCGCTCCTGAATGCCCCAGATCGCATAGGCGGTCGAAACGCCGGCGCGGTCGGCAAACCAGCGCTCCCGTGAGCCGCGTGGCCATCTCGCCGCTGTATTCGGTCCAGCCTTCGAGCAGCGAATGAATCAGCGAGGTGCCGCGCGTATCGGTGAGCAATTGCCCGCGCAGGCCGATCAGCCCGCGCGAAGGAATGCGGAATTCCATTCGCACGCGCCCGGAATCGTGGTTCACCATTTTCACCATTTCGCCGCGCCGGCTGCCCAGCGATTCGATCACGATGCCGGTGAAGGATTCCGGGCAGTCCACCACCAGCAGTTCCAGCGGCTCCATGCGCTTCCCGTTTTCCTCGCGCACCACGATCTCCGGCTTTCCCACCATCAGCTCGTAGCCCTCGCGCCGCATCGTTTCGATCAAAATCGCGAGCTGCAATTCGCCGCGGGCCAGCACGCGAAACGTATCGGTGGAAGCTGCTGTCTTCCACGCGCAGCGACACGTTCGTAAGCAATTCGCGCTGGAGCCGCGAGCGCAAGTCGCGCGACGTGACGTACTGCCCTTCGCGGCCGGCAAACGGGCGACGTGTTCACCGTGAACAGCATCGTCAGCGTCGGCTCGTCGATCAAAAGAGGCTCGAGCGGCGCGGGATGTTCCAGGTCGGTGATGCTCTCGCCGATCTGAATTCCTTCCACGCCCGCGATCGCCACGATATCGCCCGCGAACACCGTTTCCGCTTCGTCCCGCTCGAGCCCGCGGAACGTGAACAGCTTCGTGATTTTGGTTGGCTGCATCGTGCCGTCCAGTTTTGCGATGCCGACTTCCGCGCCGCGCGCAAGCTTGCCCTCGAACACGCGCGCGATCGCAACGCTTCCCAGATATTCGCTATAGTCGAGATTCGTCACCTGAATCTGCAGCGCCTTTTCGGGATCACCCGACGGCGGCGGAATGGCGGAGACGATCTTTTCAAACAGCGGCTGAAGGTTCGTCGACGAATCGCCGATCTTGTCGATGCGCCACGCCGAGCCGCGCATTGGTGTAAAGCACGGGAAAATCGAGCTGGTCTTCGGTGGCGTCGAGATCGATGAACAGGTCGTAGATTTCGTCGAGCACGGCCGCGGGACGCGCATCCGCGCGGTCGATCTTATTGAGCACGATGATGGGCGGCAGCTTGGCGGCCAGCGCCTTCTGCAGCACGTAGCGCGTCTGCGGCAGCGGGCCTTCGCTCGCGTCCACCAGCAGCACCACGCCGTCCACCATGCGCAGCGCGCGCTCCACCTCGCCGCCGAAATCGCTGTGGCCGGGCGTGTCGACGATGTTGATTTTTGTGTCGTGATAAGTCACCGCGGTATTCTTGGCCAGAATGGTGATCCCGCGTTCGCGCTCGAGGTCGTTCGAGTCCATCACGCGCTCGGTCAGTTCCTGATTGGCGCGGAAAGATCCCGCTCTGGCGCAGCATGGCGTCCACGAGGGTCGTCTTGCCGTGGTCGACGTGGGCAATGATGGCGATATTGCGAATAGATGTAGTCATTTGGTCCGCGATCCGAAAAGAAAAGGGCGCCTGCGCAGTCTTGCAGCCCCGATGAGTTCCTGATGAGGAGGTTTCTGGAGCAACACAACAGACGCCCCTTATTCTAGCATGCGGAACGGTTTTGCAGACGAACCTTCTTGCGGGCCCGTTGCTTCACGTTGCTTCGCGGCATATCTCTCAGTCCAGGCGGAAGTTAAGTCGCTCGATCGATCGGGCGTGTCCGGTGCTTTCGTCCACATCGATCAGAACCGTATTCATCTGCACGTCGCCCTCGGCCACCACGAATCGCGCCGGCAGCGCATCGAGAAACCGCTGCAGCACGCCTTCCTTCTCCATGCCGATCACCGAATTATGCGGTCCCGTCATACCCACGTCCGTCGTGTAAGCGGTGCCCCCCGGAAGCACGTGAAAATCGGCGGTAGGCACGTGCGTGTGCGTCCCCACCACAACGGAAACTTTTCCGTCAAGGTACCAGCCCATCGCCTGCTTTTCGGAAGTGGCCTCGGCATGCATGTCGACGAAAATAACCTTCACATCCGGCGGAATCTTGGCGAGTTCGCGCGTCGCGGTGCGGAAGGGATCATCGAGCGCCGTCATGAATGTCCGGCCCTGCAAGTTCAAAACCGCGTACGGAACGCCATTTCTCGCGCGGCCGACGTAAAGCCCGCTGCCGGGAAGGCCGTTCGGAAAATTCGCGGGGCGCAACAGACGAGGTTCGTGCGGCAAAAACTCCAGGATCTCCCGGCGGTCCCAGATGTGATTTCCGCCGGTGATCACTTCGATCCCCGATGCGAATAGCTCCTCGGCAAGGCGTGGCGTGATCCCGAATCCGGACGCGGAATTCTCGCCATTGGCGATGCACAGATCGATCTGCCGCTGCGACGAGAATATCCGCAAGGCGTTCGTGGACGATTTTCCGGCCTGGAGAACCGACGATGTCACCGATGAAAAGGATCTTCAATTTTCGCGCGGCTCTCTTTCGATTCGGTCAAGTTTCCTGCGGCACGCTCCGTGCAACTCCTGCGGGATTTCCGGGGATAGAGAAGGGAGCGGTCCGCTTCGCCGTGCGCTGCTAGGCCCTGAACCCCACGTTAAAGGCGGGCGCCCAGCGCCTGCTTTAAGGCTTTTCCGAACCGGCAAGCCGGCTCGAAACATGCACAAGGGCAGGACGACGTAAGCACCCTGGGATCCAGTGTTGGTTCAAAAGGCTTTCGCAACGTCACCTGCGTCGCAGGCCATCTCCCCAGCGATTGTAGCAGGGAAAAGGAGCGTTCAAGCGTTCGGAACGCTGGCCCTTTGCGCGGGCCATCGAAGGAAGGTGGCCGAACCAAGGCCACCTCCGCATCGAATGTGCGCGAACTAGAAATGGAATCCGATCTGGGCGGTTATCGTGCGAGGCGTCACGAAGTGCGTGCCGCTGAACGTTGAAAGGAAATTGTACAGCGCCACCTTGTTGGCCACGTTGATGATGGTGAGGCGGGCGCTCCACTTGAACCGGTCCCCATGGAACACGTCGTCGTCGCCCAGCGCTATATCGAACAGATTGCGCGGAGCGATTCGTGGCGGATTGCGGTCGTCGTTCTCTTTTCCCGGCGCCGGCAGTTTTGCCAGTGTTGATCCGTACTGGCTCGCCGGGCAGCAGGTTCACACCCAGCGCGGAGCTGAGGGGCGTGCCCACAAGATTCGCAGGAGTGGGCGCGGCCGCGTGAACCGAACCGCAGAACAGGCCCGCCTCGAACTGCTGATCGGCGCTGATGTTGGACGTGTCCACGATAGTTGTGGCCGTTCCAGTCGGGGCCGTTGGCGCAACTGCCTCCGGCGCAGGGCAGTTGGCCTGCCACCAGCCCGCTGTCGTATCGCCAGTTGAACCCGATCCAGGGCCAGAGCTTCGATGGCTGGTATTGCAGGTGCGTCGTTTCGTTGAAACGCTCGTCGTGGTCGATGCGAAAAACGGAGACGCCTCCGGGCGTGGCGCCCGCTCCGCCGATCTGTGGAGTAAAGAAGCGCGCCGCCACGCTCGACATGACGACGTACGCTGTGAAGCCGCGGATAGTTCGTCACGTCGGCTCGGGCGGCGACTCCGGGAATCTTCGAATTGTGCCATTCGATTGGGAACGTGATGGGCGTGTTCCCCAGCACGCTGAAGTCATACGCGTTATGCGTGTATTTCCAGATGTATTCCCCGTCGACGACGAAGTGCTTCCCGAATGCCTGCTGGAGGCCGGCGTGAAATTCATTGCGAAACCCCGGGCTCAGCAGCGAGTTTGCTCCCGGCGTGCACACCAGAAGAGGCGAAAGTACCGGATCGTTGCAGCCGATGCTCGACAGGATGAGATTCTCGTTGAACGGCGTCTCCAGGCTGCGCGCGTAGGAAACGCGAAGAACCGTTCCGCTCGGCTTGATGTTGTAAGCGACGCCCACGCGCGGCTCCGCTTGCTGTGCCTTGGTCAGTGCGGTGTACACGTCGCCGCGGATGCCGAGGTTGAAGTTCCAGTTCCCCTTCGTAATCGTGTCCTGCACGAACATCGAAAATTCTTTCACGTCCGCGTGCGGAAGCAGCGGCGAGTAAATGATGCTTCTGGATTGCCCCGCCGGGCACCCGTCGGATGCGGGCAGCGGCGCGGTTCTCGTGAGGTCGTAGCAGCCCAGCAATGGGTTGAACGCAGGATCGGGCGTGTATCCCAACGTCCCGCACGTGGCGGGATTCGTTATCAGCGGATTCGTGACGATGGAGCCGGCGAGCGTCTCGCACACCGGGTTGAAAGTGGGGTCCACGATTCCTATGTGGTCGTTCTCCACCAGCGCCGTCCGCGAATACTGAATGCCCACCTTCACGTTGTTGATTCCTTTTACATAAGAAAGGCTCGCTTTGCCTCCCGCATTTGTCAGCATCCGCAGCTGGCTCACCGTTTCTCTCTGCAGAGACGTCGGGCCCAGGTCCGCAAAAGGGTTTCCGCTGGGATAATAGTTGTATTCGTCGTGCCGTACGAAGGCCCCGGCCGTAAACACCAGCGTTGGGCCGATGACACGCGTCCAGCTGGGCGCCAGGTTGAATGTTCGGATCTGGGAGCGCTGATCCGCCGCGCCGACGAGCTTGCCTGTCGGATCGAGCCCATGGTTGTTGACCACTACTCCGGACCACGGTGTCGCCAATTGAGAGTCGAACGAGTTCGGCGTTTGGAACCACGAACGCGTGAAGTTCAGGTTCATGTGAACCGAATCCGCATCGGAAAGCTGATAATCGGCGCGATCCCAGAAATTTTCCTGGTTGCCTTTATCGTGCATCACCGCGAATTCGGGTCCGTCGAGAAAGCGCCCCGTATCCATTCCGTTTACCGCGATGAAGTTCCCCCATTTGGCCCCGCCGTATGCAATGTCAAACCCCGCATTCGACGAACCAAAGCTCCCATACTCTGCCGTCACGCTGCCATGCGGCGTGGTGACGCCCTGGCCCGAGCGCGTGGTTACGTCGATCACCAGGCTCGTCTTGTCGCCATACTCGGCCGGTGGTGCTCCTTCAATCACTTCCATCGACTGCACGGCGTCCATCGGGATCTGGTTTGAAAAGACCTTGCTCTGCTGGTCTGTGATGGGCTGGCCATCCACCGAAAACGAATTTTCCGCGTGGTCGCCTAATCCGTGGAACAGCCCATTGGAGTCTGCCGCAACGCCGGGCGAGGCCAGCGTTACCAGCGAACTCACTGAAGACGATGAACTCTCCAGCGGAACCTGGTTGAACAGTTGCCGGTCGATGTCCGTGTGCGCGGTTGGCTCGGTCTCCACCAGGTCTCCCGCGGCCTCGACGGTCACCGAAGCCGTTGCTTGTCCCAGGGAAAGACCGATTTTCAGGTTCACGGGTACGGTGGAGCGAACGTCCACGTCCTCCGCGTGCGAAGCAAAACCAGGGGCAGTCACCGTCATGTGGTATGGGTTAAAGGGCACGTTCGGAAAGCTGAAGTTGCCGGAACTGTCGGTCGCGGTGCTGCGATCGTAGCCGCTTACGGCATTGTGGATCGTCACCGTTGCATTCGCCACCACGGCTCCCGAGGGGTCCGTAACGGTTCCTGAAATCGAGGACGCATTTCCCGACTGCGCCCATCCTACCGCTCCCAATGCCAGCCAGCCGAGCAGCACCATCAGAAGTGCCCTTGCGAATCTCATCTTGTATTTCTCCCTTTATGAATGCGGCCCCGGAGATCTCCATCACCGGCAGCGAATAATAAAAGTGGATAGGAAACGCGAGCCGTCGCCACAACGGCAAGTGCTGGGAGACCCGTTTGTGCTGGAAGAGTGAAACTAAACGGGAGGCGCGCGAGGGCTGCTAAGAGTACGAACCACCCCAAGGCTGTGCCCCGCCTGTTCGGATGGCGTAAACCTGGCGACCGGTACGGGCGCCTGGGTGTCCGCTACCGCGGCGGGTTGCGGAATCGCGGAGTGCCCGATATGGCAGACCTGGCAATGGGCCTCGTCGATGGGATTGTAGTGCCAGTGACCCACCGCCTGCGTGGCCAGTACGGAGACAAACAGCGCTAACCCGATTGCCAGCAGTTGTTTTGACAGGCGTCTCGACATACCGAAAACCAGTTACCCCAATGGCATGATCCTATCCTGAATCTGTCAGCAGGGGCAAGGATCGTGTTTCACAGGCGAGCCAACTCGTTAGAAGCGCCTCTCCGCGCGCCATGTTTCTCCCCGCTCCTTTGCTGCCCGTTCGCCGGCTGTTTCGTTGTGCCTTACGTGTCATCCTGAGCCGTGCGCGCGAAGCGCGCAGGGTGAAGGACCTGCTTCTTCTTGCTTTCAGCGATCGCCGCCTGTCAAAGCCGAGGCGCCGCGATGCGTAGCTCGCATAGCAGCGTGTCGCCGAAGCCCGCCTGGGAACACCAATCTCCCGATTGACGGGTCTTTCCTCCAAGTCAGCGCTTTCGACGAATGCCAAACTGGAGGATCCTGCAACCAGGTGGTGGGAGCGGTTCCAGCCTGTTCAGCTGGTGTGCTGTAGCGCCGTTTCGACAATCGCTACACATTTTTCCACGCGCGTGCGCAGCGGGCCCTCGACTTGTTGCTGGCGCTCGCGCATGGTGAACAGCTCGTCGGCGATATTCAATGCCGCCAGCACGGCGACCTTGAGCGAATCCACCGTTCGCGCGGCTTCAGCAACCTCGCGCATCTTCAAATCCACGTACGCAGCCAGTTCCGTGACGTATTCGGCTTTCTGGTCGGCATTGACGTTGTAACTCTGATCGTAGATGTCGATTTTCACGTTGCACCCCGCTACGACCCGCAATTCTCGGCGATTCTGAATCCGCGCGCAACAACCAAAGAGGATGAGGAAGTAGAGAAGGTCGCGGAAGAAGAAGAAAAGGAAAAGGAGCATAGGAGCAGATCAAGCCTTGCAGGTCGCGGCTTTCAGTCGCGACAAAAAGGACCATGGCGCGCAGCGCCCTCCTCTCGCGGTGCCTTTACCGCGAGCCTTTCCTCTGCCTCCTTTGCCTCCTCATCCTCATCTGCCTCAGCCTTAAGCCGCCCGCAGCACGGCGCCCAGCTTCCCTTCCAGCGCGGCCGACGATCCGCGAGGAAAATTCCGCGATTTGCGCATCGGTCAGTGTCGCTTGCGCGCTTTGGAAACGTCACGCGGATCATCAGCGAAAATTTTCCCGGCGGGCACTTGGCCGCCCGCGAAACAGGTCGGCGGCTTCGACTTTGCTGCAACTCCGGAATGCCGAGCGCGCGGATCGTCTCGGCCACCTGCGCGAATGTCATGCCGTCGGCAAGCACCAGCGAGAAATCCCGCTCGACTGCCGGGAAACGCGGAATCGCCGTGAAAATCGCCGCGCCGCTTGCGCGCCCCTCGATGCCGGCAAGGACCGGCTTCGAGCTGCAGCTCGGCAATGAAAATATCCTGTCGCAGCTTGAGCTGGTCGGCAACCGCGGCGAGCAGCTGCCCGGCCAGCTCCCAGCGCTTCGCCGCCCGGACTTGCCGGCAGAAATTCGCGCGCCGCGCGCCCCCGCCAGCCATCCTGGGCCGCCCGGCTGCCACGTGAAGCCGCCGGCAAGCTCCCCGATGCGGTCGAGATCGCCCTTCAGGTCGGCAAAGCTGAACTCGCGCGCTTCTTCGTGAATTGTCTTCTCTCGCGCCAGACCGGTTGCCCCGAGCGTTAGAACGGGCGTTTCCACCGGCTCGCCATTGCGCAGTTCGTACGCCCTGCCGATTTCGAATAGCCGCAAGTTGCGCTGGCTGTGATTCAAATTCCATTCGAGCGCCGAAAGCATGCTGACGATGCCGGTCGAACGCATCACCGAAGCATCCTCCGCGAGTGGATTGCCGATCACCGCGGGCGCGACGCCCTCGGCGCGAAACATCTCGTCGCGCCGCGCATCGACCAGCGGAATCGCGACGATTTCCTGGTATCCCAGTGCGATCACTCGCTCCCGCAGCCGGTCTAGCGCCACCGCATGCGGCAGCCGGTGCGCCGGCTTGCTTCGCGGGAGGCAGCCGCGGAGGGAACTTGTCGTAGCCATAGTGCCGCGCGACTTCTTCAATCAGATCGATGCCGCGCGCCACGTCGCGCCGCCAGGAGGGCTGCTCGCACTGCCACACGGCATCCGCCGCGTTGGTGCCGCTCGCCGCTGTTCGCATCGATGCGGGACGGATTGAATCCCGAGCGCGCCGAGAATCTCCTCGATGTCGCGGTCGGGAACGTCCGCGCCCATCACGCGCAAGAGATCGCTGCGGCTGATTCGAATCTTGGGCGGCAGCCTCCCGGCGCGGATACACATCGACGACGCCTGCCAGTATTTCCCCTCCCGCCAACTTGCTGGATCAGCTCCGCGGCGCGCCGCGACGCCAGCTCCGCCATTTCCGGATCGGCGCCGCGCTCGAAGCGGTAGGAGGCTTCGGTGCGCAGGCCGAGCGCCTTCGAGGTGCGGCGAACCGAAATGGGATCGAACCATGCCGCCTCGATCAGGATGTTGCGGCTGCTGAAGCCGATCTCGCTCTCCGCGCCGCCCATCACGCCGCCGATGGCGACGGCGCGCGAAGCGTCCGCGATCACGCACATCTCTTTTGCCAGTGTGCGTTCCGCGCCGTCGAGCGTGCGTATCTTTTCTCCCGCGCGAGCCCGCCGCACGACGATCCGCTTTTCGCTCAGCTTATCCAGATCGAACGCGTGGAGCGGCTGGCCCAGCTCGAACATCACGTAGTTCGTCACATCGACCACGTTGTTGATGGATTTCTCGCCGATGGCTTCCAGCCGCTGCCGCAGCCAGTCCGGCGAAGGCTGCACCTTCACGCCGCGCAGCACGCGCGCCGTGTAGCGCCCGCAAAGCTCGGGCGCTTCGATTTCCACGCGTGTCGCGTCCGACGCTTTTTCCGGCCGATTCCTTCAGCTTCGGTTCCACCGGCTTCACCGGCAGCCGGTAGATCGCCGCGACCTCTCGCGCGATACCCGAGGTGCCCAAGGCAGTCGGGACGGTTCGCCGTGATTTCCGCGTCCAGCACCGGCCCCGCCGCCGATTCCTCGATCGAATCGATCGCCACGCCCGCCAGCGAAAGCCGCGCGCGCAGCTCCGCCGGAGCCGCCGTCACATCCACGAATTCCTTCAGCCAGTTGTAAACAACTTTCATCTCACCATGTCCGGAGGGCCGCTTGTTGTCGCTGCACCGCCGCGCGTTGCCCCTGCTTTTCGTCGTCATCCCGAGCGCAGCGAAAGGACCCCTCTTCGCCTTCCGCTATCGCTTCCGCATCTGCTTCCTTCGTCTTTTACGATCGTCGTCTCTTGAACGAGCGACGAGGGCCTTCTTCTCCTCTGCGTCCTTTGCCTCCTCCACTTCCTATGTTTCCTCTCCTCTACGGAAATTGGCGCAGGAAGCGCACGTCGTTCTGGTAGAGGAGCGGCAGCTCGCTGATGCCGTATTTCATCATCGCGAGCCGGTCGACGCCCATCCCGAAGGCGAAGCCGGAAAGCCTCGCCGCGTCATATTTCACGAAGCCGTAGACGGCCGGGTCCACCATTCCCGCGCCGAACAGCTCGATCCAGCCCGAAAATTTGCACACGCGGCATCCGCTGCCGCCGCACACGTGGCAGGTGGCGTCCACTTCCGCCGAAGGTTCGGTGAACGGGAAATAGCTCGGGTCGCAGGCGCGTCTTCGCCTGGGGCCCGAGAAATTCGCGCACGAAATATTCCACGGTGCCTTTGAAATCGCAGAAGGTGATGTCGGTATCGACGGCGAGCCCTTCGATCTGGTGGAACATGTAGCCATGCGTCGCATCGGGATTGTCGCGCCGGTAGACTTTCCCCGGCACGATGATCCGCACCGGCGGCGCCTGCTTTTCCATCGTGCGGATCTGCATCGGCGAAGTGTGCGTGCGCAGCAAATGGCCGCCGCGCGCGCCCTCGATGTAGAACGTGTCCATGTTGTCGCGCGCGGGATGATGCTCGGGAATGTTCAGCGCCTCGAAGTTGTAGTAGGGCGTCTCGATCTCCGGCCCTTCCACGACGCTGAACCCGATCGAAAGGAAGATTCGCTGCAGTTCTTCGTAGGTCTGCCGGATCAGGTGCCGCGTCCCAATCGCCCGCTCGACGCCGGGAAGCGAAAGATCGATCTGCTCGCGCGCCTGCGGCCGCCTTTTCAGCCGCCGCCTCGATTTCGACGCGGCGCTCTTCAATGACACCTTCGACGTGCGCCTTAAGCTTGTTCAGTTCCTGCCCGGCAACGCGCTTCAATTCCGGCGCCGCCGGCTTCAGCCAGTTGTCGGTAATTTGCGAGAGAATTCCAGATTTGCGTCCGGTCCACTTCAGGACGAAGCTGCGCCAGCTTTCCGGGTCGGTTGAGTGAATGATCGCCTGTTTATCAAAACGTTCGCGCACCTCGGCGAAACGCGCCATGGCTTTTTCAGGAGACGCGTCGCCAAGTTCAGCTAGCGTCTGCTCGACGATTTCTCTTTCGGCCACCTGCGTCCCTTGCCTCTCCTGAAGATTAGAAAGGTTGGTTCGGATGTTGGTGGCACAGGCACTCCTGCCTGTGCAGCTTTTTGCATTTTCAACTACGTGTTGCCGCAGCCGCGGGTACCAAACGGTGCATTTTTGCCGTCGCCGTTCGTTGTCATCCCGACGGAGCGAAGCGACGAGGGATCTCTCTTCGATCTGTCATATGGCAAACGCGCTCCGGCGAGCGATCAACGAACGCGGGCCAAGCCCCGCGCGAATGCAGCGTCCGGCTAAGCGACGGGCGGAGCCGCCTTGGCTGGCGCAGTACCGAGGTGCTGCTTCGCCGACGCAACCAGCGCCGTGAATCCCTCCGCGTCGCGCACGGCGATGTCCGCCAGGATCTTCCGGTCAAGCTCGATGCCGCTCGCCTTGAGCCCATGAATCAACTGGCTGTAGGTGATGCCGTTGTTGCGCGCGGCGGCGCCGATGCGCTGAATCCACAGTGTGCGGTAGTCGCGCTTGCGCGTGCGGCGGTCGCGATAGGTGTAGCGCAGCGAGCGGTTTACCGCCTCCTTGGCCGACCGGTAGAGCTTTCCCTTGGTGAGGAAAAATCCCTTCGCGTGTTTCAACAGTTTTTGCGCCGCGCGCGGCGCTTGGTACCGCGTTTCACTCGAGCCATTTGCTTACGTCTCCTTAGGCGCCTGAAGGCGCGGAAAAATTTCGCAGCGCTCAGCCAGTCAACACTCTGAGCGAGCGCGGCAAAAATAAATTGGTCAGGGAGACAAACAGGATCCGAGAGGACGCGCGAACGGCGCGCCTCCGGACGGGTTTGTCTCGATGTGAACCGCTCTGCTTTTCTCGCATCAAACAGCATCGCGAGAATCCGGCCGGCAGGCACCCGTTACGCGCTGCCTGGCGCGGAACTCCGCATTTCTACAAATTCTCGTTCACAAAAACTCGAACCCCGGCTCCGCCATTGAATCCGCTCTTGGCATTCGGCGGCCTTTTAGGGGGTCGGAGCTTCAGCTCCGACATAAAACCTGCGCGCAAAGCGCCTCACCTCTCGCGGTGCCTTTACCGCGAGCGTTCGATTCCTTTCATTAGACAGACCCGCCTACACGCCGTAAGGCAGCGCCAGGCGAATGTTCCGCACGTCCGCCGGATTCACGACCACCTTGTTGGCCAGCTTCCGCTGGCGGCGGGGCGCCTTGGTGCCGAGCAGGTGCCGCTTGCCGGAATGCCACCGCATGATCTTCCCGGTGGACGTAATCTTGAAGCGCTTGGCGGCGCCGCGATGCGTCTTCAACTTCATCTTCTTGTTCTTTTTCACAATCCCCTCTTCAAAACTTTCTTGGCGGCCACACCACGTTCCGCGAAGGTTTGCCTTCTCAGGCGAAGCTAAACGCCGATCCTCCGCTTCGCTCATCAGGATGAAAATCTTGCCAGCCGGAAATCGAAAGCTGCTAAGCCTGGCCGCCCGCCGCGGACTGCGCGGGACGCGCCGCCGGCGTCGCCACTGCGCCCTTCTTCGGCGCCAGCAGCGCCAGAAGGATATTCGCCTCCATGCGCGGACCAAACTCCACCTGCGCATGTTCGATAATATCTTTCAGCAAGCGATCCATCTTGGCGCGGCCCACATCCTGATGCGCCATTTCCCGGCCGCGATGGAAGATCATGGCCTTCACTTTGAAGCCGTCGCCCAGAAACCGGATGATCTGGTTCTTCCGCACCTGGTAATCGTGCTCGGCGGTGGAAGGCCGGAACTTCACTTCCTTGATGTGCGAACTCTTCTGATGCTTTTTCTGCTTCGTGCGCTTTTTTGTTCTGCTCGTAGAGGAACTTCCCGTAATCGACGAGCTTGCAAACGGGCGGCACGGCGTTGGGCGAAATCTCCACCACATCCAGGCCCGCCTCGCGCGCCGCCTTCATCGCGTCGAACAGGGTCATCACGCCCATCTGATTTCCCGCTTCGTCAACCACACGCACTTCGCGAGCGCGTATGCGCTCGTTTACCCGAAGACCACTGCCAGGACCACCACGTTCAGCGATAAACCCACCTCCCGGGAAACAGCGACCCTCAGGGTTCGCCTCCCGCGTTGCTCCGTCCGGCGCGCGGAAAGCCGCCCAAAGGGAACAGGTCAAAAATTATAGCACGCCCCAGCCACCGCGCCGCAAGAGCGCATTTCGCGCGAAGCAGCAGTCGCCTCAAGTAACTAAGTGGCACCGGCACTCCTGCCGGTGCGCCCTGGTGTAGTCCGTGCCGCGCCCTTAGTCGCTCGGTTGTCATCCTGAGAGCGCAGCGACGAGGGATCTGCTTCTGCCGTCGCCGTTGCTTTTTCGGGTGCCCCATCCTTGCTGTGTGCGCGAGGGTGGGGTCTTTCCTTTGATTTTCCTCTCGCGATTCCGCGCCGCGCCGACACTCACGAGCGTCGCAGTGTTGCATCCGCCCGCCTTAAGCCCTCGGTTGTCATCCTGCGCAGCGAAGCGAGGAGGGATTCTTTCTTCCTTCTTTGGACGTTGTAATCGCGTGTCCGGCGCGGCAGCGAGTTCCGCCTTGACACCTTCAGAAGAGACGGCGAACTGGCCTGCGCCTCCTGAGCCCCACGCACATCCTTGTAATCTGAGGGAGGAGTGCGACTAAAGGAATCTTTCGAACGCGCCAGTTTTGTATACGAAGCCCTGCCTATGCAGAGCATCTTCTATCTTGAACGTTCCTTCGAGTTTACGTGCATCTAGTTGTGACTGGTAGTTTGCTCGCCGCTCGCCCCAAATGGAGAGCACCAGGCTCAGGCCGTTCGCATGCAGATATTGATCCAGTAGATCCTGACGAATAAAAAGAAGCGATTCAGAGTTGTGATACGTGTTGCCCCAATGTACAGGGATAGTGGCGACTTTGGAAGTGCTGCGCTCTGCAGTTGTCACGGACGGAATTTGAACGTACAAATCGAGAGCGAGCCCCAGTTCCTTAGAGGGAAATGATATACCTCCGGTTCGGTTCTCATTGGAGTGGTAGCTTTCCCAAGAGTAATCACGGACGGGTCGGACGACTGGAATTCTTGTATTGTCGAAGCTGATCGATGCCGGATATTGCTGTGGTCGCCATGTGTCCGCCCATGGTATTTCGCCCGCATAGGTGTAGTGTTCTTCCTCTATCCTTGATTCGTTGTGGCCTCGATTATGCGATGAGATTATTTGCACTGCGACTGACAGATCGTCGGGAGGTACCAAGAACGAGTGAAACAGAGCAAAGATTGTCTTATCAACAGACTCACGATTGGCGTACCCGTGAATCAGAACCCAGGGTCCTGCTAGGTCAGACATCGATGTCAAGATTAGGTGATCTTGTATCGGAGGGCGATATCCAGACAGAACCCACCCTCTAACGGTTCCGTTCTCAGGAATCCAAGATTCGTTAAACACTCGTGGGTAAGTCGGCAGTTCGGGGAAACTCGGATCGATATCAGCATCCGGAATGCGCTCCGAATCAAGTTGGCCAGTATCCTGTTTATAACCTGCAAGTTCGTAGAACGCTATCCACGCGTACTTTTTTCCATAACGATCTGTTTTGCCATTGGCGCGGCCCCCTTGTTCCTCATACCATGAGCGACGCGCAATTTCCCTGTCGGTGGAGGAAAACAACTGGAGTGTGTACCCAAGGTTGTAGATTCGCCACATGATTTGTTGTCTTACACGCTTGTAACCGGGGTGCTCGTAATCATAGCTGCTGCGATCCTTAACGAGACTTCCGAGAGTGTAATTTGCAAAGTCCATTCCCAGCGGCGAATCTCCTTCTCTGTAGTTCCCTTCGTCGCGATCTTCGCTCTGTCGCCAGCGACGTATACCTCCGAAACGGAAGGGAGGTTTGATGAGTGTGGTCTCGACCCGAGAGAGTAGACGAGGGTTTATCAAGAGCGCGAGCTGTATTGTGCGACGGGCGTAGTCGCGACTGAGAGCATGGGTCGTACTATGGGGAGCTTGTCGGGCGAACATCTGCCTGTACAGCCGACGTGCATATTTCGGAAGAACCTCCCTCTGGAACTGGGGCATGGTATTCCGTTGCCAAAGTGCCATAGTCACCCCGTACGACGCGGCCAACATCCGCTCGGTAACATAAGGATCATTTAGTTGTAGCGATTGGATAGTCTCATCGAATAGCGCGGCGGGATGCAGAAGGCCGAGCCGGAATAAACAATGAGTTGCTCGGTCACGAAAACCCCTTTGCGTCGAAGTCAGAAACCATTTCAAGATTCTTGTATACCCTTCTGCGAAAGGTGTCGACGATCTCTTTACAGTAGTGTATTCGCACCAGGCGAGAATTCGTTGGGGGGTGCCCGAGTCACTGTTTTTTCGAAGGTATTCTGTCCAGGAAAGGTCCCGTCCAGCGAGTGTTTGGTCCGCGAGAAAGGCGTCCAGGCACTCAGATCGAAAGGGATGTTCCGGCTTCACGGATAGAGCCAAAAGCACGTTGAGCGCTTGGCTTCTGAGATCGTCGTGGTTAAGGAACGCACCAATCAATCGGCGAGTTGATCCGTTTATGCTTCGTGGCTCCCGCCAATAGAGTCCTTCCAGGAAAGCCTTACAAAGCCGTATGGAAATGCCGTCCCATTCCAGCAAGTCGAGCAGTTCACCCTTGTTCTTAATCCGAGTGGGAAACTCGATCATCAGTGCCTGCACGATGTTGATGTTGTCCAGTGCCTTGCCCTCGTCCGTTAAATAAAAGCCAATCTTACCCGGGTCGCGCAACGATTTGGCAATCGAGGCGCCGCTAGCGACGTCGAGTTGAGTTCCCAATAGATGCCGAGCAATGAGATGGTCTGAAAACCTCTGATACGTAAATCTGACGACTTCTTTCTTTGCATCGGCGTCGAAGACAACGTCTTCCGCGAGCAAGTCCTCGTCGATCAGCTCTTGCAAAAACCGCCCGGAGGGCAGCCCTTCAGGTTGTAAGGCATCGGCAAGTGCCCTGGCCTGAGTAAGGGGTATTGAGGCAGTGTGCTCCATCGCTAGGTGGGGCGCGAAATGATCTTTCAGGAAAATCCATGCGGAGAGGGGCTGGCCACCTATCCTTTCTGAGATTGCTCGCCCCTTCTGCTTAACGAAGTACTCAAGAATATGTGTCATGCCCCTTTGCCCGCTTGCGATGCTACGAAGTTGCGAATGCTTGGACTTGACCGTCACCCTTTCGAGCGCCTCACAGAAGACCTTCAGGAAGAGAGGATTAGCGAATTCCTCTTCTAGGAGCGGCACCTCGGGCAAGGGAATACCATAGTGTGTGAAATATTTTTCGACCGCATCATTCTGCTGCTCCGCAGAAAATCCAAAGTGTGTTACGACTTCGAGCTGAAGCCGAGCAGGGTCGGGCACGAGCATTTTGTCGAAGGGGCTTCTGCAGCAGATAGCTAGGGCAATTGCAGGATAGCGCCGAAGTCGATTAACCAAATCAGGCAGGGCTCGAAGCCAGCTCTGACGATGTCCCTCGTTAATCGCATCTACCGCAATTAAACAACGGATCGAACGAGCCCTCGAATATCCATCGAGGGCGGACAGGAATTCTTCCGGATTAGCGCCAGGAAGGAGGGAACGGAGCAGCGTTGCAACCGCATCATCGAACGGCGATCGAAATGCTTGACCCAGAAATGTGAGTGCTGGCAGTCCGCTTTCAATTCGCTGACGAGTAATCTCGCACAATAAGTGGGTTTTTCCGGTACCTGGGGGGCCCGACAGCAAAAGGCTAGGTCCATTGCATAGTCTTGCGGACTGACTGCACATGAAATCGGACGTCGTTATGAGCGCGTTCTGAAGTCGCCTTAACACACCCCGCTGTCGATCCAGAGGAGTCTCCGGCTGATTCGTTTGGGCCCTTCCCGGAAAGCTAGAAAGGAACGACCGCGCTTTGGCTTCTGCGTCGTTCGTAAAAGCTGCGAGTTCGTCGAGCGGGAGTCGCAACGGTGCCTGTGGGCGTAGATCAGAGACAGCTCGAAGACGGACAATCAGTGCCCCGACTGACTCGGAGAAATGCCGCCCTTGGTCTATCGGGATGATCTCGCGGACGCCTTCTAGGTGTAGGCCCGTCTTTGAGTTTTCGATCTCTTCTGCCTGTTTAGAGAACTCCTCAAAGAAAGCGGGCGTTTGGCTCAAGCTGTCGAAGTATTCTTGAATGGGCAGGTCGACGTTCAGGGCAGGCGTGTACCGCTTACCGGCTCGATTCCTCGTAATTGCCCATTGTGTTTCAAACCACGAGGGCGTCAATTCAACCATAAGCCTAGGCACCCCACTTCATCTGGTTAGCTTGAAATCGTTACGGCAGTAACGAGAAGAATAGTACCGGAAGATCAGACAAAAGCACCCGCCTTGCTGCGCTCTCTCGGGATGACAATGAAAGGCCGACCGCCGGGGGAAACAGCCCACCAAAAACACCACGCGAAGCAGGTCCTTGTAATCGTGACGGATGTTGTTACGCTGGGCGCGCGATGAGCGATGGTCCAAAAATGGCGACGGAAGGCCCAAGACGGACGGATGCGACAGTCAGAAGGCTTGAGGCGGGCGCGTGCGACACTACGGTGGCGTCCGTGGAACTACGGAGTTCTTGTGTCGCCCGAGCCCGCAAACGCGAAATTACGAAACGAAGCCACCATGTCTATGATAAATAACGCATCTAGCTTTTTCGGGCCTATCCGCCGCGGAAGCAAGGGGCACGTCACTCGACCAGCCCTACGAACGGAAACACATGCAAGTGACACAAAACAAACAATCGGGGTGGTGCTCACTCGACACCATAAGCAAATGGAGTGCGACGCGTCTTTTCGGCGGAATTGCGCGCCTCCGCGATGCCCGTGGTTCTACGCATTGCTCTACCGGCAGGAACGAAGCAAGTCCTTCGTCGCTTCGCTCCTCGGGATGACAATGCAGCGGTGAGAGGCGACGGCCAAGGGCAAATGCTGCACAGGCAGGGGTGCCTGTGCCACCAAAGACGAAGAACGAAAGCTGAGAGAGTTCCCTCGTCGCTACGCTCGCTCGGGATGACAGCGAAAAGCGAACGGACGCGTCAGGTAATTGACTTGGACTCGACTTCGGCGCGCAGGTCGGCGATGAATTGGTCCAGCGGGCGCGGGCCCAGGTCGCCCTTGGTGCGGTGGCGGACGGAGACGGTGCCGGCTTCGGCTTCCTTGCCGCCGATGATCAGCATGTAGGGAATTTTTTGCAGCTGGGCGTCGCGGATTTTGGCCTGCAGCTTTTCGTTGCGGTCGTCGAGATGGACGCGCAGGCCGGCCTCCTTCAGCTTCGTCCGCCACTTTCTGGGCGTACTCGCTGAATTTTCCGCTGACGGGAAGCACGGTGGCCTGCACGGGCGCGAGCCACGCGGGGAACGCGCCGGCATAGTGCTCGATCAGGACGCCGAAGAAGCGCTCGACCGAGCCCCACAGCGCGCGGTGGACCATCAGCGGCATGTGGCGGTTGCCGTCTTCGCCGACGTATTCCAGTTCGAAGCGGCGCGGCAGGTTGAAATCGAATTGCACGGTGGTGAGCTGCCAGGGGCGGCCGATCGCGTCGACGAGCTTCACGTCGATCTTCGGGCCGTAGAACGCGGCTTCGCCGGGAATGTATTTGTAGGGGACGTTCATGCGGTCGAGCGTGGTGATCGAGCGCGCCTTCGGCGGGCTTCCATTCCTCGGGCGTGCCGGCGTAATCCTCCGGGCGCGACGGATCGCCGCCGGAAAGCTCCACCTCGTAGCGGTCGAAGCCGAAGACGCGCAGCACTTCCCAGGCAAACTCGACGCAATCCTGAATTTCTTTTTCGATCTGCTCGGGCATGCAGAAGATGTGCGCGTCGTCCTGCGTGAAGCCGCGGACGCGCAGCAGGCCGTGCAGCACGCCGGAGCGCTCGTAGCGATAGACGGTGCCGAGCTCGGCGAGGCGCACGGGCAGGTCGCGATAGCTGCGCAGGTGCGACTTGAAGATCAGAATGTGGCCCGGGCAATTCATGGGCTTGAGCTGGTAGTCGGCTTTCTCGACTTCGATCGGGCCGAACATGTTCTCGCGGTAGAAATTGGCGTGGCCGCTGGTCTTCCACAGATCGAGGCGCATGATGTGCGGCGTGAACACGAGATCGTAGCCGCGGCGCAGGAGTTCGTCGCGCAGCCAGTCTTCCATCATCTTGCGGATCAGGCCGCCCTTGGGATGCCAGAAGATCAGGCCGGGGCCGGCTTCGTCCTGAATGCTGAAGAGGTCGAGTTCCTGGCCGATCTTGCGATGGTCGCGGCGCTTGGCCTCTTCGAGCTTGTGCAGATATTCGTCGAGTTCCTTCTGCTCGACGAAGCACGCGCCGTAGATGCGCTGCATCTGCGGATTGCCTTCCTGGCCTTTCCAGTAAGCGCCGGCGACGCTCATCAGCTTGAACGCCTTGATGCGGCCGGTGGAGGGGATGTGCGGGCCGCGGCAGAAGTCGATGAATTTGCCGGTGGTGTAGAAGGAAACCATCGGCTCGATGGCTTTTTCCTCGACCAGCTCGCACTTGAATTCCTGGTTGGTGCTGCGATAGAGCTCGAGGCCTCGGGCTTGGGCAGGAGCTTGCGCTCGTTGGGAATGTTTCTCCCGGCGAGCTCGTGCATCTTCGCTTCGATCTTGGCGAGGTCTTCGGGAGTGAAAGGCTCGTCGCGCACGAAATCGTAGAAGAAACCGTTTTCGATGGGCGGGCCGATGCCCAGCTTCACGTTGGGATAGAGTTCGAGCACGGCGGCGGCGAGCAGATGCGCGGCCGAGTGGCGAAACACCTGAACCGCGTCGGGATCCTTCGGCGGTGAGGATCGAAAGCCTGGTGTCGTGGTCGAGCGGGCGCGAAAGATCGATCAACTCGCCATTCTCTCCGTTCTCGCCATTGGCGCGGGCGACCAGCGCTTCCTTGGCGAGGCGCGGCGAGATCTGGCTGGCGATTTCGGCGGCGGTGGTGCCGCTGGGCACTTCGCGAGTTGCGCCGTCGGGCAAAGTGATTTGTATGGTTCCCATGATTGGTGGAGTCTTCTCTCGGCTTGAAAGATGTAGCTTACTGGGGGGTGCGAAACGGGTCAAGGCGCGAGAGGCGTGCCAGGTGCGAGGCCACTACAAGAAACGCGCAGCCATGCGGATTCTCGAGGGCAAATTGCTCCCGGCGCCCCGCATCGAATGACACGCGCGAACCGTCCAAATCGGCCCAGCCTTCGCAAAGCCAACAGCCGGCGCGCGCCTTGAATTGCCCAGCCAGTCCGCGTACGATGCCGGTGCTTTTGCGGCGCAAACGCTCGGGCACTCCGCCTTCGCCGCGCACAGGGGAGCCAACGATGTCTGCACGGGGAGCAAGTCGATTCCTGGCTGGAGCGCTAGCCGTAGCCATGATGGCCGCAGCCGCGCCTCTCATCACCGCCGCGCGGCAGGCAGGTCCCGCGCGCGCTTTCAGTTCCGCGCAAGTCAACGCGGGCCGCGCCGCCTATCAGCAAAAATGCGCCTCCTGCCACCTGCCCGACCTGCGCGGCGGCGTGGAAGCCCCACCGCTTGCCGGCAACACCTTCCTGAACGCCTGGAGAAAGCGCACCACCCGCGATCTTTTCGCGGTGATCCGCAAGACCATGCCCGCAAACAATCCGGGTTCGCTGAGTAATCAGGAGACGTTCAACCTCATCGCGTTCATTCTCCAGAGCAACGGCGCCCTGGGGGGCGCGGACGACCTGACCGCAGACGCACCCGTTACGATCGGCGACGTGGCCACAGGCGCCTCCGCTTCAGGCCAGGCTGCCGCGCCCGGAGCGCCAGGCGCGCCGCAAGCGGCCGGGGCGGCGCTCGGGCTTACCGTAAAAGGCGAAGTGAAAAATTATGTCCCGGTAACCGACGACATGCTGCTGCATCCCAGCCCCGCCGACTGGCTGGTCGTGCGCGGCAACTATCAATCCTGGAGCCACAGCACGCTTTCGCAAGTGACTCCGAAAAATGTGACCGACCTGCGCCTCGCCTGGGTCTGGTCGATGAACGAAGGCTACGCCAACCAGCCCCAGCCGCTCGTGCACAACGGCATCATGTATCTCTTCAATACGGACAACATCGTGCAGGCTCTCGACGCGCGCACCGGCGACCTCATCTGGGAGAATCACATCCGCCCCACCGGCCTGCAGGGCGGAGGAACCGGAGCGATCCGCAATCTGGCGATCTACGGCGACAAAGTGTTCGTCCCCACCACCGACGCGCACCTCGCCGCGCTCGACGCGCGCACCGGCAAAACCGTGTGGGACGTCGAAATGGCCGACTACACCAAAGGCTTCGGCAACTCGAGCGGCCCCATCGTGATTCACGGCAAAGTGATTCAGGGAATCACCGGGTGTGACCGCTACAAAGCGAATCCGGCCGAGCAGGGCTGCTTCATCAGCGCTTACGATCCGGACACGGGTAAACTCGTCTGGAGATTCAACACCATCGCGGAAGCCGGCGAGCCCGGCGGCGACACCTGGGGCAAGCTTTCCAACATGCGGCGCGCGGGCGGCGAAACTTGGATTACCGGGAGTTACGATCCTGAACTGGATCTCACCTACTGGGGCGTGGCGCAGGCCAAGCCGTGGATGCAGGTAGCTCGCGGATCGAGCGTGCTCGATCAGGATCTCTATACAAGCTGCACCCTGGCGCTGCGACCCGAGGATGGATCGCTCGTGTGGTATTTCCAGCACGTGGCGGGTGAGACGCTCGATCTCGACGAGGTCTACGAACGTGTCCTGATCGATATAGGCAGCCTCAAAGCCGCTTTCACAATAGGCAAGGCTGGCATCCTGTGGAAGCTCGACCGCGCGACGGGGAAATTTTTAGCCGAGCATGAAACGGTCTACCAGAATGTGTTCAGCGGAGTCGATCCCAAGACCGGCAAGCTGACCTACCGCTCCGACATTATCGAACAAAAACTGGGCGAGGCCGTGAAAGCCTGCCCGGGCATGCAGGGCGGCCACGGGTGGCAATCGATGAGCTACTACCCGCAGGGAGGACTGCTGATTATTCCCCTTGCGCAAAGCTGCATGGAGATGACCAGCCGGAAGGTTGAATTCGAAGACGGCTCGGGCGGCGGCGCGGCCACCGAAAAGCACTTCGAGATGCCCGGCACCAACGGCAACGTCGGCAAACTCGCCGCATACGATATCAACACCCTCAAAGAAGTATGGAACGTCCAGCAGCGAGCCACGTTTCAGACCTCCGTGCTCACCACCGATACCGGCCTCGCGTTCGTCGGCGATCTCGACCGCTACTTCCGCGCTCTCGACGCGAAAACCGGCGCGACGATCTGGCAAACACGCCTGGGCAATTCCGTGCAGGGTTTCCCGGTCACCTACAGCGTGGACGGCAAACAATACATCGCCGTAGGCACCGGCGTGCACCACGTCCCCGTGCTGCCGGACGTTCACCCGCCGCCGCACGGCAATACCCTCTACGTATTCACGCTGCCCGACAAAAAATAAAGAGCGAACCCCAAAAATAACGCGGACACTGTGACCGCAAGGACGGAACAGGACGGGCGCGGCAAGCGCGGCGAATGCCGGGGTAACGCGGGAGTTTTTAAATTCAGCGGTAGCGATAGAGCGTCGCGCGCTGGATGGGCGTCGCGCTCTTGCGCTGCCGCGACGAAGGCGCCCAGCTCCCCGGAGGCCACCGCAGCATCAGCCCGTCCCCCTCGGCCGTGTCGTCGCCCGCCAGCCGGCGCCCCGGCAGCCATCGCCCGTCCACGAAAACGCCTTCTTCCACACTCGCGAGCCCGGCGAGCGGCGCCCCCGGTGTGTTCGGTGAAAACGTAAGAACGAGCCCGCTGCCCGCCGCGACAAATTCGTCAGGCCCCGTCGCAATGACGATCGCCGCGCCATACGTGAGCGGAGGAATCTCGGCAGGAAGTGCCATCGGAACAGGAGGCGGCTTCAGGAACGCGGCCTCTACGATGTAATTCCCGACCTTCATTTTTTGAGGAGGGTCGTCCGGGCCAAGCAGGAACGCGGACATGGTGCCATCGCCTTCGTGTTTTACAATCAGGGGCGACAGTTCGTCGATGAGTTCGTAGCTGCCAATCAGATCGGTGTCGGGATCGGGCGACCTTTCGACCGCGCCCATCGACGTGAACCCCACTGCATTATGCCGCCCGAAGGCGTACAGCACCCTCGTCGCGCCGATTGGCCCGCCAAGCGTTTCCGGTATGAACAGCGGATTGCCCGAGCGGTCGTAGCCATCGCTCCATTCCACGAAGTCGCTGTACGCGTCAGGCGAGAACATGTCGATGTCCGGCGCCCCAGCCCGCCACACATCCATCAGGTCGTCCATCGGGCCGCCGAGCGCGAAATATCTTTTCCGCAGCGCTCTTCTTTCTTCAGTGAGCGTTCGTGCGGGATCGTGATTTTTCACCGCATTGCCGACCGCCACGTTCAGGAACATGGGAATCGGGTATTCGGCTTTGCCCGCCGCGGACACGCGACCGATGTAGCGAGCGTAATTCCATGCCATGAAGATTTCGTCGGTCGCGATGCCGCTGCCGAATGCCTGCTGCCACGAACCGGATGTTTTGGCTCCGGCCGCCTCCCACAACCGGCGAAACTCCGGAATGAGAATGTCCTTGTGCCGCTGGAGGTAATCCGTCAGCTCTTTCGGCACCGGCCCTTCGAAGGCCTCGTTGGCCGCGGGCGAGCGGTCGCGCGAATCGCCTTGGAAGCCGATTTCGTTTTCCACCTGGATCATGATAACGGTGCGCTGCCGGCTGTCGGTTTCCTTCACGTGCCGCATGAGCGCGGCAAAGGCGCGCGCGTCGGCTTCGGCGTTTGCGTCGCTCAGCGGCGTAAGTAATTCGATCGACTTGCCCCCCTGAATTTGTGCGCGCGGGAAGCGATCAAAGTCCTTCTTCACCCAATCGGGAGGATAGCTGGACAGGCCATTCTTCCAGCTGGCAAACCACAACAAGGCAAGACGCAGATTGCGTGCCCGGGCTTCACGGAGCATCCCATCCAGGACGGTGAAATCAAATTTCCCTTCCTGCGGCTCTATCTGCGCCCAGGAAACTGGAGTGAGCACGGTATTCAGCTTTGCCCGCACGAGCTTCGGCCACACCGACTTCATGTATTCGAGGCTGCTCGAGCTGTCGTTGTTCAATTCGCCGGCCAAAACCAGGAAGGGTTTGCCGTCGACGATCAATTGGCTGGCCGTCCCTTGCTTGCGCAGGTGGGGAATTTCCGGGGTAACCGAGTCTTTCGCGGAAGGCTTGTATGCGACGGGACCAGATGGGCTGTTCGCTGCGGCGGACGACGGCACGTTCTGGCTGGAGATCGACGGCACCAGCAGCAGTGAAAAAAGCAGCAAGAAGACGGAGCCCGCGGCGGGGGCGAAGTGACGCGCGGGCTCGGGATGGCTCATCTTCACATGGCCGTTCATTTAGCGAGAGGATCGGGACGCAACTGGAAATGCACGGCGTAAGGCCGCGTACCCCAGCCGCCCTCGGTGTGCCACACGACGCGGCTTTCGACCGCCGACCACAATCCGCGGCCTTTCCATCCGGCCTTCGGATCGTCGATACGGCCATCGAGGCTGCGCGTGAAGAAGCCCATCGGATACGGCACGCGCAGGGTGACCCACTTCTTCGTGGAAGGCAGGTAGGCAATCAGCGAATCGGAACCCGTTCCGGTGACAACCGGCACGTCGTTGCCCAAGCCGAGTGTGTTAAAACGGTCGACCCAATCGTTATAGAAGTAGTCCGCGGCGACATCGGTTCCCTTGAACTGCGGCCCGGGAACGGGATACAGCGTCCAGCCTTCAGGGCAGTGCTGGCCAGTAGCCGTGGGGCCGTTCTTCACTTTGCATTTGCGGCGGTCGAAACTCGCGAGCTGGCCGCTGCCGGTGAGACCAACCCACACGATGCCATTGGAATCGACGTCAATTCCCTGAGGCCCGTAGCCATCCTGATTCTTCACGCTGAAGGGAGGCTCGTAGACCTCCGCCATGCAGGTTTCCGGCGGATGCGCTCCCACCTCCATGCGCACGATTCTTCCGGGAATGAGGTCGGTGGTGTGAAACCACACGCTGCCATCGGTGGGACTGACCGCGATAATGTAGCCGGTGGGCCCGGGGATCATGCGATCGAGCTTCGGATCGGGCGGCTGATCAGCCGTGGTCCACGGCTTGGTGATCTTTCCGTCGCCGTTGTAGTCGAGGATGGCCGGGCACCAGCCTTGCGATTTCTCCGGGTCGTGCGTTTCATCCCAAACGCGGGCCTTCACCCAACTGAGTCCGTATACGCCGCGCGCGCTCATGTAGAAGGTCTCGTCTTTGTCATATCCGAAAGCGGTGTGCGAGCCGCCCGTGCACGTGTCGATTACGGTGAACTGGCTCGTCTTGGGATCGTAGTAGGCAACGCCTTCGTTGCGCTGGCGGCGCTGCTTCAAGGGATAGTATTTTGCGAACGGATTATCGGAACCTGCCTGGCAGTAGGCCGGAACGTCGAGGCGCGACTGCACATTGAACCAGGTGCGGCCCTTGCTGTCCATCATTCCGGGGCCGGCATTGATGGGATCGAGGCGAACCTGCTTCAGCTCCTTGCCCCAATAGGGAGACGGATACTCCGGCATCACGTCCGGCTCGGCGCTGCGGAACTCCTTGCGCCACTCTTCATTGCGCAGCGGAACGCGGGCGATCTGGTCGGTGTTCTCCACCGGATCGATGATGCTCACCGCGCCTTCCGCCCAATCGACGATGTAGAGGTGGCCATTTCCATTCACGGTGGGCTTGCGCTTATCGGTGCTGATCAGGTCATGGGGAAATGCGGTGCGCGTGGCGAAGTCCCACATTGTAAGGACCACGTTGCGCTCGACGCCTTGCGGGCGAGGAGGGACGGGAGGCAATGCGCCTTTGGCGATTTGCTCCATCCAAGTGGTCCAGTTCGCCATTGCCGTGGGGTTGGTGAGTCCGAGCGCCGGGGTTGTGTGCAACAGCCGGCCGCCCTGCCCCACTTCAAGCTTGCGCTCCCACCCTGCGCGAATCGTCTCGAAGGCTGCCGATTTCCGGCTCGATGACGCGCGTGGCCTTGGTGCCCATCTGGTGGCAGACTTCGCAGCCTCTTCGGAGGCCCCAGATGTAATCGGCCTGGGTCTGAATTGTGCGGCCGGTATGCAGTTCCAGAAACGAGCCCTCGCCGGGGACGGTCATCGGAAAGGCGTCTTTGGGCGGGACCTGCAGCATGGAGTACCAATAATTCGGGGGCAGTATTGCGCGGCGTCGGCGGGAGTGGGCGCCACCACGGCGGTGAGGTTCAAGATTTTACCGGGCGCTGCATCGACCGGCTGCGAATCCACGAGCCCATAACCGCGCACCCAGATCTTGTAATTTGCCTTGGGCAGCTCCGGCATCAGATAACGGCCGCGATCGTCGGTGACCACGATCTTGCGGAACTTGGTCTGGAAATCGGTAGTCTCGGCGATCACCCACACGCCCGCTTCCGGGCCGGCTGCGCTGGAGACCACGCCGCCAATGTTATTGGCATCGACAGACACGCCGGCGGCGTCGGCTTGCGCCTTCGCAATTGCTGCGTCAGCGCGCGGCTGAGCCTGCAGGCGAGCGATGGCCACGCCCGCCACAATTCCACAAAGCGCAACGATGATTCCGATCGATCTGCGTCCGGCAACTTTCATGGTGGACCTCCAAATTGGGCACATCGTACCGCTTCCGCCGTGCCCAGCACAACGGGTTTACCCCTGAGCATTGACTTCCGGATAAGCACAAAGACTTGCGAGTAAGCGGCCCGGGGAGTGTCCCCTTACGCTGAAGTGGGAAAGATTATTTACTTCGCAAGAGCGCCTCCACGGGATCTTCAGCAACGAACAGGTAACAAAAGTGGGGATTGTGTCTATGGAACGCTGACACAAAACACGCGCGACATCGGCCCTCTGCTCTTTCAAGTTGCTGGCAGGCGCGAAACGGGCAAGGCGCGACATATCGTTGATCGACCAAGGTCAGAGACGCAGTTGAGGGACGCAGGCAAGAGACGCAGCTTGACACGGAAGGCAACAGCGCGATAAAGCAAAGCGCGACGGCTTGGATTGTGTGCGTGTTAGAGTATCCGCCGCAGTCACACTGGCGTTGCCAAAGGAGCTTATGAATCCTCGAACTTTTCGCTTTAACTGCCGGGCTCTATTGAGCGCTGTGGCAGTGGCATTTTTGTGCTGCGGTTTTGGCGCGGCGCAAATAGGCCGGGCGGCGGATGGCGCGCCATCTCTCGAAGTGGACGCATCCTGGCCGCAGCCTTTGCCGAACAAATGGGCCATCGGGCAGGTCGCCGGCATTGCGATGGGACCGCAGGACCATGTGTGGATTCTTCATCGCCCGTCCACGCTGGGCAAGGATGAGATATTCGCGGCGTCGAACCCGCCGAGCGGCGGAATGCTGCATTCCCGCGCCGCCGGTGATCGAATTTGATGCTCCGGCAAAGTCGTGCGCGCGTGGGGCGGCCCGGGCCAAGGCTACGAATGGCCGCTGCTCGAGCATGGTCTGTATGTCGATTACAAAGGCAACGTCTGGATCAGCGGCAATGCCGGCAAGGGTTGGGGGCGGATTTTGAAGTTCACGGCGGACGGCAAGTTCCTGATGTCGATCGGCCAGCCATTGCCCGCGGGCGAGGAACCGAGCAACAACAGCACAACCGTCCTTGGAAACCAACCCGCGGACATGTTCGTCGACCCCAAAACCAACGATCTTTATCTTGCCGACGGGGACGGAGGCGACCGGCGCGTAATTGTTTTTGACGCAGAGACGGGCGCATTTCGCCGGCTCTGGGGCGCCTACGGGGAAAAGCCAGCCGAGGGCAAGGCGGCGAAATACGACCCCAGCGCGCCCCCTTCGAAGTCGTTCTCCGCCGGCGTGCACTGCGTCCTTGTTGGGAACGACGGGCTGGTCTACGTTTGCGATCGCAACGCGGACCGGATACAGATTTTCCACCCGGACGGAACCTTCGTGAAGGAAGCCTTCGTATCGCGCGAGACGTTTGGCAACGGGACCATGTTTGATCTCGCCTTCACACCCGACGAGAAATACATGTACGTGGCCGACGGCGCAAATCAGAAAGTCTGGATCATGCAGCGCGATTCATTGGAGATCGTGGGTTCGTTTGGACAATTGGGCCACGGCGCCGGCGAATTCCGGAACCTCCATGGCATTAACCGTGGACTCGAAAGGCAACGTCTATACCGCCGAAGTCAGCGAAGGAAAGCGCGTGCAGAAGTTCGCGCTGAAAGGGAACGAAAAGAAAGCCTTCCGCCGATAAGGTGTCTGCTTCGCGTTAGTAGTTATAGTTACGCCGGCGGAATATGGGGGACATCTCATTACCGCTTCGGGAGAAAGCCGAAGTGGGGGCTGATACCGACCCTAGCCAAGCATGAGAGCCGGGTGCGGGGTCTGTTCCACGGAACGCTGCGGAGGGCGAATTTGCACGAATCGAGCAGAGGAGCGGTCGAGGCTCTCCTGGAGGTTCATGAGAGTCAGCAGGGTGGTCAGGACGCGTTTCTTCAGGTCATCAGACAGCCGGGCGCTCCCGGTAGCGACGTCCGACAGCTTCAGCGCCGTCGACTTCACGTACTCCTCAATTTCGCGCCGTCGAGCCAGGTTGGCGCCTTCCATGGCAGCCTCACGCCGCATGATGGTGCAGGCGCTCTCGATGCTGATCATGAAGTGCTGAACGCAGATTCGCTCCGCCTCGAGCTCGCGGGGGACCGAGGCCTTGCACCCTCGAAGGCAACCACGCGTGGAAGTGGCCGCTGTCATTGGACTTTTTCCTCTAGCCTGGCCTATGAGCACGCGTTGTACCAAAAACACCGTAGTCAAATTGCGGCGAAATCGGTGACCTTGGCCTGATTCTCGAGCTAGCAGAACATCAAAATCTTCGATGGCATCCATAACAACCGACCGTACGTACGACGTGAGTATTTCTACTAAGCTTTGGCGTTTCAAGGTGGTTGCGCTGGCTGAAAACTAGAAGTCCTTACCAGCGGTTTCGGAAGGCTTGATAGGGCGCGGCGGGATCGTCCTTCGCCACCGCCGCAGTTTCGCCTGCCACACGCCAAAATCTCGGGCTCTCCGGGGGATAGGCGAGTCAAGGGCGAGAACCTTTCGCCTGAAAGTGGAACTTTTTTGCATACACTGGAAAATCCTTTTCGTCACCTTTAAGTTACTAAAAACACGAGCTTAGTATCTTTCCGACAAACACCGGCCTTAGTACTGGAGCTTCCATCCTGGATTCCTCCTGCTTTTTACACATGCATTATTCCCGGTGTCGCGGAACTGGAAACAGCAACTCGTTCGCGGTCGCCTGCGGCTCGGAGCCGGATGCTATAGTTGTTTGTTCCGCACTCATTATTGGAAGAAAGGTCCGGGGCATGACATACGATGCGTATAGAAGACTTCAACGAGCGGCTGAAGCAAGGAATTCTGGTTGGAGATGGTGCCATGGGGTCGCTGCTGTATGACGCCGTGGGGCAACAGCGCTCGGTCGACGAGCTGAATTCATCCCACTCCGAGGCAGTATTTCGCTTTCACCAGGCATATATCGAGGCTGGCTCGCAGCTCATTGAAACCAATACGTTTGGCGCGAACCGTCATAAGCTGGCCGCCCTGGGTCTGGGTGAGCGGGTGGCGGAGCTCAATCACAGGGGTGTGAAGATTGCGCGCGAGGCGCGCGAGGCGGCAAAACACGAAGTTCTCATCGCCGGATCGATCGGCCCGGTAGGAATGATGAGACACGTCAAGGATTTACCCGAAGCCGAAGTACTGGATACGTTCCGCGAACAGGCGGGGGCCCTCGAAGAGCGGGGGGTCGATCTTTTCATCCTCGAAACCTTTAGCGATGTGGAGGAGCTGGTCATTGCCATTGACGCGATCCGCTCCTTTTCCCGGCTTCCCGTGATTGCCCAGGTGACTTATTCCGAGGAAGGGACC
Source organism: uncultured Acidobacteriota bacterium (assembly GCA_963697575.1). Taxonomy (GTDB): domain Bacteria; phylum Acidobacteriota; class Terriglobia; order Acidiferrales; family UBA7541; genus Palsa-295. The sequence continues at coordinate 113,747 of CAVOOP010000017.1, read as the reverse complement.
ACCTTTTCCGGCAAGCGCCCGCAGGATGCGTGGGAAAAGCTGAAGGAAAAGAATATTCAAGCAGTCGGAACGAACTGTACGGTGGGCCCGCAGTTGCTTTTGCCGATCTTGAAGGAGTTGGCGGGTTGCTCGTCTCTTCCCCTTTCCGCCATGCCCAATGCCGGATTTCCGCAGCGGATTGGCGACCGGACGGTATATCCAAAGTCCTCGCCTGAATACTTTGCGCTATTTGCGGGCGAAGCCGCGGAATTAGGCGCTCGTATTCTTGGGGGATGCTGCGGCACGACTCCCGATCACATTCACGCGATGGCGGAAGCGGTGAAGAAGCTGCACCCCGCGAAGTCGGCAGGGGCCAAGCATGCTGGCAGCGCTACGGTGATCGAGAAAGAGGAGCGCGTGCGCCGCGTGGCGGCGCGCGAACCGGAAAGCCGGCTCTGGGGAAAGATTCAAGCGGAGAAATTCGTGGTGTCGGTTGAAATTGACCCGCCGAAGGGAGTGACGATCAATCGAATCGTCGAGCAGGTAGGGCAGGTGATGGCGTCCGGCGAAGTCGATTCGATCGATATCAACAGCGGCACGCTGGCGCGGGTGGGCATGGACGCCCTGGTGCTGGCGGGCGCCCTGGAGGCGCACGGATTCGAGACCGTGCCGCACCTGACCACGCGCGACGCGAACCTGATCGGCCTTCAGGCGATGCTTCTGGGCGCGTGGGCCGTGGGAGGGGTGCGCAATGTGCTGGCAATCACGGGCGATCCTCCTTCGGTGGGCGACTACCCGGAGACAAGCGGCGTTTACGAACTGGATTCGATCGGCTTGGTGAAGGTTCTTGCGCGGCTAAATCAGGGCACGGATTGGGCGGGAAAGAATCTCGGCGGCGCCACGAATTTCACGATTGGCGTGGCCGTGAATCCGGTGGCGGACGATATCGACGAAGAACTTCGCCGATTCGAAGCCAAAATCGAGGCCGGCGCGCATTTCGCGATGACGCAGCCGATCTTCGATCCCGAGCACTGGCACGCGTTCCTGAAGCGCCTGGGCGGAAAATCTCCGATACCGGTGATTGTGGGTCTATGGCCGCTGACGAGCTACAAACAGGCTCTGCGCTTGAATAACGAGGTGCCGGGGATCGTGATTCCCAAGCCGGTGCTGACGGAGATGGAAAAGGCCGGGGAGCGAGCGCGCGACTGCGGATTTGCCTTGGCTCGAAAAATGCTCGATTGGGCGCGTACGGCCCGAAGCTACGGGATTGCCGGCGGATACCTGATTCCGCCTTTCAAGCGATACGAAGAGATTCTCGAGATCTTCAACTGAAGGGCAGCATGCGGCTCTGGCGGCGCTCAGAAAAACCAGAAGCGTTTCTTCTGCTTGGTCCAAGACGCCGCATCCGTAGCCGTGGCCTCGTCGGAAAGTTCGGGAACGTAGGGGAGTGGATTCCCCTCGAAAACAGCCGCGCGGATTATCCACAGTAAAGCCTGGGCCAACTCTTCACCGCGCGTTTTAGAGAGTTCGTCAAATGCTTCCCTCAACCGCAACGGCCGTGAGGTGACGTTATGAGCGTCGCTCGCAAAAAATGGACGGCGCCCGCATCGAGCAATTGCTGCGTCATCTCCTCCGCAGCGCGACCGAATCTTCCCAACAACGATTGCGCCGTGACCTGGACGTAGCATCCCTGTTGCAGCCACTTGATAAAGCCGCTCAGGCTGGGCGCGAATCAATGGATTGCGCTCGGGATGGGTGATGATTGGATGAATCCCCGCTAGCTGGAGTTGTGCAGTGACTGGTCCAGCGCCGCTGGAATTGAAAAATCGGCGAACTCGACCAGGAGATAGCTTTTCTGGTTCAGCGTGAAGCGTTCCGGATCGCGGCGAATTTCCTGCAGATTTTCAAAGCTCAGGTGGAAGTCGCAGCCGGTGGCCAGAACCAGTTGCCCTTCAAATTTCTCCTGGAGTTCATCGCGGCGCTGCCTTACCAAATTGGGAATAAAGGGATAATTCTGATTCGCGTGAGGGGTGGCGATGAGGTGTGTAATTCCCTCGGCAATCGCCATCTCGGCCATCGCGAAAGAGACCGTCGAAGGAATCGGGACCGTCATCCATGCCCGGGAGGATGTGGCAATGAATATCGATCACGACGAGTAAGCATAGCGCAGCCGTACCGATGATATCAATGCGACGGAACGCAGGTTTCTGATTCGACAGCACTAGGGTTTCAAACCTGCCTCGACGAGAGGTATGAACTGGGTTTCATTTCGATCCGAAGGCTCACACAAGGCGATTTCAATCTGGCACGGCGCACTGCGCTCTGAGGGGGTTTGTCTAGATGAGACGAGCAGCGGAATTGATACACGGTTCACTGTATTTTTCGCTGAGGCAACACGCACTCAGAAGTGGAATTGGTCCAGTCTCGTGCAGGTTGTAAAGTAACAGGATCAATCGCGCAGCAAGTCGAGTTATGCGAGTGCAGTGAGGGATCCATGAAAGCTCTAGTTACCGGAGGCGCGGGATTTATCGGCTCGCACATCGCGGACGCTTTGCTCGAACGCAGCTACGAGGTGAAGGTTCTGGATAATCTTGAAGCCGGCGTTCACCCATGATGGCCGCGCCACATATTTAGACGAACGCGTTCGTTTGTTGAAGGGCGACACGCGCGACCGCGCCGCGATGGAAAGCGCGCTGGATGGGGCCGATGTCGTGTTTCACATGGCGGATTACCAGGGGTACATGGCGGACTACGCCAAATTTTTTCATTCGAACGTGGTGAGCACGGCCCTGCTATTTGAGGTGATCCGAGAAAAGCGGCTGCCGGTACGCAAGGTGGTGATTGCATCTTCGCAAGCCGTCTATGGCGAGGGCCAATATTATTGCGCGTCGCATGGCCTGGTGCTTCCGGAGCCCGCGTGAAATCGAACAACTGGATCGCGGCGATTGGGAAATTCAGTGTGCGGAATGCGGGGGGTCACTGGTGCCGGTCCTGCTGCGCGAGGTCGGCACGAATCCAGCGAAGTCCCTTACGGACTTTCGAAACTCGCGCAGGAGCAGGCAGCTTTTCGCCTGGGAAAGTTGCTGGAGATCCCGGTTGTGGCGCTGCGTTACTCCAGTGTGCAAGGGTCCGCGGCAGTCGTCTCTGCGATGCGTTTTGCGGGCTTTGCCAAATCTTTACCCGGAGCCTTGGAGGCAGGCAAGGCACCCGCAATTTTTGAAGATGGCAAGCAGCTTCGCGATTACGTGCATGTGTCCGATGCCGTTGAGGCCAGCATGCTGGTTCTCGACGACCCTCTGGCGAATGGGCAGGCCTTCAATGTAGGAAGCGGGCGGGGCGTCACCGTTCTGGATTTTGTGCGCGTCCTGGCGCAGAAGACCCGGGCGCAAATATCGCCCGAAATCCCGGGAACCTATCGGGCGGGGGACTCCCGGCATGCTATATCGAGCGTTTCCAGGCTGCAGTCACTGGGCTGGAAACCGAAAAAGGGGCTGAACGAAATCCTCGACGACTATCTGGCATGGCTAGCGTCCGAGCACAACCGTGGAGACCGTGCGGAGCTCGCGGTGGAGTCCATGGGGCGAGCCGGGATCATTCGGCACGGTGCGGCCCGCGAACACGCACACACGGCAGGTGATTGATAATATTGTTGATAACTGGTCGCAAGAGGCTCCCTCACCAAGCTTAGGGCCAGTTTTCTGTATCTACCCCCACCCTTGCAATTCTGGCACATCCTTCCAGACGCTTCATTCAGGTGGTTCGCAAATCTTGCTATAGTTGGTTTTCTGCAGCATCAGTCCCGCCGCCGTGGTGCGGCGAAAATCACACGAAATCACGAATCATATGGGAGGCAGGATGCCCGGGGAACGGAAGCCGGAGTTTTTTGCAGGCAAGGACATCAAGATTGGAATTATCGGCTGTGGCTATGTGGGACTGCCTCTGGCTCTGCGTTTCGCCGACGTGGGACAGCGCGTGACCGGGTTCGATACCGACCAGTCAAAAGTCGACAAGCTGAACGCGGGACAATCGTACATTCAGCATATTTCAGCCGCTAAGATTTCCGAACACGTGAAGGGAAAACGCTTCGATGCGACCAGCGATTTCACGCGCCTGCGGGAGATGGACGCGGTGCTGATTTGCGTCCCCACGCCGCTCGATGAACGGCGCGAGCCCGATTTGAGCTACGTCGAACAGACGGCCCTTGCGATTGCCCCGAACCTGCAGCGAAACCAGTTGATCGTGCTCGAAAGCACCACCTACCCCGGTACGACCGAAGAACTGGTGCTCCCCATTCTCGAAAAAGGCGGGCTGAAGTGCCCTGTAAGCCGGGAAGCAACCGATATTCCCACGGATTTTTATCTGGCGTTTTCTCCCGAGCGCGAGGATCCGGGCAACAAGCAATTCGGGCTGGCGCAGATTCCGAAAGTCGTGGGCGGCACCAATTACCCAAGCGGGCGAGCCGCGGCGGGAATGTATGCGCAGATCGTATCGAAGGTCGTGCCGGTAAGCTGCACACAGGCCGCGGAAATGGTGAAGCTGCTCGAAAACATTTTCCGCTGCGTAAACATCGCGCTGGTGAACGAACTCAAACAGCTTTGCCTGCGCATGAATCTGGACATATGGGAAATTATCGACGGGGCGGCGACCAAGCCTTTTGGTTTTATGCCGTTTTACCCGGGACCAGGATTGGGCGGGCATTGCATTCCAGTCGATCCATATTACCTATCGTGGAAGGCTCGCGAATATGACTTCGCCACGCGTTTCATTGAGCTGGCCGGCGAAATCAATACGGCGATGCCGTACCACGTGGTCGATGCGGTTGCGAGCGCACTCAACGAGCGGCAGAAGAGCCTGAAAGGCTCGAAAATACTGTTGATGGGCGTGGCGTACAAAAAAGATGTCGACGATCTGCGCGAGTCGCCCTCGCTGAAACTGCTGGAATTGCTTACGGCTCGCGGCGCGTTGCTCGATTACAACGACCCGTATTTCCCCGCGCTCCACAAAATGCGCCACTATGATTTCTCGAACATGCGGTCGGTGGACTTGAGCCCGGAGCGACTGGCAGCATACGACTGCGTGCTGATCGCGACCGACCATACCAGCTACGACTACGACGCCATCGTGCAGAGCGCGAAGCTCGTGGTGGACACGCGAAACGCGACGCGGCGCGTGAAGCAGGGCCGCGGAAAAATCGTCAACTGCTAGGTTCCAACGCAAGCCTTCCACTTGGCTCGGTGAGACCGTGGATGTTCCCTCGGTTTCACTGATCCCCATTCCCGTCGTCGTTTTCTTTTTTGGCTGTTTACTCACTGACACAGGTTGTCCGGCAGTTCCATTGCGCCCGCGGTTGCGGAAGACTACTTTGGCTCGTGATGCCGACACGCGTATCCGCAAAAAACGACAAGCAAAGCCGATCAGGCGACGCCGGCGGACGCCGAAGTATGCGGGTGCTACTCAGCGTTCCCATTGTGGTTAGTGGAAAAACCACGGTTGGCGATGACTTCCAAGAGGATGCGCGGACACTGGTGGTCAACGCGCACGGGGCCCTGATTTCCCTTGCCGCGCAGGTGGCGGCCGGCCAGCAGATCACCGTGGCTAACAAATCCACGCAAAAATCGCAATCCTGCCGAATCGTGTATCTATCGAACGCGCAAGCGGGCAAGACGCAAATGGGCATCGAGTTCGAGAAAGCTTCGGCGGGCTTCTGGCAAATCGATTTCCCTCCCGATGACTGGGTTGTGCCGGAGAACTGAATTCCGTTCCCGGAACGCCGCGAAAATAACAGAAAAAACTGACAGTGGTTACTTCGGGGCCGCGCTCAGTTCGGCGCGCACGTTGCCGAATGGAAGCGCGGCCTGAAACTCAACTGGAGTACGCGCTGCATTGTTCGCAAGCCAAAGGTCGAAATTGATGTCCTGCGACTGCTGTCCATTTCGCGACAAGCGCACCGCGATCCTACAAGCCTGGAAATTGCCCGCCGCAACGGTGACCGCATCATTTTTTGCTTCCAGCCTGGCGCTTACCTGATACGTATCACGGCCATCATAAAGAGGGGCGTGAAACTCGGGTGTTCGCAGCCAATCCACCGCCCGCAGTGCGTAGAGCACGCTCACAGGGTCGCGAGTGCCGGGCAGCACCCGCACGTCCGGCGCGGGCGCGCGAGACGTCTGCCCGACCGGAACGAAATGCAGCACTTGATTGTTCGTCCGGCCCAACTCGTCCAGGTAGCTCTCATATTGACGTGTATCCAGGGCGGCGGCGTCCGCATAGGAATCAAACTCGTCATCGATGGTGAAGAGCTTTCGCACGGGATTCTGCGTATGCAGGGCTGCGCGAAAGTGCCATGTGGGCCAGCCGAAGAGGTTTCTGCGCTCCGGCACCGTCACCTCGAGCGAAGCGGCGGTTGGGAACGCCGCCCACGTGACGCGGTAATCGAGCGTTTCTCCCACGTGAAAAGGAAAAGCCACATCCTTCGCGTGCGGCGCGGCGTTCTTGGGGCTGGCTGCCTGCGCGTGGATCGTGGACTTCTGGTCCGGCTGGGCGGCAAAAAGCTGGCGGTTGCGAAAAGCCGGGACTGCGATTCCCAGTGACGTCAAAGCCGCGAGTACGCCAAGCAGAAATGCGAATTTGCCCGGCGGTATCCGCCTGAGCGGGGATGCGGCTAGCGACTGAATTGGGCGGTTTGAGTCGTGAAAACTATTGCGCGAGAGGTACATTTGCATTCCATGGTTGTTGATGACCGACGCCAGCCACGCTATATTCAAGCGTACTCGAAAGGCGGAGCGCACACCATAGAATCCCGGCGATTTGAAGTTTCTGTGCGGGAAACTGCGATTTAAAAGCTGAATCCGCGTGATATTCGCTCTCCCCGAGAATAACGAAAAGGAATAAACGAATGCGCTACCTGGTTACGGGCGGTGCCGGCTTTATCGGCTCGAACATCGTGGATGAGCTTCTTCGTCGAGGCCACCAAGTGGTGGTTCTGGACGACCTTTCCAGCGGCAAAGAAGAGAATCTCGCGGGAGTTCGCGGCAAAATCGATTTTAGAGCGGGCAGCATCATCGACCTGGCAACGGTGCAGTCTGCATGCCAGGGCATGGATTACGTGATTCATCTGGCGGCGCGCACGTCGGTACCAAAATCGGTCAAGAATCCCATCGAGTCCAATTCCGTCAACATCGACGGCACGCTGAACGTGCTGGTAGCCGCACGCGACGCGAAGGTGCGACGGTTCGTTTTCGCGGCATCGTCTTCGGCTTATGGGGAGACGCCTACGCTTCCCAAGGTGGAAACCATGCAGCCGGAACCGATTTCGCCCTACGGAGTGACGAAGTTCGTGGGAGAGCTGTACGCCCGGGTATTCGGCCGCGTTTATGGACTGGAGAACGCATGCCTGAGGTATTTCAATGTGTTCGGCCCGCGCCAGGATCCCAGTTCGCAGTATTCGGGCGTGCTCTCAAGGTTCATGCTGGCGATCCTGAAGGGCGAGCCGCCGACGATCTACGGCGACGGGGAGCAAACTCGCGACTTCACTTATATCGACAACATCGTCGATGTGACGCTGCGGGCCTGTGAGAGCGCCCAGGCATCCGGAAAAGTGTACAACGGCGGCACCAGCGCGAGGATCAGCCTGAATGAAGTAGTAAAATTGCTCGGAAAGATCACCGGGAAAGCCATCAAGCCCACCTACGACCCGCCCCGAAATGGAGATATTCGCGATTCACAAGCGGATATTTCTCTCGCCCACAAGGAACTCGGCTATAAGCCAATCGTCCAATTCGAAGAGGGCCTCAAGCGCACCTGGGATTGGTACAAAACCACTTACGCCGCTGGCTAAAGCGGTCGGCTCGCTACAAGGACGCGGGTTGGAGATGGTCGTGGAGTTCGACTGAGCGAGTCCACCATCAGGTCGGGGGGAGTGGCTAGCATCCCCTCCATGCCCAACCCGTAAGTTCACGCCGCAGGCCCAGATTCGGGAATTTCGCGCGGTTTGCACGTCAACCTCCGAATCTCCTACCATCATTGTTTCGGCGGTCGTCACCTGGAGATCGCGCAGCAATACTTCGACCCCGTAAGGGTCGGGCTTCTTTTTCTCGAAGCTGTTGCCGCCGTAGACGTATTTGAAGTAAGGGGATAGACCAAGCCCGTCGAGAATTGCCTGGCTGAAGCGAACGGGCTTGTTGGTGAGCACGGCCATCCTACGATCCTCCAAAAGCTTCAGCCCCTCGCGTACGCCCGGACAGGTGACTGTGTTATCCAGCATATGCTCCCGATAATAAGAGAGGAAATAGGCCAAGCCGGTCTCGGCTTCAAGCGGCGTCGCTTCTCTTCCGAGGGCCCGCTGAATTAACGCCTGCGCCCCGTTTCCCACGTACCGGAAAATGGTCTCGTGCGCGAGCGGGGGTCTGCCCATATGAGCAAGGGTGGCATTTACTGCATGCGCCAGGTCGAGCCGGGAGTCGATCAGCGTGCCGTCCAGATCGAAGATCAGGCACTGGACCAGGGAAAATGGGTTGTTGTCAGCTGCCATAGGGGCCCCACAAGAGTCTAACTTTATAGGGCGCAGCGTCGATTGTCATTTGTAAGGGTATCGACATAAGGCATTCTCGGCCGGATTGACGGACGGATGGACCGGGAAAGGCACTAATTCGATGGAAAGGGACTAATTCAAGAAGTGAATGAGGGCCGTGGACGCAATCAGCCTAAGGCACAGGATTCGTTGCGCATAGCTCGGCGATCATGTATCATTGGTGGGTTTTGTATGAAACGAGCCGCCTGTCTGGCGCATCATATGGTTGTGTCAGCAGGCGCTGGGCGAATCGGGCACGGGCGGCCAGAACCTGGCGAAGGGTTCGAAGATCGTCTTACTCATCCGTTTAATGACATCATTTCAATCAAGCGCCGGGGTGTCTCACCTCGGCATGTTTTCTATTTCGCGGACCTTTTTAGTGTTGCGCCTGATCAGGGGGAAATTAGCGTGACGGTTGCTCTTGAGGAAAAATACGACCAGGTAAGGCAGCTCATTGCGATGGGCAAGGAGCGGGGCTACCTGCTCTACGATGAGGTCAACGATATTCTGCCGCCCGAGGTGCATTCCTCGGAGGAAATCGACGACCTGCTCTCCACATTCGAACGCTACGGCATCGATGTTTACGAGGACCTTGTCGAGCGCGAAGGCCGCGCTGGCCGCGTCGGATTCCACCGAGGTGCTGGAAGTCAAGGAAGAGGCTGAGCTCGCGAGGATGGCGAACTCGACCTCACGCCGGGGACGCTCGAAAAAACCAACGACCCGGTTCGCATGTATCTGCGCGAAATGGGCACCGTGCCGCTGCTCACCCGCGAGGGCGAAGTGGCCATCGCCAAGCGCATCGAGCGCGGGCAGCTGCTGGTTCTCAAGACCATTACGCGCGCTCCGCTGATCCTGAAAGAACTGCTGCAGGTCGGCGAAGACCTGCGCAACGGCTCGCGGTCGATCAAGGAAATCGTCCAGTTCGACGACGAAGAGCTGACCGAAGAAAAAATCGAAGCGAAGACGCGCGACACGCTGAAGCAGATCGACAAGGTCGCCAAGCTTTACCTGATCGCGATGAAGCAGGCGGCGAAGCTGCAGAAGATTCCGCGCTCGAAGAAAACGCCCTATCTGCACGCCCGCTACGAGCTTTCCCGCACGCGCGTGCAAATGTCGCAGCTGTGCGCGAACTCGATTTCAACCTGCTGGAAAAGAAGCGGCTGATCGACAAGATTCACCAGACCGTCGAGCGCGTTTATTTCCTGGAGCGCGAAATCGGAAAACTCGAACGCCGCGTGGAAGCGTCCAAGGCGGACGTGCAGGCCGAAGCCCGCAAGGACCTGAGAGCCCGCAAGCAGGAACTCGACGAGATCGAAGTCGCCACCGAAGTGAGCCCCACCGAGCTGAAGCGCGCCATCCAGGTGATTCTTCGGGGCGAAGCCGAAGCGGAGCAAGCGAAAAAAGAGCTGATCGAAGCGAACCTTCGCCTGGTCGTTTCCATCGCCAAGAAATACACGAACCGCGGCTTGCAGTTCCTCGACCTGATTCAGGAAGGCAACATCGGCCTGATGAAAGCCGTCGACAAGTTCGAATGGCGCCGCGGCTATAAGTTTTCCACGTACGCCACCTGGTGGATCCGCCAGGCCATCACCCGCGCCATCGCCGACCAGGCCCGCACGATCCGCATTCCCGTGCACATGATCGAGACGATCAACAAGCTCGTGCGCACGCAGCGGCAGCTCGTGCAGGAACTGGGCCGCGAGCCGACCTCGGAAGAAATCGCCAAGCGCATGGATATTCCGGTCGCGAAAGTGCGCAAGATTCTGAAGATCGCGCAGGAGCCGATTTCGCTCGAAACTCCGATCGGCGAGGAAGAAGATTCGCATCTTGGGGATTTCATCGAAGACAAGGCTGTAGTATCGCCCTCGGACGCGGTGATCAACCTGAGCCTGAAGGAACAGACCTCTTCCGTTCTGAAGACGCTCACGCCGCGCGAAGAGAAGGTCATCAAGATGCGGTTTGGCCTGGACGATGGCAGCGAGCACACGCTCGAAGAGGTGGGCCAGTCGTTTGCCGTCACCCGCGAGCGCATCCGCCAGATCGAAGCCAAGGCGCTGCGCAAGCTGCGCCACCCGTCGCGCTCGCGCAAACTCCGCGCTTTCCTGGAAGGCTCCGCCAACGACTACTGAGCGGCTTTTTATTCCGCCAGCGTTATGCCTTTGCTTATCGACACGAAGCTTCGCCACCCGTCCAACAACTACTCGATCCGGCGGCCTGTTGTGCTTAAGCGTCGCTAGACACTTAACCCAGCTTCTGTTTTGATACATCGCCTTCGAGGACGACCTCGTGGAAGCTTCCGCAGGCCGGGACCTGGCGATTGGGGTTTTCGCGGTCGTAAAATACCGGCACGGTCATCCCCTCCTGAAGTTTCTGTGTGTAATCGGTTCCCCCATTTGACTGAGTATTCCCTGCAAAATCCTCATACTCGTACCGAATTACCGAGGCGGTGCGTGCACCGAGCTTCTGGACTATTCTCGCCGCGACCACCTCCCCGTTGGTGAGAATGTCGCGCTCGCGATCGATGGAGCGCCATTGCGAGACGAGCAGCAACAGCAGGAAAACCGCGAATCCGGTGAGCCCCCATTCCCGGAATCCAAATTCAGCGAATGAATGTGTCGCGGCCCAGGCTTTGTAAATTTGCGCGAGTATGACCGCGGCAAAAATGGAAACGACCAAAAGCACGAGTGCCACGTTGAACTTGCCTCGACGCGACAATCGAAGCGTGCGAGGAGGCGACGTCTTAAGCAGCGCTTCATATTGCTGGCGCAGGGCGGGGGCGGTCGCCTCGATGCCCGAGGCGGCGGTCGGAGTCCCCTGCTTCACCGTTGGCGGCGGCTGCGCAAGCAGGATTTTCAGGTTGCGCCGCGCGAGCACGTAGCTCACAGCGAGCGGAATTAGCGGGAAGGTGAAGAAAAGCGCGTCCAGCGCCGGCCGATGAGATCGCGTCCCGCCCTGAAACAGAGCGAACACCACCAGCAGCCCGAGAGCGGCGAACAGGAAAGGCATCAGTTTCAGATTCATTCGCAATTGCGACTCGGTCTGTTTCTTCTGCCAGCCGCACTGCGCGCAATAGCGCATCCTTCGGCCGGCGTTGATGGCCGACGCATGGCACAGCGGGCAGAGGAACTTGCTCATATGCAATCTATACCGCAAAAGTTCAACGCAGGTCACGCACGGCGTTGCCGGCGCACACGTGTGACTTCGGCCGGAATTCCGGCTCGGAAGCTCTCCTGATACACTCGGCGGATGCCATTTCAATTTGAGATTCTCGCGACCGATCCGACCGGTGCGCGCCTCGGACGGCTCACGACGCCGCACGGCGTGATCGAGACGCCGGCATTTATGCCGGTAGGCACTGCAGCAACCGTAAAGGGGCAGACGCAGGAGGACCTCGAAGCGCTCGGTGTGCAAATACTTCTGGGAAACACGTATCACCTTTACTTGCGTCCAGGGCATGAGCTGATCCACTCGATGGGCGGGCTGCACTCGTTCATGTCGTGGCCGCATCCGATCCTTACCGACTCAGGTGGATTCCAGGTATTCAGCTTGAGCGAATTGCGCAAGGTGAGCAATGACGGCGTCACTTTCCGCTCGCACCTGGACGGCTCCGAGCATTTTCTGTCGCCCGAGAAAGCGCTCGAAATTGAAATTGCGCTGGGCGCCGACATCATCATGGTCCTCGATGAATGCATTGAGGCGCCCGCTGAAGAGTCGACGCACGCGGGACGCAGCGGCTCGCACGCTCGCCTGGGCGCGGCGTTCGGCGGAGTATTTCGCGAGCCATGGAGACGCCGCGCGGCAGGCGCTTTTCGCCATCGTGCAGGGCGGAACGCATGCGGTTCTGCGGCGCGAAAATGCAGAGGCGCTCGTCGAATTGGATTTTCCGGGATATGGAATCGGGGGGCTTGCGGTGGGCGAGTCGCATGAGATCACCTGCGAGATGACGCAGATTGTCACGTCGCGGCTGCCGGTGGAAAAACCGCGCTATCTGATGGGTGTGGGAAAGCCGGAGCAGATTCTGGATTACGTCGGGCTGGGCGTGGACATGATGGACTGCGTACTGCCCACGCGGAGCGCGCGCCACGGCTATCTTTATACGTCCAACGGGCGTCTAATCATCAGGAACGCCGAGTACGCACGAGATTCCCGGCCGATTGACGGAAATTGTAAGTGCTCCGTTTGCTCCCGATACTCCCGTGCATACTTGCGGCATCTTTATACCACCGGAGAGTTTCTCTCGACGATCCTGAACACCCACCATAACCTGTACTTTTACCTTGACATCATGAGAGAAATTCGCGAGGCTATCCGTTTTGGAAAGCTAGAAAGCGTCCGCTCTGACCTTCAGGCACGCCTCACATAGGCAAAAACAAGGCTGTAAGGCGCGGTAAAGGCTGGGCACATCTTGGAAAGATAGTTCTAGGACCTGCCGCCCCTGGCATGGTTCGCCCGCTCGTGGCGGGAAAGGCGTGAATGACCGTGTTGTTCTCAAATATTCTTCCGATCGAAATGGCCCTTGTGCTGCAGGCTTCCTCGCAGCCGGGTGGGTTTGCGCTGTTTCTACCGCTGATTCTGATCATGGTGATCTTCTATTTTCTGATGATCATGCCGGCGCAGCGCCGCCAGAAGAAAGTCGCCGAGATGCTGAAGGAGTTGAAGACGGGCGACAAGGTGATTACAAACGGCGGAATCTATGGAACCATAGCGGGCCTTGAGCCGGATGCCGTACAGCTCCGCGTAGCCGAGCAAGTAAAAATCAAGGTGTCACGCAGCGCTATTGCGGGACTCCAGGCGGAAGAGAAAGAGGTCAAGTAAGTAAATGGGCTCGCAGCTCACGTGGAAGTTTGTGTTTATCGCGGTCGTTATTATTGTGTGCATTTTTGGTGTGATCGGACTACCTACCTCCCTTGGACAGGTGAAGCAGAACGTTGCAGACCGCATCCGGCTGGGCCTCGATCTCAAGGGCGGCAGCAACCTCGTGCTGCAGGTGCAGGTAGATGAGGCGATCGGGCAGCGTTGCGACGAAACAATCGACCAGCTGAAGAAGGTGCTCCACGACAAGAATGTGAATTTCGGCGAGGTCCGCCGCGTGGACGACACTCATATCCTCGTTCGTGATATCGACCCCGCGGGGGCGGGCAATTTCCGCGATCTGGTGAACGACCAATTCTCGGATTGGGGCATTTCGCCCGCCGCTGGAGAGAACAACGGCTACCTGCTGACGATGAAGCCCACCGTGATTAAGGACCTGCGCGCCCAGACCATGGACCAGGCGCTTGAGACGATCACGCGCCGCATCAACGCGCTGGGCTTAACCGAGCCGACCATCGCCTTCACTGGCCGCGCGGACAACGAAATCCTCGTGCAACTCCCTGGCGAGGGTGACCCCACGCGAGCGAAGTCCGTGATCCAGGCCGGCGGGCAACTGCAATTGAAGCTTCTGGCCGACGAGCAGACGTATCCTTCGCAGGTGGCCGCTATTTCCGGCCACGGCGGAGTGCTGCCTGCGGGAAGCGAAATCGTCCCGGGAAAATCGGAAAATAACGCGCCTGGGCAGGCGCCGCAACAGGTTTATTACCTGCTCAATCGCGCACCTATTGTGACCGGCCAGGACCTTCGCGGAGCCGCTCCGCAGCCCAGTACCAGTAACCCCGGGCAATATGACGTGGAGTTTACGCTCTCGACTGCCGCGGCTGCGCGTTTCGGACCCTTTACCGAGGCCAACGTCGGAAAGCGCATGGCCATCGTTCTGGACAATCAGGTTTACACCGCGCCGGTAATCAATAGCCGCATCGAGGATCGCGGCGTCATTACCGGAAACTTCAGCCAGGAGTCTGCTCAGGATCTGGCGCTGGTGTTGAAGGCGGGGGCGTTGCCGGCATCGATCAAGTACCTTGAAGAGCGGACTGTGGGTCCGTCGCTCGGGGCTGACTCGATTCGCGAAGGCGTGCGGGCTTCCATCGGCAGCATCATCGTGGTGATGATCTTTCTGCTGATCTATTACCGGCAAAGCGGTGTGAATGCAGTAGTGGCCCTCACGCTCAACTTGATTATTCTTGTGGCTTTCATGGCCTATGTCGGAGCCGTGCTCACGCTGCCGGGCATCGCTGGCGTGATTCTAACGATTGGCATGGGTGTGGATTCCAACGTTCTGGTGTTTGAGCGCATCCGTGAGGAATTGCGCAACGGGAAGGCCCCTGCTGCGGCAGTTGATACGGGGTTCGATCGCGCCTTCTTGACAATTATTGACACGCACGTCACGACGGTGGTTTCGGCGATTTTTCTCTTCTTGTTCGGCACCGGACCGGTGCGAGGATTCGCCGTCACCTTGGTGATTGGTTTGATTGCCAACGTTTTCACTTCGATTTACGTGTCGCGCGCGATTTTTGACTGGCACCTTTCGCGCATGCAGCGGCAGGAACCACTCAGTATTTAAAGTTCTAGTACGACGCGGAGCGGGCGCAGTCCGCGCCAGCAGCGCAGAATCTGGCGGTAGATACAATTCCGGGCACAAAATCGCTGAACGCGGTGTCCAACTAAGACGGGTAGGTAGGCCTGCATGGAGCTTTTTCGCAACGTCGACATTGATTGGATGAAGTGGTCGAAGTACTTCATCACTTTATCCCTGGTCCTGCTAACGGTCGGATGGATTTCCATCTGGCGGAATGGCGGACTCCGCTACGGGATTGATTTCCGCGGCGGCACGCTGGTGTACGTTCGGTTCGCCGGACCGCCTCCGATCGACAAGATCCGCAGCGGGCTGGCGAGCGCAGGCTTGCCGAACAGCTCGATTCAACAGATCAGCGACATTTCCGACCCGACATCGAAGAACGACGTTGTCATCGGCCTGGAACAGCACGGACAGGGAGATGAGGCCCTGGACGCAGGGAAACAGACGATTCTGGACGTGCTGCACAAGACATTTGGCGGAGACACCAGCGGCAAGCCTGACTTTAATTCGATGTCGGCTGCCGCGCTGTCGTCTTACCTCACCCAGAAAGACCCTCTGGGGCTTGGCGTAACAGCAGGCGAACGTTATAACCAGCTTGCGCAAAGGCTGGTGGACGCCCGCGACAAGGAACATGGCGGCGTGGTAACCGACTTGAGCCAGCTGAGCAATGTGGATGGCGCAAACTCCGCGGTAATTGCTTCGATGAAAAGCGGACTGTCGCTCAGCAATTTCACCATTCGCAACGTGGACATCGTCGGGCCCAAGGTTGGCGCGCAATTGAGGCGCCAGGCGATTCTGGCGACCCTCTATGCTCTGATGGGCATGTTGGTATATATTGCGTTCCGCTTCGAGTGGGTTTACGGGGCTGCCGCAGTGATTGCGGTGTTTCACGACGTGCTGATCACCCTCGGTTTTTTCTCGATTTTTCATTACGAGATATCGCTGACGGTCATTGCCGCGTTGCTGACGCTGGTTGGGTATTCGATGAACGACACGATCGTCATTTTTGACCGCGTGCGCGAGAATTCCCGGCTGATGCGGCGCGAATCGTTCACCGAGATCGTGAACAAATCGATCAATCAGACGCTGTCGCGCACGATCCTTACGAGCGGGCTGACATTTTTGACGGTTTTGGTTCTCTACATCATGGGAGGAGAGGTTCTGCGTGCTTTCTCCTTTGCCATGGTGGTGGGAGTTGTGGTAGGAACGTACTCCAGTTTTGGCATTGCTGCCCCAATCGTGGTCTTTTGGAACAAGCGCTGGGGGCAGGGGGGCGTTCTGGCCAGGAGTAATCCGGTAGGCACCAGCGGCCCCCGCGCAGGATCGGCAGCCGACAAGCGCGTGGTGGCAGCCGCAAGGAGGTAGGTATGTTTGATCAGCTCGTGGTATCGGGTGAGATGCAGAAGACGAACAAGCCTTGGGCGGTCACGCTCTCGGCGATCGTGCAGTTTCTCATCCTCGGCGTGATGATCCTGATCCCGCTGATTTATACCGAAGCGCTTCCGAAAGGGATGCTCAACACCTTCCTGGTCGCGCCTGCACCGCCTCCCCCGCCTCCTCCGCCGCAACCAGTCGTGAAAATCGTCAAGGCGCCCAAGATTATCAACATCCAGAAGATGGTGGCGCCCACGGTGATCCCGAAAAATATTGCCGTGGTGAAGGACGAAGCGCCGGTTATCTACACCAACAGCAGTGAGGGTGTTGCCGGCGGCACTGGCAACGTGCTCGGAGGCCTGATCGGCAGCGGCCCGGCAGCACCACCGCCACCGAAGCCTGTTACCCCATCGCGTATCCGGGTGGGAGGCAGCGTTGAGGCGGCTTCCCTCATCAATAAAGTTACGCCGCAATATCCGCCCATCGCGAAGACGGCGCACGTGTCGGGCACTGTCGTACTGCACGCGGTTATCGCCAAGGATGGCACGATCCAGGAGTTGCAGTATGTCTCCGGGCCTCCGCTGCTCATGAAGGCCGCCATGGACGCGGTGAAGGAGTGGCGCTACAAACCCACGACTCTCAATGGCGAGCCGGTGGAAGTGGATACGACGATCGATGTTGTCTTTACTCTCGGATAAGCAGGAATCGTAGGGGCTCGGGCTCGCTTGCGGGTTCGATCCGTGTGGGGCAGCAATGGCGACCGGCAAAATCCAAGTGCCGTGATCGTGTGGTGAAACGGAGGAGGAAAAGATGTTTGCAGCGCTACTGGTAATGTTTCAGGAGGGCGGGCCGCAAGTCGGTTGGGATTTGGTCACCATGTGGCACAACATGGGATTCCCGGCCAAGTCTGTCGTCTTCATTCTTTTCGTGATGTCGGCGTGGTCGGTGGGTATCATGATCGATCGTGCATTGATGTACAGCGCGGCGCGGAAGCAGTCCCGCATTTTCGTGCAGCAGGTCGCCGGCGCCCTGAAGGACAACAAGCTTGACGAAGCGATCTCGATCGCCGAGCGCAACAAGAAGAGCCACATTGCCAAGGTTGTGGCAACGGGCCTTTCCGAATTCCAGGCAGCCTCCTCCCAGGTGAACGACGAGGAAGTGATTGAAGCGGCCAAGCGCGGCCTCGAGCGCTCGGTGGCAATCGTTCACGCGGAGATGAAACGCGGCCTGTCCGGCCTCGCCACCATCGGTTCGACGGCACCCTTCGTGGGCTTGTTCGGCACCGTCATGGGCATCATCAACGCTTTTAAAGGCATCTCACAGCAGAAGGTCACCGGTCTGTCGGCGGTTGCCGGCGGTATTTCCGAAGCTCTCGTGACTACCGCTCTCGGCCTGCTGGTCGCCGTGCCGGCCGTGTGGACTTTCAACTATTTCACGAACCGCGTGGAAGCCTTCGACGTCGAGATGGACAACTCCTCGATGGAGTTGATCAACTACTTCATCACTCGCCGAGGCGGAAAGAAGTAACTCATGGCTCTCAAAGTTCACGCAGCTCCGGTCATGGCTTCACCAAACGTGATCCCCATGGCGGATATCATGCTGGTCTTGCTGATTATCTTCATGGTGATCACGCCGATGTTGCAGAAGGGCGTGACGGTGGACATGGCGAAAGCGCAGAACGCGCACGACATGCAGGCCGCAGACAAGGATGACGCCGTCATCATTGCGATCACCAGAGACGGCAAGACCTTCCTGGGTAACCGGCAAGTCGCGCTCGATGAGATCACCAGTGACGTCAAGGACCTGATTTCCGATCGGCTCGACAAGACGGTCTTTATTCGTTCCGATTCCCGCGCGAAGTACGGCGATGTGGTGAAGGCGGTGGACGAAGTTCGCTCCGCCGGCGTTGACAACCTGGGTCTTCTCACTCAGAGGATCCAGTCAGGCAAAGCCCCGCCCCCGCCGTCCGGCACGGGCCAATAATAAAGGAGCATTTCCATGGGAATGTCAGTTGGTGGTGGCCAGGGGGGACCCGTTTCGGAGCCCAATATCGTACCTTTAATCGACGTTCTGCTCGTGCTGATCATCATTTTCATGGTGATCACGCCCAAGACGCCGACGGGGCTCGACGCTCTTGTTCCGCAGCCTCCCCCGCCCAATCAGAAGCAGCAGCCTGACGATAACAAAACGATCGTCGTTCAAGTGGCGCCGAACGGCAAATTGAAAATCAACCAGGACGATACGACCTGGGAGCAGCTTGGTCCCAAGCTCACCGACATTTTCAAACAGCGCGCGGATAAAGTGGCTTTCGTGAAGGGTGACGACAACGTCGAGTTTGGCGAAGTCGCCCGCGCGATCGACATCATGCGTGGGTCGGAAATCGAGCACGTGGGGCTGATCACCGCGAAGATCGAGGCTGGGCAGTAGTTGCATTTTCGGCAAGCGATTCCGCTATCCCGCCGTCTAGGCGACGTCCGCCGCACGTCCGGCACAGCCGCGACTGGATCAAGGAGACTTAGGATGCAGCGCAAGTTTCACGTTGTCACCGTTGTGGCCGTAGCTCTGGTCTCGCTGGGCGCCGCGGGCTGCGCTAAGCTGAAGGCCCGCGATTTGTTGAACAAGGGCGTCAATGCCTACAAATCCGCTCAGTTTGACGTGGCCATCGAGGACTTCAAGCAGGCCAAGGACCTCGATCCGACTCTCACCAACGCACAGCTTTACCTCGCAACGGCTTACGCCACGCAGTACGTCCCGGGCGCTCCTTCGGCGGAGAATGTTCGCAACGGCGAGCAGGCTATAGCGGAATTCAAGGAAATTCTGGCCAAGGATCCGAACAATCTTTCCGCCCTGGACGGTATCGGTTCGATTCTCTACAACATGGCGGGCACGCCCTTCGACGAGAGCAAGATGCAGGACTCGAAAACCTACCACGAAAAGCACATCTCGATGAAGGCCGACGATCCCGAGCCTTATTACTGGGTCGGGGTGATCGATTGGTCGCTCGCCTATCATGGGAACAAGGAAATGCGCGAGGAGTACAACGGCACCGCGAAAAAGACGATCAAGGACAGCGATGCGATGCCGGCCCCCCTTGCCACGCAGTTCGGCTCGAAGTACAACCAGACGATCGACGAAGGCATTACGGACCTGCAGAAGGCGATTCAGCTCAAGCCGGATTATGACGACGCCATGGCGTACCTCAACCTTCTGTATCGCCAGAAAGCAGACACGGAAACCAGCGCGGACGCCCGAAATGCCGATTTGAAGAACGCCGACGATCTAGTAGACAAGGTCAAGGCCATCAAGCAAAAGAAGATGGAGAATCCGCAGCCGACTTCGTAGCTTTGTCTCTCATGAATGGAATAGAAGCCGGCGGGTTCCGCTTACCGCCGGCTTTTTATTTCGGCCGGTTCCGATCGGCGAAAGATTGCATGGGCGCTAAAAAGGGATATTATATGTTCCCGTTTGCGGCTGTTGAGGGCGTGTGGCGCCGCTTGTCGAAAAGCCCTCTGACGTAATTCCTTTACACGGTCCTAATCCGCGTACCGGCGGCACAAAGGAGATGTTCACGATGCGTAGCAAACAGTTGCTGGGGACACGATTGTTCGTGACCTGCCTGATCGTCCTGGTATCTGCGATGAATCTGGGGGGGCAGTCCAACGGGAACTTTCTTAAGGAAGTGATGGACCATCAGGGGCAGATTACGTGGATTACCTATAAGACCCCTACGCTGCCCGACGACGTCTGCACTCTGCTTTCGGCGTGCTCAGGACCGCCGGCGAAGGTCGCCGCGCTTCCCGTTGCGACGATTCACGGACGCAAGACGGGGAGGGCCCTGTTTCTGACGCAGGTGAAGAAGCAAACCGCGATCATTCTCGAACACCAGACACTTTCGGAAACCTACTTCTTTCAGCTAGGACCGGACGGCAGTCTGCAGAAAACGGCGTACCTGGAGCCCGGCAAGACCTACCTTGTGATTGCCAATTCGCTGGCTCAGCCAATTTTTCAAGCCGATATGAAGGACTGGCAGGCATGGGTCGAGAAGCCCGCTGCCGCCAAGGGAAACTAGAGAAGCCCCCAGAAGCGTGGCCGCAGCGCTACTCAGGGAATTAGGTCCACGCGGCGGCTCACAATCGTCACGTCGCCATTCTGCGAGGGTGCTGCCGTTGGAGGGCGAGCGCTCAACAAGAATCTCCCTTCGACCGGCAGACCATAACTGGCGTCCGCCGCGAAGATTTCAAGAGGTCCGCCCGAGGGAAGTGTAAAGGCGATTTCCACACCTTCGGGCGGTGTCGTCAGACAGCGGTATACCTTCCAACCCCCATAGGAATTAGCGCGACGGCCGGGAACCGTCTCCGCGCTCCGCCCATTCATCCGAACCTCTGTGACGGTTGGCGCCGCCGGGGCTGCAGCCGGTGGAAACAATGCCATGACTACCGGAGCGCCTCGCTCGGAGCGAAGAAGGGCTCGATAACTTCTCTGTCCCTCCTGGGGCGTGGATTCCAGAATCGTTAATGTAGGCGCCGGATTGTTCAGGTTGGAAGCTGGAGCCAGAAAAACCGGTCCAGCATCCCAAGGAAACGGCCCCTTTGTAGCCGGTTCAAACGATGCTGCGAGCCGGATTGGCTCCGGCAGCTTTCCCGAATCCGGCAGCACGATCCATTGGGACTTGCCGGTATCCGCATCTTTCCAGTATTCGATGTTCACTCGCTCAGGCGCCTTCGAGGAATATGCGGGAATAAGAACCGCGGCAAATGCCGATCCAAATGTCAGAGCCGCCGGAATCCAGAAAAACGCCACCCCACGCACGCTTTTGATTCTCACGAAGTCGACGCAAAGCGGAAGAATCGGCGTAAATATCACTGCCAGCAAGGCCGCGATGGCAGGCAGGGCTCGATTCCCCAGCCCGTCGTAAAGCAACAGAGCGATGGGGAAGCCGACCACGCCAGAGGCAGAAAGCGGCAATACCACTGCCCACGCGCCGAAAATCTCATTGAGACGGCGATCTTTTCCAAGAGCCCCCGGTGCCGCCGCGATCGCCGCGATTGCAGACGGAATCACGAAGACGTAGCTGACCCCTTTTGTGAGCCCCGCTGTTACGACGCAAGATAGCGCCCACCAGGCCCACACACCCGCCCACAAGCCCCAGAAGCCGCAGGCCGGCGCGAAAAGAACGGCAATGGTGATTACCACACTGATTGCGAGGCACCAGAAAGCGAATTCGACCGGAAATGGGTGCGCGATCCAGTTCACGGGAATCGCACCCCCAATTTGCATGAACCGCTGCAGGACGAGCCCCAGAACCGCGGCCGCGGCAATCGTCGCGCCCCACGCAGCGAGGCCTAACGCGAATTGGCGCCGGGCGAGTCGCAGGCGGCGAAACAGCAACGCTATCTCCGCGCCAATCAGCAGCGCAATGATAATTGCGATTGCAATGATCCATCGCGGCGAAAAGCGGACGGTGCGCCGTCCGAAGAGATCAAAGTAAATCGCTTCCGATTGAGGTATGCGCGAAAAATCGGCGCTGGCGAGAGCGAGCAGAGACGGCAGGGCGTTATCGCCCTGGTGTTGCAGGCTGGCCGGATCGAGGTTTGCAAGGTTGTCGAGAGGCGTATGGTATTGCACCACGTCGCCGATGAAGGCGAAATTCAAACCCTGATAGCCGGCCGCCCTGAACGGGGAGAAGTCGGTGTCGTTCGGGAGCTGTTTGTAAACACTGTAGAAGATGGAGCTGGCTGCTGGATGATGAACATTTTGTGCGTAGAGTTGCACAGCCCAGGCGTTTGCGGCGCCGGTCTCGAACATGAGGCTTGGCCCCGATGTCCCGCGCGCATCAACGTTCACGGCAGCTCTCACATCCCTGGCCCATGGATGTGACTCGATGAACGCGCGCGCTCCGATAAGTCCTGCTTCTTCGCCATCGTCGATCAGAAAAATGATCGAATGGCGGGGGTTGGGAAGGTGCTTGAGGGCACGGGCGATCTCCAGCGCGGTAGCCACTCCGGCAGCGTCGTCGGACACTCCCGGTCCTGCGGGAACCGAGTCGTAATGGGCAGCCAGCAGAACGGCACTTCGTTCCCGGCCTTCGAGACGGGCCAGGATGTTATTTACCGTCGCGCAGGTGCCAAATTCGTTGCAATTGAAAGCAATTTGCACGTCCGTTTGGTAGCCAATTCGCATGAATTCACGCAAAATCTGGTCCCGAACTGCGTTATTTTTGTCACTACCGGTGGGGTGCGGCGCCTCGTTGCCAATTATTCGAACGAGCGTTTCACGCGCGCGTGCAGCAGAAAAGTGGTTCGCGGGTTCATCAACCGCTACGGGGGAGGGTGGCCGAAGCCCCAGCCAGGACAGAACGAACACAATCGCTAAGGCTATGACGCTCAGCAAAATACGATGACTCAGCGGTTCCGTATCCGTCGTCACTTAGCCTCCGTGGCCGCCCCATGCTAGGCCGCGTATCCCTGCAAGTCAAATGGAGCCAACAACCCAAATTTTGGGCAAAAGACTCGTTATGCGCACCGAACCTCAAACCAGGCTTTACACGTCTGGCAAGGCGTGTTAGCTTAAATTCCCGTAACCGCCATCGTAGCGCCAGGCGGCAGGGCCATCGAAAATCGACCCTCCAACGTTTCTGTCTCGAGAGACCTTTTACCTAAAACTGAACAGAAGTTTCTTCTGAAGTGGCACATAGCCAAGAGTTTGCGGGTCTGCTGCGTCCACACAGAGGGAACGATTTGATTTCTTCCGCGCGTACGCGGAGGAAGGGATTTCCTGCGAGGGCCGGGTGTTAAAACTCCGTAAAGTTGAGTTGCTGGGCTTCAAGTCGTTTTTCGAGAAGACGCCGATCACGTTTAGCGGAAGCGGCATCACTTGTATCGTGGGGCCGAACGGCTGCGGCAAATCCAACGTGGTGGACGCGATTTCCTGGGTACTTGGCGAGCAGAGCCACAAGATGCTGCGCGCCGAGCGCATGGCGGACTGCATCTTCAACGGGACCGCCAAGCGTCCTCCACAGGGTATGGCCGAAGTGACGCTGACGCTCGTAGACCCTGAGCTTTCGGAAGCGGTCGCAAAGGTGATCGATGGGGAAACCGGTGCTGCGGCTGCAGCGGATTCGGATGTGACAGAGGTACGGGAAGGCTTGCAGGTGATCTCCGAAGAGCGCGCGGCAGAGGAGAATGCCCAAAGCGGCGTCGAGGCGGCGACTCCTGAAACCAACGTGGATGCGCATCCAAAGCTTGCCAAGAAACGCGGTCACAAGGCAGCGGTCATCATGAGGCCGGGAGAAATCGTCGTCGCGCGTCGCTTGTACCGCTCCGGCCAGAGCGAGTATCTGATCAACGGGCGCGTAGCTCGTCTGCGAGACATTCAGGAAATTTTCATGGGTATCGGCCTTGGTCCCGATAGCTACGCCATCATCGAACAGGGCCGGATCGGGCAGATCCTGAATTCGAAGCCCATGGACCGGCGCGCGATCATCGAGGAAGCGGCGGGGATCACGATGTACAAGACGAAGCGCCGGCTTTCGGAAGCCAAGCTGGACGCTTCGAAGGTTAATCTGTCGCGGGTCAACGACATTTTTGTTGAAGTGGAGAAGCAGCTGGCCTCGCTGAAACGGCAGGCGTCGAAGGCGCGCCGCTACGCGGAATTGCGAGAACAGATGCGCGGGCTGCTGCGCGTGATGCTGGCGAGCAAAGCGGAGCACCTGGATATCGAGGCGGCGCGGCTTCAAACGCTTCTTCGCGACATGGACGCCGCCGAAGAAAGCGGGGCAAGCTCGGTTCACCAACTCGAAGCGGAGCAGGAACGGCTTAGCGCACGGACGTATGAACTCGACGCCGAATTGCGGCAGACGCAGAACCAGCTGTCACAGACATCGATGGAGCTCGATCGCTCCGAGAACCGCATCATTTTCAACCGGGAGCAGGGGGCGCAGCTTGAATTGCGCGCCTCGCAACTTGGCGCCGAAATTGAACAGGCCGAGCGCGCGACAACCGAGCTGAATGCGCGCCTTTCGCAGCAGCAGGGAGCCGTCGCCACTCTGCGCGGTCAGACGGCAGCCTTGGAAGCCGGACTTCGCGAAACCACAGAGAACGCCTCGGTAAGCGCGGCGGAACAGCAGCAGCTCGAGTGGCGCGTAGAAGAGCTGAGACAACTGGCGAGCCGTCTGGTTGCAGAATCCGCGCGCCAGCAAGCCGAATCGCGCCAGGCTGAAGAAGCGGCCGCGAGGTATGCGGCGGCCGAGGAGCAGCGCGCCGAAGTGCTTCGTGAAATGGAATCCCAGTGCTCGGGTTTGTCGGAACGCGTGCAGGCAGCAGACTCCGCGTTCGAACAAGCCGGGCAGCGCGCGCAGGAACTGGGCGCGGCCGTGAGAGATTCGCAAGCCAACCTCGTGGAGCTTCGCCGCTCACAGCAGGATACGACCCGGCAGATCGAGAAGACCCGCGAAGATCTCTCCGGCGAGCGCGCGAAACGCGCCTCGATCGATCACATCCTGAGCGAACGCGCCTATACCGCGGATGCCGTCCAGAAGCTTTTCAACGCCAATGGCGCAGGAACCGCGCGAGGCTTCCGGGCCGTGGGTCTGCTTGCGGACTATGCGGAAGTGCAGGAGAAGTATGAATCCGCGATCGAGCAGTTTCTTCGCGACGAGCTCGAGTATGTGGTTGTGGAATCGTTCGATCAGGCGAGGGCGGGCGTGGCGTTGCTGCGCGAGGAAATGGGCGGGCGCGCCACATTCTTCGTCGATTCGCTGCAGAAATCGAACGTAACGCCGGCGGATGCCGTGGCGGAGGCGCCCCAACCCGAGGGAGTGCTTGCGCGGCTCGATCAGCTTGTAGAGTTCCGCGAACCCCTAGGCCCTGCGGCGAAACAATTTGTTTCCAAGCTTCGCGCCGCGTATATCGTCGAAACCGCCGAGGCGGCCGAGACCCTGGCGCGCGACAATGCTCAGGCTTATTTTTTGACGGCAGATGGAACGTGCTATCACGGGCGCATGGTTGCTGGCGGACGCAAGGGCGATGCGGGACCCCTCGCTCTCAAGCGCGAGTTGCGCCAGCATGAAACCGAGGCAACAAGGCTGGAAGCGACTGCGCGGGAACAGCAAACCGAACTATCGCGGTTGGAAGAGGCGATTGCAGCCGGCGAACAGGAGCTTGCTTTAGCCAGGGCGCAGCACGTGGAAGCAGAGAAATCCCTGGTGGCAGCCACCCATCAGCGCGATCAAGTCCGCAGCGAGTTCCGGCGGATCGAGGAACAGTTAGGGACGGAGCGCCGGGAAATCCTGCGGCTGCACGAGGAGGCTGAAGGATCTCGATCCCGGGCAGAACAGGCGCAGCGCGAGCATGAGGAAGCCCAGCGTTCCCGCGAGGCGGCCGAAGCGGAGGCCGCCGGCGCCACGGAAAAACTCATCAAGCTCCGGCATGATTTCCAGGTGTTTCAGGAGCGGGTGGTCGCGCGACGTGAAGAGCTGGCCACTATGGCGGAGCGGCTGGCCAGTGCCGTTGCGATGGAGCGGCGCCTGTCGGATGAACTCGCACAAGCCGGACAAAGAGACGTCTCCTTGCGCCAGCAGCACGGCCGTCTGCTGACGGAGAAGACGGAACTGGAGAGTGCTTCGGAGCAGCTCGCGACACTCGTGGATAATTTGCGCAAAGACAGGGAACGCCTCGAGGCAAAGCAGGGGGGCCTCGAACAAGAGTGGGAGGAAGCCCGGTCACGTACTGGCAAGATCGACGAAGAGCTGCGCGGCAAGCGCCAATCCCTCGAGGAGTTGCGCAACGAGCGCAACCAGCGCCAGATTGAGCGGGCGCGCAATGACGCTGATCGCGACTATCTCCGGCAGACCTGCGTGGCGGAGCTCAACGCGCAACCCGAGGAGCTCATCGCGCAGGGCTCGGAACTGCTGGTGGGCGAAAACCTCATCGCGGCGGAAACGAGCTACAACGAGATGAAGGCTCGGGCGGAAGCCATGGGCCCGGTAAACATGATGGCGCTCGATGAATACCGCGAATGCGAGAAACGAGAAGAATTCCTGCGGCGAGAGCGGGACGACCTGATCCAATCCATTGAGAATACGCAGTTGACTATCAACGAACTCGACCAGGTGTCGCGCCAGAAGTTCGAGGAAGCCTTCAATTTTATCAACGCGCACTTCGCCATCGCGTTCCAATCGCTGTTTGGAGGCGGGACGGGCGAGATGCGCCTGGGCGAGCCCGACAGCTCCGGCGAAACAGGAATCGATATCGCCGCGCAGCCCCCCGGAAAGCGGCTGCAGAATATTTTGCTGCTTTCGGGCGGCGAGAAGGCGCTTACGGCGCTGGCGCTGCTGATCGCGGTGTTCCGGTTCCGGCCCAGCCCTTTCTGCATCCTGGACGAAGTGGATGCGCCTCTCGACGAAGCCAACGTGGGGCGGTTCAACAAGATGCTTTCGGATATGTGCGGGCAGACGCAGTTCATCGTCGTAACGCACAACCGGAAAACCATGGAGATGGGTTCGGTGCTCTACGGCGTGACGATGCAGGAACCGGGCGTATCGAAACTCGTGTCGGTGAAGTGGGAAGACGATGCCGCGGAGTCGCTGGTTCCCGCTGCTGCCGCCAGCAACGCCGCGTAGCAGAAGCTCTCAGTGTCTGGAAACGGAAGCTCTAATGTGTTTCCCGTTTCGGCATAATCTTATCTTGCGTCCCCGGCCAACACCACCCTTTCAGTTATAGATATTCTTGTAAAAATCGTCTGAAGCAAACGTAGCTTCCCACAGGATACGTGCGACAAAGTGCAGCTAGCGCGGTGGATTGACACCGGCCAGCAAGCCGCCATCCAGAACCAGGGATTGGCCTGTCATGAAGGACGCATGGTCGGAACACATCCACAACACGGCTTCTGAGATTTCCTCAGGCCTCCCAAAACGGCCGATGGGATGCAGACCGACTACAAACTTGTGGGTTTCCGGCTCACTATAGGCACGCCCGGCCATAGGCGTCTCGATCACCGCCGGGCAGACGACGTTTACCCGGATGCCTTTACGGGCGTTTTCGAGAGCAGCGGTCTTCGTCAATCCGATCACGCCGTGCTTGCTCGCGCTATACGTGGCTGCCCCGGCCAGACCTATCAGGCCCGCGGCGGACGCCATGTTTACGATAGCTCCGCCTCCGCCCTGCTTGAGCATCTGGCGAATTTCGTACTTGAGGCAGAGCCAGACGCCCTTGAGGTTGATGTCGATGGTACGATCCCAGTCTTCTTCGGATTGCTCGGTGATGGGCGTCCAGGTGCCCTCGATCCCGGCATTATTGAAGGCGACATCCAAGCGGCCAAACCTCTCTACCGTTTTCTGGACGAGCATTTCAACTTGGGAGGCTTTCGACACGTCGGCCTTCACGAACATGCCCTCGCCGCCGGCGGCATGGATCAGATCGATGGTTTCTGTTCCTTCCGCTTCGCGGCGGCCCGCGACCACCACTTTGGCTCCTGCCTTCGCGAAAAGTACGGCGGTATCACGGCCGATACCCGAAGTGCCGCCGGTCACGAGCCCAACTTTGCCTTTCAATTCCGTTGTCATAATTTCTCCCAAGAAAAGTGCGGCCGCGCAAGATCAGGGGACACAGTGTAGGGTTGCGTGTGACCCGCGTCAAACGAGCAGAGGACGGCCGATCGAGACAAGGTAGGGGTGTTTCAACGTGTAGGCAGAGGAGGTTGAGGAGGGAGGAAGGCTGGCGGGAACTTCGCCGCGAGAGGAGGGCGCTGTTGCGCCGGACCTTTTGTCGCGGCTGAAGCCGCGACCTACAAGGCAGCCGTCTCGTAATCGACCGGACCTTTCCACAGGAGACGTGCAAGAAACCGCGCTTAGCCGTTGACAAGTTTTTCCCTTGCGCTAAACTACCGCCCTTCCAGTACAAGGATCAATCGCGTGGCTTCTCCAAAAATGAATACAGTTATTGCGCAGACAAATTTTCCTGGACTGAAACTTCGCGGACGCGGGAAGGTTCGCGACATCTATGAGGTGGGGGACGACCGGCTGCTGATCGTGGCCACCGACCGCCTTTCGGCGTTCGATGTGGTGCTGCCCACGCCGATTCCCGATAAAGGGCGCGTGCTGACGCAGCTTTCACTTTTCTGGTTCGAGAAACTCGCCGACGTGGTGGCACACCATGTGATTTCCGCGGATCATTTCGGCGGGGAGCTGGCGCCTTACGCTGATTTGCTCGAGGGCCGAGGAATGCTCGTGCGGCGCACCGAGCCGGTGCCCATCGAATGCGTAGTACGCGGGTATATTTCGGGGTCGGGCTGGAAGGATTACCAGAAGACGGGCGGCATCTGCGGAATTCCGCTTCCGAAAGGGCTGCGCGAGTCCGACCGGCTGCCTGAAGCGATTTTTACGCCGTCGACAAAGGCGACAACGGGGCACGACGAGAATATTTCATTTGAAGAGACGGTTTCGCGCGTGGGCAAGAAGCTTGCCGAACGGCTTCGGGAAACGAGTCTTACACTGTATAAGCGGGCGGCGGAACATGCGGCCACACATGGCATCATTATTGCAGATACAAAGTTTGAGTTTGGGCTGCTGGGAGACGAGCTGATCTGGATCGATGAGGCACTCACGCCCGATTCCTCCCGTTTCTGGCCTTCCGATGAATATGAGCCAGGAAAGACCCAGCCTTCGTTCGATAAACAGTATGTCCGGGATTATCTGGAGCGAATCGGCTGGAACAAGCAGCCTCCAGGTCCGGAACTGCCCGCGGATGTCGTAGCGGGCACAAGGAACAAATACCGAGAATCTTACGAACGGATCACGGGCCACGCACTTCCTTAATGCCGCGCTGACAAGCTGAATCCAGAACGGAGCGGCGCTTTATCTATAGGTGTTTTCCCGCGCGTTCGGGTGCCGCGCGTTGCTACGTCCAATATAGACAGCCTCTCCCGCGGAGCGTGCTAACGTGAAAGAGCAATTGGAACAGGTGGTCGGGCTGATGGTCGATCGCGGCATTTTGCTGGAGGAGGCGGTAACGGAATTCGAGAAAAAGTTTATCAAGCGCGTGCTGGAACGCTCCAGCGGGAACCAGTGCAAGGCCGCGAAAGTGCTTGGAATTCATCGCAATACCCTTAGCCGCAAGATCGGTGAATATAAACTCAATTCTGCCGGGCGACACCACTCGTAGGACCAAAGCCTGGGGGGTATCGCTGCACTCTGTCTGCTGAAGCGATCCTTCCATCCACAAAACGAGCCAAACCGTGCGCTTCATAGGCGATAAAGCCCGGTTGAGATCGCGTGGGGCCATGTAACATCATGCAACTCGATGTGATCGATAGGGCTATCTCCTAGCGATGCCCGTTGTTTTCGAGTCCACACCCGTTAGAATGTAGCGAGGATGTAAACCTTAGATTTTGGGAAGAACCGAAATGATTTCCCTTTCCCCTAATACGATTGTGACCGCAGCTTCCGACCAGGTTTCCTGCGCGGTTGGCAATGAGTCGGTGATATTGGGAATCAAGAACAGCGTTTATTACGGATTGAACGAAGTGGGAGCGTCGGTGTGGAAATTACTTTTGCAGAAGCAAATGACAATAGCAGAGCTACGCGACTCCCTGCTTGAAGAATATGAGGTCGAGAAGGACTTGTGTGAAAGGGACCTTGTAGGCTTGCTCGAAAAGATGCAGGCGGAGGGACTCATTCAGGTGGTCCATCGGACTCCCTAGTAATTTGCAGTGGGTACAACTCAGCGCGCAATGGCAATGAGAACTTTACGCTATCTCCGGCTTAGCGCCTTCGAGAAACGGATCGCCTTTCAATCATTCCTGGCGCTCGCGGTAACGTACGTGGGACTGCGGCTTTTTGGTTTCCGTCTCTGGAAAAAAGTGGTCACCGGGCTGACTCCGGCGCCTCGCGAGCAAGCGCATGGCGGAACGCTTGCAGCTATGTGCGCCACGATTGTGAGAATGCACTGCGCCGCGGAACGCCGCCTGTTTTTTCGGCCGAACTGCCTGGACCGCGCGCTGGTGCTGTGGTGGCAACTCAGGCGGCACGGAGTCGCGGCCGACCTGCGGCTTGGCGCCCGCAAGGAGAAGGGGCGTTTCGAGGCACATGCGTGGGTGGAATTCGAAGGCGCGCCTTTGTGTGACCCGGTCAGCACCCGGAGCGATTTTATTCCCTTCGCTGGGCCAGCCGAATTGATGGAGAGCCACAGGCGTTGAGCGGAATCGTCGGAATCTTCCGGCGGCATGGCGTTCCAGTAAAGCGCGCCCTCCTGCAGTCACTCACCAATTTTCTGGCGTATCGCGGGCCCGACGGCCAAGGAATCTGGTTGGATGCGGGTGCGGTCGGGTTCGGACACACGGTGCTGCGCACGACTCGCGAGGCCGCCGGCGAGCATCAACCAACAAGCTTGGCCGGCCGGCTTTGGATTACCGCCGACGCTCGAATCGATTGCCGCGCCGAATTAGTTGAGAAACTCGACGCGGCGGGCCGCAAGGTTGAAGTTACGGCGGCTGATCCCGAGTTGATCCTGCACGCCTACGATGTCTGGGGCGACAAGTGCGTGCTGCACTTACAAGGAGATTTTGCCTTCGCGGTGTGGGATGCGGCGCGGGCGAGGCTTTTCTGCGCGCGCGATCACTTTGGCATCAAGCCATTTTTTTATGCCGCGAAAGAAGACCTGTTTCTCTTCAGCAATACTCTCAACTGCCTGCGGATGCATCCGGAAATTTCCGACAAATTGAATGAGGCGGCGATCGGCGATTTTCTTCTGTTCGGATTGAATTGCGAAATCGCTACAACGACGTTTCGGGATATCCAGCGTTTGCCGCCGGCTCATAGTCTTACGGTTTCCGCGACGGAGTTGCAAACGGAGCGCTATTGGTCGCCGCCTGTCGATGGCAGAATCCGCTACAAGCGGGACGAAGAATACGTGGAGCATTTCGATGAAATTCTAACGGTGGCAGTGGCCGATCGCCTGCGAACAGACCGCGTTGGAATCCTGCTGAGCGGCGGGCTTGATTCGGGTGCCGTAGCAGCGACAGCGCGGCAACTCGCCGCGAGCAGCGCAGGGTCCACGGCCCTGCGCGCTTATACGATGGTTCATGAAAAGCTATTCAATGACCAGGAAGGCTTCTACGCCCGAAAGACAGCAGAGTACCTGGGCATCCCGATCGAACTGTTAGCTGGGGATAACGTCAAGCCATTTGAAGGTTGGGATAATCCGGCGCGGCTTTCACCCGAACCCGTCGATGATCCTTTCTTAGCGGGTCAATTCGCCGAATTCGAGAGGATTGCTTCAAACTGCCGGGTCGTACTTTCCGGCGAGGGTCCGGATAACTTGATGGATTTTCAGATGTGGCCTTACGCCCGGGATCTGTTGCGAAGGGGCGAATGGGCGAGGTTTTGCGCTGACCTAGCTCATTTTCTCCGGATCAGGCCGTTTCCCTGGCGCGGGTTGCGTGTGCGTGCTGCCCGATTGGTCAGAAAGGATGCCGAAGAACGACAGTTCCCGCCATGGATTCGGCCCGAGTTTGCAAACCGTCTGGGCTTAGCGGAACGCTGGAATAATCACCGGTTGATTGGCCCGCTGACTCACCCGCTGCTCCCCAGGGCGCACGCTTCGCTCGCCTTACCCAACTGGAATTACCTGTTCGAATGTTCCGATCCCGGTGTGACCAGGTGTGCGGTCGAGGTGCGGTACCCGTTTCTGGATGTGAGAATGGTGAACTACCTGCTGTCGCTGCCGCCGTTCCCGTGGTTCTTCAAGAAGGCATTGCTGCGAAGGGCGATGACGACTCGACTTCCCGAGATGACTTGCCGGAGAGCAAAGACTCCTCTGGCGGTGCATCCGCTGGTTGAAATGCTTCGGAAACCAGATGCTGCGTGGCCGGACGCTTTAAGATTATGCGGAGAGATGGAAGACTATGTGAACCAATCGCAAGTCGGAAAAATCGCAGCAGAACAAAATCCGGAGAAGGCATACGTAACAATAAGGCCGCTCTGCCTGAACTTTTGGTTGCAGTCGGCCCGGAAGGTCCGCTATAACTTAGACACGGAGGTCCTATAAATGGCTGTAAAGGCTAATCCAGGACCGAAGAAATCGTATTCGCCACCAGAACTGATCGTATATGGCACGGTAGTAGAACTGACGAAGGCAGTGGGAACTCACGGCAATTCAGACAGTGGGCGCATCATTGGCCATACGAAAACGCACGTTTAGGCCAGCGTCTTTTACTTCTCAATCTTCGTAAGAGTTTCGCTGCACACAACGTGGTCGCCTTCCACTATTCTGCTTTTGGTTTGAAGATTCAGTCTGACATCAGACTTATCCCGCCACTCCTAGAGGAACAGTTTTCCGAACCTCCAGATTGTGAACTGCACTTCGGCGCCGCGCCCGAGCCTGAAGTGGCTTCCAAAGGGCCGATCCTGACCTATGCCAGTGCTTATCGAGACGCAGCGGGTGCGCCAGCGCTCCGCATATGGCAGATCAACGACGGCGCCTATTCCAGGCTGGACTATAGCGACGGCCATCAGTTCTGGCTGGATCGCAAAGGGACGCGGGTTTGGGCAGTGTGGCCCAACAGTTCCACGATCGAGGAGGTAACGTCGTATTTGTTGGGCCCCGTGCTTGGAGTTTTACTGAGATATCGCGGCGTGATCTGTCTTCATGCAAGCGCGGTATCGATCAATGGACGGGCAGTTGCGTTTCTGGGGGCGCCGGGGGCGGGCAAGTCGACGATTGCCGCGGCCCTGGCGCAACGGGGACACCTGGTGCTCGCAGATGACATAACGGCACTTGAAGAGCGAAGCGGCGTTATCTACGCTCAGCCCGCATATCCCGGGGTGTGTCTCTGGCCAGAGTCGATGGCGCTTTTGTATCGCGACCTCCCTGAGACCGCGCCTCTTTCGAAACGAGACAAACGGCGCGTGTCAAGTGAGGAAGGATTGAGGTTCGAATCTCGTTCTTTGCCTTTGCATAGAATATACCTGTTAGACTATCAAGATTCTCGAAGTGAGGCTTCAGTCACAGCGATCTCTCCGCGAAGCCTGCTTCTCTCACTCGCTGCAAATACTTACGCAAATAGCATCCTGGACAATCAAGGGCGGGCCCAGGAATTCTCGATACTGGGAAGAATTGCGTCTGCGGTTCAGGGCAAGGCGCTAGAAGCTCGAAGAGACGCTAGCCAGATCGCAGCCTGCTGCAGTCTAATCACGAGAGACTCAGTACTAGGGTAAAAGCTGTACTGCGGTTTTCCTCGCTCAGAACACCCTTAATTCTGTGGGCACCGTGCTCGGTACTTCAGGGTGTACCACTTTGAAACCGTGCTACCATCCAGACGAAATAGACACTTTCTGCTTCCACATCCCCAGGGAAAGTCGGAAGCGATCGAATCTCCAGGCGAGTGAAAATCACGAGGAGCTTTGCGATGAAAATGAGGGTTTCGTCGTCGAAGGCGAGTGTATACGCCATTGTGCTGGTTACCATCCCGATTCTGGCATTCCTCCTAACGCTCCTCCGCACTCAAGAAGAATTCGTGCGAAAAGCCGATGGCCGCGAACAATCTGTTGCGACGAATTCCCCGGGCAAATCGTCGTACGGCGAGACTGAGATACAGGCACTCGAATCCTATGGAAAGCTGCCGCTGGCCTTTGAGCGAAACATGGGACAGACCGACGCTCAGGTGGACTATCTGACCCACGGGAGCGGTTACGAGCTTTTCCTGACCCGGAAAGAAGCGGTGCTGACGCTGTGGCAACCGCGGGCCCCGATATCTTCGAGTCACGGCCCCGGGAACCTGTTGCGCCCGTCTGACGGTTTGACGCGCAAGGCTTCCGTGCTTCGTTTACAGCTTCCCGGTTCGAATGCCTCAACAGAAATCAAAGCGATGAATCAACTTGACCGGAAAGCAAACTATTTTGCAGGCAACGACCGCAGGAATTGGGTTACCAACGTACCGTCTTACGGACGAGTTCAATACGAAGGCGTGTATCCGGGAGTCGATCTGGCGTTTTACGGCAACCAGCACCGGCTCGAATATGACTTTTTGGTCTCCCCGGGAGCCGATCCCAAGGTTATCGCCCTCAAGTTTGCGGGAAGCAGGGAAAAGCACATTGATAATCAAGGAAATCTGGTTCTGAAGATCTCTTCCGGCCAGGTGAGCTTTGAGAAGCCGGTCATTTATCAGCGAAAGGGTAACGGCGAAAAAGAGGAGGTCTCGGGCGGCTACCTGCTTGCAAAGAACGGCGAGGTTCACTTTGCCGTTTCCACGTACGACCATGCCCTACCCCTCGTAATCGATCCGGTGCTCAACTATTCGACCTATCTCGGCGGAAGCGCCAGTCCCGGCGACTCCGGACTCAGCATTGCTGTTGATGGAGCAGGCAATGCGTTTGTCACAGGCGTGACCTACAACGCTTCGTTCCCACTTACCACGACCCCGGCCACGACCGTAGGGCTGGGAACGCCCGACGCAGGCATTGGCACGCAGGGCGGAGTATTTGTTTCCGAAATCGACCCGACGGGAACCAAGGAACTCTACTTCAGCTACTTAAGCGGTGACGGTGGGGACGTAGGATATTCCGTGGCAGTCGATCCGGCCGCCAATACCACCTGCATGAACGCGAGCGCTCCCGGGTACTGCGTTTACGTCACGGGGCAGACATTTTCAGACAATTTTCCACTTAGCACGATCGTTACTCCCTACAATTCCACGGCGCCCACAGGCGGCGCGCCAACCAGTGGAAACGCTTTTATAACCAAGCTGAATCCCTACGTGAGC
This sequence comes from uncultured Acidobacteriota bacterium, assembly GCA_963697575.1. Lineage (GTDB taxonomy): Bacteria > Acidobacteriota > Terriglobia > Acidiferrales > UBA7541 > Palsa-295. The sequence continues at coordinate 78,621 of CAVOOP010000017.1, read as the reverse complement.
GGAAACAGTTCAGTTCTTTACTCGAGCTACCTGGCGAGCTCAAACGCCGGCGACCTGGGACACGGGATAGCAGTCGATTCGAACCAAGATGCGTATATCACGGGAGAAGCTCTTTCGACGGCAGGAGCGGTACCTAACTTCCCGATAGTAAACGGGGCACAAACGACGCTGCCCAATGCTTCCGGAAACGCGTTCCTCACTGTTGTAAACACCACAGCCTCGACCAATGCGATCGTCTATTCCACCTATCTGGGAGGTAACGACGCCCAGACCAATCCGTTTGGGGGCGATATCGGCTGGGCGCTTGCAGTGGATTCCAGCAAAATCGCCTACATTGTGGGAACGACAGCTTCTACGAATTTCCCCAATATGAGCTCGACGGGTACGTTTCCAAACATCGAGGGATGGTTGACGGCCGCTCCGAATACCAACGCGACCGCCTTTGTCGCGGCGGTGAATACCACTCTTACCGGCGTGAATTCACTGGTGTATTCCACATATGTAGGTGGCTCAACATCTGAGCTGGGAAACGGCATTGCCTTGGGCGGAAGCGGGACGGTTTTCGTGACGGGCCAGACGACTTCTTCGAATTTCACCACGACCGAAACACAAAGCACACCTGGCAAATTCCCTTCCCCCGCAAGCGTCAGTGGCGTGGCGTTTATAACCAAGCTGAATACGACCGTGAACGGCGCCCCCCCTTATTCCGTGCTTCTGGGCGGAACGGTGGGCGACACTGGGAACAGCGTTCGAGTAGACGCTCTTGGAAACGTCATCGTCACGGGAACGAGTCAGTCCTCTAACTTCCCGGTAACACCAGGGGCTTACAAGATCGCGTTGAGCGGCTCTTCCATCGGCGATCCTTTCGTATCGAAAATTAATCCGGGCGGCAACGGAGCCGCGGATTTGCTTTATTCCAGCTACTTTGGAGGAAGCGGAACAACCGTATCCTCAACGAATTACACGGATCAGGGCTATGGGGTGGCTCTCGACACCCTCGGAAATGTCTATTTGACGGGTCAAACCTATTCGTCGGATTTTCCTGTTTCGACGGGCTCGTTTCAGACGACATTGCCGGGCGGCGCTTTATCGGCTGCCTTTGTTTCAAAGCTATCTCTGATACCCACGGTAGGGTTTTCCGTCGGATCAACGGCGTGCGCAAGTACAGCCGCAGCTTCGCCTTGCCCCGTGGGATTTGGAAACCAGTTGATTCATACGGCCTCTCTATCTCAGAGCGTCATCTTAACCAACAACACGAGCGCGGCGGTTCCCGTCCCGCTTCCGGTGACAGTGTCCGGCACAAATTCGACTGACTTTGTAGCTACGCCTGCGATCTCCGGCTCGACTCCTGCCTGCACCGCATCCCTGGCAGCGGGGGCTTCGTGCGCCATCGGAGTGGTATTCACGCCTTCCACGAGCGCAGCGGAGACGGCCACGCTTTCTGTTGCGTATACGGCGGGATTTTCATCGAACCCTGCCCAGACTGAGATTTTCACCCTGACGGGGACGGGTACGATACCGACCGTAACGCTGAATCCGACGACCACGCTGAATTTCGCGACGCCTCAGCCAGTTGGCACAACCAGCGCCGCGCAGAGTGTGACGGTAACGAACGGGGGCACCGGGAACCTGATCTTCTCGGTTGCTCCATCGACTGGCAGCACGGAATTTGCCATCGCGAGCGGGACCACCTGCACGACGACGAGCCCCGTGGCGCCAACTTCAAGCTGCGTCATCAACATTACATTCACGCCCGGCGCCACAGGAGCGCGGTCTGCGACGTTGACGATCACGGATAACGCCGCGAATAGCCCGCAAACCATTAGCCTGACGGGCACCGGCTCAGCCGCCGCGCCAACCGTAACCGTGACGCCATCGTCACTTACGTTCACAGGCCAGCTCGTCACAACCACGGCCACCGCGCAGACCGTGACTGTGAAAAATACCGGCAACGCCAACCTGAACATCACTGCAGCGCCCTCTGTCTCGGGAACCAACTCTGCCGATTTTGCAATTGCCAGCGGAACCACCTGTACGAGCGGTGCCGCGGTAACGCCGGGCAACACTTGCGTGATCAATGTCACCTTCACACCACCCGCGGGTGCGAGTGGAGCGCAGGCGGCGATTCTTAACATCGCGGACAACGCCGCGGGAAGTCCCCAGACGCTTAACTTGACCGGAACCGCTTGGGATTTCACGGTTAGCGCCCAGCCTGTAACGGTAGCTCCCGGGGCCACGGCATCGGTTGCAGTAACGGTGGGCGGCGTGGGCGGCTTTACGGGGGCCGTTACGCTTTCCTGCTCCATAACAATTCCAGACGGAACTTGCACCGCACCGTCTGTTCCGGTTACTGCTCCAGCGACGGCAAACGTGATGGTGACGACGCAGGGATCAGCGCTGATTCCACCGGCATCCGTTAAAAGGCCGCCAATCTCGATGCAGCAAATAGCGCTGACGGCTTTCGCGTTAATGTTGCTGCTCATGTTGCCGGTGGCCCGGCGGTTCAGGACGCGGCTGGGACTTGCCGGCGCGGCGGCGCTGCTCGTCGTATTGGCTGGCTGCAGCAATCCTCTGCAAACCCCAGCCGGTACCTATCCGGTGACGATAACGGGCACCTCGGGTACCGTGACCCATACCGTTACTGTCAACGTCACAGTCAGTTAGGCGACCAAAAGCAGTCGCCTTCAAAGTGAGAAAGGCCGCAAGCCCAAGAGGGGCGGGCGGCCTTTCTCATTTGTTAATGACGCTCCCCGCTCCGTGGACGGTGGTCAAGTCCGAACACTCGTGCGAGAATGCAATTCTCGATTTAACGCACACTCGCTAACACGAGGAACGTTCACTGGAGGACGCTGTAGATGAAGCACCTGAGCGCGCTTTGCGGATTCGTTTTGCTTTTCATGGTTTCAACGCCAGGGCAGACTGCCCAGGCCCCAGCGGCGCAGACCCCTCCGGCGGAAACGGCGCCTGCGAAACCCCTGCCGCCACCCTATGTTTCGCGTTATGAGGTTTCCGGAGGCTACAGCATCCGCACGTATAATCCAACGGGCCAGGTGCGAGTGGGTTTGAACGGCGGTTACGGATCGCTTGATTACAACATCCTCAGCCGCATCAGCGCGGCAGTAGAGGTAACGGCGGGTTTCAGAGACCAGGGGCTGAACGGCAATCTGAGCATTTATAGCTTTCTCGCAGGTCCGCAGTTTTATCCTTTCAAGCATCGGCGCAAGTTCACTCCGTTTGCACACGTTTTGTTTGGAGAAGGATTCTACCGGGACTCCTTCCCGGCGTATGGTGGTTTTCCGCATGCCGTGAGCACGGATTCGGCGATGGCATGGGAAGCCGGAGGAGGTTTCGATATGGTCTACAAGACCCGATGGGAGGTTCGTTTGATTCAGATCGATTACGCGCCAACCAAGTTCTTCGGAAACGGTACAAAGACGAGCTTTCGTGCCTCGATTGGGATCGTTTATCGTTTTGGAGAGAAGAAATAGCTCCGATTGCGTGTCAGTGCTGCCTGGAAAGTGCGGCCCGTCTCAATCCAGGCGAAAATTGACTTGCGTAAAGGCTAATGCCGTAGCAGATTACCCGCAGCATGCAACTTTCTCTCGAAAACGCGAGGGAGCGGTGGTTCCTGCTGATCGGATCTTACGTAATTGCCGCAATCGTAATCTTCCAATCGGCTGAGATCTGGACTGCGAACCGCCGAATTCATTCGGGGCGCCTTGCCTCAATAGAGCGCGGCGCGGAACTCCTGCCTGGAGATGGCGAAGCCTGGGATCGGGTGGGCCGTTTTTGGCAATTGGATTTTGCGAACCCGGATTCCTCGAAGGCCGTGGGCGCATATGAGAAGGCCGTTCACGACGACCCGAATTCCTCTTACTACTGGCTGGATCTGGCCAGCGCGTGCGAAGATGTTGGCGATTTCGCCGGGGCTCAGCGCGCATTCGAAAGGGCCGAGGCCGCCTATCCGATCTCGGCGCTGGTGGCGTGGAACTACGGAAACTTTCTGGTACGGCGGCAAGACTATTCCGATGGTTACAGGATGATCCAAAAAGCGGTTACGTCGGATCCCAAGCTCATTCCCCTGGCAATTTCCCGGACGTGGCGTTCGAGCGAAGATGCAAGTGTTTTGCTCAATGATGCACTTCCACCGACGGTTGATGCTTACTCGCAAGCACTCCAGTTTTTTGCATCGATTGGTCAGCCCGAGGCTGCGCTCACGGTATGGAAGCGCCTGATAGCGCTGGGCAAACCGCTCCCGCTATCCGGGGCATTCGCGTTTCTCGATCAGTTGATCGGGCTCGATCGGTCGGAAGACGCTCGCCGGGTCTGGCGCGAGGCCATCGCCAGCGCCGGCCTTTCGAGTGATCCAGCGAAACAATCGGCCGGCAACCAGTCTCTGATGTGGAACGGGGATTTCTCCCGGGATTTCACCAATGGCGGATTGGATTGGCGCTGGAACTCTCCTCTCGGTGTCTCAGCCGCCTTTGATTCGCCACCGCCATCAACTCCGGGACGCTCACTGCGGCTGGATTTTAACGGGGGCGTGAACGTTGCCTTGAGTGCGCCAGCGGAATTCGTACCGGTTCAGCCGAGCCGCACCTATCATTTTCACGCACGTCTTCGTACAGACGAGATCACGACTGACAGCGGCGTTCGGTTCTGGATCGGCGATCCAAATCACCCCGGGGCTTTGAAGGTGACCACGGACAAGTTCACGGGATCCCATCCCTGGGCGCTGGTGAATGCGGACGTGCCGACTGGGCCCGACACTTGCTTTCTTCTCGTTCGCTTGGAGCGGAGCGCCAGCCAGATGTTCGACAGTAAAATCAGCGGGACAGTGTGGCTGTCGGACGTCTCGCTCGTGCCAGCGAGCGAAACAAGCCCAACAGGACGATGAGTGCGATCCGAGCAGGCTTGTGTCTGGCAATCGCCTTCAGCGTGCTCGCGTTTGGAGCGGTGGAGGTCTGGTCGGCGTCGCTCCTAGAAATCAGCGCAGCATTGTTGTTGATGGGATGGTCCACCCTGACCTTTCTTGACAAGGCCCCGAAGCTTCGTTGGAACCCTCTCCTTTGGCCCCTGCTGGCGTTTGTGGCGATCGGCCTTCTGCAGCTTCTTTTTTACGGCACTGCGTATGCATTTTTGACCAGGCTGGAATTACTGAGGCTTTCTGCATACCTTATTCTCTTTTTCCTTGCAGTGCAGGTATTTCAATCAAGGTCCGATCTGTCCATTCTGGCGTGGTTCCTGATTGTTTTTTGTTTTGCGGTTTCGCTCCTGGGAATCGTTCAGCATTTCACTTCCGAGAAGGAGATTTACTGGATATCGAGTCTGAACATCCAGGGTGATTCGTTCGGGCCCTTTGTAAACCGGAACCACTTCGCCGGTTTTGTGGAATTGACGCTTCCCGTGGGGTTGGGACTAATGGTTTTTCGGGGCATTCCCGCGGAGCTTTTTCCTTTAGCCACGGTGCTGGCGATTGTTCCGGTTAGCGCGCTGGTTCTTTCCGGGTCTCGCGGGGGAATCATCGGGTTCGCATTCGAGCTCTGCGTTCTGGCATTGTTGGCTGTAAGGCGGCGTTCGAGCGAGGGCTCAAGAACCGTCGTGCTGGGATTCGTTGCTTTGGCGGCTCTAGCCCTCGTCGCGTGGCTTGGGGCGGGCAAGGCCATACAGAGATTTTCAGTCGCTAGGCAGGATCTTTCTCTTTCGCGGCGGGCGTCCATGATCAGGGGCGGATTCAGGATGTTTTCCGCACATCCGGTGACAGGATCGGGTCTGGGAACGCTCGTTGCGGTATATCCCCGCTATGAAACGATCTACGATGGCCACGTTGTGGATCATGTGCACAACGATTACGTCGAGGTACTGGCTGAAACGGGCATGGCAGGTGGAATATGCGGCATGGCATTCTTGTGTCTGCTTTATCGCGAAGGGCGGAAGGGTTTTCAGAGTGAGCGAAGCCATTTTGGACGGGGACTTCGCGCCGGAGCGATCGTCGCCTTAAGCGGTCTCTTGCTGCATAGTTGCATCGATTTCAATCTGCACATTCCGTCCAACGCATTGCTCTTTCTGCTGCAAGCTTTTCTTGCAACATCGGACCCGATTTCCCCAGATCCGCGCGGCGGGCTAACCCGTCCGCGAAGCCGCGAATACAGCGCCGTCGCGGGATAATGAGGCGGCGTCCGATCTACCCGTGCGCTGTGCCTGAAATGGCCTTTCGCGTTTGGCAATACTCGAATCGCTCGGGGGGCAATCCATCACGAACCTGAATGTGGAGGCAGATCAACACCATCTGAAGCACGGTGGCAATCCGCGAGGCCACGGATTTTTCGCTGGTGACCGGGCCGAGCAGTTCGGAACCTGTGGCATATGGGTATTAATCGCCTACACGGCCCTCCGGAATATCTGGAGCGCGGCATCCCGCCCGTTCTGGTATGACGAGCTTTGCACTGTTGGCGTGGCCAGACCTGCCAGCATCTCAGGGTTATGGAATGCCTTCAGAGGAGCTAAAGACAGCAATCCTCCGCTCTTTTACCTGATCGAACATATTGCCCGGAAACTTACCGGGAACGAACTGGTGGCGTACCGGCTTCCTTCCATCGCGGCTTTTGGTTGCGTACTTTGGTGCATTTTCGCGGTCATCCGGAAGGGGAACGACAGCGCCGTTGCGTTGGCGTGCTCCTCGGTCCTGCTGCTGACCCCCCTCTACCATCCTTACGCGATTGAAGCACGGCCTTATGGCATGGTGGTCGCTTGTATTGCGGTCGCCTTATTTTGTTACCAGCGGGCTCCACGGTGGCCGTGGATGCTTCTAATGGCGATCAGCTTCGCTACGGCCGAGTCTTTGCATTTTTATGCTCTTTTCGGCTTCGTTCCATTTGCCGTCTCGGAAGCCGCCTTATTTTTCAGGACGCGACAGCTTCGTTTAAGTGTCTGGTTCGCGCTGGGACTTGGGCTCGTTCCGCTGGCGGTTTCCTGGCCGCAACTGAAGAGTCTGAAGGAATTTTATGGCGCGCACTTCTGGGCGCTTCCCAGTTTGGCTCGGACGGCCAGCGCATACGCTCTATTTTTGAAGACGTTCGCCCCGATTGCTGTGGCCATCGTTGTGGTCCTATCAATCGTCGCGTTGCGCACCATGTCCGAGGAACCCAGGGATTCCTCGCACGAACACTGGCTTGGCTTCGCGCTCCTGGGTGTGCCGGTGGTGGCATTTATTGCGATTAAGATTGCCCATGGCGGGTTTGTCGAGAGATATGTGCTGTTGGCGATCTTGGGCGTCCCACTCACCTTGGCCTACACGCTCCGCATGTTCGGCAAAAGAAGTGTTGCGTTATTGGCCGTATTTGTACTGGTGGGAGTGGCATTGCAAGAAGGCTATTTCTGGAAGGCGGAGAGCGGCGCGTTCGGCAGCTTTGTCTCTCCCGCAGATTCCGCCGAGCGATTGGCTTCATCGTCGGCAAGCAATTACCTTCCCATCGTCATATCCGACGGGCACGATTACGTTCCGATTGCTTATTACGCCACTTCGGAATGGAGAAAACGGTTTGTGGCGGTAGTCGATCCTGAAAAATCCGCCGTGTACAGCGGCAGCGATTCTTTGGACAAGCAACTCGCTGACCTACAATGCTGTCTTCCGCTTCACGTGTACGATTTTGCGGACTTTGCCCGGGATAATCCAAGGTTTCTTCTGTATTCGGGCGGAGGCGAATGGGACTGGTGGCCTGATAGCCTTCTCGACGACGGATACTCGCTTCAGGTACTCAGTGCTGAAAAGAACCACCGCCTGTATTTGGCGAGCCTGAAAGAGGAGTCTCGATAAGTAAAGCCAGCGGGAACCCCACAATGGCAGTTGCGTCTAGATCCCAAACACCCCACGAGGGCCGGACTCAAAGGACGCAGCAACGAATAAAAATAATAGATTCGGGCACTTTCGGAATCGAGCAGAAACGCTTAAACTGACCCGCTCTTATTCTACGGCTATTCATATCAGGAGGCTTTCAAGTGGCAATGGAACGAGCGCTTATCAGCGTCTACGACAAAACAGGCGTCGTGGAATTTGCCAGGCAGCTTGCCTCGGGCGGCATCGAGATCGTTTCTACCGGCGGGACGGCGAAACTGCTGCGGGATGCAGGAATCGCTGTTCGCGATGTTGCCGACTGACCGGTTGGCCGGAGATGCTGGGCGGGCGGGTAAAACCCTGCACCCCAAGGTTCATGGCGGGATTCTATTTCGGCGTGGCGAGGCGGAAGACCGAGAGCAGATCGAGCGAGCATTGATCGTCCCGATCGATCTGGTCGTTGTGAATCTCTATCCCTTTCGGCAACGGCGGCAAAGCCGGGGGTTAGCGCCGAGGAACTTATCGAAAATATCGATATCGGCGGACCCACGATGGTGCGGTCGGCGGCCAAGAACTTTCAGAGCGTCGCGGTGGTTACCGACGCCGGCGATTATTCCGCCGATTCGCCGCGGAGTTCGTCGAGCATGGCGAACTGAGCCTGGCTACGCGGCTCGCTGGCGCGCAAGGCATTTGCACTGACGGCGCGGTACGATGGGGAAATTGCCACCGAACTGGAGCGGATGTCGGCGAATCAGGTTCCATCCAGATCGGCGAACGTCCGGAGCAGTTGCCGGCGCGGCTCCACTTGCGCTTGCACGCGCCGGCCAATGCGCTACGGGGAAAATCCGCATCAAGGCGCGGCGCTTTATATTCCCGCGGGAGCAAATGCCCCGGGTCTTGCCGGGGCGCAGCAGCTCCAGGGAAAGGAGCTTTCCTACAATAATCTCGTCGATCTGGATGCGGCTTGGGGCTGGCCACGGAGTTCAAGCGCCCCGCTGTTGCCATCATCAAGCACAACAATCCATGCGGCGCGGCCGAGCAGGAGAATTCGCGCGCGGCGTACCTGAAAGCGCTGGCTTGCGATCCCGTATCCGCCTTTGGCGGTGTGATGGCGTTCAACCGACCGCTCGATGCCGCTACGGCGGAAGAAGTCGCGAAGCTATTTGTAGAATGCATTGTGGCCCCGGGTTACGAGCCTGCGGCACTTGAGAAGTTCGTCTCGAAGAAAAATCTGCGGTTACTCGAAATGCCGCGCGAAGATGCTCCCGAGGAGCTGGAGCTGAAGCGAATATCCGGCGGCCTGCTCGTCCAGGAAGCCGACAAGCACGAACTCAGCGAGTCCGAATTGAAAACCGTGACGGAACGTGCGCCAACCGCCGCCGAGATCCGGGCCTTGCTGTTCGCCTGGAAGGTTTCGAAACACGTGAAGTCAAATGCGATTGTTTTTGCGCGAGAGGGCCAGTCCGTTGGAATCGGCGCCGGGCAGATGAGCCGGGTCGATTCCGTGAAGATTGCTGTGATGAAGGCCGGGACAGCAGCCCTTCCACTGGGCGGCACGGTTGTTGCTTCTGATGCATTCTTCCCCTTTCCAGACGGCGTGGAGGAAGCGGGCAGCGCGGGGGCCACGGCGGTGATTCAGCCGGGCGGTTCGGTGCGCGATGCGGATGTGATAGCCGCGGCAAACAAACTCGGGATGGCAATGGTGTTTACCGGCGTTCGGCATTTCCGGCACTGACATCGAGTGTCCGCGGGCGAGGCGCGTCATTTTTGGCGATGGTATCGGATTTCGGTAGCGTACCCGGCACCAGTATCCGGCGCTATATCTGACTTGAATATGTAAGTATCAGGATCGATTCGAGTGAATACGTCGCGCTTGGGCTGGCCCCCGGCGTCATTTTCGAAAATCGCGGCCTTTGTATCAAGACTTGTAAGTTTCATCGTCGTCGCGCCCGCTTGCTCCCAAGGCACGAGTGCCGGAGTGAAGTGGCGGAAACGCAGTTCCACTCCGTGGGGCGCCTCGCTTAGTGAAAATAATTCAATAACCAGGGTATTGTTGTTTTCCACAGCGCGGAATAACCCCAGCATCTGCCCGGCCCTGGGCGGCGTCCAAATTTGTTCAGCGATGCGCGGACCCCAAGACCCCGACCACTTGCCTTCGAGCCAAGCAAAATCCGAAAGCGTTGATTTGCGGGCGTATCCGGGCTGCTCTATCGGCGCGGTCTGCACGGCGAAAAGACTGCGGCTGCTTTGCCCGGCTGAAAGCTGCGCGGTAACGTTCCAAAAGCGAAATGCAACTTCCTGGCTCTGTTGGGGATGACGCGGCGAAGACTCCTCCAAGAATTGGGAAGCTGAGCCGGAGGCAAACCGCGAGGGAGGGCGCGGGCCCCTACCAGGACGCTGAGGGGCAATTGAGCTTCCACAGTTGGGCTGAACCAACACAAGTAAGCCGATGCACAGGAAATAAGGACCGCACAACCTGCCGCGGCTCAATAATCTAGCGTCGTTTTGCCGGGCGGCGCTGCTTTTCCACAACAGAGACATGCGTGCTCCCTCAGCCCAGAACATTAGACACCGACGGGGGTTTGTTTGATAGATGCACCTAAAGTTTGCTTTTTCGCGTCCCATTATTAGCCGAGGAACCTGCGACCGGGAAAGCTTTGACCCTCTCGGCGACGTATACCATAATAGGCAGAGCTGCTATTCGATGAAAACCATCTTTAATACCGTAGCTTTCCTCCTCCTTTTCGGAGCAGCGAACTTATCGGTTCCCGGCGTGGCAGTCGGACAAGAAGGGCCGGGTAAGTCTGCCTCGTCGCCCGATGCAAAAGAAGCGGCAGAAGGTACCCGGGGCGACGTTTATTACTACTTCACGATGGGTCATTTGCAGGAGCAGCAGTACGAAATTTCCAACAGTCCCGATGTGGCAGCCCAGTCGATCGAATCCTATAAGAAGGCCCTTGAACTGCAGCCTGATTCATCCGTGGTCATGGAGCGGCTTGCGGAAATTTACGCGAAGTCGCAGCGAATACGCGAGGCTATCGCCGAAGCGCAGCTTGCGCTGAAAGCAGATCCTGACGATGTGAACGCACACCGTCTGTTGGCCCGTATTTATGTGCGGAATCTCGGGGATATGGCCGGCGGCCCGACACAGGAAGAAAATCTTGCGAGGGCTGTAGAGCAATTCCAGGCGATTTTGAAGGTCCAGCCGGACGACGCCTTTTCAGCTCTTTGGCTCGCGCGATTGTACCGTTTTGAAAACCGTCACGACGAAGCCGAGAAGGTTTTGCGCGGCGTGCTCAATCACGACGCCGATAATGGCCAGGCTCTGGAGCAGTTGAGCCAGTTATTAGTGGATGAAGGCAGATCGCAGGATGCCATTGACCTGCTGGAAAAGGCCGCCGGGGATACATCTTCACCAGACGCGTATGATTTGCTGGGCGATGCATACTCTCAGCAGAAAAACTACGCAAAGGCGGAAGGCGCCTATCGCAAATCCGTGGAAGAGGATCCAGACGATCCCGGGCATCGCCATGGGCTGGCGCAGGCCCTGCTGTCGCAGGACAAGTACGCAGAGGCGCTTGAGCAGTACACGAAACTTTCACAGCTGGAGCCAGGAACCGCGGAGAACTATCTGCGGATGGCGCAACTGGATCGTCGCCTCGGAAAGCTTGACGAAGCGGAGGCGAACCTCTTGAAAGCGAAGCAGCTCTCCCCTGGGAGCATCGAGGTCCTCTATAACGAGGCCCTGCTCTATGAGGATCAGCATCGTTTTGACGATGCGGTGAAAGTGCTCACAGACGCCATTGGCGGCATCAAGAGCCAGGCCGGCAATGAGGACAACTCGAGCGCCCTTTCAATTCTTTACGAGCAACTGGGACATGCCTACCGGGAGGCTCAGAAATATCCCGAGGCGATTGAGACGTTCCAGGAGATGGAGAAGCTTGGTCCTGACGCTCAAAAGCGCGCAAAATTGCTGCTAATTGAAACTTACCGCGACAGTCACCAAATCGATTCCGCGATTGCGGAGGCGAAAAAGGCGCTGGAGGCTTCTCCGAAAGATCCAGGGCTCACCGTTTCGCTCGCGATGCTTTACGGCGAGAAGGCAGACTCAATCCAGGGCACGAAGATTCTCCAGAGCTTGCTGCAAGGGAACGACACGGACCAGGAAATTTATATCGACATCGCCCAGGTGCAAGAGCGCGGGAAGCAATACGCGGACGCCGAGCAGTCGGCGCAAAAGGCCGAGCAGATGGCGCGCGACCAGGACGGCAAGGAAACCGCCTGGTACATGCTTGGGGCTATCTACGAGCGTCAGAAAAAGTATGACCTGGCGGAGCAGCAGTTCCGGCGGGTCCTCGACGCGAGCCCTAACAATGCGGCCGTGCTGAATTACTACGGCTATATGCTGGCGAACCGGGGGATCCGGCTCGAAGAAGCCACCACGCTGATCCAGCAGGCGGTGCAGCAGGATCCAAACAACGGCGCCTTCCTGGATAGCCTTGGCTGGGCATACTACAAGCAGGGCAAGCTGACTGAGGCAGAGGAGTACCTTCAGAAGGCTGTAGAACTTGACGGTAGCGACCCGACGATTCTCAGCCATCTTGGCGATGTATACCTCAAGTTAGGCCAGAACGAACGCGCGGCCGGCCTCCTGGAGCGATCGTTGGCAGCCTGGCAGAAGGCCTCACCCGCGGACTACGAAGCCGATAAGGTAAGCGAGATCGACGCGCAGTTGAAAACGCTGAAAAAGCGCCTGGCGCAGAAGTCTTCACCCGACGCGGTCAAACCGCAGTAACCCCCCTCGGCATGAAACGGTCGGTACGCCTCCCCGCGTTTGCGAAAATCAATCTTTGCCTGCACGTTTTGGGACGCCGGCCTGACGGCTATCACGAGCTGCGCACAATTTTTCAAGCGATTTCGCTTCACGACACGCTCGAGCTGTCGCTTGACTCTGGTCCAAGGATCGCCCTAGAGACGGACGACCCGGATCTCCCGCTTGGACCAGAGAATCTTATTTACCGCGCGATCGAGGCGATCAGCGGCGAGATCGGTTTTCGCGGTGGCGTACGCGCGCGATTGGAAAAGCGCATTCCCGTGGCTCGGGGACTCGGGGGAGGATCAAGCGACGCGGCAGCAGCGCTGATCGGGATGCTGCGGCTAACGAAGAAGGCGGTACCGCTCGACCGCCTCATGGAAATCGGCGCCGGCCTGGGCGCGGACGTGCCGTTCTTTCTGTTCGGCGGGCGAGCCCTTGCCACTAACCGCGGCGACGAGATCTATCCACTCACAGATGCGCCCAAGCGGGCCATTCTGGTGGTTTCTCCCCGAGGAATCGGCGTCAGCACCAGGGAGGCTTACCAGTGGGTCTCTGAGGAATTGACAAATCGTTCCAAACCCCATAACATCTGGGGATTCTGCGCTCTGTGCTGGAGCCGGCCGCGGGCGGTCTCGAACGACTTCGAGGGACCTGTTTTCAGCCGCCATCCGCGCCTCGGAGAAATCCGGGCGGGATTGCTCAAGCGAGGAGCCGCAGATGCCGCGCTGGCGGGTAGCGGGTCGGCGGTGTTCGGAGTATACCGAAACCCAGCGCAGGCGCGCCGAGCCGCTCGAGCGTTCCCGGAAGATTCGGTTTTCGTCGTGGAGACCCTTTCCAGGGAAAAATATGGCCGCGCATTAGGGTGGCGTGTCACCAGCTGAGGGGATTTCTTTGGGCGACGGCAAATTCAAGGTTTTTTGCGGGACTGCGAACCCCGCCTTGGCGGATGCCATCTGCGCATATTTGGGAGTTCCCCGCGGCAAAGCTGAGCACGGGAAATTTTCAGACGGTGAGACGCGGTATCAGATTTTAGAGAACGTACGCGGGGCGGATGTTTTCGTCGTGCAGCCATGCTGCAATCCGGTGGATTTCCACCTCATGCAGCTGCTGCTGATGATCGACGCCTTCAAGCGTGCCTCGGCTTGGCGCATTACGCCTGTGATTCCGTATTACCCGTACGCCCGGCAGGACCGCAAGGACCGGCCGCGCGTGGCGATCTCGGCGAAGCTGGTAGCGGATTTATTGGAGACGGCGGGATCGAGCCGGGTGCTTTCGCTGGACCTGCATGCGCCGCAGATCCAAGGATATTTCAACATACCCGTGGATCACCTGTACGCCGCGCCCGTGCTGGTGGAGTATTTTCAGAAGAAAAAGCTTGGGCCGATTACGGTGGTTTCTCCGGATGCGGGCGGCGTGGAGCGGGCTAGGCTTTTCGCGAAAAGAATCGACGCCCCGCTGGCGATCGTGGATAAGCGGCGCATTGATGTGAACGTCAGCGAAGTGATGAACCTGATCGGGGACGTGGAGGGGCGGCCCGCGCTGGTGATCGACGACATCATCGACACGGCGGGAACCCTGGTTAAGACTGCGGAAGCATTGATCGAGCACGGGGCGACCAAAGTTTTTGCCGCTTGCACGCATCCTATATTTTCCGGGCCAGCCGCCGAGCGGATCATGAATTCGGGCATCGAGGAGGTCGTGGTCACGGATTCCGTGCCGCTCAACGGGAACGCCCAGAAGCTGCCTAAGATCACCGTGCTTAGCGTCGCGGAACTCTTGGCGCGGGGAATTCAGTCAATTCATGAAGAGACTTCGATCAGCGAGTTATTTATTTAACGCATTCAGAGCGATCCGGATTGCGTGAAGGAACAGGTGAGGAAGGGACGTATGGAAACATTTACACTGGAAGGCATCGTTCGTGAGGAGCGCGGCAAAAACGCAGCGCGGCGCACCCGCCAGACGGGAATGGTACCGGCGGTTCTCTACGGAGGTCGCAAGGATTCCATGGCACTGGCGGTGAACGCGAAGCAGGTGAAGAAAATCCTGCGCTCGGAAACGGGACACAACACGATTTTCACGGTCCGCGTCGCCGCGGGAGCGGAAGAGAAAGCGATGATGAAGGACTGGCAAGTGGATCCCCTGTCAGGGGCGCTCCTGCACGTCGATCTGCTGCGCATCGCCATGGACGTGCGCATGCGCGTGCGCGTTCCGGTACACACATTTGGCGAACCGCAAGGCGTGAAGATGCAGGGCGGCGTATTCGAAGTGGTGACGCGTGAAGTGGAGCTTGAGTGCCTCCCCGGCGATATTCCTGAGGAATTCAAGGTGGACGTCAGCGGCCTGATGATCGGCAAGCAGTTGCGCGCCGGCGACATTCCCCTGGACCCCGAAAAGATGAAGTTGATTACCGATCCCCTTCGCGTAATTGCGCACGTGGTAACACTCAAGAAGGAAGAGGAACCCGCGGCGGAAGCAGCCGTGGCGACGGAAACCGCGGCAGCCGAGCCCGAAGTCATCAAGAAGGGCAAGAAGGAAGAAGAAGGGGAAGAAGGCGCGGAAGCCGCTCCGAAGGCCGAAAAGACCGAGAAGAAGAAATAAGACCTTGTGGGGTAGTGCAGTAGCTCGTTTTGGCTCGGTGGGGACCACCGGCAAGAGCGCCGGTGCCATGGTTTATGAGATTGATCGTCGGACTCGGCAACCCGGGTCCTGAGTATGAGTGGACGCCGCACAATCTGGGGTTTTTGGCGGTAGATGGGCTCGGTCAGGAGTCTGGGATTCGTGTTAGCCGGCCCGAGGCGAAGGCGCTGGTAGGCCGAGGCGACTTCGCGGGAGAAGAAGTGATTCTCGCGAAGCCGCAGACGTTCATGAATCTGAGCGGCGTCTCGGTGAAGATGCTGCTCGATAAGTATGACCTGGACCCGGCGCAAATGATCGTGCTGGTGGATGACGTGGATTTGCCTTGGGGCAATCTGCGGATTCGCGAGCGCGGTTCAGCCGGGACGCACAACGGGCTGAAGTCGATTGTGAATTCGATAGGCACCCAGGAGTTTTTGCGGATACGCCTGGGAATAGGCCCCGACAAGATATGGGGAGAGCTTAGGGAGTACGTGCTTCGGGAAATGGGTAAGGCGGAGCGGGAGATTGCGGCCCAGTTGATTGCCGACGCGGCCGAAGCGATCCGGGTGATTTGTACCGATGGTGTGAGCAAGGCGATGTCGCAGTTCAATCGCAAGGTGCCGCCAGCGGACGAAAATTAGAGACAGCAATGCTTGCCGAATTCGGCAAGGAATCGAGGAGCTATGGAAGAGCGTCAGTACGACCTAATTTTTATTTGCCGGCCGGATACGCCGGAGGCGGATATCGACAAGGTGATTGCGACCCTGGAGCACACCGCCACCGAGAAGGGTTCGCGCATCGAAAAGACAGACAAGTGGGGCCGCAAGCGTATGGCCTACCGCGTCAGCAGGCTGCGCGAGGGCTTTTACGTATACATGGACGTGCGTTCGACCAATGGAGAGGTAGTCAAAGAACTCGAAAGGCGGCTGAAGGTTGCGGACGCAGTGATTAAGTACATGACGATTCGCGTCGACGAAGAATTGAAGCGTCAAGAGAAACTGAAGCGGCACCGGGAGCGCCGAGCCGCGCGCCGCCCGCGCAAGACGGTTCCAACAGCGGCGCCAGCCCCCGGCAGCGAGCAGAGCGCCGCGGCAATTTAATCAGGGAGAGATCGAATGGCAGAAGAACACGCACCACAGCAGCATCATTCGGGACCGCCATCCTCGTCAGGACATTCAGGAGGGCCCGGAGGGCCTCGTCCCCAGGGCCCTCGGCCAGGGGGTGGCGGCCCGGTCAAACGGGGCAAGCGGAACTTCGTTCGGAAAAAAAAGGTTTGCCGGTTCTGCGTCGACAAAGTTGATTACATCGACTACAAAAAGGCCGACGTTCTCACATCATTTATCCAGGAGCGTGGAAAAATTCTTCCGCGCCGAATGACCGGGACCTGCGCCCGGCATCAGCGCTGGCTGACCGTTGCGATCAAGCGGGCGCAGAATATTGCGCTGCTGCCTTTCGCCGCAGAGCTGTAGACCCGGGCAGCCAGCGTCCAATCCAAGGTCTAGCGTCGAGAGAAAGTTTTGAGAACGAAATCGGAAAGAAAAGCAGAGGGCTGAATCATGCAGATCATTCTCCAGGAAGATGTTGAAAAGCTGGGCAACCGCGGTGAACTGGTGGAAGTCGCGGAGGGGTATGCTCGAAATTTTCTACTGCCGCGCAAGCTGGCGCTAGAGGCGACGTCCGGTAATCTGAAACGGCTTGAAAAGATGCGGGCCGCTTTTGCGAAGAAGGAAGCCACCGAGAAGGACTCGGCTACGACGCTTGCCGGGCTGCTCGCCAGCGTTTCGCTTGAGTTCGCGCGCAAGTCGGGCGATAACGACCAGCTTTTCGGCTCCGTGACGTCGGGCGACATTGCCGAGGCGCTTGAGGCAAAGGGCTACAACATCGATAAGCGGAAGATCGTTCTCGCAGATCCGATCAAGCTGGTTGGCGAATACGAGGTCCCGGTCAGGCTGTACCGCGAAGTAACGGCCAACATTAAAATCGCGGTTCGCAAGGAAGAGTAGCCGGCAACACTCTTCGTAGAGAGATAGTTTCAAAAAGGGCGCCGCTTCTGGCGCCCCTCTTTTTGTTGAGCGCTCTCAGTCAAAAAGGTTCTTTTGCACACTCGGGGTGATTTCCACAATTCACCACGCGAAGTAGATTCTTGACGCGCGCGCGGATGTTCCCCACAATGCGATGCGCTCTCAAACCGGAAGCAAAATCTCCCGTCTGAAATCGCCAGAACGGAAGCGAAACATCGGACTTGCGCGCCCGGATTGATTGGGCGAAACTAAAGCGAACAATAGATGCCGACCGAAGTTGCTATCGAAAGACCGCTGCCAAGTAATATCGAAGCGGAGCGCTGCATTCTGGGAGCCGTGCTGCTCGACAATCACGCGCTCAATACCGCCGTCGAACGCCTTCGCGCCGAGGACTTCTTCCTTTCACAGCACCGGCACATTTTCGAACGCATGATTCAGCTGGGCGAAAAGCGTCATGCAATCGATACAGTGACGCTGATGGAGGCCCTGAGCAGCCACGGCGTGCTCGAATCGGCCGGTGGCGTCGCATACATTTCGCAACTGGCGGATGGGCTGCCGCGCGTCACAAACGTCGAGCACTACGCGCGCATCGTGAAAGAAAAGGCCGTCTTGCGCAGTCTGATTCATTCGGCCGCCGCGATTCAGGAACAGGCGCTGGCCGCCGGCGATGAGGCGGATACGATTCTCGATCGCGCGGAAAACGCTATTTTCCAGCTGGCCGAGGATCGCGTTCGGGCCGGGCTCATTGGCATCAAGGAAGTTGTACAGGACGGCTTCGAGCGTCTGGAGAAGATATTTAGCGAAGGCCGCCGCATCACGGGGTTGGCCACGGGTTATTCCGGGCTGGACAATGAAACTGCCGGTTTGCAGCCTTCCGAGCTCATCATTCTCGCGGCGCGGCCTTCCATGGGGAAGACGGCTTTAGCTCTCAACATCGCGGGAAACGTGGCGCTGCGGCACAAAGAGCCGGTGGCCATCTTCAGCCTTGAAATGTCGAAGGAGTCGCTGCTTTTGCGCATGCTCGCCTCCGAGGCCCGCGTGGATGCGCATAAGTTCCGCACAGGCCACATGAATCGCGACGACTGGGGAAAGATTACCGGCACTCTTGCCACACTCGGCGAAGCGCCCATCTGGATCGACGATTCTGCCTCTTCCACCGTTCTCGAAATGGGTGCCAAGGCCCGCCGCCTCATGCGTGATCGCGGGCTCTCGCTGATGATTGTTGATTACCTGCAGCTCGTGGTGCCCTCAGGTTCCGGGCGCGGTACAAACCGGCAGGAGGAAGTTTCCGGAATGTCGCGGGCGCTCAAGGGTTTGGCGAAGGAATTGAAGGTGCCAGTCATCGTGCTGAGCCAGCTCACCAGAGCTCCTGAACGCGAAGACCGCAAACCGCAGCTTTCCGACCTCCGGGAATCCGGCGCAATAGAACAGGATGCCGACGTCGTGATGTTCATCAACCGCCCTAACTTTTACAAGACGGACCTTCCCGAAGAAGACCGCGCCAAGGCGGAGCTGATCATCGCCAAGCAGCGCAATGGACCCACCGGCACGCTCAATTTTGTGTTTTTGGGCCGCCACACCCGATTTGAAGAGGCTGCGCCGGATGCCTGGAGTTCGGTGGGCGAGGGGTAGAGCTATTAGCGGTTGAAGAGAAGCATTCGCCATCCCGCGTGTCCAGGGTTCACGGGTGTGGCAAGCCGCCCACTAACCAAAATTCCCAACAATCCTCCAAGGAACGCCAATAAACGGCTTACCGTTTTTCCAGGCCGGCGGTCCGGCGGCGTTCAATCTGCAGCAGTCCCTTCCGGTGTTTACCTAAACGGTGCGAAGCGAATTACCTTTCGCGTTTTTGATCGCGCTGGAAAGGAATTGTCTGGCATCCTAAATGGACATGTCCAAACCAATTCATGCCGGGGGCAGGCCCGTGTGGGCCGAGATTTCGCTCAGAGCGATTATCAAGAACCTTCAGGTAATTCGACGTCACGTCGGCCCGAAGCCGAAGATTCTGGCGGTGGTGAAGTCGAATGCATATGGCTTGGGGGCCGTGCCAATCTCGAAGGCGCTACAAAAGGCGGGGGTAGAGTGGTTCGGCGTCACCTGCGCGAACGAGGGCGTGGAACTTCGAGAAGCGGGCATTCGGAAGCGGATTCTGATTCTCACCGGTTTTTGGCCAGGAGAAGAGAAGCGACTCATCGAGAATCGCTTGACGCCCACGGTCACGCGTCTGGACGATGTGCGCCATCTGGAACGCGCCGCGAAATCCATGCGTGCAAAATCCCGGGTGCCGTTTCATCTGAAAATTAATTCGGGCATGAATCGCCTCGGGATATCGCCAGATGAAATTGGCCTTTTCGCGAAGGCCATGGCCGGCTGCCGGCACATCCAGCTGGAGGGAACTTTTACGCACTTTGCGTCTGCGGAAGATTTCAGCGCGCGACAGACAGACGACCAGGAGTTGCTGTTTTCAAAATGCCTCGACCGCATGCGCGAACTGGGCGTCTCACCTGGTATCGTGCATCTGGCGAATAGCGGCGCGATCTGCGCGCGCCCCAGCACCTATGCGGATATGATTCGGCCGGGCGCGATTCTCTACGGGTATTACCAGTCTTTCGATCCTCCCCAGAAGGGGGAGGAAGTGCGAGAGAGGCTTCCCATTGAGCCCTGCCTGTCGCTGCGCGCGCGCATCATCACGCTGCGCGACCTGCCGGCGGGGCAGGGAGTCGGATACTCCGCCAGGTTTATCACGGAGCGCCCTTCGCGCATCGCCGTAATCAATGCCGGATACGCGGATGGCATATCTCGTCAGCGAACGAATCGAGGTTGCGCTTTGGTACGCGGGAGCCGCGTTCCGCTCGTGGGCGCCATTTCTATGGATCTCACGACCCTCGACGTTACGGACCTCCCCAATGTGAAGCTTGGCGACGTAGTGACGATTTATGGCAAGGATGGTAACGATGCAATGGTAGTGTCCGACATTGCCCGCGAAATCGGAACCGTGACCTCAGACCTTCTTTGCGCTCTGGGACGCCGCGTCCCGCGCTACTACCTCTAGACAAGCGCTTACCCTTGGTTTGTAGCTTCGTTGACTTGCCATTTGCGCTAGATGCTATACTACGGAAATCATTTCATTGCCTCGGTTTTCGGCGAGACGCCATTCATGCCGGCAGGGATGTTCTTTCATAAAGGCCGGAAGGACAGATCATAGGGCCATCGCCTCATAACCACTGATAGGTTGATACGTTTTATACGCTTCACAGGGTGCGACAAATGCAACGGACTCCGAACGTCCCCGGCCGGGCGCCAGTCTCGGCCCTTTCCGATAACCCGTCGTCGAAACCGCATTCGTATTCACACGGTGCCCAGGACCGCGTCGGATCGTTCTGGGACATGCTTGGCTTCCGTCTGATCTTCCTCGTCTGTTCCGCCGTCGCAGGCTTCCATTTCCGGCCATTTAGCGTGTCCAGAGGGATGGGCGCGCTCGGCGGCTTCCTGTTTGCGATGGGCGTTATTTTGTTTGAAGTGCGGCTGCGCAGGGCAAGCCTTCGGAGGCTGATTGGAGCCGCTACAGGCTCGATTCTGGGAATCCTCGGCGCGTACCTCACTTCGCTGATTCTTACCCACACTATCATGCCGGAAAGTACGCGGTCCTTCTTCAGTTTGGCGATTTTCCTCGTGATGGCCTACATCGGGCTGGTTCTTGGGGCAAACAAGGGCGATATGCTGAATCTGCAGGCGTTTGGAGGGGTTTTCGGAAGCGAGCGTAACGCCAAGCATTCCGTCAAGCTCCTGGACACCAGCGTGATTATCGACGGGCGAGTAGCCGACATAGCCGATGCCCTGTTTCTCGATGGCAGCGTGATTATTCCGCAGTTTGTCCTGCACGAACTGCAGCTCGTCGCCGATTCCGCGGACCCCCTAAAACGACAACGGGGTCGCCGCGGCCTTGAGGTGTTGCAACGCATTCAGAAGATGCCTCACCTCGACGTGCAGATCGCCGACGACGATTTCGCGCATATCGCCGAGGTTGATTTGAAGCTGATTGAACTTGCCAAGCGCTTCGACGCGAAAATCGTGACCAACGATTTCAACCTGAACAAAGTCGCCACGCTTCAGGGCATCGAGATCATGAACGTGAACCAGCTCGCGAATGCCCTCAAGCCGGTAGTGCTGCCGGGCGAAGTGATGCGAGTTTTTATCCTGCGCGAAGGCAAGGAGTACAATCAGGGCGTCGCGTATCTGGATGACGGTACGATGGTGGTCGTTGATGGCGCCCGTAAAATGATCAACAAGACGATCGATATCAGCGTCACGTCCGTGCACCAGACTACCGCCGGGAAAATGATCTTTGGCCGCTTCGACGAGCGCGGCGACCAGATTCCGCGTCCTATCGCGGCAGCGGCCGGAGATTCGCCATCGGGTAGCCGTTCCGGCGAAGGTTCCGCGGGGGGCGAGCGCCCGCCGCGCCCCTACTATCCCGAAACCGGCCGTTCGTGAAGGATACTTTCTCGCTGCTTACTTCTCCTCTTTTTGCGCGACTGCGATAAACTACTAGCCCGTTCATGAACCAAATTGCTGCGATTGTTCCGGCCGCCGGCCTCGGCACCCGCATGGGTGGAGACCAACCTAAACAGTTCCTTGAATTAGACGGAGTGCCCCTCATTATCTTTACGCTGCGACGGCTCGCGGCGTGTTCGGCGATCACCGAATTTTTCATCGCCACGCGCAGCGAAGATGTTGCTGCCCTGCAGGAGAAGGTGGATAAGGCCGGCCTTGGCCGGCCTGCTCGCGTCGTGCATGGAGGCGGCACGCGGCAACAATCGGTGGGGAATGCGCTGGCGCAGGTCGACCCCTCCACCGAAATTGTTGCGGTGCACGATGCCGTTCGTCCTTTCGTGACTCCCGCCCAAGTCGACCGGTTAATCGCCGAAGCGCGCATCCGCGGCGCCGCGATCCTGGGCATTCCCGCGATCGATACGGTGAAAGAAGTGAAGCGCGCCAGCCTGCCTCAGGATGTCGCTGTTATCTCCGCGACAATTCCACGCGAGCGTATAGTTCTGGCGCAGACACCCCAGGTGTTTAGGTATGGGCTTCTGCGCGAAGCCTTCAAGAAAGCCCAGGAGGACGACTTCACCGGTTCGGACGAAGCTGCCATCGTCGAACGCTTCGGCCACGAAGTGTTTGTCGTTCTGGGCTCGGAGCGCAATCTGAAAATCACGCGCCCGGCTGACATGGACCTGGCCCGCTTTTACTTGCAGCAGGAGCGCGGTGCAAAATGACGCGCTGCGGAATCGCTTACGATTTGCACCGGCTGGCCGAGGGCCGCAAGCTGATCATTGGCGGCCTCGATATCCCGTTTGTCAAAGGCTCCGTGGGACACTCTGACGGTGACGTGCTCAGCCACGCACTTTGCGACGCGCTTCTCGGCGCCGCGGGTCTCGGCGATATTGGCACTCATTTTCCAGACACCGACCCGAAGTGGAAGGGGGCGTCAAGCCTGATTTTCCTGGATCACACCCGGAAACTCCTCGACGAACGCAGCATGCGCATCAACCATCTGGATGCAGTGGTTATCTGTGAACGTCCGAAGCTGGGCCCGCATTTCCCCGCGATGCGCGATGTGCTGGCGAAAGCGCTGGGGATCGCCCCGGAACAGATAAATCTGAAGGCGAAGACGAACGAGGGTACCGGCGAAATCGGCCGTGGGGAGGCCATAGCCGCTCATGCCATCGCCACCCTGGAAGGCTGAGCCGGTTTCGGTGTCCCACGCAAATTGCTAACTGAAGTAGCCACATGGGATAAAATCGTCGCATGCCCCCTGAGCGAGTTGCTGAGCCGGCAGCGGTGTCCCCCGCCAATGCTTTCACGGCAGACGATATTATCCTGATCCTTCGCCAGCACGGTTGGCTCGTGCCCGAAGGTGAAGTCGAGGTCGGGTCGGCGGTCCAGTCGTGGTGCGCAAGGGCAGCAGAGCTGCTGGGTCCTCACGCCGCCGATCAGGTCGCGTTGGCCAGTTTGATATTCCTAATTTTTAACTATGACGCTGCAGCTGTTTTGCAAGAAGCCTCGAATCATGATGTGCTGGCGCGGTCCGGCGCCCGTGACGTGATTCGCGAGCTTGCCAATCGAACCTTCGATGGCGGGGACGTCGATTCGGACCGCTTCAAGGAGATTGTGGAGGGCATCAAGGTGGCGGTTCCCTATAGGAGCCGCGAAATGTTTCATCCGATTCGGTTGGCGCTTACGGGACGGGCAGGCGAGGGAGATCTCGACCGGGTGATTCTGCTGCTTGACGCCGCGGCAAAAATCGACTTCGCGGTGCCGGTGAAGGGTACGCGGCAACGGATGCTGGAATTTTGCGCCGCCCTCGATTAGGCGCGTCTCCCGCCTGGACAGAATCGCGCACAGCCCGGAGGAACCAGAAACGATGAACTGGCTGACCGGCTTTCATGCAGTCGAAGAGGCGCTCACGGCTGGCAGGCCGCTGGATCGCATCGTAATCGCCCGCGGCCGGCATGGAGAGCGTGTCGAAGCAGTGGTGCGGCTGGCGAAGGCGAATAGCGTCTCAGTTCGTTTCGAGGATCGGCAGCAAATCGACAGGCTCGTCGGTACACGTGAACATCAGGGTGTCGCGGCGCTCGGTGCGGCTAAACCGGCGGTGGAATTGGAGGATTTGCTGCGGCTGAAGACGGGTCGCGGTCTGCTCGTGCTTCTCGACGGCATCGAAGATCCTCATAATCTCGGAGCAATTGTGCGCACGTCACTGGCGGCGGGAGCGAGTGGAGTGATAATTCCCGAACGCCGCGCGGCGGGATTGACGGATACCGTTGAGCGGGCCTCGGCGGGGGCACTCGCGCATCTGCCCGTGGCCCGCGTGAAGAACCTCGTCCGAGCGATGGAAGAGATGAAGGAAGCAGGGTACTGGCTTGTCGGACTCGACGAGCGCGCGGACAAAACTTATACGGCGGTCGACCTCAAGGGTTCGACAGGCATTGTGCTTGGGCGCGAGGGCGAGGGTCTGCACGAATTGACGCGCAAGCGATGCGACTTTCTTGTCTCGATCCCCACGACCGGCCCGGTGCGCTCTCTGAATGTTTCCGTGGCGGCAGGAGTCATGCTGTTCGAAGCAGTCCGCCAGCGGAGTACTGCAACGACGGCAAGTCAGAAACAAATAAACCACTGAAGCTGACACACTCGCTTAACTATGCCCAGTCTCGTCCCTTTGGGAGATCCTAACTATCGTACTTGAGGAGAGAAAAGACATCGATTCCCGGCAGTTTGTTGCGACCGTGAAGAAAATTGAGCTCAACCGCGAAAGCCGCGCCCACTACCTCACCACCCAATTTCCGAGCCAGCTGAATCGCTGCCGCGGCAGTGCCGCCAGTGGCGAGTAAATCGTCACACAGCAGCACGGTCTGCCCGGGGCGTACGGCATCCTCATGGATCTCCAGTTGGTCGGTGCCATATTCTAGCTGGTAAGTTACCGAGGCCGTCCTGGAAGGCAGCTTTTTGGGCTTGCGCACCGGTACAAAGCCGGCTCCCAGTCGGTAGGCCAGGGCCGGAGCAAAAATAAATCCGCGCGCTTCAATTCCCGCGACGATGTCGACTTTCTTTCCGTCATAATGCTCACAGAGGCGGTCGACCATATCGTGAAAGCCTTTCTTGTCCTGCAGCAGGGTCGTCAGGTCGTAAAACAGTATTCCGGGCTTGGGATAGTCCGGAATTTCGCGGATGAGTGTCTTAAGATCGTCCATTCCTCTCCTCTGTGGTTATTCGTCATACTCGATTGAAAATTCATCCGCAAAACGCGGATCGACCGGGACTTGCTCTTCCCGCACTCCGGAAACCCGCGCCGATTGCGGACCCCGCTCGAGAGCGGTCTGGAGCGCATCGAGCGAGTCGGCGAGTCCGACCGCATAAACCTCGACCCGCCCGTCTCGCAGATTCTTCGCATATCCCGCCAAGCCCAACCGCTGCGCCGCACGCTGCGCAAAATAACGGTATCCTACGCCCTGTACGATTCCGCTCACGTAATAGCGCCTCGCTGCTCGTTCTTCCCGCACCGCTACGCGCCGCCCCTGGGCCGCAAACGCACAATCTTATCAGAGCATCGTCACGGGCAATAGAAGACAAGGATGGAAGGTTTCGTCGAAAGATGTGTGCTATTTTTTTGGTTGCAGAGCGGTGTTAGGATTCAACCCGAGCGTTCGGCGCTGCATCTATAGATAAGCGCAGGGTCGCGTATTTCGAATGAAGCATCCTAGAAGAAGATACGTTTGCGTTCTGGCGGTACTGGTTGGCGTTTCGGCGTTTCTTACGCGCGCCCAGGACCAGGGCCCCATGGCCGCCCCGCCGAAATTCGAGGTAAACCGTATACCTTCGGTGCCGCATCCCGGACCGCCGCCCATACCCGTCGAGCAGATCGTCCAGAAATTCGCCGCCAACGAAGATGTGGTGAAGAAGGTGTTTGACACCTACGATTTCACGCAAACGGTTCGCGTGGAAGAACTCGACGACCTGGGAGGGAAATTTACCGTCAGTGGCGAGGTATACTCCAGGCCCAGCGGGGGCCGCTTCTGGCGCATCACGTCGCAGCCCGTTTCGAACATGAAGGTGATGCGCGTCTCTCTGGAGGACGTGCGCGCGATTATCGCTTTTCCGGCATTCGCGCTGACGACCGACGAGGTCGGTAATTATAGCTTTCTCTACGCGGGCCAGGACAGGCTGGATGAGCTGAACACCTACGTGTTTCAGGTAAAGCCGAAGCAACTTAGCCGCACGCGCCGATTGTTCGAGGGCGCTATCTGGGTGGACGATCACGACCTCGCGATCGTAAAAACCTACGGCAAGTTCGTCAGCGAGCTTTCCGGCAGCGGCGAGCGGCTTCCCTTCACGATGTTCGAAATCTACCGGCAGAATTTTCAGCAGAAATATTGGTTACCGACCTACACCAACTCCGACGACTACGTCGACGGACCGGAAGACACGCAGCTTCACGTGCGGCTGGTCATTCGCGCTACTGATTTTAAGCTGAACTCGCCAGCAGGTGCCGTCGCGGCCACGGCGAGCGCGACCCAGTCGCTCGCACCTTCCCAGCCTCCAGTGAAGCCTTAGCTCCTCAGAGACAATAGCCAGCCAGGGCATGCCGAAGCTCAAAGCGTGCGCAGATAAGCCGGGAGTTCGCGGATTGAGCTGATGAGCGCCTCTGGTTTTTCCGCGCGAACCGAGGCCGCGGTGGGGAAGGGCCCGAGGACTCCCACCGAATGGACATTGGCGCGCCGGGCCATCTGGACGTCCTCGGGGGTATCGCCCACATATACGCACTCCTCGCGGTGAGCCTTCAGACGTTCGAGAGCGAGTTTCAGAGGTGCGGGATGAGGTTTTTTTCGAAGGGTATCTTCGCCGAAGACGCTCACTTTGAAATAGCGTGTGAACTCAAATTGGCGAAGCTGCTTACGCACGCGATCTCGACTGCCGCTTGTGACAAGACCCAAGCGGTAAGTTCGTTCGAGCATGCGCAAGGTGCTCCGGGCTCCTGGTAGCAGGGCTGGACTCTCACTGGCATAAGCTTTTCGCCAGAGCTTGTCGGCCTCGATCCATTTATTCCGAGGAATTCGTGCGGCGCGATACACGCGATACCAGTTTGGTGAATAATGCTGCTCGATTTCGCGGGCGGTCCATTGAATATTCAACGAGCGGAACATTGCCAGGTAGGCACGTGTGTCCGAAGCGTAGGAGTTGAGAAGGGTCCCGTCCCAGTCGAGTAGAACGACGCGGATGGGCAAACGGGTTTGACTCATTGTAAAGAATCGTATCAGAGCAACGGATGGATGGCTTGCCCGACTACCGGCGAACGGGAATATTGCACTCCTGCACTGAAGTATAAGAGCGATTCAATGAGGCTGATTTCAGGCCGTGCGATAGCGGAGCGGGATCACGTCGTCGCGCTTGAGCGCGAAATCGTCGAAGCTTGCGGCATATCCGCGCCAGCCGGGGGTCTCGGTTTCCTCGGAGCGAATGATGTGGGCTGCCGTGCACATCTCCACGCGTCCGCATCCGAGCGGGCGCTCGACCAGCGCCACCTCCAGTTCGATTGCAGTGCCAGGCGCCAGATCGCCGCAGGTTGCAAGAAAATAGACCCCACTCGAACTAATGTTGCGGGTGACAAGAGTTACAGGAATGGGCTCAGCCACATCTCCTACTCGCGTCAGGCGCAGCGGAAGGCGCAGCGAAGCGCGCAATTCAGACGCCGCTCCTGGAGGAGCCGCCGATGGCATGCGTGGGCACGCGCGTGAATCGGCGCGGGCCGGGCTTGTCAGCGTGGGCGCGAACAGCCTCCGTGCGGCTTTCCAGTTCATGTGCCGGCAGAACTCGCGGCGGATAGGGGAAATTTTCTGGAACAGCACCCATGAAGCTTCTCCCAAGTCAGATAACCACTCGGCTACGGTTGTCCGAATATGCCCGCAGCGACGAAAAGGGTCAAGGCAGTTTCGCCTGGATTTTGCCTACCCTGTTACCTTTAGGGCACACTGCATCGACGGCTCTACCTCACCAGCTCCAGGGAGTATTCGCGCAAACTTTGGGCGCAAGAATCGGATAGCCGCATCCGACCAAATTTCGGTAGTCTGCATCTGTGATTGAGACGCAACCTAAAAGCAAAACGACGATGCGATCCCGCCACCAAACTTCTCCAAAAATCCCGGCCAGCGAGCCGGAGGCAATGTGGCGGGCGATCCAGGCGCGCGACCAGCGTGCGGACGGCCAATTCGTGTACGCGGTGCGTTCCACGCGGATCTACTGCCGGCCCTCCTGCCCATCACGCAGGCCGCGCCGCGAATACGTTTCCTTCTTTCTTCTGCCGCAGGCAGCCGAGGCGCAGGGTTCGCCCGTGCCTTCGCTGCCGTCCTCAGGATGCGCGAATTCGCGACCCGAGAGTGGGGATCGTCGCGAGTGTTTGCCGAAAGATTGAATTGCAAATCTCAGCCGATTCCGACTTCGGTTATAGCGATGGGAATTCAGGGCTACTCTTAGTGCCCTCGCCGACACAAGTGGCCTGTCGCCCCACCAGGTTGAACGTGCGTTCCGCCGTGTCCTCGGAGTTACGCCGCGGCAGTACGCGGACGCGCGTCGGATGCTCGAGTTGAAATCCAAGCTCAGGAAAGGAGCCAATGTGACCACCGCACTTTACGATGCAGGCTATGGTTCCAGCAGCAGGTTGTATGAGCGTTCGCCGCTCCAACTCGGCATGACCCCTGCCGTCTACCGCCAAGGCGGCGCCGGCATGCGCATGCATTACACCATTACAGATTCGCCGCTCGGACGGATTCTAGTAGCGGCAACGAATAAGGGAATCAGCGCCCTCTATCTGGGGGAATCGGATAGCCGTCTCGAAGCTGCTCTTCGTAAGGAATATCCTCGTGCGGAAATATCGGAAGGTGATGGCGGCTCAAAGAATCTGCGCGGCTGGGTTGAAAGCGTTCTCCATCATCTGCACGGGCAGGAACCCAGCCTCGATCTCCCAACCGACGTTCAAGCTACCGCGTTCCAGCGGCGAGTATGGGAGGAACTCCGGAGGATTCCGTACGGGTCGACGCGAACATACAAGCAGATCGCACGCGCGCTGGGCAAGCCGAAGGCGATACGAGCCGTAGCAAGAGCCTGTGCGACCAATCCCGTGTCCGTAGTTGTGCCTTGCCACCGGGTGGTCCGCCAGGATGGCACCCTTGCCGGATACCGCTGGGGAATCGGCCGCAAGCGCAGGTTGCTCGACCATGAAGCGGCCATCGTGGACTCTAAAAAGGGGTAGGCGTGGGTTAAACAAGGCAGCCACTCAGCGGCTTAACCCTGTGGCTTGATCTTTTCCGTGCCTTTGGGCCAATGGGGCCTGAATTCGGAGTCCTGAATCTTGGGATTTTTTACAATGTTCGAATAGCGGACGATCGAATAGTCGCCGGAACCAGTCTCGTAAAATTGCTGCTGCACCGCAATCCACGTCGACGGATCAAACCAGATCTGAATCTTGGAGAATTGATTTTTCACACCCTGCGACTTCGGAATCAATTCGAGTTCGACAGTCTTTTTGTCGTCAAGGGGTGGCTCTCCCGCAAGGCTCACCTGATAGCTATCCTGAAGCTGCTTCCCTCCAGTTCCAAATCCGAGCAGCATGAATTCATCCACTAGAGCTCGATTCTTGCCGAGATTGTATTCCTCGACGCGCTTTAGTCCCGGCGTGTAGACGAACAGGCTGTCCCCCGTCCGGAGAATGGTCCTGGCGTCGGGTGGTTTCATTTGCAGCAGCATCTTATCGCCGTGAAGCAGAATTGTTCCGGTGCTGGTCGCCCGGTCATTCACCACCACGGTGACCTTCGTGCGCTCCACATTCGCCGAGAGCCCTTTGAAGCGGCTCGCCTGGCTGTCAAGCTGGTTCAGTACCCCTTCCAGCGTATAAGGGCTGTGACTCTGCGCCACGGAGACTCGCGAACAAAAGGAGGCGGAAAGAAAGAGTAAGAGGGCCGTCGAAATGGGTGCAATTCGTTTAAAAACCAAGAACTCCTCCGAGGCAACAACGGCTGGCGAGGACCACTTGACTGATGATAACACACCAAACCGAAAGGCGCAGACAGACCGCGGGGCGGCAATCAGAGCGCAATGGTGACGCTGTAATACAAAACAGAGCCATCGTCAGAGAGGGTGGGATCAATCTGCACAACGCGGAACCTTTGATCCGCTAGCCCACGCACCTTGCGCTGATAATGTCGTGGGTTTCCCGCTCGAGTTCAGGAGTGGATTTCTTGGCTCGTTTTTCGGGTGAGAGCAGAGTTGCATCGAGCCGGTAGGTGCGCGATTTGCCCTCGGAATCCTGGGACAGCAGCTGTACACCCGATGTCCCAAAGTCTGCTAGTTGCGGCCGATCGTGAAACCAGCTTCGTGGAGTTAAAAGCACGAACGCGATGATGGTGAGGACCATGACGTCATAGGGCCAACTGCCTCGCTCGTAGGACCAGAAAATGGTGCGGGAAAGGCCTTGTCCCAGTTTACTGCGCATCTTAGTGCCCTGTTCCATCTACAATCATCCCGTCCCGCATATGCAGGACGCGATTACCGTACGTGGCGGCGTCGGGGTTATGAGTGATCATCACGATGGTCTGGCCGAGGTCTTTGTTGAGCTGCCGCAGCAGCGAAAGAACGGCTTCCGAACTCTTCGTATCCAAGTTGCCGGTCGGTTCGTCCGCCAGAACGATTTTGGGCTCGCTGATAATCGCCCTCGCAAGGGCCACGCGCTGCTGCTGGCCTCCGGATAATTCGGAGGGCTTATGGCGCAACCGGTCGCCCAGCCCGAGCAAATGTGCGACAACTTCAAACCGGTGAGGATCAAAGCCGTTTCCATGGATATGCTGAGCCAATGTGATGTTGTGGTAGGCGTCGAGCGTAGGCAGAAGGTTGAACTTCTGGAAAACAAAGCCCACCTTATGACGCCGCAACAAGGTGCGCGCTGCATCGCTCATTGTTGTTAAATCGTTGCCATCGAGCAGGACGCGTCCGCGTGTAGCCTGAGCAAGGCCGCCCATTACGTGCAAGAGCGTTGATTTCCCGCAGCCTGAAGGTCCCATAATCGAAACGAAGTCTCCGGGAAACACTTCCACGTTGACCCCGCACAACGCTGGGACTTCGATTTTTCCTGTCCGATACACCTTCCAGAGATTTTCAGTCTTAAGTATCGGCTCCAACGCCGGCTCCCCATAGCAGCTACACACCTCTTCGGTTCAAATATTCTAGTTGGCTTTGCTCATTCTTCCTAGCACGCGCTAGGAGAGTGTGCACGGGCTTTCGGTTTCGCTAACGTCCGAATAGAGTAACAACCCGTACAGTCCAGAAGAAGACTTCCACTGGCCGCTGCTTAGCGTTATTCGTAGGCGAGGGCTTCGACGGGATCTTTGCGGCTGGCGATCCATGCCGGGTACGACGCGCCCAGCAGGCCGCCGACAATGGCGATGGCTGCTGAAATGAGCACCCACTGAAGCGTGATGAGGATCGTCATCGACGGAAAAGCGCTGACAAATATCCAGCGTAAGAGAAAACTCAGCCCGACCCCGGCAGCGATTCCAATCAGGGAAAGGAGGGTTGTTTCGCTCAGGATGAGCTCGACAATATATGCCTTTGAAGCTCCCAAGGCCTTCAGCACGCCGATTTCACGCGTCCGCTCGATGATCGTCGTGTACATCGACAGGAAGATCACCAGAAATCCGATCGCGACCGCGATCGTGATCATGATGTTGATGAAAACGCCCAGGCCCGGCAGATTGGACGAAGTCATCAGGGAGAGAAAATCCTTCAACGGACGAATTTCGTACCCGGGCAGCAGTTGCTTGATTTCGTCGGAGGCGGCCGCAGTGTGATCGGTGCGATCGCACTTCACGAAAAAGACGGATGCTTTATCGTGCGCGCCGGACATTTCCTGGAGCGTGGACATGAGGACGAACAACCGCGCCCCCTTGCCGTGTTCGACGATTCCCGCGACGTGGAAATCGGTCGAAAGTATATGCAGCGTCTGCCCGACCTTGAGTTTCTTTCCGCGCGCGTAGATATCATCGACCAGAATGTCCTGGGGCGCTCCAGGCCATGTCCGGCGTGAAAGACAAATCCTCCCGACACGGCGCGAAAACTCGCCGGATCAATCCCATACACAACGTCGAGGCCGTTAACCGAATTGAACTGGACAAGGACGGGCGCCACTGCCTGCACGTACTCAAGTTGCTCAAGCTTGTCTCCGATTGCGATGGGCATGGGGGCGCCACTGAAGGCCATGAATACCGACGCGGAAGGAGGCTGCACCATAATGTCGGCCCCAATGCCTTCAGTCCGCTTCGCCGATTCGGTGAGCAGTCCTGTCGTCAGACCGACGACCATTATCACCAGGGTGACTTCAACCGCGATGCCAATCACCGTAATCAGGGTGCGGACCGGCCTGTGCATCACGTTCTGCAGGATCATGTAGCGGATCAAGGCGATTGCTCCTCTGTTCCTTCGCCTACCCGGACGATCTCCGATCCGGCGGGTTGTGCCAGTTCGAAGCGGTCTGGAGTGATCGACTCGTTGACAGTCAATTTCGTGATCGCGAGATGCAGTTGGTAGTCATTCTGCGGGCGGTCGAGAAGAATCTGCCGGGGATAGCGCACATCTCCGAACATATCCCAATTGCTGTATCTCACTATTGCGGCGGTTTTGCCTCCAGAGTCGAACGTGTCGATTCGCGCCATGTCCAGGTCGGCTCGATCAAACCATATCTTGCGCGCGATCTGCCAATCTTCGCCGCTGTCGTTCGTATTGGGCGTAGCATTTGCCCGTTCCACCCGAACTACTGTAAGAACGTAAAAACTGGAGGGCGGTGCGCTCACCTCCTCAAGAAGGACGGGAGCCGCTTTGGAGATAGGTTCCCAGAAAATGGCGTCGGTCAAGTGCTGGGGGCGAAGATTTTCAATTGGTTTCGACGAAGGCCGCTCTAGGTCGGCGGGTCCCTCTAAGAACTGGTTCTTGGAAGGTACGAAGATATGGAAGGTCTTACCGTCACTTTCCATGTCGAAAATGTTCTTGCCGACGATGGGCACCTGCCCGATCACGCGAATATCAGACGGTTTCTGCGCCAGTATGAAGCCGTTCACTTCGTGATACTGCTCAATGACACCTGAATAGGTAGACCCGGCGGTAAGCTGGATCGTGACCGATGCGTTGATCGAACTGATCGAATTTGCAAGCTGATTATACTGCGCAACGAGTTCGGATTTTGTCGCCGTCTTCAGCGAAGTCGGCGCCTGAGCGGTCTTTCCAACGGTTGTCTGGCGTATGGCGCATCCGGAGCACAGCGCGGCGAGAATTGCCGTCCAAGCGACCCACTTGAGGCTCCGTGGCCTCGGCATGATTTTCGTCATAGGCACAAACAATTAAATTTAGCAGCCGGTTGGAGAGAGTGTCAACGAAGGATAGCCCGGAGTTGCCGCCAAGAGTCGTGCGAAACCTTGGATCTGTTTGTTTTTAAGAGACTTAGAGAGACTTTTGCCCTGGGATCTAGAAGCCCTCACTGACCTGAGCGACCGAGAAGCGGCTGGGAGAACCGAATGGGGATGCCGAAATTCGAGCCGCCAAAACCCTTTAGGACAGCAAATGTAACCCCGATCACCTTCCCCTCCTGATTAATTAGGGGGCCACCGGAACCGCCCGAAGTGGTCTGCGCGTCAAAGACGATTTTATCGGTCAAGACGTCGCCGATGTGGCCCTGTGTGATAAGGGGGCGGATCAGGTTGCGGCGGGCAAGTCCGTCGAGCACCTGGGAAATATCGCTGCCGCCCTGCGTGAGAATTTGCTGCGAGGTATCGTCGTCGGTTCGCGCCAGCAACGCCGCAAGTCCCGTCGCATAGCCCATCAGGACGATAGGTTGGCCCGGTTGGGCCCCCGCTTTGGCGGAATCAATAAGCAGGGCGGCCCGCTTCAAATCCTGCATGTCGACAGTTACGGTAGCAAGATCGGCGTCTTTCGAAACGTCTTTAATTTCAGCGCTGAAGGCCCGCGGATCGCCGGGGAAATAAGCGCGAATGGAGGAGATTTCTGCCTGGACACCCTCGCTCGTGATTGACGCCAGATCGTCATTCTTCCACCACGGCTCCGCCACGTGACGATTTGTGATCACACGACCTGGAGAACCAGCCAGAAATCCAGTGCCGAAAACATCCATCTTAACCTCAGGGCCGCGACCGTCGAGGGTCACGATCGCATTTCCGGTACTATCCTCGATCGGTTCTCCCTGCGGATTTAGCCCTGCATAGCGAAGGCGTTGCCCGCTCTGCGTGTTCCGGAACGCGACGGAAACATGCAACAGGCAGACGCTTTGCACGTCGGTGGGTATCAGGCTTTGAGCCGACCCACGCTCCTCCTCGACGCGCTTCAGACGGGCGTTCGTTTCGGCCAATTCTTTCTGCAGATCAGCCATGTCGCCCGAGCCTGCGCTGGCTATCTGAGATTTCAGATCGGCGGCGTGCTTCTGGAGCTCATTCTTGTCAGTGCTGACCGCCAAGTCCGGGCTCTGCTGTGCCCGGAGCTTTCGAATCTCCGCGACGAGATTCTCCTGTTTGATGATCCCGCCCTCCAGACCTGCGATGATCTTGTTCGCCTGTCTGGTCTGCGTCTGGGCCTTATGCGCAAATAGAAAGTAAAATCCCGCCATGGCGGCTGCCACAGTGAAGACCGCCGCAAAGCCAATTTTCAAGCGCCGGTCCAAAGAAAAGGCGTCGCTCGTCATTTTTTCCGTGACGGCGAGCGCCTCAAAGGCAGTGTGTGCAATATGTTGGCCTTCCTCTGCGATGCGCAGCTTATCCTGGAACTCCTTCTCGGTCCGTCGCACGCGCAATTGGGCGCGGATTCGCGCAAGAAGCTCGCCTTCATCCCACGGCCGGGAAATAGCGTCGTCAGCACCCAGATCGAGAGCCGCAGCGCGGTCTTCGGGTCTGGCTGCCGCCAGCAAAATCACACGCGTTCCCGACGTTGCTGCCGAGCCGCGGATCGTCGCGAGGACTGAATGCGTGCCATTATCTAGAATCGCACCATCGACGAGGATCAGGTCCGCGCTGGATTGGCGCACGGCATTCAGCAGTTCGTTGGCGGTGGCGAAAGCCGCCACCTCGTAGCCAGCACTGTTGTGGAGGGCAGCAAGCAGGTTCTCCCGGCTGGTCGGGTCGGCTTCGACTAGCAAAATCTTTTCGGTGCGGCTATTCATGAACGTGTGGATTCGACATCCCTCTCTGAGCCAGTGGCCCCTCAGGAGGCATACGAGAGACAATCGCCCAGAAGTCAATTATATAGAGAAAGCCTCGTCGCTTGAGGTTTCATAATACTTCAAAGGGAGAAGCGGCTTGGAGGCGCTCGAAAAACTGAACCAGCAGATTATAGGGTGCCGGAAGTGTCCCCGATTGGTGGAATATCGCGAGAAGGTCGCGCGAGAAAAGCGGCTCGCGTTTCGCGGATGGGATTACTGGGGTAAGCCGATTCCCGGTTTCGGTGATCCCCACGCGAAGCTGCTCATTTTGGGGTTGGCGCCCGCCGCTCACGGGGCTAACCGCACAGGGCGAATGTTCACCGGCGACCGCTCCGGCGATTTTCTCTATAAGGCGCTTTTCGCTGCAGGGTTCGCCAATCAGCCCACCTCCGTGCGTCGCGACGATGGGCTGAAGCTTACCAACTCCTATATCTCGGCTGCCGTCCGGTGCGCTCCGCCCGCGAATAAGCCGCTTCCGTCGGAGTTGGATAATTGCCGTCCCTATCTTGAAATTGAGCTGAATGTATTGCGCCCACGAGCCATCCTTGCCTTGGGAAGCATTGCCATGCGCGTGTATCTGGGGATTCTTAAGCGGTCGGGCAAGGTCGCAGCCT
This sequence comes from uncultured Acidobacteriota bacterium, assembly GCA_963697575.1. Taxonomy (GTDB): domain Bacteria; phylum Acidobacteriota; class Terriglobia; order Acidiferrales; family UBA7541; genus Palsa-295. The sequence goes on along the minus strand of CAVOOP010000017.1, from coordinate 42,920 downwards.
TTGCCTCATTTCCATTCCAGCACGGCGCCAGTTACAGTTTCGGGGATGGCCCGCCCCGATTGTTCGTCTCGTATCACCCCAGCCAGCAGAATACGTTTACCGGAAAATTGACGGAAAGAATGCTGGAGAGGGTTCTGGGAGATATTCAACGGTTCCTCGAAGAGGCTTGACGGCGCGAGCGCAAAGCCCTTTGCACCAGAATAGGACGTACCCGTTTGACACGGTTGCGGAGCGCTTGTTAGCCTGCATGGGACGCCCCACTCTCCTCCGCGTCCGCACCGCATGAGCAGCGAAGCCGAGCATCAGCCGATCATCGAGTTTCAGAAAGCCCGCTATCAACTTCCGAACGGAAAGCTCTTGCTGAAGGAAGTCAGCTTCACGGTTCCTCGCGGCGAGACGTTGGTATTGCTGGGAAGGAGCGGCGCGGGAAAGACCACAGCACTTAAGCTGATCAATCGCCTGCTCGAGCCCAGCGCAGGCAAGGTCCACATCGAAGGGCGTTCGACGCTGGATTGGGACCCGATCTTGCTGCGGCGCAGGATTGGCTACGTGATACAGGAATCTGGGCTGTTTCCGCATTGCACGGTCAAAGAGAACGTATCGCTCGTGCCCCGCTTGGAAAAATGGCCTGCCGGCCGCATCGAAGAGAGGCTGAAGGAATTGTTAAGTTTGGTCGGCCTCGACCCAGACGATTTTCTTCTGCGCTATCCGCACGAACTTTCCGGCGGGCAGCGCCAGCGAGTAGGCGTGGCGCGTGCACTAGCGGCCGATCCCCCCATTTTGCTGATGGACGAGCCGCTGGGCGCGCTTGATCCCCTCACGCGTGGCGATGTCCGCCGTGAATTTCAAGATCTGCAAGCACGCCTGAAGAAGACGGTAGTTATCGTGACGCATGATATCCGCGAGGCGCTGTTACTCGGCACAAAGATCGGATTGATGGAGGCGGGCGAACTTCGAGGTATTTATTCGCCGAAGGAATTCCTCAATGCAACCGAGCCCCTCGCCGCTTCCTACACCGCACAACTCAAGGTGCTCGAACAAGCCGGGGAGCAGAAATGAAATTACTTATATTTCTTTCTCAGCACGGAGACGAGATTCTCCAGTCAACCATTGAGCATATTTGGCTGGTGGGAATCACGATGCTGTTGGCCATCGCGATCGGAGTGCCGCTTGGCATACTGGTGGCTCGGCGACCATGGCTGGCGAAACCCATCCTGGGAACCGCGAACGTGGCCGAGACGATCCCAAGTCTCGCGTTGTTCGGCTTCCTGCTGCCGGTGCCTTGGTTGGGCAATCGCGCGGATCGGGTTGCGATCGCTGCTCTCACCCTATACGCGCTTCTTCCGATCATCCGCAACACCGCGACAGGAATCACCGGCGTCGACCGGGCTGTTCGCGAGGCTGCCCGGGGAATGGGCATGACCGAACGGCAGATCCTTTTTCACGTCGAGATACCGCTTTCGCTGCCGACTGTGATTGCGGGAGTCCGCGTGGCTACTGTACTCACGATCGGAATCGCCACGATTGCGGCAGCGGTGGGCACGGGAGGATTGGGCGAATTTATTTTTCGCGGGCTTGCAATGGTTAATAACCCGCTCATTCTCGCTGGGGCCGTGCCCGCGGCTGCGTTAGCACTCGCGGCTGACTTTGGGCTGAGCCTGCTTGAGCGGCGGCTTCGTCCGGCCCGATGAGTCTTGCATGAGGCCCGCACCCCTCTGTTCCCTCCTTCTGGCCGTTGCGTGGATGGCCGTGTGGCTCGTTGCATGCAGCGGTGCCCGTCGGGACATCATCGTGGTAGGCTCCAAGAATTTCCCGGAGCAGGCATTGCTGGGAGAAATTCTGGCGCAGCAGATCGAAGGGAGAACGCACCTCCGCGTCGAACGGCGCTTTTACCTCGCGGGAAGCTTCATCTGCCAGCAGGCCATGCTGGCGGGACGAATCGATACCTATGTGGAATATACCGGTACCGCCCTCACGGCGATACTGCATGACCCAGTCGACCGAGACTCAAAGAATGTTTTCGGGCGGGTACAGCGCGAGTACGAACAAAGGTTCGACTTCGCCGTGCTGCCTTCGCTCGGCTTCGACGATACATTTGCAATCGTGATCCGGGGAGAAGACGCGCGCCGCTTGCATCTGAGCACTCTGTCGCAGGCAGGCCGCTTCACTCCTCAATGGCGCCCGGGTTTTGGCTACGAGTTCATGGAGCGTCCTGATGGGTACGCGGGTCTCGCGAGCGTCTATGGATTGAAGTTCGCGGAAAAGCCGAGGATTTTGGACCTCGGGCTCCTTTACCGCGCCTTGCTCGGCAAGCAGGTAGACCTGATCGCCGCAAACTCCACAGACGGTCTTCTGTCTGCGCGGGATCTCTCCGTGCTGGAAGACGACAAGCATTACTTCCCGCCCTACGAGGCCGTGCCGATTGTGCGTGAGGAAACTCTGAAGAGATTTCCAGGCATGCGTGCTGCTATCGCGGACTTGGAGGGCAACGTATCTAATGCGGAGATGCGCAAAATGAATTATGAAGTTGTGGCCGAACAACGCGACGTCGGCGAGGTCGCGCGCGAATTCCTTCACAAGAAGGGCCGTCTTTAAAAGCCCAACTGTTACTCGGAATCCTGTAAGCGCTGGAAATGAGCTTCCAGCGCGGAACAATATTCCCTGCCCGCAGCAAGTTCAGCTTGCAGGCGCTTTACGAGGAGTTCAAGGCGCAGGACCTCATTGCGAAGCTTCTGAACTTCTCCAGGCTGCGAAGGTGCCCGCGTTACTGGCACATTTGCCGGTGCAGGCACTGCTTGGGCGATCGATAGGGACGTGGCAGCGGGTCGCACGACGGATGGAGGTTCCGGGTGCGGAACTGGCGCGACGACGGGCCTCGTTGGCGGTGCGCTTAGCGAGAACAAGTTGCTAAGCGCATCCGACGAAGATTGCGAGGGCGTCGGCGGTTGCGAAGCGGACGATGGCTGCAGCGGGCTAACATCCATGATTCCCGCGAGTTCCGGAACCTTCACGCCAATCAATCCTTTAACACGCGCGACCAAATCCTGCGGCTGAAAGGGTTTCCGGATCAATTCATCCGCTTTGACGGTCATGGCCTTTTCGGCGACCGACTGATTGACGATTCCAGACATCAGAATGACCGGCACCTTGCTCAGCAGTTCATGCTGCCTGACGAACTGACAAACCTCATAGCCGTCCTTGTCCGGCATGATCACATCGGTGATGATGGCATCAGGCGTGGATTCTCCAAATTGCGCGAGTGCCGAGGCGGCGTCCGCGCAAGTAATCACGTGAATGTTTTCCTTGCGGAAAGCGATTTTGATCACCTCGCGCATCGTCGCGCTGTCGTCGATAAAATAGACCGTCGGCACGCCTGCGGCTGTTAGGGTCTGCTGCTCGCTCATGGCGCTTCCTCCACTTTGTCTCGTTCGCATTCGTCGAATTCACGCATGGCGTCGAGCAAAAGATCCGTGGCTGACCGTAGCACGGTGCGCTGAACGGCGACGGAGCCATACACGAACTTGTAAACGCCGCTGATCGTACCCTGGCACGTGCGGATAATCTCGGTTACGGCTTCGTCGCCAAACAACGCGCCGCATTCTGCGTGAACCATCTCTCCGCCCTCAAAAAAGATGATCCCGTCCGTATCGTCCGCATTGATATGCAACGCGCCGGACTGGTGCGCCTGCCCAAGCATCTGAATCACCCCGGGAAGGTCAAGATGAAGCAAGCTCCCGCTGAGATCCGTGTCGGCGGTGGAAAGCATCTGCGTAGGTTGAAAACCCTGGTGGCGGCTTATCAGGAAGCTTTTCACATGAGCGGCGATTTCGGACGGATCCCGGCGCCGGTCAACGTAGTCGTCGCAGCCGGCTCGATAAGCTGCAAGAAGCGCCTGGTCGCCGTCATTGCCCACGGCGATGAGCGGAATGGTCGCCGTTTTTGGATCCCGGCGGAGAATCGGCGCCATTTCAAGGGCGCCCATCTCCCGCAGGTTTGTGGCGCAAAGAATGGCTGCGGGCGCGTTCCATTCGAGCATCGTCAGCGCGTACGATCCCTGAGAGCATGGGACTACATCGAAACCTTGTTGCTTAAGGGCGTCGCCAACACGCTTCGTGAAATATACATTGCTGTCGATCAGCAACACGCGTGGGCGGCTGGCTGCCGGGTTCATGAGGGAACCTCGGATGTGATCGCAGACGTGCCTAGGGGAACGAATGCCGACGAATTCTGCCCAGGCGAGCCCGCAAAGGCGCTTAGATCCAGCACGCCGATTGAATCCGACCCGGCACTCAGGGTCCCTGAAATATATCTTGGCGCTGAGTCCCGCCGCGGTTGCATTTCACCCGATATCAATTCAGATTCACCATTCACCGGGATTGCCAGCAATTCCGACGCTCCGGCAACGCCCCATTCAGCCACCAGATAGAAAAGGTTTGCAGACGACCGCCGCTCCCCAACAATCGCGGTCGCGTTGCATACGGGCACGATTCGTCCACGTCGCACGATGACTCCTGAAACTCGGTCGGTGGTATGTGGAAAGGAATGGAGCCGCACGGGGGGCGACATTTCCGCAACACAATCGGCAAAAACGGCGAAGCGGCTGCCGCCAATGTTTATCAGGACAAACGAATTCTGCACACCGCGAGCAAGCGTCATGCTCTCACCCCTTCGAATTCGCGTAGCGGTGTGCTGTGGGCAACTTCTTCCAGACGCTGAAAGTCCTGCGAAGTCAGGAATCCAGCTGGTTGCACGACCGGGATCACGTGGTCGTCTATGTATGTAAGCCCTCGATACCAGCGCTGCTCATCGCCGGCAAAAATATGTGGGAGCGGATAGGTTCTTGAAATATCCGTCATGCGGTCGATTCGATCGACCAATAACGCTACGCGGAATTGTCGCAAAATCAACACCAGCGCGGGGCGCGACACCGGCAAACTAAAATGCCGGCCTGCATTCACGACGTAATAGGTCTGCCGGGCACGATCGATTGTGTGGCGCACCTTCGGCACCCCGGGGCAGTCAATTTCATGCGCCGTGCCGGACAAGCTATCAGTGCTCCGGATCTCCTGCACGGCACTTGCCGCGATGGCGAAGGTTTGATTTGATACCGAAAAGAGAATGATTTGCTCGGACGGCCCGCTTCGCGGTCGCGTTTTGTGCGTTTCAAAGGTGGCGAATTTCATAGCACTCCCACGGGTGCGGGCTGGCACAATCTTGCGACATGCTGCACGATCGCAGCGCTGATGCCCTCGAGCGGCAAGACTTCATCCACGGCGCCCGCTTTGATCGCTTCCCCGGGCATGCCAAAAATCGTGGAGGTTGCTTCGTCTTGGGCGATCACGTGCCCTCCGTGGGCCTTCATGGCTTTGGCGCCCTGTGTGCCGTCATTTCCCATTCCAGTGAGGATCACGGCGACCCCGAAGCTACGGGAATATTGGGCGACGGATTCGAACGCAATGTCAGCGCTTGGCCTGTAGCGGTGCCCCTCGTGCCATGAGCACGAGTCAAGACGTATGTTCCCGCTCGATGAAATTCTCAAATGGTGCGAGCCAGGACACAGGTAGATCACACCCGGCTTTGCGCTTTCCGTGGCGCGGATTTCCTTAACCGGCAGGGCTGAGACCTCTTCTAAGTGACCCCGGAATTGCTTTGTGAACGCGGCCGGCATATGCAGTACCAGAAGCAGAGCGCCGGAGAAGGTTGAAGGCAATCCTGCGACTACTCGCGTGACCGCTGCGGGACCACCCGTGGAAGCCGCAATTACGACGATCGGAAACGTCGCCGCCCGTTGCGCCGCATCCCGCCCGCTCAATGCCTCATGACGATCCGTGAAGCGGTTTTCTTGCGAGCCCGGCCGAACGGCGGTGCGTATCACGCGTACTTTTGCCGCGCGTTTCACCGTTCGGTTAAGCTCCTCGCGGATCGTCCGCATGTCAAGGTCGATTGCACCGGACGGCTTTGGAATGCAGTCGATTGCGCCCAGTTGAAGTGCCCGTTGCGCCGCCTCGGCACCCTTTTGCGCGCCCGAACTGACTACGACGATTGGACGCGGATTCTGAGACATAATGATTTCGATGGCCTGCAAGCCGTCCATGTGCGGCATTTCGATATCCATGGTGATCACATCGGGCTGCAGCGATTCCGCCAGTTCCACTGCTTCGCGTCCGTCATGCGCATGCCCGACTGCCTCCAATTGCGGATCCGATTGAATAAGTTCCTGAAGGACCTTGCACATGAAGGCGGAATCGTCGACGATCAGCACCCGAATCTTGGTCGCGGCAGTAGCCATTTTAATCGCGCCGCACCGCGAACTTTTCGGCAAGTTCCCGCGGCCGGGTGTGGGAACCGAACAGATTCTCCACCACGGAGAGCAGTTGCTCTTCCTGCACTGGCTTCGTCAGGAATCCGGCGGCCCCTTCCTTCACCGCCCGGTCGCGATGCTTCGCTCCGGCGCGCGATGTGACTACCAGGACCGGGATCTCCCATGTGGAAGTGTCTTGCCTCAAATGCGCCATCAGCTCATAGCCGTTCATGCGCGGCATTTCTAGGTCCGTGATAACCAAGTTGCAGCCGGCTTCTGCCACAATTTCGGCCGCTTCAAGACCGTCGGAGGCCAGGCGCACGCGATAACCAGCCTTCTCCAGCATTCGTCCAACGAATTTCCGCACGCTGATTGAGTCGTCCGCCACCACCACTACGCGCTCGTTGCCAACGGGATCGATAGCTTCCGGCGGAATTTGACCGGACGCAACCGCTTCCGCGCCAGGCGCGAACACCCGGGCCGCAGGCGAAGCCAAAGACTCAGCACGCTGTGCGGCGGACTCTGCGGAGACGAGCCTGTTGAGATCGATGAGCAATATGAGCCTTCCGTCGGACGCGATGGTGGTGCCAGGGAAAAGCTTGACGCGGCGCATGTACGGGCCGAGGCTCTTGATGACGATTTCATCCTTGCCAAGGACCTCATCGACCACCACGCCTACTTGTTTGCCGGCCACTCTTACGATCACCATGTGGAAGTAGCCGCTTGTCGGCTCAAGCGGGGCCAGTCCAAGTTGCAGATCGAGACGCACGACTTCTGTGATTACTTCGCGTACGCGCGTCAGAAGCTTTCCGCCCACGTCCTCGATGTCGTGCTCACGCAACCTGCGAATTTCTTCAATCATGGCCAAAGGCAGCGCGAATGTGGACTTGCCGCAACGAACGAAAAGCGCCTGCGAAATGATCAGGGTCAGCGGCACCTTGACCGTAAAGCATGCGCCGCGTCCAGCCTTCGAGCGAACCTCTATTTCGCCGTTTAAGGCCTGGACATTGGAGCGCACTACGTCGAGCCCAACCCCTCGCCCGGCGAGCTCGGAAGTCGAAAACGCGGTTGAGAAGCCCGGCCGGAACAGGAAGTCGCGAAGTTCGCGTTCGGTAAGCTGCGAAGCTACTACGGTCGAAGCGGTGTTCGACTCGATGATCCTCTGGCGCACTTTCTCGTAATCGATGCCACGGCCATCATCTTCCACTTCAATAAAGATGTGATTCCCGCGATGATATGCGCGGACTGAGACGCGAGCCTGCGCCAGCTTGCCTGCCGCAAGGCGAGCTTCGGCATTTTCGATTCCGTGGGCCACCGCATTGCGAACGAGGTGAATGAGGGGATCCGAAATATGCTGGATGATGTTGTTGTCGAGCTCGGTTTCCGCGCCTTCGAGCAAGAGCTCAACGCTCTTTCCGGCCGCCTTCGACGCGTCGCGAGCGGTGCGCGTAAGGCGCGTGTACAAGTTCCCGATGGGCACCATCCGGGCGGCCGTAATTTCGTCCTGCAAGTGATGTGCGAGCTTCGTGAATTCATCAATGTCGGCATCCACGCGACCCATAAATCCTTCTAGTTGCGTGAGGACCTCATTAACGTCCGCGGAGATTTCCGTTAGAGAACGCGACAAGATGTTGAAGTCGTCGTAGCGATCCATCTCCAGTTCGCTAAATTCCAGGAGTTCGCTCGACATCACGGGCGGAGAGGCATGAAAGGGACCCTTAAGCCTGTCCATCAGTGGCGGATGGCTGCCAGGCACAAGGGTGGGGCGGATTCGGCTGAATTCATGCTTCTCCTGGAACTCGGAGACCTTTCCTACCAACCGACCCTTCGAAAAATTTAGCACGTCAACGAGCTGTGAAAGCTCCGACAGCCGCCCAAGCATGCGCGTGCGGTTGATCACAAGCTCGCCAACGGCGTTCATCATACGGTCCAGCCGTTCGAGCGAAATGCGTACGGAGTTCGATTGACGCAAGCCGGCTGCGGCGGTCGAACGATGAGTTGTCTCGGGTAAGGCGGTGTGAGCTGCCGGCTCCGCCGCATCGGGTGGCACAGCTGCAGCTTCCTGGTTCGTATCAGGAACGCCCGAAGGCATCAGTGTCGCAATCCGCATGATCAGAGCATTGACGGCGCCCTGCGTTTCCTGAGGCGATGTCCATTGACGATGCAGCAGCCTTTTCAGGACATCAACTGCCTGCAGGCAGACGTCGATGATCGCGGCGCTTGGCAACAGCGTGCCATCGCGCAAGTGGCCGATCAGATCCTCCACACGATGCGCGACAGTTGAGAGCCGGTGAAGACCCACCTGCGCAGCGGAGCCTTTGATCGTGTGTATTGATCGGAAGAGCCGGTTTACGTCGTCCGCATTGGGATGGGTCTCAAGGACCAGCAGGCATTCGGTGATCGTCTGAAGATGTTCTTCTGCTTCGGGAATGAAAAACTCAAGCACCTCGGCGGGCACTTCGGCTTCATCGGGAAGCTGATCGGGAAGCGGGGACACAGATACTTCGCAAGTGAAAGCCTCCGTGGCGGCCTCGATATTCGGCGCTTGCATCTCGGCGCTTTCGGATCCTGGTGGCGCTGGAAACGCAAATGCATGGCGCTGCTTAAACAACGAAATATCTTCTACGGTCTCGCTCCCGCTCGAGCTGATTTGGAGCAGGTCGAATTCGAGTACCGAAATCGCGTCGGAAATGAATTCCGTGAGAGGCCCCAGCATGTCCGGCCCCAGAGTCGTATTCAGTGCGTAATGGAAGATGTGCGCCAGCTTTGCGGCAACTTCGGAAAAGTGCGGGTAACCGTAGCTCGCCGAAGTACCCGCAAGTGTGTGCGCGGAAATGTAGAGCCGGTCGAGATCTTCCGGACGGGTTTCGGGCTCCTTCAAGAGCCCGGAATACTCGCGGAGATACTGGAGGTGTTCTGAAGATTCCTGAAGGAACAGTTCCACCGCTTCCTGGCCGGGCCCGTTCACTTGCGTTCCCCCGCGGCAGCCATTTCAGGCCGTGCTTCCACTAAGGCGGGCTTCCGGTAGATTCGGCAATCGCCGTGAACGATCGCCTCGAAGCTCACCGGCACATTCGAAAGCGTTTCGGAGTGCCCCAGCAGAAAGTACCCGCCAGGCTCAAGCGCTTCGTAAAAATCCCGGAGAATTGCGAGGCGCCGCGCCGATGAAAAATACATGAGAACGTTCATGCAAAAGATGCAATCGACTTTGCCGACGTAAGCCGCCTCGGCAAGATTCATTTGCGCGAAAGTGATCATGCGCTGAATCCGCGGTTTCGCCTGAAAGCTGTGTTTTTCAGGCCTGAAGTACGTGTCGAGCTGGTGCGGAGACAGATTGAGCAAGCTGCGCCGGGAATAGATTCCGCGTTCGGCATGAGCAAGAGCGCGCCGGCTGATGTCGGTTGCAAGAATGTCGACATTCCACGATTCAGCGAACTTGAGTGTTTCGCAGAGGGTTATCGCGATCGAATATGCCTCCTCGCCCGTGGAGCACCCGGCGCTCCAAATGCGCAGAGTGCGCGGATTCTGCCAGCGTTTGCGCTCATGGGCCTCCACCAGCACCCGATGTTCCAGTGCGCTGAAGACGGCGGGATAGCGAAAAAAAGAGGTTTCCTGTGTGAGCAGACGTTCCAGCAGCTCTTCGTATGCCACACGGGAGCCGCGAATGCGTTCGAGCAATTCACCCAGCCCTGGCAGGCCTTTTTCTTCGACATAGCCCTGGACGTGCCCCGAGAAAAATCGCTCACGGGAGTCGTCGAATAAGATCGCGGAGCGCTGCTCGATCAACGCGCGAATCTCCGCCAGGTATGATTCGGTGAACATCGCGTCTGTGGTGGAGTGCGGTCTCATTTCCGGCACTTTTGTCACGGCCTGCAGTGTCCAGCTTCTGTAAATCAGCGATGCGCGACGGCCGGTGCGGCCGGATGCAATTCCTCCTCGACGTTCGCGGCGCGGCCCGATTGCGAGCGGAACTGCGCGAGGGCTTCATTAAGCTGCTCCGACAACCGGACCATGTGCCCTACGGTTGAAGCCGTCTGGCGTGCGCCTTGCGTTGTCTCGCGAGTGATGCCGGAGATGATCTGCATGGCGTGCGCCACGCCTTCGGTGCCGCGCACCTGTTGCTTTGAGGCCAGCGAGATTTCCTGCACCAATTCGGCCGATTGGCGCACCACGCTCGAAATCGCTTCGAGCGCCTTTCCGGCCTGGTCAGCCAATCCGGTGCCGACTTCCACTTCGCGCGTGCCTTCCTCCATTACCACCACTGCTTCGTTCGTCTCCGCCTGGATGGCCTTGATTAGCGCAGCGATATCTTTCGTGGCGCTGCGGGAGTGCTCGGCGAGCTTGCGGACTTCGTCGGCTACTACCGCGAAACCCCGGCCCGCTTCACCCGCGCGCGCCGCCTCAATGGCTGCGTTGAGCGCGAGCAAGTTGGTCTGCTCCGTGATGTCGTTGATTACATTGATAATCTCGGAAATTTCCAGGGACCGATCGCCCAGCGACTTAATTTTCTTGGCGGTAGCTTGCACGGACGCGCGAATGCGCTGCATGCCTTCGAGCGTGTCACGTACAGCTCGGTTGCCTTGCTCGGCTGCGTCCAGCGCCCGTCGCGCGGCCTCGGCGCTCGCTTCGGCGTTGTTCGAGACCTGCTTCATCGAAACCGTCAGCTCTTCGACGGCCGAAGACGTATTGGTGATTTCCTGGTCCTGCTGAGTTGCGCCTTCCGTCATGTCGTCGGCGGCTTCGAGAATCTGATTGGCGCTGGTGCTCACGTCGATGGCAGCCTTGCGTACGCGTTCGAGCACCTTTGTAAAATTGTCGAGCATGAAGTTTACGGAATCGACCACGTTGCCTAGCGCATCATTCGTCACTTTTCCACGAATCGTCAAATCTCCCCGCGCCACTTGGTTGATCGTGTTCAGCAGGTCGGTGATGCTTCGCTGGAGCGAATCCTGCGCCTGCTGGTTTGACATGGCGTGCGCCACCTTAGCCGCGCTGCGATTGCAGTTCTCCGCAATAAGCGCAAACTCGTCGTGGCCTTTGACCTCAACCCGCGCGCGTGCGTCGCCGCTAGCCAGGCGTTCGGAGAATTGCGCAAGTTCCCGCGCAGGCTTCAAGACCCGGGCGCTCAGCACGAATACGAGAGAGAGGGCGGCCGCGACTGCCAATGCCACCGCAGCCAACAGCGTCGTGCTCGCGCCGGCTGGCAGGGAGGTCAAATTGAGCAGCGATTGTCCGCCGGAGTTTCTTCCTGCGTGATAGGCAAGGCCTAGAACACCGAACAATGCCGCGCCGGTCCATGCGACCAGCAACCAGATTGTCGAACTCAAACGAGCTTTCATGACATCCTCCCCCCGAGCTATACGCAACGACCCAAATCTAGATACGCTTCCGCGCCATTTGGAATAAAAAACCTGGCCCAGGTGCAGCTAATCATCGGCGAAGTCTCTATATTGTGGGAACCTGAAATACATCCAGTAACCGCCGAACGTCCACCACAAGGGCCAGGCGATCATCGTGGCGCAGCATGCCCCGGCAATGGGGCACGTCATTCGGAGCCTGATCAATCAAGCCTTCCTCACACGCGGAATACGTGCCGATTACCTCGTCGGCGGCGATTCCAAGATGCACGTCCTCGCCGTGGATTTGGCTTTTCAGCACAGCCACCACGACGTGCTTCGGCAGCAAACCCGGACGCCGCCCCTCGGTAAACGCGATATCCATTAGCGGAACAATCGTTCCGCGCAGGTTAAATACCCCCATCAAGAACGCCGGTGCGAGCGGAATCCGCGTGATCGCCGGCCAATCAACGACTTCCTCCACCTCCAACACCGACAGGCAGAAGCGTTCCCGGCCCGCGCGAAACACACAATACTGCCGCTCCGGGCGGCGATCCTGCGCGGGAGCATTGCTTTCGCAAACCTCTCCTTCGACTTCCGCGGTCAAGCCCGTGCTATCGCCGTGAAAATCCATCAGGCCAGCCTTTTCACCGCGTCGATGAGCTCGTTGGGGGTAAAAGGCTTCGCGACGAATCCATTGGCGCCTTGCTGCAATCCCCAATACCGGTCGCTAGGCGCAGCCTTGGAAGTCACGAGAATCACTGGGATTTGCGCGTAGGATTTCTGGTTCTTCAAATCGCGGCAGACCTCAAAGCCATTCCGCTTGGGCATCACGACGTCCAGCAAAATCAGATTCGGTCGCTCTTCCTCGATCACCTCTTCGATTCTTGTGGGGTCGGAGATTGCAACCGAATGAAAACCGCCTTGCTGAAGCACCGATTGCAATAGCCGCGTCTCTGCCAGCGAATCATCAACGACCAGAACCTTCTTCACCACTGATATACCTCCGCAAGCATCCGCTCACACAAAGCCTCTCAGGAGCAATGCAACTGGGAAGCCAGCCGGTGCGTGTCCTGTCCGATTCGATAACAGGGCGGAACTCTGAGTTAATAAAGGCAGTTACGGTGCAGTTAGTGACGTCGGAAGGCGGCGAAGAAACGCGGTGCCATTATGCCCGTCTCAGGCTGAGAATCTCTTCTCACCTGCACGCGTTTTCTGTGTCCAGGGATGAGAATCTCTGCATAATCTCATTGAGACGCAGTGCCATCGCATGGATCGTTTGGATTTGATCGCGTGTTTCCTCGATCGTGTGGTCCGGTTCCAGCAGGAGCAAATCCGCGTTACCCAGAACGGAAGTGAGGGCGTTGTTGATATTGGGCCGCATCTCCAAGACGTAGCGCCCCAGCATCGCGTGATTCTGAGACTCCATCGCCATCCGCTCGGCGCGATGCGCCCGCCGAAGTGCTGCTATGCGGCGGAGCGTTTCGTTGGCAAGCAGCACGAGCGTATTCGCCCACCCAGCCTGCCGCGCCATCACCAGGAGTAGCGGATATTCAGCTCGCAGCGCCGCACCATCGTTCTCGTCCTCGGCCACGCAGATTGTGGCCTTCCCAGGCGTATTAAGGGCGCCAAGGATGGATGATTGACCGCGGGAAACGAAGCCAACGATCACCAGGTCGTAGTTCGAGGCGCTCGCGGGATACCATACGTCGCTGCTTGCGAGCGTAATCTCCGGAACGTGCCGCTCCACCTGCCAACACGCCACTACGCTCCGAGCGAATTCCGCGTCGTCAGACACGAGGAGCACGCTGGGGTTTGAAGACCGGCCCTCAAATTCGTCTCGTTGACTCACGGTTGGAGTTTTTCCGCTTCTTCGATGAACGAGAGCAGTCGCTTTGTGCTGATGCCCAGATTTACAGCTGCCTCCGTATTTTTTGTCCGCTTGGCGGTTTCCACCCGCCCCTGGAAATAGGAAACCTCGCTGCGGGCAAGAGCTAATGCGGACTCCATCGCGCTTTCCTCGCCCGAGCGTTTCCGCCGGTCGATTCCGAGTGCTAGAAGCGCCCGCGCGAGAACGGCGCGCCGCAGGTCTTCTGACTCCTGACTGCCCTTGCTCACGAAGGCAGCGACTTCCCAGGAGGAGAGCAACACCTTCGTATCCTGCAGTGTGACGGTGGACATTGACCGCCCTCGCGACGGTGGCGCGGCAATCAATTGTTCCCAAATCGCCTCCAGGCACTTGTCTGCTTCCGCCGCGGCGGGCGGCGACGCTGCCACGGCCTTTGGTTTAGGTAAGGTTGCGGTATCTGCGGGTTCGGTAACCGCTGTGGAAACCAGGGAAGGAAAGGCTTCGCACCCGATTGAGGCGCTCACGTGGGATGTTACAGGAATCTCCGCCGCGCTCATTGGCGTGTCCACTGGCGCGGAAGAATCATTCGTGGCATTGCTGCGCGAGGCCTCCGCTGACGCAGACATAGACGCGCTGGCGATCTCATCTCTTTGCGCCGGCCGCGGCGGACTCAGGCGGCTCAATGCTTCTTCCAGATCCGTGCGTAACGCCAGCAGTTGTTCAAAGGATCTTGTGACCGAACTTTCCGTGTAATCCTTCTGAAACGGTTGCTTCCAATTTGCGCAGAACTGTCGCAGTTGGCTCGTGGTCTCGGCCGCGGAAAACCCAGCCCGGCGGCAATCGACCGTTTTCACGCCTTCTGCCTCGAGCGACTCAATGGCATCCCGCGTGGCTCTTAAATCGGAGTGCAGCAGGCGGATGAACGTGCGGCGAAGGAGAAAATTGAAGCGGCAGAAGGCCACCAGCGCCGCCGGATCGTAGAACATGCAGCCGGCGGAGTCCTTCAGCAGGCGGCCCTGTTCCAGCAGACCATTCTCCATGATATCGCGCAGGCTATTGCACCCTTCGAGATGCCCGAGAATTTTGTCCAGTGGCTCGCACCACTCCAGGGGGGTAGAGTCGGCAGCAGTCAGCACAGGTTGTAGAACGCGGGCGACATTCTCCAGTTGAACCTGCTGTCTGTAGAGTTCCTCCGGCGCGCATAGCGCGAAGTATTGCACCAGGAGCCAATCGACTTTGTCCCGGTCCACCGCGGACTTATTCGGCTTCCTCAATTGCCTCTGAATAAACGCGCGCAGGGCCGGTTCGCTGGCGTTGAGAATCTCGGATGGAAGCTGGCGAAGCTGATATGCCAGAAGGTTTTCGTCGATCCGGTCGAGCCATTTTAAGTCCCTGTCGAATACGCTTCGCGTCGGCCTGGCGGGAGGAAACTCCCCCGACGGGTAAGGGAGGGGAGCCAGATTGAATTGCGCAGCGAGCTGGGCATACAAGGGATAGGTAAGCCTTGCTTCATTCCACAGCGCCGCCAACTCCGCATTGCTCAAGCCGGCTGGACGGCGATTTTCTGCGGCCACCGGAGGATTCATCGTGGTGCTGGACGTAGCCTGACTCACGGCTTGATGATCCAATTCTCGACTTTGTCCACAAAGCGTGCCGCCACGGCTTTTCGGCCACTGTGGTAGCGCACGGCCACGACGGTGGCGCGCACATCGAGGGAGCGGTCACCGTTCACGAGTCGCACTTGATCTTCAAATTCCAGAGGCAGGGACGAGCTGAAAAGAACCTCGTGGGAGGTTCCAAACTCAATGACGGTTTGCTCCTGAAGCCGTTGCCGGCCCGCGCTCATCGTCGAGAGGCGAACCGCGAGTCTCACCGGCGATGCCTCTGGAAATAATTGAGCCAATTTCTCGACGCACGTCGAATCTTCCAGAACGGCTACCGATTCCGCTCCTTGTGGCATGCCGGTCCCCTCGGGCCTGAATCCGCTATCCCATCCTTGCAAATGCAGGAAGCGCCCTTGAGGCGCAATTGCACGAGTGCAGCCAAACCCAGGTCCCTCTCTGGAGGTTTAAGTCGTTTATTTTCTGACATCTGGCCCGAATGGGCGTAAGCGAGATTTCTCAGTCTGATACAAGACTGTCTCAGGCTGCCGGATACCACCCGCTGTGCGCATCTAAACTCAGGGCGTGGGAACCCTTCTAATGAGCGCTCTGCGCAACCGGCTTTTCTGACGGCCGGAAGGCGATATTGTACCTCTTCAGCTTCCGGTACAGCGTGGCGCGGCTGATACCCAACATTTTACCAGCGAGTGTTTTATCGCCCGCAGCCTGCTCGAACACGCGCTGGATGGTAATCCTTTCGAGTTCGGAAAGGGCAGTAGTTGAAAGAGCAGTTCCTTCAGAGCTGATAAGCCCCGAGCCCTCTTCGCCCCGAATTGTCGGCGGAAGATCTTCGATATCTATTACATGATCGTCGCCGAGCGCCACGGCGCGGGCAATGCAGTTCTCAAGTTCGCGGACATTTCCGGGCCAGTCATATTGGAGGAAGCATTTCATCGCTGCAGGCATCACTTGGATGCTCTCGCCTGGAGCGTATCGGTCCAAGAAGTAATGCACGAGCTGAGGGATATCGGAACGATGCTCCCGTAAGCTCGGCAGCCGGATCGTAACGACATTCAAGCGAAAATAAAGATCCTTACGGAAAGTTCCGGCGCGATAGGCCGCTTCAAGATCCCGATTCGTCGCGGCCACCACGCGCACATTCACCGCAACCTTGGCGTTGCTCCCCACCGGGCGCACTTCCTTTTCCTGCAGCACTCGAAGCAGCTTGGCCTGCAACTCCAGCGGCAATTCGCCGATTTCATCGAGAAAAATCGTCCCTCCATTTGCCGCATAGAAAAGGCCCGGTTTGGATTTCAGTGCGCCTGTGAAAGCCCCTTTTTCGTGGCCAAAGAGTTCGCTTTCCATAAGCGTCGGAACCAGGGAACCGCAGTCCACGGCAACGAACGGCATCGGCGCCAGAGGTCCGCGAAAGTGAATCGCCCGGGCGACCAGTTCCTTGCCCGTGCCGCTTTCGCCCATGACTAACACTGGTGTGCGACTATCCTTGAGCCGCGAGACCATACGCAGCACGTCTTGTATTTTGGCCGACGTGCCCACGATTCCGTCGAGCTGCGTTTCTGTATCGACCCGCTCTCGAAGAAATCGATTTTCCGTTACGAGCTGGACTTTTTCAGCCATGCGCTGGAGCAATAGGCGCAGTCTCTCCACGCGAAATGGCTTTTCGATGTAGTCGTACGCGCCTTTTCGCATGGCATCCACGGCCGATTCAATGGAGCCGTGCCCCGTCATGATCGCAACTTCTGTGCTTGGTGCAGCGTCCTTGATTTTGCGAAGAAGCTCCACTCCTGAAAGGCTTGGCAATTTCAAGTCGGTGACCACGATGTCTGGAGGCGATACTTCAAGCGCCTCCGCCGCGGCCTCCGCCGTGTCTGCTTCGCTGCACACAAATCCAAGTCCCTGGCCGACTGTCATGCACAACCGTCGGATGCTCTGTTCATCGTCAACAATCAATAAGCGTAGTTTCAGATCGTCCGTCATCGTGGCCCGTTATTTCCCTTCGAAGAGAACCCTCTGACAACTGCAAAGCCTTTTCCGCAGTTGTGTGAGCGCGAGCCGATCGAGAGTCATACCGCGACTCGCCTGTCTGCCAGCAGTCCGGCTGCGCATTTCGCCGCCGGGAGTCGCACGATAAACGTGGCTCCGGCACCGTCCGCATTGTCGCGGGCCAAAATGTCGCCTTGATGCGAGCGAACGATCCCATAACAAATGCTTAAGCCCAGTCCCGTACCCTTACCCACCTCTTTCGTAGTAAAGAAGGGATCAAAGATGCGGTCGGGATGGGATATCCCAGGGCCGTTATCCCGGAATGAAACTTCAAGTTGCCCTGCCGAGTGAGAGGTCTTTATTTCGATCTTGCCGGCGCGCCCGCTCTCCTGCACCGCGTCGTAGGCGTTGTTGAGCACGTTGAGAAACACCTGCTGCAACTGGTGAGGGTCGCCCATGAAAAGCGGCAGGTTCTCGTCATAATGCTCAACGATCTCGGTGCCCTGATTGGCGAAATCGTAGGCGCGGAGTTGCAAAGTCCGCCGCACGACTGTATTCAGCTGCATCGGTTCATGTTGCGGAGGCATTTGCCGGGCGAAGCTCAAGAGATTTTGGACGATAGTGCGAGTGCGCTGCGCCTCCTGAAGAATGACCTGCAGGTCCCGCTTGGCCTCCTCGGGAATCACCGGATTCTCGAGCAGTAAGTCGGTGAAACCTACAATTGCCGCCAGCGGGTTGTTCACTTCGTGGGCCACTCCAGACACCAACTGGCCAAGCGCAGCCATTTTTTCGGTGTGCATCAGTTTTGCCTGAAGGCCAACGGCATCCGTGATGTCCGTCATCACGACTACAATGCTGTTAATGTTTCCCTGCTCGTCCCGCATCGGGCTCAGGCTGATCGAAAACTGCCCGATTGTATGGGAACCTCGCGACAGCGGAATCTCCAGTTCGATCGCAGCGCCCTCCAGCGCCCTGTCGAACGCTTCCAAGAAGGATGTTCGCCGCGACGCCGGCGCCAGGTCCGCCAGGGGTTGCCCCAGCAGTTCCTGCTCGCTATATCCGGTCTGGGAGCACCGTTTGTTGGAATAGCTGATTAGCCCGGCCGTATCGAGAACCAGAATCATGCTTCGCGTGTTGTCCAAAATATTTCGGTTGAAATCGCGCTCGCGCCGGTAGCGCCGCTCCGTCTCGCGTTTATCGGTGATGTCCTTCAGCACGTGCACGGTTCGAGGATCACCCACTTCCGGGTGAATCCTCGAAGTAGAGATCAAATAGGTACGGCCTCGCGCCTGATGCGTAAACTCCTCCTGCGACGCATCGGTGTTCCGGCAGAAGGAACACTGCCGGGTAGAAGGCGTGCAAAGAAGTTCGAGTGCCCCGACATCCCAACCGATCGCCTCGTTGGGCCGAACCTTCAGAATATCTGCCAGAGCCCGATTGAGCCTCAGTACTTTGCCGGCCTCATCATGGACTAGAATAAAATCTGAAATCGCATCGACGTCCTCGACCCATCGCTTTCGCGACTGCTCGATACGCTCGATCATCCGGATATTTTCGAGCGATACGGCTGCATGGCTGGCGAGTGCGTGGAGCAATTGGCTTTTCGTTTCGGAAAGCGGGACCGAAAGGTCGGCGAGCCCCAACAGGCCAAGCGCGCGTCCGTCGCTCTCTGTCAACGGAACGAGAACGACCTCCCGCCAGCCCAGAGCTTCCGCAAGCTCACTTCCCAGCAGTCTCGCGGCAGGTCCGCAACGCAATTCACATGATGCCGGAGTTGCAAGTTCGCCAAATCGGTCAGCGAGGCGGGCCTGTAGTCGGTCGTCCCACCCATTCGCCAGGCCGCTTATCGACGCGATTTGCCAGCCGGGCGGGCTGGCAATCGCTAAAGTAGCCGCGCGCCCTTCCAGCATTTGAACCGCATGGGAAGTCAGGCGCCGGGAAAGCTCCTGCGTGCCGACCGATGGATTGAGGTCAAGAGAAGCGGAAAAA
Source organism: uncultured Acidobacteriota bacterium (assembly GCA_963697575.1). Classification (GTDB taxonomy): domain Bacteria; phylum Acidobacteriota; class Terriglobia; order Acidiferrales; family UBA7541; genus Palsa-295. The sequence goes on along the minus strand of CAVOOP010000017.1, from coordinate 23,840 downwards.
AAGTGTGCGAACAAGTCCGCAGACGAATCAGGGGGACCAGTGTAGACGTGACGAATTGTTTTCAGTGCACGCACGGAGGATCAGGGGGCTTGCGCGCGTTCGGCTGCAAAATGAACTTAGGTCTCATCTCATTTTGAGTCAAGAAATGTAGGTGGGCCGTTGCCGTAAGTGTTAATCCGCTGTTCGTCGCAATATGAGACGCTTGGCGCTATCCGGCGAATGAACTGAGACTTCAATAAGATGGCGCCCCTCCCGAGGAGGTAGGTCTAAACGTAAGTGTGCAAGCGTCACTAACTTACACCGGTAACTAATCGCTCTCGCGGAAAGCGAATAGAGCTGTAATGGCACTGCCATTGCACCTTCCGGCTCGGATTCCCACGCGTGTCCATACTGAAGTCGAAACGTGGGACCAGCGTCGCAGGTGGATCACAAGGGACGCGTCCATTTCGGCGTTTAAACGAAGCGTCCGTAGGCAGGATGTGGAGGCTTTTCTAATGACGATCGGTAAGAAGCTCTACTGGGGATTCGGATCCATTCTCGCGATCATGCTGTTCTTACTCGTCATGAATATTTTCACGGTGGAGCGCCAATATACCGCGCGCTCGGCCGTGGCTTCCACACTTGTTGACGTCCAGACGATCGAGGCGGTCCGCTACAAGATCATGGAAAACCGTCTCGCGCTTGGCAATTACCTCCTTAGCGGAGATGTGCGGGACGAAGACAAGACCAACCGGGGCATCAGCGATCTTGTCCAGTTGCTGCATCAGGGTGAGGGAATGGCCACCGACCAGAGCCTCCGTGCCGCGCTTAGCCAGGTGGAGGACAACGAGCGCAACTGGTCTGATAATTTTGCAAAAGAAATGATCGCCAAGCGGCGCCAGGTAGAGGCAGGGCACTCCACTATCGCCGAGCTTCAATCTGTCTACCTTCAGCACGACCCGATGTCCTGGATCAACCGGTCCACGAGCATCCTGGATGAAGCCAGCCGCGCCGTACGCCGAGCGCAGGAAACCTCGAATGAATCCGCCGACTCCGCCACGATGGTCAGCGCAGTCATTACGACCGTCGGGACGCTCTTTGCCGTTTCACTGGGCGGTTTAATCGCGTTCTTCACGGCAAAATCGATCAAAGAACCGCTTCATAAACTCATCGATGTCGCCCACCGCATCGGCGACACGGGCGATCTCGACCAGACCATTGACATTCGCCGCGGGGACGAAGTAGGCGTTCTTGCCGAGAACTTCAACAAGATGATTGTCCACTTGAAGCAGATGGCATCGGTGTCCGCAGCAATCGCCGAAGGTCAGCTGTCGGTTTCCGTGCAGCCTCGTTCTCCGCAGGACACGATGGCCGTGGCGTTCGCCAGGATGACGCAAGGCCTGCGGGAACTCGTCCGCCAGGTTCGTGACAGCGCATCCCAAGTAGCCAACGGCGCAGGCCAAATGGCGACTGCCTCCGACGAATCCGCCAAGGTGAGCGTGCAGGCCGCCTCCGCAATCGACGAAGTCACAAGCACGATGCATGAGATGAGCATCAACGTGCAAAGTGTGGTCAAGAACACGCAAATTCAGTCTTCGAGTGTTTCGGAAACTTCGGCGTCGATCGATGAAATGGTCACTTCAATTCAGCGTGTCGCCGATACCGCCCGGCTACTGGTCGAGATCTCCTATCGCTCCCGCGAGGAAGCCAAGAGCGGCATGTCCACCATGGACAAGGCCACCGAAGGGCTGAACCGGACCAGCCAATCCATCCAGTCATCGGCCGAAATTATCGACGCGTTGGGCCGGCGCGCCGACGACATCGGCAAAATCATCGAAGTGATCGACGATCTCGCCGAACAAACCAATCTTCTGGCTCTCAACGCCGCCATTGAGGCTGCGCGCGCCGGAGAGCACGGCCTCGGATTCGCGGTCGTGGCCGAAGAGGTGCGGAAGCTGGCGGAGAAATCCACGCAGTCGACGAAGGAAATATCGGATCTCATCGAGGGCATTCAGAAAGAAGCGCGCGAAGCCGTGGAAAACATGGAGAAGAGCACGACGATGGTCCAGGAAGGACTGCTGCTGAACAAAGATCTCAGCGTGGCCCTCGACAAGATCTCGGATGTAGTTTCCGAGGTTTACAAATTCTCCCAGGAGATCGGCGCTGCCACCACCGAACAGTCGAGCGGTTCCGCGCAGATCGCCAAAGCCACCAATCGCTTGACCGAAATAACTCACGAGATCAATTCATCTGTCGAGGAGCAGGCCTCGGGCGCCCAGGCAGTGGTCCGGGCTATGGAAAGAATGCGCGAAATGGTCCAGCAGTCTACGTCGAGTTCCACGGATCTCGCCGCCACCGCCGAACAAATGTCGAAGCTCTCGGAGGCTTTGCTCGAATCCATGGGACGGTTTGTTATCGATGAGAGCGATGCGCAAGGCCGGCGGTACCCCACTCCGCGGTCGGCGGCCCCGGAAACAGCACGGCGTACTTCCCACGAGTACGCAGAAGTAGGCAGATCCTGAAAATAGCGGCCCCATCTGCGAACAAGGATCTTCAGGTCGTCGCTTTCCGCATCGGACGCGAGACCTTTGGCTTGCCCATTGCCTCGGTTCGCGAAATCGTTCGCATTCCCCAAATCACCGCAGTCCCGAATGCGCCCAGTTACATCGAGGGGGTCATCAATCTACGCGGAAAAATCATACCCGTCGTGGATTTGCGAAAACGATTTGGCGCCGGATTGGCGGAATCTCCAAAAAAGAACCGCATTGTGGTTGTGGAGTTGGGCGACCGGTCCATCGGGCTCATCGTAAGTTCCGCCTCGGAGGTACTGAGGATTCCACCCTCTGAGATTGAAGATCCTCACAATGTCTTCCGCGAAGGCGAGTTGGATTACATCACCGGTGTTGGAAAGCTGAATGGCCGGCTCGTCATTCTTCTGGATTTGAAAAAGCTCATAGAGCAAGGTGAACTCCATACTCTCGATGGAGCGCCTGTTTCAGAGGACTTCGCCACCGCAAGTAACATCGCTCGTAATTGCTAATCGGTGCCGTGAAGTCATGAGGGAAGAATGTCGACGCTCATAACACAGATTCCGCTCAGCCCGGCCGAACTAAAGCTCCTGCAGACGCTGATCTATCAGGAGTGCGGCATGTTCTTTGATGAGCGCCGGATGGATTTTCTGCAGGACCGGCTGCAACGCCGCATCAAGGTGTGCCAGCTAGATTCATTTTACTCGTATTACCTCCTGTTGACCAGCCGCGACGGCAAACGGGAACTCACCGCCCTTCTCGAGAATCTAACCGTCAACGAGACTAGTTTTTTCCGCCTTCGTCCACAGCTCGATCTGTTCAAGAAGGTGGTTCTGGAAGGTCTGTTGAAAAAAAAGCAGGACCGCAGAGACTGGTCGCTGCGGATTTGGAGCGCCGGTTGTTCCACGGGTCAGGAACCTTACACCCTTGCCATTTTGATTTGTGACGCGCTCGCTTACTACTACCTGCGCAATCCGCTTCCCTTCGATATGCCGACTCCGAAACCGCTTGTTCCGCCTCCCTGGAAAGTGGAAATCCTGGCGTCGGACATCAACTACTCCGCTCTGCTGGCGGCTCAGCAGGCTGTATACACTGAGCCGCAGATGGAATCGGTGGATTACACTTGCCGCCTGCGCTATTTCGACAAGATCGGCGATCGTTATACGGTGAAGGCCGCGCTTAAAAACCTGGTTCAGTTTGATTTTCACAACCTGAAAACGGAATTCCTGCCGCGGCGCAACGACGCCGTCTTTTGCCGGAACGTGATGATCTATTTCGATGCCGCCGAACAGAAGCGTCTCGTCGAGAAATTTTATCACTGCCTGAATCCGGAAAGTTACCTGTTTGTCGGCCATGCTGAGAGCCTTTTTGGACTCACCACAAAGTTCCACATGATCCACGAAAACAATGCGACGGTGTATCAGCGAATTGAGAGGGTGGATCCGTGAGTTTTCATTCCGACCAGCAAGCCTCGGAGCTTCTCGATGTCTTTTTCGAAAGCGCCGAAGAGGTTCTGCAAGGGATGAACGCGGCGGGACTCGCGCTCGAAACGAATCCCAGCGACGGCGAGCAGTTGCGCCATGTCCGCCGAGCCGTGCATACCCTTAAGGGAGATTCCGCCGCTTGCGGCTTTCGTGAACTCAGCGAACTGGCGCATTGTCTGGAAGACGCTCTGGCTCCCGAGTTGGCGAAAGACAACGCAGCTGAGATTGCGGCGGTGGTCCTCACGGCCGTTGACACGTTCAAGGAGATGCTGACTGCGTACCGGGCGAATGCGCAACCGTCGGCGGGGCAAATCCTTCGAGAACTGGTAAATCGTGTCCTCGCCAAGCAAATGAAGGCCCCTGGGAATGCCTCACACCCGGCGAAGCCAGGTTGGACGGAATACGAGCATCTCACGATTGCCGAAGCGTGTGGGCAGGGGGAGTGCGTCTACCACGTCATTCTGCATCTTGATCCACAAGCAGCTCCGACTTCCCTTTCGTTCGAGTTGGTGCGAAAGGCCCTTGAAGGGGTTGGTCGTGTCTTAGCTCTTTCCCCACTGGAGGCGAAGTCAACGGAGAGCGGTCGAGTGATGGAAGCAGCCCTCTCCAGCTCGCAATCGCCGGATTGGATCAAGCAGCGTTGCCGGGTGCCATCGGTCGTCGAAAAGCTCTCCGTTGAGAGAATGGACGCCCCGCATACCGCGACGCGCGATGTGCTCCAGGTGCTTCTGGAAGCGGAAGCCGCTGCAACCGCTGCAAAAAGCACGGTACCGGCTGATATTGTCCGAGCTCGCGAAGGACATCGTGACGAGCGTCGCAGCGAACATCGCGACGAGCGACGCGAAGATCGGCGTCGCGAGCCAGCCGCGTCGAGTCTCGCACAGTCCGCCGTGGAAGGCAGCCTGCGGGTCGAGACGTCGCGCATCGACGCTGTGATGAACCTGGTAGGAGAACTGATCATCGGAAAATCCATGCTGCAGCGGACCATCAACGAATTGGACCGCAGGTACCCGAAGGAACCGCTGCGGGGCAGATTTTCCGATGCCCTTGCTTTCCAGTCACGCGTCCTCGACGAACTTCAGAAGTCCGTGATGAAGATTCGCATGGTTCCGGTCGAGCAGCTCTTCCGGCGCTTCCCGCGGGTCGTGCGCGACATCGCCAGACTGCGGAACAAGGAAATCGTTCTCGAGGTCTCGGGGCAGAACACGGATCTCGACAAAAGCATCCTGGACGCTCTCGGCGAGCCTCTCGCTCATTTAGTGCGCAACGCAGCCGATCATGGAATCGAAGTTCCTGCCGACCGCGAGCTCGCCGGTAAGCCGGCCCGCGGTACGATTCGCCTGAACGCGTACCACGAGGGAGATCAGGTGGTCATCGAGGTTTCCGATGACGGCATGGGGCTCGACCGGGGAAAAATCGTCAGACGGGCTGTGGAACGAGGTCTCTATACCTCCGAGGAAGCTACACGGCTGAACGAATCCGAAGCGCTGCAATTGATATTCAAACCCGGATTCAGCACAAAAGATGAAGTTACCGAAATCTCCGGCCGAGGTGTCGGCCTCGATGTCGCGAAGTCGGTTCTGGAGAGCATGAAGGGCTACGTGGAAGTAACAAGCGAACCCGGGCACGGTACTACGTTCAAGCTTATCGTGCCGCTCACGCTTGCCAGCATCCAGGCGCTTTTATTTCGAGTCGAGGGGCGGCTCTACGCCGTACCCTTGGCTTCCGTCGTTGAAATTACGCGCATCCCACCCGAAGAGATTCACGTTGTGAACGATCGCGAAGTCGTCCAATTGCGGAAACAGATTCTGACGCTGGTTCGGCTCGGGAAATCCGGTGCCCAGCCAGCGCGAGAAAGCCCCAAGCGCATTTTTGTGGTCGTCGTAGGAGTGGGAGGCCGGCGCTTCGGCCTCGTAGTCGATAGCCTGATGGGTGAAGAGGAGCTTGTCATCAAGCCTTTGGAAGACCAGCTCATCGCTTCTTCCCTTGTGAGCGGAGCCTCCATTCTGGGTGACGGAACGGTAGTGCTGATTCTCAACATGACGGCGCTCATGCCGCGCCTCCCGAACCCGCCTTCCATGGGAGCGACGGTATGAGCACTAAAGTCCGCGTTCTCGTGGTCGACGACTCGGCCCTTATGCGCAAGCTGATCTCACAAGTGTTGTCGCGCGACCCATCGATCGAAGTAATCGGCACGGCCATGGACGGATTGATTGGCTTGAGAAAGATCGAAGAGCTGCGGCCCGATGTGGTCACTCTCGACCTCGATATGCCGCGCATGGATGGCATGGAGATGCTGCGACACATCACTCGGAAGCAGCGCCTTCCCGTCATCGTTTTCAGCGCCCACACGGAGGCGGGCGCATCGGTCACCTTCAAAGCCCTGGGACTAGGCGCGTTTGATTTTGTTGCCAAACCGCACGAAGCGGCTTCAGGGAGTATCGAGCAGATCGCGTCGGAATTGGCTCTCAAAATCAAGGTGGCGGCCGCCTCTGGCGCGCCTAAGTTGATCATTTCCGAACCCGCGGTCAAGCGGAAAGACCCGCGAACAGCTTCCGCTCCCCGCTGGCCATCCCGCATTTTCGCAATCGGCATTTCGACCGGCGGTCCCAACGCCTTGGAATACGTATTCTCGCAGCTTCCGGAGGATTTTCCCGGCTGCTTGCTCGTGGTCCAGCACATGCCCGAGGGATTTACCGGAATGTTTGCGCGCCGCCTGAACGACTGCTCGGCCATCGAAGTGAAAGAGGCGCAGTCAGGAGATTTGCTCCTCGCGGGGCGCGCCCTCATTTGTCCGGGCAACCGGCATCTGAAGGTCCGGCGGCTCGACCATGGGGACATCGCTATTCTCGATAGTCAGCCAAGGATCAACGGGCACCGGCCGTCTGTGGACGTCCTCTTTGAGTCCGTGGCGCGCGAGTTCGCCGCCAAGGCAACGGCGATACTGATGACCGGTATGGGCGACGATGGCGCCGCGGGGATGGGGGTAGTTCGGGCCGCCGGCGGCTCGACCATTGCTCAAAGCCTCGATTCCTGCGTGGTAGAAAGCATGCCGCGCGCGGCGATCGAGCGTGGATTCGCCATGCGAGTGATCCCTCTGCACCTCATTGCCAGTGCATTGCAATCGATTTGCGCGGGCGGCTCCTGGCCGTCCAACCTGGATATGGCGCCTGTGATGTCCGGTGCCGCTTCGGTGGAATCCGCATTGAGAAGGAGATCGTCATGAAGCCATTTGAACCTTTGGCGCGAAAGCAAGACGGCCAGCCGGTGCGCTATCTGATCGTCGACGATTCGGTATTTGCCCGGAAAAGCCTCACTAAAATGGTGGAGAGCTTCGGAGGGCAGGTGGCCGGCGAAGCCGGCGACGGGCTGACGGCGATCACAGAATACGCTCGCACGAAACCCGACATTGTGCTGATGGACATCACCATGCCGCAGATGGAGGGCATTGAGGCCGTGGAGCGGATCGTCCAGGACCATGCTGATGCGCGGGTGGTGATGGTGTCGTCCGTGGGCTACCAGGAAAACATCCTGGCCGCGCTCCAAAAAGGGGCGCGCCATTTCGTACAAAAGCCCGTGAAGCCGGAAGTTCTCTACGAGATCGTGCGATATGTTCTGAATGACGAGGGCGTTGCGGCACCGGCCGGCGTGCTCAATGGGTCGACGCGATGAAAATGGATCTGATTCAGCCTTTTATTGGATCCCTCGATGCGGTGCTCGCCGAGATGATGCAGGCCCCGGTTGCCATCGCGGACATGACCATGGAGGAGGAAGGATACCGGCGGAAGGGTCTCGCGGCAGTGGTCGCCTTCAAGGGCCAGATCGAAGGCCGGATCATTTTGGATATGGAGCCGCGGGCGGCGGCGAAAATTGCGGAATACATGGCCGGCGGGGTCGTGGATCCTGCCGAGCCCATCGTCCCAGAAACGGTTTGCGAGCTGGCCAACATGGTTATCGGAAACGCGGTCACTCAGTTGAACGACCGGGGATTTCAGTTTCGCGTCTATCCTCCGGCGCTGCTCACGGAAGACCAGTGCGCCAAAATCGGGAGCGACTCGGAGGCGACGGTTCTCTCGTTCGATACTCCCGTAGGCGCCGTGCACCTGAACATCTCCATGCGCTATCATTCGCGACGGTCCAATGAGCGTTCGCCGGTCGCCGTAGGTTAAGTGAAGAACGATTCAGGACGCGTCTCGCGCTTTAGTATTACCGCGCGCGCGGCCCCACCCTGCGATATTCCGTGCCGTGACGAAATAATCCCGCCTTGGGAATCTCTTCCGAATACACGATTCGCGCCGGAAGAAAAATGTTGGCGGCGTCAGGCGAGTACGGAACGGCTACTTCGATGGGAGTATCGGTATCGAAGCGTCGTTTGCTTCGGAAACACATTCCGATGGGCGAAATATCTTCGCAAACGGCCAGCTCATCGTCTTCACCTGCCTTCCGGATGCAGGCGGTGAGGCGCGTCTGAAGGCGCACGCGTTGCCGCTCGCGCTGTTCCCCATCGGACGGAACAACTCCCCCCTCGACGTCTGCCTGACGCGGCCTTGCCGCGCGCGTCTTCAGCTTTTTTTCGTCTTCATGCAGAACCTGCGTCCAGATGCTGGGCACGCGGCATTTCTTGCAATGCCTGGCGATGCCTCGGTTAGCTTCGAAAGCGCGAAGCTCGATCTCGTTGAGGTAGGCAACTTCCCGTGTGTGACAATAGCTGCATTCCAGCAACATCCTCGCCACTGCGTCGGAGTCCTCGAGCAGCGCGGGGAAGTCGACCCCCCAGAGGTCGATCTCCGGATCGAGTACTTCGACACTATAAAGATACCCGTCCCTCTGTTGCCCCATTTGGTTGACCACGCGAGCCAGACTCTGGCGGTGCGACTCAGCCAAAGCCTTGCGCCTCAGGTGGATTTCCTGCCCGCCTTTCAGCTCGCGTCCCAATACGATCATGGCTCCCCGGCGGCTGACGATCAGCGTCTTGCCGGGCTCCTTGAATTCCGCGCCATGACTGTCGGTTCCCGAGACTTCCAGCAGTACCGTCAATGAAACGCGGTCGCTGCGGCGTCGCGAAGGCGATGACATCGTTCCTCCTGAGAAAAGGCCTTGGTGCGACAGCTAGCATAACCTGATTTCTCTGGTACCGTTCCCAAACTGTTCCTGGCCCAACCGTTCGAAGGTCGCGCTATGATAGTCGGCTTTGGGGAAGCGAGGCTGGTGTATGCTTTCGACAAAATCGCGATTTCGTGGGCGTGGAGCAGTTTAGGCCAACTCGAAGGCTTACTTTGGGTGTAGCTTTGTTTCCAATTATTTCCACGCAACCGCGGAGGAGCAACAGCATGATAAATGACGGTTGGAGTCGCAAGCGGGGGCTAGCGCGACACGCGCAATTCTTTGTGCTTGCCTGGCTATTATTTGCAACTGGCCCAACCTCTGCCGTCCTGGCCCAGGGGGTACAGATTTCCGGCGCCATCACCGGGCGTGTCGAAGACCCGACCGGAGGCGGCGTGAGCGGGGCCGCCATTACCGTGACGAGTCTCGAGACGGGGACCACACGACTGATGACGACCGATGAGGCGGGTGACTTTACCGCCGTGGGGCTTCCCCTCGGCGCGCAGGAAGTAAAGGCCGAAAAGACGGGCTTCAAGGCGGCCATTCGCAAAGGCATTAACCTGGAAGTTGGGCAGGAAGCCACCCTGACCCTCAGGCTCGAAGTGGGAGAAATCGTCCAGGAAGTGGTGGTGTCTGAGCAAGCTCCGGTGGTCAACACAACGACGGCGGCGATTTCGGGTATCGTCGGCGAGCGGGAAGTAAAGGACCTGCCGCTCAATGGGCGCAGCTTCGATGATCTGGTTACGCTCAATCCCGGGGCCATCAACTACAGCGCTCTGAAAAGCGCGCAAACAAGCACGAGCAATGGCAATACGTTCACGGTCGCCGGGCGGCGCACCTATGAAAATCTCTTCCTGCTCAATGGGATTGAATATACGGGTTCAAGCCAGCTCGCGATAACGCCCGGCGGCGTGAGCGGTGACTTGCTTGGAATCGATGCGATCCGTGAATTCAACGTGCTCACGGACACTTACTCAGCCGCCTACGGCAAGCGGGCAGGCGCGCAGGTCAGCGTGGTGACCCAGTCCGGCACAAACCTGCTTCACGGAACGATTTTTGAGTTCTTGCGCAACAATGTGCTGGATGCAACCAACTATTTCGCAAACGGGCACTCGACTCCCTTCAAGCAGAACCAGTTTGGTGGTGCCTTGGGGGGCCCGCTCAGGAAGGACAAATGGTTCCTGTTCGGAAACTACGAGGGATTCCGTCAGGCGCTCGCGGTGAACAATCTTGCGATCGTGCCCGACCAGCAGGCACGGCAGGGATTTTTGCCCAATGCAGCCGGCGTCTACACTAAGGTCTCCGGTCTGAATACGGCCATGCTGCAATATATGCAGTTCTGGCCGCAGCCGAACGGTCCAGAGCTGCTGGTTCCCGGGACCAACCTTCCAAGCGGCATCGCCGATTCCTTCAATAGTCCCAAACAATCCATCCGCGAGGATTTCGGCACTGTGCGCACAGATTACGTCGTGGGGAATCGCGACTCCGTTTCCGCGGCATATACGATCGATGACGGCAACAGCCTCGTCCCGCTAGCGGACCCGTTGTTCGGGTCCTACACCGCGCTGCGGATGCAGGTGGCCAGCTTTCAGGAAACTCATATTTTCTCGCCGGATATTCTCAACACCTTCCGCGCCGGTTTCTCGCGAGCAGGATTCAATCTCGATTCGTCGCTGCTCGCTTCGTTTCCCGCAAGCCTCGACTTCGTTACCGGTGCGGGACCAGGCGGCATCGTCGTGGGCGGCGGCGTGAGCACTACGGCGAGCGGGACAATCACTTCGGCAGGCCCGAACAACGCGGCCGGGGTGTGGAATCGCAGAAACCTCTTCACATACACAGATGACTTGCAGATCAGCAAGGGCGTTCACCAGATCAGCGTAGGAGTGTGGTTCCAGCGCATGCAGGACAACGAAGACTCCGCCTCACGACACCTGGGGCAAGCGACCTTCAGCAACCTTACAAAGTTCCTGCAGGGCACCGTGAGTACGTTCCAGGTGGTGCCCAGCCCGAACGAACTCGGGTGGCGCAGTCTGTTCGGCGCGTGGTATGCCGAAGATGACATCAAGCTGCGCCGCAATCTTACGATCCGCGCCGGGATACGGCACGAGTTCACAAACGGGTGGAATGAGGCTTTGGGGAGAGCCGCCAACTACCTGGTGGGTTCTAACGGCATTCTGGAAACAAATCCCGAGGTAAGCAGCTCCGTGTTCACGCAAAATAACGCCAAGCTGCTGTTCAGCCCGAGGATCGGCTTGGCCTGGGACCCGTTCGGCAACGGCAAAACCGCCGTTCGGGCGGGATTTGGAACCTACTATTCGCTGATCGACGATCTGGCTTTCCTCCTGAATTCACTTCCTCCTTATAACGGTGCGCTTACCTATTCGGGCGCCTTGTCGTCGATTGTGCCGATCGCGCCCGGTATTACCGCTCCTCCTTCATGTGGGCCCGGCGTGCCCACGCCGTGCGCCACCTACGCCCCTCAGGGGGTGCAGGCGAACGCGAAAACACCCACCGTGGAGGAATGGAATCTGGCGGTCGAGCAGGAACTCAACAGCAGCACGGCCTTCCATATCGCTTACGTTGGATCGCACGGCTTTCATGGGTTTGTCAGCGTCGATCCAAATGCGATTCCGGCGCAGATTTGCGCCACTCCAAGCGGCTGCTTGGCCGGCGGCGTGGGAACAAATCTCACCTCGGCGACGAATCCGGCGCCAAGCACGGTGCCGCAAGGAGCCCAGTACATTCCCGTGGGAACGCGTCCAAATCCCTACCTGGGAGCGGGGTTCTTCTGGTTCACCGAAGGAAACACGAGCTACAACGCCATGGAAACGGAAGTCACGCACCGGCTGAACCAGGGACTCGAGTTTCGGGCGAGCTACACATGGTCGAAAAATCTCGACATCAACTCGGCGCTTACCGGCGCGCAGGCCAGCAACCAGCCGCAAATGGTGCTAAACCGCAACGATCTTCGCGCCGACTGGGGGCCATCCGCTCTGAATGCCGCGAACCAGGGCAGCGTCTCGGCGCGCTATGAACTTCCATTTGGGCCTGGCAAGCGCTGGCTCGGCAACTCCAGCGGCGTGGAAAGCAAACTGATTGGCGGCTGGCAGTTGAACGGAATAGGGACCTTTCTGTCAGGCTTTCCGTTTACGCCCCTGGTCGGCTCGAATCAGTCCGGCGACGGTGATACCAGAAATCCGGACCGGCCGTCGTTCAACCCCGCGTTTTCGGGTCCCATCGTGGTTGGCAGTCCGAATGAATGGTTCAATCCCACCGCGTTCAAGGTACCCACGCTGGGCACTTACGGAAATGTCGGCAGGGGATCGTTCAACGGGCCGGGGCTGGCGGATATAGACGTATCGCTTTTCAAGGACACCCGCGTTTCCGAGCGAACTAGTCTTCAATTCCGCGCCGAATTTTTCAACGTCCTCAATCACGTGAACTTCGGTCCGCCGAACACGACCGTGTTTTCAAGCGGTGCCGTCAGCGCGTCTGCGGGCACGATTACGACACTCGCCACAAACCCGCGGCAGATTCAGTTTGGACTGAAACTCATCTTCTAAAACCCGCGAGAGTCCTTCCGCTCCAGCTAACTAGCCGAAGATGGCTCCGGGGGCAGAGGTGTTGAAGGCGGTTTCTCGCCGGGTTCGCTGCTTGTGCTGGAATTGCCGGTGGGAGTCGGATCGTCAACGGGAGCCGTGGCGGCTGCCGTTTCCGCTGGCTCAACAAGCGTCGCGTAATACTCCGGCCGCGTGTGGCGCAAATGGTCGGCGGAGGTTTTCCCCGTCAGCCAGGAACGGTCCATCGGGTAGACATCCGGGTCAAACACCACCGTGTACATGTGCCAGATCAATATGGATAGAGTGGCGAGGATCGCTTCGTAGAAATGTAAGGCCGTTGCCGCATCCGAGACCCACTTGGGGAAATAGCGCAGCGCAAGATTGTTGAACCAGAGAATCAGTCCGCTTCCCGCCATCACGGCCGTTCCCCACAGGAAAGCCCAGTATTCGATTTTTTCCGAGTAGCTGAACATTCCGAAAGTTGGGCGCGTCTTCGAGAAACCCAGATTGTAAAGAAACATGCCCCTCAAATCGCGCAGGTCTGCCGTGCCGGGCATTAGCTGCCGCAGGATTACACGATCGCCGCGGACGACGGCCAGATGAACGATGTGGTACGCGAGCGCGAACAGCAGGATCACCGCCGCGACGCGGTGCACGGTGCCGCGGAACGAAAAGTGGCCTTCACCCAACAACAGCGGACGGGCCCACCAGGCTTCCGGAAACTTCAGGGCAAATCCGGTGACGACGAGCAGCACAAAGCTCACCATCACGAGCCAGTGCGCGATCCGAAACTTCATGTTCATCCGTGCCACTTCACCACCCGTTCTGGTTAGCTGATTCATTCGCAGCTTGCGGAGAAAGTCGAACAGCTGGTGGAAGAACATGAAGCCCACCGCCAGGGGAATCAGTACCCAGTAAAAGCGGCGAATCCATTTGACGACGACGTGCTCGCTTTGTCCCAGGCCCACATGCACGGGACCGATAGCAAACGTACTTCCCGCGCCAGGATGGCAGGCGCCGCAAGTCTGGGCGAGATTCGCGGCGTTAACCGTGGAACGGGGATCGGAAGGAGGGAAAATATTGTGAACGCCGTGGCAGGAAGAGCAGTTGGCGACGGTCTGCGATCCCGAGCGCGCCGCCAGCCCGTGAAAGCTGTCCGCAAATGTGGGCACCCGGTCGAGCGGCAGATTGTAACGCGCGTTGAGGCGCGCGTCGCTGTGGCACCGCCCACAGGTAGCGCCGGAGACTTGCGCGGGGTTCACCAGCGACTGCGCCTCGTTGGGAGCCAGAATCATGTGCTCGCCATGGCAATCCGTACAGACTGGAGAATCCACCGAGCCATGTAGCACGGCCTGCCCGTGAACGCTGGCCATGTATGCTGCCTGAATCTTGGTGTGGCAGGAGCCGCACGTGGCCGGTACATTCCAATGATTTGTTTTGGATCGAGTATCTCTCCCGCCAAAGATTGCATGGCTGGAATGGCAGTCGGAGCAGGACGCCGCATTGTCGTTTCCCCCCGCCAGAGCCCGGCCGTGAACGCTCGCCTCGTAGCTTTCCACCGGCCGGGCAAACGGAATCCGATGCTTCGCCAGAAAGCCCGCGTCCGAATGGCAGGAGCCACAGGTGTTCGGAAGATTTTTTTTCGCTACCGGAGAGAGGGGCTCCTGAGAGGAAAGTACTTTGTGCATTGGCCCGTGGCAGCTTTCGCAGGTCGGGCTTTGCGGGTCGCCTTTCTTGGCGGCTTGTCCGTGCGCGCTGGAAAGCAACGCCTTCACTTCTTGGGCATGACAGACCGTGCATTGCCTCGGCATCAACTTGGACGCCGCCTGGGCATCATGCCCGGAACCGTGACAACTGGCGCATGTCAGATTACCGAGGGTGAAGTGGACGCTTTTTGCAGCGTCAGTGGTTTCTTCCGCGTGACAGGCGGAACACTCCACTTTCGCGACGCGCGCGGGATGCGGAAACTCCTTCACGTCCGTATGGCAGGTGGAACAGCTCAAATCGGCGTGGACGCCGGATTTGCGCTTTGCTTCGTTTACGAAGAGGTCGCGCCCGGAATCGGACTTAAAGCCACGCTGGCCGTGGCAGCTGAGACAATCGTTGTCAGCCAGCCCCGCTTTTGCGGCCTGGGCATGCGCCGCGCGCGGGCTGGCGGGAGCCAACAGCAGAACGAGGATTACGGCGCAATGTCGCAAGTTGGGCATCGCCCAAAAACTTAGAACCGCCCGCCCTTCATCCCAAGGTCCGTGAGTATCTTCGGATTCGCCTCGTCGATAGCGAGCAGCTGATGGCATGTGTCGCAATCGTTGGGAATGACGCGGCCGTCGGAGCTCTTGTGGCTGCCGTCGTGGCAGCGGAAGCAACCGATCGAATCCGTGTGGCCCAGATTGTTAGGGTAAGTTCCCCAGGTGACCTTCATTTCCGGAAAAATGTTCCGCAGGTAGATGGCTTGCACCTGGCTGGCTGCCTGATCCACCAGAGCGCGCTTATCCAGGTAAACGGCGGGATAGGAAGCGCGATACCACTCGTGGAGGGCCGCGTCAATTTTGCTGGCCGCCGCGGAACGGTCAGGATAGCTCGCGTTCAGGGCCTGAACCGCCGTTTTCTTGATGAAGGGCAGCTCCGGGCTGATGCGGCCTTCGGACATGGCTTCGTCCACGGCACGGTCCGGCAACTGAAACACGTGGGTCGGTCGATTGTGGCAGTCGACACAATCCATGGTCCGGTGCTCACCCGCCGCCAGTTGCTGGGGCGTAGGTTTCGAGTCGGTTGAGAGAAAGGCCACCGTTTTACCGTTGTCGTCCAGGTAGTCGACTTCGGGAATGACTTGGCGCTGCCGGTCTGTCGAGATGTATTGAACGCGCGAATGATCGTTCAGGTGGCGGCCGTGTATCCCAACGGCGCCTTGAAACGTGCGGCCACCCACCTTGAGCAGGAGGACGGTGGTGAGCGCGGTGTTCTTCTCATCGTCGGAATACTTGGTGCGGACAATGAATTTGTCGCCCGTGAACCTTTGCGGCCAGTGGCACTGTTCGCATGTCTCCCGCGCGGGGCGCAACTGCTCGACCGGCGTGGGAATCGGCCGCTCGTAAGTGTGAAAAGTGACGGCAACGATTTGGCGCACGCCTGATACCTTCGAGCGCACGAACCATCCCGCGCCCGGGCCGATGTGGCACTGCACGCAGCTCACGCGCTGGTGGGGCGACTGTTGGTACGCGGTAAATTCCGGCTGCATCACGGTGTGGCACGTCTGGCCGCAGAACCTCGCGGAGTCCATGTATTCGACCCCGCGGTAGGAGGCAATGCCAAAGATCACGAGGTTGGCGGCCGTCAAACCGGCAACCCACGAGGCGAAATGCCGGAAGGCCGGATTTCCCAAGTCGATTTTGGGATATACGTGGGGAATTTCACCGGCACGGGCGAGTTCATGGCGGCGCAATAGAACGCCAATTGGTATCAGGATAAGGCCGAGAACGAAAATCGCCGGAAGGATCAGCAGCAGGAGGAGCCCGAGGTACGGATTGACGCTTCCGCGGCCGAAAAGATCGAAAGCCCAGAACCCGATAAGCGTTATCGCCGAACTGGTCGTGATAACCGCGCCGGCCAGCGAGATCGCGTTGTTTCCGAAATATGCGATGGGCCGAGCCCAGCCGGCGAGGTGTTCCCCAAGTTTCATCGGTTAAGCAATTTAGCGTTCTTGCTAATACGAGCGACCCTACTTCTTTTTGAGCGTGCGAATGTAGCCGACGAGATCCTTGATCTGTTCGTCGGTTAACTTTCCCTTGTACGCCGGCATCTTGCCCTTGCCGTCCGCGGTGATGGCGGTTAGCTGCGCATCGGTCTGCGCCTGAACTTCGTCGGAGCCGAAATCGCGCAACTTGAGGGCCTTTCCCATGGCGGTGTTGCCGGAACCATCGGCCCCGTGGCACGCGGCACACTTTGTTTTGTAGAGAGCGGCTGCGTCATCCGCCGCAGCGGGCCGAGCGCCTGCCCCAAAAAAAAGGAACGCCGCTCCTACCAGCGCGAGTCTTTGTACAACGAGAAAACGGTCAGAATACATAGAGCCTCCCGTAAGAAAGCGAACTTGTTCACGATGTCCGCTACTTTTTAGCTAGTGTACGAATGTAGGCTACTAGCTGCTTGATCTGGTCGGCGGTGAGCTTGTCTTTATAGCCGGGCATGGGGCTTTTGCCGGCGGAGATGATTTCGGTTAACTGGGCGTCGGTTTGCTTCTGCACATCCGCGGCATGGAGATCTCGGATCTTTAGTGATTTGCCTACCGATGTATCGCCGCTTCCGTCTGCGCCGTGGCAGGCCGCACATTTTGATTTGTATAAACTGGCAACGTCGTTTTGCGCTTGCGCCGGCAGTGTCGTGCAAAGCAATGCTGTGGACAGTCCGAGCGTCCAAGCCAGCCGGCTGAGATGACGATTCATGGTCAGGCCTCCTCTTAAGTTGCCTCGACATATTACCAAGGCATCGTTTAAGCCATCTTCAAATCTCTAGAAAGCGTACAAAACGGAGAACGTTGCCGTGCTGCCATTGAAGTCTCGCAGCGGTATGGGAGTTAACCCGGCAATCACGCTGGGTCCTTTTTCATCGTAGCCGTAATAATTCCAGGCCGTTTTGTAACTGAAGCCCTTGTAAAGGTCAAATTGAAACGCCGCGTAGGGCTTCATGTAATTGAACGCCAGCGTGCCGGCGGGCTGCAGCGGGTTCAGGAAAAGCGTGCTGCCGCCGACAAAGGTTCCGGAATAGCCGAGCGTGGTCGAAACGCGCTTGATGGGTTTCCACATCACGTCGAAATAAGCGAAATGCTGATTGCTGTTGTAGAAGGACGTAGCGCCCTGTGCGACGGGCGATCCAGCGATCGGGCATACGGGGTAGGTTGGCACGCCGGTGCCGCTCGCGGCGAAGCATACGAGCGCCTGCGAGTAGATGTTGGTGTAGTTGTAGCCGATGTCGACCGAATACTTCGCATTGGGCGAAAAGACGCTCACGAAACCGTACGTGCGGCCGTGCTCGAGATTATTCACCTGGTAAACGTTGTCGCGATTTTCGTGGATGTCGATGGAGCCATCGAGATTCAGCCACGGCCGCGGAGTGTAGTTGGCGTGAATCTTATAGCTTTGCACCTGGCGCGGGCTGGTGCGGGTAAACGCGAAATCGTTGTAGCCAAATTCGAAGTCGCCCGTGATGCGCAGCGCGTCGATGGGGCGCGCCGTGAAGCCAAGCAGCGCGGCCTGCTCGTTGATGTCGTAGATCGTGCGCGCTGTATCGCTGCCCGCGACCGGGCCCTTTTCGATAATTGAGCCGTTGGCCTGCAACGTGCAATTTGACGGCAGCACGTGGGGTGCGGGCGCGGCGGGAAAGGCGCAGTCCCCGCGAGCAGCCAGATGGTCGTTGGTGGCAGTGCCGGTCGGGCCGCCGGGGAAATAACTTTCGGAGCTGTTGAAAGAGGATGCGAACTGAGCGATCTTGCGATTCGTGTAGCGATACCCCACGCGGCCGGTGAAGCGCCGCGTGAAATCGTACAGCGCCTGAACCGTGTTCTGCTTCAGGTTCTGGCCCAGAAAATTCTGGTCGATCAGGCTCGTGATGTCCGCTCCTGAGCCCGACGCATGCTGCGGGCAGGTGGCGGCCGTGTAGGGCGCCGGGCAAATCGTGCTGAAGGTGGCGGGAGTGAAATTCACGATCGGAAGCAACATCGAGGGAAAGCCTGCGCCGGCACTGGAGAACTGGTTTCCTTCCATGCCGTCCCACACGCCCGGGATTCGCCAGTTGTCGTAGCGGAAAGTGTCGTCGATCCGAAGCTTGTCGGTGACGTTGTAGATGGCGCCCAGATCGGCGTTGACGGAAACGCGCTTTGCTACTGCCGGGCCGCCCGTGGTGCTGCCGCGCGTGTCGGTTCGCGTGGTGAGCCCGGTAAGGACTTCGCTGAAATCGTAGATCTGATTGTTGCTGGTGCTGTAGCCCGCGGCGCCGGATAGCTCGAGATTCTTGAAATAGCCGGATTGAAAGCTGAAACGCTCGGTCGGCGTGAAAATACGAGGCCTGCTCGACCGCGAATAAGAGGTGATTCCGTTGCACGCGGGGTTTGCAAAACCGGGCGTGGTGGCCGGGAATGGCGCGGCGCAGGGCGTGCTGCCGGCGGTGTTCCAGACGATGCCCAGATCTACCGGAACTGAGCCGGGCAACAGATACGGGAGGTTCTTGTCGGCAGTGATGTTGTCCTGTTTATCGTAGGCGAGGTATTGGTCATAGGAGAGCGTGGTTTTGGGCAGAAAGCGGAAGTCCACTCCCGCTCGATAGGCGTTTTCCGTGGTGCGGTAATTGGTGGTGAAAAGCGGGAGCACGCCGCTATCGTAGGACTCGAGCCCAGGGCCCTCATTGACGTTGCGCGAATAGCCCAGGCGGAAGCGCACGCGCGATTGCGGGAGCAGGGTCAGGTTGTAATCCTGCATCCGCCGCACCAGATCCATTGAATTCGGCGAATTGGCCAGGGCAATCGCGGGGTTTGAGGTTGCCGGGTTCAACGGGTTGGCGAACAGGTTGTAGTTCCAAAAATTCTTGTCGCGGCGGAACAGGAGCTGGAAGTCGTACCACTTGTTCTTGTCGATGCGCAGACGCGAGACGTCGTTCGGATCGCCGCCATAGCCGAAGTTGCTGAAGGATTAGATTGTCGAACAGCAGACCGCGGTGATCGATCGAGCGCATTTCGAGGGTGTAGTTGAATAGGCGCACGCCCTGGACCGAGGTTGACGAACGTATCGTAGGTGTTGTTGTTGCCGTTGAATCCAGTCCGCGCGGTAGCCGAATTCAATGGTCTGCTGAATATTGTAGTTGCCGGAATCCACGCCCGGGTTAGGGATCTGCGGATGTGCCCTGGGCGCGCACCACAGGGAGGAACGGCGAGAGGAGCCGCGGATTAACAATCAGGGAACTCGAAGCGCCCCGGGCTTTTGGACCGTTGCTGTTAATTTTCCTAAGCATGGTCATCCCCTATTTGAAAAATGTGGCGTCCGAAGTTCGACCCGTGTATTTGCACGTGGCAGAGCGTGCAGGCTTGAAATTGGGTGGCCTGGTTGTGAAACGACGGCGTACCCTGGAGCGCCGCTGAAACGTGGACGTCGTGTGGCACTGCAGGCAGAGAATGTTCACATTGCTGAATTTGAGCATGTGCGGGATTGGGCGAACCGTGAGTCACGTGGCACGACAGAGCAGCCCTTCCGATCTTCACCGGCGCGTGCTCGAAGACGAACGGCCCGTGCTTGTCGACATGGCACTTAAAGCAAACGGCGTCCTGGCTGGCTGACGCCCGCACCTGCTTGGGGCCTTCGGTTCCGTGGGGATTGTGGCAATCGCTGCACTGGACCAGCCCTTCGTTCACGCGATGGTGGAAGGGCATGGCAAACTGCGGCTTCTGCTGCAGATGGCAGCTGTAGCACAAACTCCGGCTGCGCCTTCACCAGCAGGAATTCCTTGGATTGCGCGTGGTGCGGCGAATGGCAAGAGGTGCAACTCACCTCATTCTCGCGGTGCAGCGAGTTTGTGGCGTTCATGTGCTCGACGGAAGAAGCGTGGCAGGTGAGGCATCGATTGTTGATTTCCTTCGGCGAATGTTCCGAGAAAATGAAAATCTTGGTCTTGTCGCCGCCACCGGCAACGTGGGCAGCCCCTGGTCCATGGCATCCCTCGCAGCCTTGATGGGACGGGCCGCCCTTGGTGTCCAGCGTGGTTTTCCAGTGAGGCGTCTTCTCCCAGCTGTTGTATATCTCTTCGTGGCAGGTCCTGCATACCTCCGCCCCGAGGTATCCGGAATCCTTGGACGGCACCGAGTTCTGTTGTGGATCGGGACTTTTTTGGCTTGCTTGCGTGCGTGCGATTACGGCGGGCGCTGTGACGAGTAAGCTGACGCCGAGCAACGCCGCCGTGCAGCGACTTCGAAGATTCATAGATGCGTCCCTCAGGACCGCAAAGTTTTTCATGACGGCGTCGATAACGACGTCATCGTACGTGGTTCATCCCTACAAGTCTGTTCTGGTTAGCACAGTGCGCCGTGACGGGCGTCACAGACGACCCATCTGGCATATGCGACGACTTGCCGGAATTTTGCCCCGGCAGTGAACACGTACGCGCATACCGAACGGATGAGTGAAGGCGACAGAGCCCGGTACCGTCTCACTTTGGTTAGCGATCAAAGCGGTCTTTCCCGTAATGGCTCTGCTGAAATGAATGCAACTCTAGCTTCTAAGAACCTACCGGGGAGTCAGGCAATTCCCGTGCCAAATATGTGAGCGGGATAAAGAATCGTGGACGGATGGAGAACGCGCAAGGAACGGGACGCCAGCAGACAGTTACGGCTTGACGTACGAACCTCTCATCGCAGACAGTGTCAGAATTTAAATGCGCAGGAAAACGTCAGACGAATCAATTGGAAGGTGGGGTGGAGTCGCTCTCATCCGCTACGCGCCAGATGGCGTAGCCGACGCCGGCCATTATTCCTGCTACTACAGCCGTGAAAATAAGGGGCTCGGCGTTATGAATAGCGTAGCCGCCGCCCTTTTGATTACCGTTAGAGTTACCGTTCCCGTTGCCGTTATTGTCGTCGTTGCCTGTTCCAGAGCCCTGAGGGGCCTGAGCCAGCGATACGTTGTAGGCATCCCCTTCGGCGATGGTGCGCTCCGTGGTGCCATTGCTTACGACGACAGAGCCGTGATAGGCGGCGACCAGGATTTTCTGGGGGCTGATAAGCGTCACTTCTCCAAAAGCGGGTTTGCCGTCCGCCGCGCGGACAGTGCCTACCGGCGTCACGATTTCAAAATGAGCCGAAGCCGGGGAAGAAAAGCCAACCGTGCCGTGCGTCAGCTTTACGCCGCTCTTGTTCTGATCTTCCATGAGGATCGCGGAACTTGCGGACGATAGATAAACCTGATTGGCGCCAATTTTAATGCGCAACGTTCCGCCGGGATCGGTCTCCAGGTAGTCGCCAGCAAAAACATTTGTCCCCATCGTCGCATTGACATAGCTCAGATGGGCGTTCTCGGCATTTACAACCATGCCAAGCGGCTTCCCCGCTGCGGCCATGGTGGAGATGTTCAGAAGGCCAGCGGACAGCAGCGCGACAAGAACTGGACGTGCAATCGATCGCAAAGGCTCTCCTCCAGGAGGGCTCGTCCAATCTAGGGCGAGCAGCCGCGCGATGTCAATAGAACTGCTACTAGATAGAGCGCAGGAGTTACGAGCCCTGGGCGTCAGTCGAGACCGTCAAATTGTTGCCCGGGGCTAAGAAACCTTGCTAACCACATCCTAAATTGCCGATAGGGAGGTATGGGTCTGCTAAACCCTGCGCTGGGAGAACTCTTCGCCGTGAGTGGCAAACTCTGGGTAGGCACCCGAGCCTAATTCGTAGAGATCCATCCCTTGACGCTCGGCCTCGGCTGCCACGCGCTGGGGATAAAAGCGGTCGAGGAGCCAGTTTAAGGCGTAGGTTGACGGCAGCACAAATCCGATCAAAGTAGCAAGACCCACGAGTTGCGCCAGCCATTGTCCAGAGTTGCCATTCACCGTGCCTTGGGGGCCGCGCAGTACCAATTCGGGAAAACTAGCAAAGAGGCCTACAGATAGGATGCCCCACACTCCAGCGACCGCGTGTGCCGAAATTGCGCCGCTGGGGTCATCCACTCCCAATCGTAATTCGAACCACTCCACCGAGAAGGTGACCAGCATCCCGGCGATGCCACCAATTACTACCGCCTCGGCTGGAACCACAAAGGCGCATGCGGCGCTGCTTGCGACTAAGCCCCCGGTCCAGCTATTGGCGCTCAGCGAGGCGTCAGGCTTGCCGAAGCGGACGCGCGTGACCGCTACACCCATAAGTCCAGCGGACGCTGCCGACAAGAACGTATTTATGGCGATCAGCACAGCGCGGCCTGGAGCGGAGCCTGTGTAAAGTAAGGCACCCGCCACGTTTAAGCCTGTCCATCCAACGAGGGCGAGCAGGCACCCAAGCAATACCAGTACGGCGTTATGGCCGGGGATTGCGCTGGGCATTCCTTCGGACGTGTATTTGCCGCGGCGGGGGCCGAGGATCCAGGCAATGGACAGCGCCGTGAGTCCCCCGATTGTCTGAATCGTGCTGGAACCAGCCGTATCGACGAAGCCGCGTCCCATACCGCCGGCCATGGCGACTTGAGCGAGCCAACCGCCGCCCCATACCCAGTGCGCGAATACCGGGTAGGTCCACCCCGACATCAGCGCCGTGGAACCACAAATGGAAGCCAGTCTCCATCGATCCGCGCCTGTGCCGAGCGGTATCACCGCAGCGAATGCCACACTGAACATTCCAAACAGCACCACGAGCGAAACGGCGGACCCATCAAGGCCGATCCCGCGAAGCAGGAATTTTTGGTCGGCAATCCAGCTCCATCCTTTGCCGCCCACGACGATGTCGTACGCAGGTCCGCCGAAGGTCCCCTGCCAGGCGAAGCCGCACACGAAATAAACGAGAGCCGCAACGGAAATCGCACAGACTGCAGACAGCATCGCGTGCGACGCGCTGCGCGACCGGCCTAGGCCCGTGTTCATCAGCGCGAGGCCCGCCCAGGCGAATGGGATCAGCAGGATCGAGACAATGCAGAGCGAAGCAGCGAAATCGGACGGAGCGGGCGCCGACGTCATTCCCTTTCCCCTCGCGACAATTGACTCGTTGACGATCTCAGTAACGGATGCGCGCATGCAAAAAGAACCAGACCGATTACTTCCACGCCTATTCCCGAGAGGATGAAAGCGATCCTTGCGCCCCCCGGGACAAGCAACAGTACTGCGCCGGCGGCAATCAGCCATCCGGAGAGCGGCGAACAAACCGCCTAATATTTTCACGGAAGCTCCCGCAATTGGGGGATTAGCATCGCGCTAGTGTTGCGTTTCCTGTGTATAAATAAATTGAATCGGATACATCCACAATTTAAGAGGCGGCCAAGCCGATCCGAGACGGAAACGCGCGCGCATTGCGCGAAGTAGCCAAAACCGCCCCATTTTCAAGGGAACTGGCATTTTTCGGCGCATCCTTCCGCTCATTTGAAACTTCGATCCCAGATATCAGAACGTTGCATTGTACTAATTCTTTATCTTTCCTTAATGTGCCACGGATCAGTCATCGATCAGTGCATCGATCACTGCAC
>CAVOOP010000016.1:0-176371 GCA_963697575.1 uncultured Acidobacteriota bacterium | reverse complement strand
GTCATGACTACGCAACTGATCAACCAGGCATCATTGGCAAGTCCGGGTAACCCCATCAATGGAATCACCACCAACACTGTTGCGAACGCGTCCCTCCGTGTGCCTTACCTCGGCTTCGCGCCAAGTGGGCTAATGGATGCCACAACGGAGGGAGATGACAAGTTCAACAGTCTACAAGCCACGGTGCGGAAGCAACTCTCTCACGGCTTGTCGTTACAGGCGGCATACACGTGGAGCAAATCATTGACTACCGGCGCCTTGAACATCAATAACGCTTACAATCACGGAGCACAGTACGGTTTGAATCCCTCCTATCGCCCACAGCGTCTTGCCGTGAGTTACAGCTGGGACCTGCCGTTTGGCCATCCGGAGGGGTTGAAGGGCAGGTTGGTGAACGGCTGGAACCTGTCCGGGGTGACAATCGCTCAGGACGGCACCCCCCTGACGATCACTGACAGTAGAGGCGGGTCAGTCTACGGTTTTGGTTCTGGCTCCCCGGAGACTTCGACGGCCGAATATTGTCCAGGGATGGGTGCTGCGAACGTGGCAACTACTGGAGGCGTCCAGGCTCGACTGGGCGGCAGTGTTCTCGGTGGCCCGGGTTATTTGAACAAGGCCGCATTCTGCACGACACCTGTGCTTGGCAATGACGGAATAGCTACGGGATACGGTAACAGCGGTATTGGCATTCTTCTCGGCCCAGGCCAATTCAACTGGGATATGGCTATAGTGAAGACAACCAAGGTCGGAGGCTTGCGCGAAGACGCCACGTTGCAGTTCCGCACGGAATTTTTCAACACTTTTAACCACCCGCAGTTTAGCAACCCTGCGGTTGTGGACGTGTCCAAGTCGACCTTCGGGCAGATTACCAGCACGTCGGTAAATCCCCGCCTGGTCCAGTTTGGCTTGAAATACGCATTTTAGGGCGGTATGAATTCGTACGGGGAGAATTGCTATGAGGCGACAAATCAGAATTCTCGCGACGGCATTGCTGCTACTCGGAGTGTTTACTGCCGCTCGCGCCACTGGCGATCGAATGGGGTCCCAGGAAGCGGTAGGCGCAGTCTCTGTAGATCCTGCTGATATCGGTGGCGTGGTGACGAGCTTGAAAGGTCCCGAAGCGGGTGTCTGGGTCATAGCGGAGACCACAGAATTGCCTACCAAGTACCGAAAAATTGTTGTCACCGATGACCGCGGGCGGTATCTGATTCCCGATCTCCCTAAGGCGCATTACAAGGTGTGGGTACGAGGATACGGGCTGATTGATTCACAGCCGATTGACGCAGAGCGCGGCGAAACACTGGCGCTTAAGGCAGTCGTAGCTCCCGATGCTCGAACCGCGGCGCAGTATTATCCTGCAAGTTATTGGTTCTCTCTGATGGAAGTCCCTCCGAAGAGCGCATTCCCGATCAAGACTTCCGGAGCTTTGAGTCAGGAAGCGGGCTCTCCGCTGCACCCACCTGGGGTGTCACAAACGCAGTCATATTGGATCGACGGGCTACATTCGGAGTGTGAGATGTGTCATCAGCTTGGTGATAAGGCTACGCGTGAATTTCCTCCCACATTGGGCAAGTTCGATACGAGCGCTCATGCCTGGGAGCGGCGAATCATGTCGGGACAATTCGGCGCTGAAATGACTACAAGCTTCAATACCACTTTTGGGCATGACCGAGGGCTTGCGATGTTTGCGGACTGGACCGACCGGATCGCTCGGGGCGAAGTGCCGCCTGCGCCTCCACGGCCTCAGGGTATTGAACGCAATGTGGTTCTTACAATCTGGGATTTGGGTGCCTGGAATAGCTTCTTGCACGGTATTGTGGCCAGTGACGACAGAAAACCAACCCTGAATCCTTATGGCCACGTCTACAACACGGATTGGGAACTTGGGACGATGACTATCGTGGATCCCAGCGAAAGCACGGTGCAAACACTCAAGATCCCATTGCGTCATGAGGAGGAGCGATTGAAGATGCCTTTTCAATCGCCTCAAACGAATGCGGCGCCGTCCCCGTACTGGGGAGATAAACTCGCATGGCCAGAGGACTCCGTAGATTCAGCGTATGCCCAGATGGACAGCAAGGGGCGTATATGGATCGGCGCGCAGAATCGGATGCCCGATCCTCCGAGTTATTGCAAATCGACCTCAAACAACGTTTTTGCGAGAAATTGGCAGCCGCCCTACCGGGAGCGCGACGGAGGTTGGGGTGTTGATATCTATGACCCGAAGACAGGAAAGTTTGAGGCAGTCGATCTCTGCTTCGTTATTCACCATTTAAGGATGGCCTACGACAAGGACGAGACCGTGTACTTTGCTCTAAAGATAGGGCAAGTAGGGGGCGTAGGATGGGTCAATTCACGCGTTTGGGATGCTACCCACGATGCGGAGAAAGCCCAAGGATGGTGTCCTCCGGTTATCGACTACAACGGCGACGGGAAGATAGGTGCCTATACAAGAGCACCCCAGCCAGCTGATCCGAAGCTCGACAGATTCATGGAAGGAACTAGGGGTTACGGCATAGCAGTCAATCCTGTCGATGGGAGCGTGTGGGTAGGAATAACGAAGCCGTTGCCTGGGAAATTGCTCCGTTTTGTTCCTGGGGCGAACCCGCCTTCGACCTGCATGACGGAAGTTTACGAACCGCCTTTCACTACGGATCCCAATTTCGCAGGGAAATTGGGCTATGTGCCGCGTGGTGTTGATTTTGATACGAATGGGGTAGTTTGGACAAACCTCGGTGGCAGCGGACAACTCGCCAGCTTCGACCGTAGCAAGTGCAAGGTTCTTCGAGGTCCGACCGCGACGGGCCAGCACTGCCCCGAGGGATGGACGCTCTACCCGGCGCCCGGGCCAACCTTCAAAGGCGAGAGCGAAGCAAAGGCAGACTGGTTATATTTTGTCTGGGTCGACCGATTCAACATTCTCGGTCTTGGTAAGAATTCTGTCGTCGTGACGGGTACCGGTTCAGATTCCCTGCTGGTCTTTCAGCCGCCAACCAAGACTTGGACGGTGATGCGGGTGCCATACCCGATGGGATTTTACTCCCGCGACGTGAATGGTCGCATCGACGATCCAAATGCCGGCTGGAAAGGCCGGGGAATTTGGGCAGACAACGATACCCGCACAACATGGCATGTCGAGGGAGGGAAGGGGACTCCCAGTCAGCTGGTGCATTTCCAATTGCGCCCTGATCCACTGGCTAAGTAAGCCGAGAGTCAGGCGAAGGCGTTGAAGAGAGATGCCATGAAACAATTAAAGGCAATTGTGACAGCTTGGCTCACTTTTTTGCTGGTTCTGCTCGCAGCAATCGTCCGGATAGAGGCTGCCCCTCGAGAGATCTCTGCTGCGGCCCAGGCAGAGGCGAATCGTGTTTCGGTGGACGCCGACGACATCGGCGGCGTGGTAAAGAGTTCAAAGGGGCCCGAATCTGGTGTGTGGGTCATTGCAGAAACCACAGACTTACCGACGAAGTATCGTAAGATCGTCGTCACCGATGATTTGGGTCGCTACCTTCTACCGGAACTACCCAAAGCCACCTATAGGGTTTGGGTGCGAGGCTACGGTTTGGTGGATTCCAAGCCCGTCACCGCAACGCCCGGCGAGAAGCTGGCACTGACTGCGGTAGTCGCTCCCAATGCCCTCGCTGCGGCGCAATACTATCCAGCGGATTACTGGTTTTCTCTCTTAAAGATTCCGCCTAAGAGTGCCTTTCCCTGGAAGAATCCAGACATTCCGTCACAGGCCCAATTCCTTTTTTATCTGAAGCGACGCTGCACCTACTGCCATCAAGTTGGCAATAAGGCGACCCGCGAGATTGAGCCGAGTCTCGGAACATTCGATTCGCCCGCTCTAGCATGGGATAGGCGGCTTATGTCGGGCCAAGAAGGCGGGGATATGATTCGAGAGATCAACAGATTCGGGCACGACCGTGGTTTGGCGATGTTCGCGGATTGGAGCAGTCGCATTGCCGCAGGTGAGGTGCCGCCAGCACCACCACGGCCCCAGGGAATCGAGCGCAACGTAGTTATCACTTTATGGGAAATCGACACAGACAAGTCGTTTATTCATGACGTCATCGGCACGAACGACTGGAATACGACGGCGAATGCCTACGGACCCCTTTATACCCTAGACTGGATGTCTGCCGAGATCTGGGCGTTGAATCCGAAGGACAACACGGTAGCCAAGGTAGCAGAGAATCCGTTTCGCGACGAAAATGAGCGAAAGCTCATGCGGCCGCATGACCCCCAGACTGTATCAACTCCGTCTCCCTATTGGGGCAACCAAGTCATCTGGACCGACCCAAACCCTATAGGCATGCCGCATATGGACAGCAAGGGCCGGATTTGGTTTCATGCAGGGAGCCCACCACGCCTTTCCGATTATTGCAAAAAGGGTTCCGGGAATACCTTTGCAGAGAATTTCCCGATGCCGGAGGGGGAGCGTCCCAGGCGGCTGGAAAATTATGATCCGAAGACGGGCAAATTTGAATTGCTCGATGTGTGCTTGACACCAGGGCATCTGGCATTCGGCAACGACAAAGATGAGACCGTCTACTACACCGATACGGCGCCGGTGCCTCCAAGAATGGGCGGAGTCGGCTGGGTTCACACGCGCATCTGGGACGAAACGCACGACGTGCAGAAATCCATGGGCTGGTGTCCCGCCGTAATCGATTACAACGGTGATGGGAAGACCGGTGCTTATACCAAGCCGGACGAGCCGATCGACCCGAAACTGGATCGTGCGGTTGCCGGGGCCAATGGCTACGGATTTGCCTTCAATCCAGCGGACGGCAGCTTGTGGTCGGCCGAAGGGGAGCAAGGTCAGATTGAGCCCGGGAAAATCATCCGATATGAAATCGGAACGAACCCGCCGGCAACTTGTAAGACGGAAGCCTACGAGCCACCGTTTGACAATCCGAAGCGTCCAGGCGTGGAGGCTTTTCTCACGCTCGGGGTTGCTGTAGATACCAACGGTCTCGTGTGGGCGGCGCTGAGTGGGAGCAACGATCTCGCCAGCTTCGACCGTCGGAAATGCAAGGGCCCTCTGAAAGGTCCCACCGCGACTGGCCAGCATTGTCCTGAGGGTTGGACACTGTACCCGGTACCGAGTCCGAAATTCAAGGGAACCGAGGTTCCGGCAGACTACTTCTATCATAACTGGCTCGATCGCTACGACGGTCTTGGCCTAGGCAAGAACGTGCCGATCATCAACTCGAATGGTTCGGATTCGCTGATCGCGTTTGTGCCGGAGACGAAGAAATTCGTCACCATGCGGGTGCCGTATCCGCTCGATTTCTATACGCGGAATGCGGATTTCCGAATTGATGATCCGAACTCCGGATGGAAGGGACGCGGCATGTGGACGGGTAATGAGGAGAAAGTGATCTGGCATCTCGAAGGAGGGAAGGGCAATAAGACCTCCATAGCGCACTTCCAGATACGGCCCGACCCGCTTGCTAAATAGGTCGGCAGGTGCGGACGATGACGGGGCTGTCATGAAATGACCGTTCTAGCTTGATATTCGTAGGGGAGGAATGTCATGAAGGGAAATACTCTGCGGATTTTGGCGACTGCGTTGTTCCTTTTCGCAGTGTTCGCTACACTGTCTGCTATTGGTCGCACCGAGGCGCGTCCGAATGCCGGTGAAATGGGCCCACAGGCAGGAGGAAGCCAGGTTTCGATCGGCTCGACCGATATCGGCGGCATTGTCACGAGTTCGAACGGTCCGGAAGCAGGTGTGTGGGTCATAGCGGAAACCACGGAATTACCCACGAAGTTCCGCAAGATTGTTGTGACGGATGACCGCGGGCGGTATTTGATTCCAGATCTTCCCAAGGCACATTACAAGGTGTGGGTACGAGGTTACGGACTGATCGATTCGCCGCAGGTTGACGCAGAGCGAGGTGAGACGCTGGCTTTGAAGGCGGTTGTGGCGCCGGATGCGCGAGCTGCAGCGCAGTATTATCCCTCAAGTTATTGGTTTTCCCTCATGGAAGTCCCTCCGAGGAACGATTTTCCTCTCAAGACAGACGGGAGCTTGTTCTCGGAAGAGGGCTCCCCTGTGTACACAGGTAAAATTTCCCCGAGCCAGTCGTATTGGATTGATGGGCTCCATTCTGGTTGCGAGATGTGTCATCAGCTCGGTGACAAGGCAACGCGTGAGTTCCCGCCAACACTTGGCAAGTTCGATACAAGCGCTCATGCATGGGAACGGCGAATCATGTCGGGGCAATTTGGCACCGAAATGACAACCACCTTCAATGCCACTTTCGGGCACGACCGTGGGTTTGCGATGTTTGCAGACTGGACGGACCGGATCGCCCGGGGAGAAGTGCCACCGGCTCCGCCGCGCCCTCAAGGAATTGAGCGCAATATAGTTCTTTCTCTGTGGGACCTGGGGACCCCGACGACCTTCCTACACGGTATTGTAGCCAGCGACAAGAGAATTCCCACGCTGAATGCGTACGGCCATGTCTACAACACGGACTGGGAAGCCGGAACACTCATCATCGTGGATCCAAGCGAGAGCACTGTGAGGACAATCAGGATCCCGTTGCGGCACGAGGAGGAGCGAAAGACGATGCCTATGGGAGCTGCTCAGACGAACGCGGCGCCCTCACCATACTGGGGAGATGAACTTGCATGGCCAGACGACACTGTAAGTGCTAAAAACCCCCAAATGGACAGCAAGGGGCGTGTGTGGATCGGCACGGAGAATCGCAAAGAGGATCCCCCCTATTGTAAATCGAGCTCCGGCAACTTATTTGCACGCAATTTTCAAGTGCCCAGCGGGGGCCGAGGCGAGCCTCCTTGGGGCGTCGATATTTACGACCCGAAAACGGGCAAGTTTGAGGCCGTGGATCTTTGCTTCGGTTTTCACCACATTATGATCGCCGACGACAAGGATGAAACCGTGTACTTGGACATCAAGGTAGGCCAAATAGGTGGAGTGGGGTGGGTAAATCCGCGTATTTGGGACGCCACCCATGATGCGGAGAAGGCGCAAGGGTGGTGTCCGCCGGTTATCGACTACAACGGCGATGGAAAGATTGGCCCCTATACAAGGGCGCCTCAGCCACCTGATCCAAAACTCGACAGGTTTGTTGACGGAACGAGAGGTTACGGAATCGGAGTCAATTCTGTCGATGGCAGTGTGTGGGTTGCAATCACTAAGCCCATGCCTGGAAAACTTCTCCGTTTTGTTCGTGGCGACAACCCTCCTTCGACTTGTATAACCGAAGTTTACGAACCACCCTTCAGTACGGATCCAAATGCGAGCGGGAAGTTGGGCTACATTCCGCGCGGTGTTGATATGGATACGAATGGTCTGGTTTGGACCAACCTTGGCGGAAGCGGCCAGCTTGCGAGTTTCGACCGCAGCAAGTGCAAGGTGCTAAACGGCCCGACTGCGACTGGCCAGCATTGCGCCGAGGGTTGGACGTTGTACCCGGTTCCCGGTCCTAGTTTCAAAGGCGAAACCGAAGCAAAAGCCGACTGGCTGTATTTCGTCTGGGTCGACCGGTTCAACGCTCTCGGTCTCGGTAAGAACTCAGTTGTAGTAACAGGAACTGGTTCAGACTCCTTATTGGTTTTTCAACCTCCTACGAAGACTTGGACCGTAATGCGGGTCCCATACCCACTTGGATTTTACTCGCGTGGGCTGGACGGCCGTATCGACGATCCAAACGCTGGCTGGAAAGGTCGAGGGATTTGGGCAGACAACGATACCCGCACAACATGGCATGTTGAGGGTGGAAAGGGCACGCCAAGTCAGCTAGTGCACTTCCAATTGCGTCCCGATCCACTCGCTAAGTAACAAAACGGCCCTGTGGGCAAATATCGCAAGAAAATGGGGAGGCCACGGCGGAGAATTTCTGCTCGTGGTACAGCGATAGCAAGTACGAAGGACCATTGTTGAGCGGCCTTACCGAGACCTTTTGATGTTCTACGGAGAACGCAGCGTCGTGCCAAAATGTCTGCGGGATGCAACGATCGTGGTAATCGCTTTACTGGTTATAGCCTCTCCTTCACTGACGCAAGATCAGACTCTCCCGACACCTTCTATCCCGTACCATCTCGTCGAGAATTGGTTCCGCGTGCCTTCCGGACAGCCGCTCGGCACAATTGCGGGCATTGACTTCGATTCCAAGGGAGTCGCGTACGTCTTTCGCCGTTGCGCCGCTTGTGGCGTACATCCGAAGGGGGGTGATCCACCCGGGATTGTTTGGATGTTTGACAGAAACGGTGATTTCCTGCATGAGTGGGGCCGAGAACCAATCGCCCAGGAGGCCCACTCGCTACGAATCGATCGCAGCGGCTTCATCTGGATAACTGACACAGGCGCGCACCAGGTCAAGAAATTTCAGCCCGATGGCACGTTAGTCATGACTCTGGGGAAGTATGGCGTCCCAGGGGATGGCCCCGACACGTTCAACATGCCGACAGATGTCGTCGTCGCACCGAATGGCGATTTCTTCGTCTCCGATGGCTATGGAAATCAGCGTGTAGTGAAGTTTAACAAGGAAGGCAAGTTCATTAAGGCGTGGGGCGGAAAAGGAACCGGTCCAGGACAGTTTCGACTCCCGCATTCGATAGTCCAGGATTCACGTGGGCGCCTCATCGTTGCCGATCGATGTGGGCTAACTGCGACGAGGTGCACCGGCGACCGTATCGAGATTTTCGATACAAATGGGAAGTTCCTGGACCAGTGGACGAACATGGGCGGCGTCTCTCTCTACATCACGAGAGACGACACTCTCTATGTCGGCGTTAGCGGCAAAATTTTCATCGCTGATGCCCTAACGGGCAAACTACGCGACGTTATCGAGAAAACTGGTCCAAACCATGAAATCAGCGTCGATCAGGAAGGCAACATTTACTCCGCTCAGCTTGCTGCGGGATTGCGCTGCTACGCGCGTGCTGCGGCTCAATGACGATATCGAAACGTGTTCTCATCCGCCCAAATTGTGTTGTGGTGCCCAGCAACTATTGATTTAGAAGCCATAAAGTCGTGCTGGGTTCTCAACCAAGATTAGTTTCAGCTGGGCGGCGCGAGTCGCCCAGGTGGCGAGTTGATTGAGACTACGGCCATCATCGATCTGAGACAGCGGCGTGATCTCAGTAATCATTCGGTTTAGTGTCTGGGGCGGATGCGGCCAATTGGAACCCCATGTAACTCGGCGTGGATTTGCAGCAATTAGCGCCTTCGCGATTGGAGTGACGTCCGCATAGTGGGGCGCCTGGTTCGAGATGCTATCGGGAGCCGAGAGATCGACGTAGGCCTTACCGCTGTGGACCAGGCTGAGAAGCGAGGCAAAACCCGGCTGATGAGGACCCAAAGCAGCCTGAGCACGCCCAAAATGGTCAAATGAAACAGGCACAGGGGAAGTCATTACTTCATCTTTGAGGGCTTCAATTACTGGTAACCGCGTCTCGATTTCGACATGCCAGCCGCGAACCTTGGCTCGATCCGTGGCGGCTTTAAAACGCTGTCGTGTAATCGCCGGGGACCATTGTCCGCCACTATCGAGGTGGATCCTGATCCCGCGGATTCCGCTTTGATGCAGTTGGTCAAGTTCTGCGTTGGAGGTCTTATCGCTAATCACAGCGACACCGCGGGCAATCGGGCCAAGCTGCTTAACTGTATCCAGCATACATGAATTGTCAGTGCCGTAGACGGTAGGTTGCACGACGACCACTCGGTGTATGTGTAAAGCCGAGTGCAACAAGCGCATCTCTGCGAGAGAAGCAGTTTCAGGGGTATAAGTTCGCGACGCGGCGAGTGGAAATAGCTCCCGATTTCCGAAGATATGCGTGTGGCAGTCACACGCTCCGGCGGGCACGGCAAAATTCACAGCGGTGCTCGGCTGCGAGGCGCTGGCAAAAGCTGTTGTGACTGAGCGAGCCAGCGCGACTCCGGTTACGATTGTCCCTGCTAGTATGTCTCGTCTCGAGAGCATCGACATCCCGTTGACTCACCCAGAGTCTATCCTGTGTACCCGCCCAGCGCCTTAAACGAACGAGCAGGTCGTAAGCGCCATCCGGACACCGACTCGACCAGAAGTAGTACTCAGTCGAAGTTAAGCCAGGACTCCTCGCTAGGAAGCATTCGTCCACGGCGGTACAACGCCATTCATGCGGGCGTAAGCAATCATCTGCCCGAGATGCTCGTGAAGGTGGGTGGCCATCAGGAACAGCACATCCCCGCCGGTAGTGTCGCGGCCTCCGAAGATCTTGCGGTGTTGCTGCACATCAGACTTACGGATGGCTGACTCGAGGTGCGCGAAAGATCTATTCAGCTGCTCGATGATTTTACCTTTATCTGTCGTGGACTTTTCAAGAGCATGTAGGTCGATTCCTTCGGCGGAAGTCCCGAGCATCCCCGATCTTCCAAAGTTCGCCGTGACGACGTGCAGAAAGACCTCGCTGACAGAACGGACCCCTTCGCCCGGGCGCCACGTGTATTTATCGGCGGGGATCGCTTTGGCGAGGCCCATGAATTTTTTCTCCGCGTCCTCCACGTCTGCAAGGACCGCTGCCTTATAATCAAAACTCTTTGAGCTGCCGCCGGTCTGCGACAAAGTTTGTGTGGCTTGGCTCCCTTGCATGTTGCTCTGTGCAAAAGAGCGAGGGGCTGCCATAGTTACCACCAGCGCGAGGGCGAAAACCGAAATACAAATCTTCCTCATCTGCAGCCTCCCTTTGCCTCTAGCCGGCTATTTTTGCTCGGTGATCTCTCGATACAGCACCTCTGTGAATCGTGCGGCTGGGACGTGGTGAGAATACTTTTCGTATCCTGCGAGTATGTCTTCTTTCTTCATCTGATCGAGCGTCTTGCCGTCTCGGACGGCGCTTTCGACCCGCGCTCTGGCGTCGCGGAGCATTTCGACATAGGGCTTGATGTCCGCAACGGTCATCGGCTGGGGGCCGTGGCCGGGGACCACCTTGGTATCCGCCGGATAGGCCTCAATCATATTGTCGAGCGAGGCAATGACGGCCTTCACGCTGCCTCCGTGTTCCCAATCCACAATAGGAAATCCATCTGTGCGATAACTGTCACCTGTATCAAGCACACGCGACGTTGCAAAGTATGTGACGGTACCGCCATCCGTGTCTGCGTGCGGATAGTGTAGGAGTCGTATCTCCTCGGCGTTCCAGTGAAGCGTAGCGCGATCGCTATAGGTGAGCGTGGGAAGGGCCTCTACGGGAAAAGGGTCGTACTTGACGCCATCGCGCATCGTGCCCGATTCCATAACCCGGCGAACGTTTTCATGGGCAACGATAGTCGCCCCCAGCTTTTCGAAATAGGAATTTCCGCCGGTATCACCGACATGCCAATGCATATCCACTACGAAACGAACGGGCTTGTCGCTGAGCTTCTTCAGCGCTGCTTCGATCTTTTCCGACATGGGAGCAAAACTGGAGTTGATCATCAGAAGCCCGTTTTCACCGACGCAGACTGCGATGTCCCCTCCCACGCCCGTCAGCATGTAGATGTTTCCGCTTACCTTCTGCGTCTCTACTTGAACCTTGCTGAAATCTTGCTGCTGTTCCTGCGCCACAGCCACACCGGCGAATGGCAACAGCGAAAGGAGCGCGCCAATCGCAGAAAGCTTACACGCGGCTCGCTGGACGTTCCGCGCCTTCGGCAGCCATTTATGGTTCGTCATGAATTCTCCTTCGCGACGTTCGCGCTTGAAAGAACTCCCCCTGTAAATACTCGCCGAGTATATTTCTTCAGGGATAATCGGGCAACAACTGACTTGGACAACTTCACGCGGACAAAGCAAGCACACTTGCTTTACAAAGCGTGACATGATGTGTTATCAGAGCCGCTATTGAAGAACAGGGGATGGATTGTCAAGGAGACGAATTGTCATGGAGGGAAAGGTTCTGCGGATTCTGGCGATAGGCTTGCTGTTTATGGGTGTGTTCGCTGCAGTGCTGGTGATAGGTCGCGCTGCGGAGCGCCCGGACGCGGATCGGGCGGCCCCCCAGTCGGAAGGGAGCGAGGGCTCGATTGACGCGACCGATATCGGCGGCGTGGTGACCAGCTCGAAAGGTCCCGAAGCGGGTGTCTGGGTCATAGCGGAGACCACAGAGTTGCCTACCAAGTACCGAAAAATTGTCGTCACCGATGACCGCGGACGGTATCTGATTCCCGATCTTCCCAAGGCGCATTACAAGGTGTGGGTACGAGGGTACGGGCTGACCGATTCACAGCCGCTTGATGCCGAGCGTGGCCGGACGCTTGCGTTAAAGGCCGTCGTGGCTCCCGATGCGCGGACTGCGGCGCAATACTATCCCGCGAGCTATTGGTATTCCCTCATGGAAGTTCCTCCCAAGACCGCTTTCCCTCTCAAGACAGACGGAAGCCTGGCCATGGAGGCGGGCTCTCCTCTGCACCAGCCGGGGGTTTCACTGACACAGTCCTTTTGGATCGACGGGCTTCATTCTGAATGTGAGCTATGTCATCAGATGGGTGATAAGGCCACGCGTGAGTTCCCACCAAGCCTGGGCAAAGTCGATACGAGCACTCATGCATGGGAACGGCGAATCATGTCGGGACAATTCGGCACCGAAATGACCAATACTTTCAATGCCACGTTCGGACACGACCGTGGATTCGCGATGTTTGCAGACTGGACCGACCGGATCGCTCGGGGAGAAGTGCCGCCGGCTCCGCCCCGCCCGCAAGGAATTGAACGCAATGTGGTTCTTACCATGTGGGACATAGGAGCCTGGAATACCTTCCTGCACGGGATTGCCGCCAGCGATGATCGAAAGCCCACCGTGAACGCCTACGGCCATATCTACAACACCGATTGGGAACTTGGGACGATGACCATTGTGGATCCCAGCGAGAACACCGTGTCGACAATGAAGATTCCACTGCGGCATGAGGACGAACGATTGAAGATGCCTTTCCACTCGCCTCAGACAAACGCGGCACCGTCTCCTTATTGGGGAGACAAGCTAGTCTGGCCTGAGGATTCTGTGGATAGTGCGTTCGCTCAAATGGATAGCAAAGGCCGTGTGTGGATCGGCATGGAAAATCGCATGCCGGATCCCCCTTCTTATTGCAAATCGACCTCAAACAACGTCTTTGCAAGGAACTGGCAACCCCCTCGTGGGGATGGAGGAGGGGGAGGCTGGGGCGTCGATATCTATGACCCGAAGACGGGCAAGTTCGACGCGGTTGATCTCTGCTTCGATATTCACCATTTGAGGCTGGCCTACGACAAGGACGAAACAGTGTATTTCGCCCTCAAGATAGACCAAATAGGCGGCGTGGGGTGGGTGAATTCTCGTGTTTGGGACACCACCCACGATGCAGAGAAGGCCCAAGGCTGGTGTCCGCCGGTTATCGACTACAACGGCGACGGAAAGATCGGAGCCTACACGCGAGCGCCTCAACCGCCTGATCCAAAACGCGACAGATTTGTCGACGGAACCAGAGGCTACGGGATCGCGGTCAATCCTGTAGATGGGAGTGTGTGGGTCGGGATAACGAAGCCGGTGCCCGGGAGACTTCTTCGTTTTGTTCCTGGCTCGAACCCGCCTGCAACCTGCATGACCGAAATCTACGAACCACCCTTCACTACCTCTTCCAATGCCGGAGATAAGTTGGGCTACGTTCCGCGGGGCGTGGATTTCGATACGAACGGTCTTGTTTGGACAAACCTGGGAGGCAGCGGGCAGCTTGCGAGTTTTGACCGAAGCAAGTGCAAAGTGCTGAGAGGACCCACTGCGACAGGCCAGCACTGCCCGGAGGGATGGACGCTATACCCAGCGCCGGGACCAACTTTCAAAGGCGAGACCGAAGCCAAGGCTGACTGGTTGTATTTCGTTTGGGTCGACCGATTCAACATTCTCGGTCTCGGGAAGAATGCGGTGGTTGTAACGGGAACGGGTTCAGACTCCTTGCTGGTGTTTCAGCCGACCACCAAGACTTGGACGGTGATGCGGGTTCCGTACCCGATGGGATTTTACTCGCGCGACGTGAATGGCCGCATTGATGATCCAAACGCCGGTTGGAAAGGCAGGGGGATTTGGGCGGACAACGACACTCGCACGACATGGCATGTCGAGGGAGGGAAGGGAACCCCAAGCCAGCTCGTGCATTTCCAGTTACGCCCTGACCCACTTGCAAAGTAGAGATCGCCGAAGGAAGGTCCGACTAACAACAGGCGAGCCGTGCAACGACTCTTGGGAAGGCATTCGAAGGTCAACTTCGTGCGGGATCGCGAGTGGCTCGGTGAGCCCGCCTCTGATTCAATTCGCGGTCAAGTAAAATATTCTAAAGGTCTGCTATGTAACCAAAACGCTAAAGTCGTCGTCTTTATCGGAAGCGAGAGGATAACCGCAAACGGAACGGCGCCATGTAGCAGTCTGGATTCATATCTAGTCCAAGACGAAGTCAGTAGTTGGGACTTACTATGAAGAGAGGTTTGTTATGGGAGAAAAGGTCCTGCGGATTCTGGCGATAGCCTTACTGTTTGTCGGTGTGTTCGGCGCAGTGTTGGCGATAGGTCGCGCTGCGGAGCGCCCGGACGCGGATCGGGCGGCCCCCCAGTCGGAATGGAGCCAGGTCTCGATTGGCGCGACCGATATCGGCGGCGTGGTGACCAGTTCGAACGGTCCCGAGGCGGGCGTGTGGGTCATAGCGGAGACTACGGAATTACCCACCAAATACCGCAAGATTGTTGTAACGGATGAACGCGGCCGATATCTGATTCCCGATCTCCCCAAGGCGCATTACAAGGTGTGGGTACGAGGGTACGGGCTGACCGATTCAAAGCCGGTTGATGCGGAGCGTGGCCAGACGCTTGCGTTAAAGGCCGTGGTGGCTCCCGATGCGCGGGCTGCGGCGCAATACTATCCCGCGAGCTATTGGTATTCCCTGATGGAAGTCCCTCCCAAGAGCGCTTTCCCGATTAAAACGAGCGGGGCGTTGCATACCAGCCAGGGCGTAGCCCCTACTGCGGAAGGAGTTGTAAAGACACAGGCGGACTGGATCGATGGGCTGCATTCGGGCTGCGAGATGTGTCACCAGATGGGCGACAAAGCAACGCGCGAGCTTTCTCCAAACCTGGGCACGTTTGATACGAGCGCTCATGCCTGGGAACGGCGCATCATGTCCGGACAATTTGGCGGCAATATGACCAGCACCCTCAACGGCTATTTCGGGCATGACCGCGGGCTGGCGATGTTTGCGGACTGGACCGACCGGATCGCTCGCGGGGAAGTGCCGCCGGCTCCGCCCCGCCCGCAAGGAATTGAACGGAACGTGGTTCTTACCATATGGGACCAGGGAACCTGGAACACATTCCTGCACGGCATTCTCGCCAGCAACAGGAGAAACCCGACGCAGAATGCGTATGGCCATGTTTACAGCACGGACTTCGAGTCCACACTGATGCTTATCCTCGATCCCAGCGAGAACACCGTCCAAACAGTCAAGATTCCATTGCGGTCTGAGGAGGGACGAGCGAACTTGCGTCCTAACGGGGCGCCTTCTCCATACTGGGGAGATACGCTGGCGTGGCCCGACGGCGCGGTGAGTCCCGTCAATCCCCAAATGGACAGCAAAGGGCGGGTGTGGATCGGCATGATGCAGAATGAGCGCAGAGAGCATCCTGCCTTTTGCAAAGCTTCCGCAGGGAATGTGTTCGCGAAAAATTGGGAGCCGCCCTCGTCGATCGGCGCGGGAGTTGATATTTACGACCCGAAGACGGGGAAGTTCGAGGGAATTGACCTCTGTTTCGGCATTCACCATTTGATGATCGCCACTGACAAGGACGAAACCGTCTACTTCAGCATCGCGATAAACCAAACAGGCGGCGTCGGATGGCTCAATCCGCGCGTTTGGGACGCTACGCATGATGCGGCGAAGGCCCAAGGATGGTGCCCGTCAATTATCGATTACAACGGGGATGGAAAGATCGGCACGTATACCAAGGCTCCTCAGCCGCCCGATCCGAAGCTGGACCGATTCGTGGATGGAACCAGAGGCTACGGAATCACCGTCAACCCTGTTGACGGGAGTGTGTGGGCTGCGAACATCAGGCCTGTTCCCGGAAAGATTATCCGTTTTGTTCCCGGTCCGAACCCTCCCGCCACTTGCATGACTGAAGTTTACGAGCCGCCCTTCACGACTGCCGCCGATCCCAATCCAGGGAGAGGAGAACTGGGCTACGTTCCCCGAGGGATTGATTTCGACACGAATGGTCTTCTTTGGACAGGTCTAGGGGGCAGCGGGCAACTTGCTAGTTTCGACCGAAGCAAATGCAAGGTGCTAAACGGGCCCACGGCAACGGGCCAGCACTGCCCGGAGGGATGGACGTTATACCCGGCGCCAGGACCAACGTTTAAAGGCGAGAGCGAAGCGAAGGCCGACTGGCTATATTTCGATTGGGTCGACCGATTCAACAGCCTTGGTCTGGGCAAGAATTCCGTGGTTGTAACGGGATCGGGTTCAGATTCCTTGCTGGTTTTTCAGCCTGCCACAAAGACCTGGACGGTAATGCGAGTGCCGTACCCCATGGGATTTTATTCCCGGGGGATCGATAGCCGCATTGACGATCCAAACGCCGGCTGGAAGGGCAGGGGAATTTGGGTGGACAACGATACTCGCACGACATGGCATGTCGAGGGAGGGAAAGGTACGCCGAGTCAACTCGTGCATTTCCAGGTACGCCCGGACCCGCTCACAAAATAAGGGCTTTGTTTCACGTCCAGGTCTGAAAATCAAGACGGAAGTATTACCTCCCGAAAAGGAGATTCGCGTTGCCATACGCCCATCAAGTTCGTTGTCTGCCTTTCATACTGCTGTTTTTTGCCGGACTTGTGACCCGGCCGGTAAGAGCTCAGACCGAATTATCAGGGCAATGGAGCCAAAAACTATTCGAAGATTATCCGGAGCGAAACCCTGGTCCGTGGATCGGTGACTATACCGGCATGCCCATCAATGATCAAGATCGCATGAGAGGCGACACCTGGGACGCGGCGAAATGGGAGATGACGGAACGCCAATGTCAGCCGCACCCTGCGGATTACGCTCCCCGGGGACCAGGAGATCTGCGGATTTGGCCGGATGTCGACCGCTTAACGCAGGGCGTCCGGGCATGGAACTTTACGACGCGGTGGATGCTTCCGCATCGGATCATCTACATGGATGGCCGCCCCCATCCGCCCGCGTGGGCTCCTCACACCTGGCAAGGATTTTCTACCGGGGAATGGGACGGAGATGCGCTGAAAATAACAACGACCCATCTTAAAGAGGGCTGGGTCAGGCGCAACGGGCTTGCTCGTAGTCAAAGGGCAACGATGATTGAATATCTTGTTCGTCATCATCACTACCTAACGATGGTAACCATCGTGGAGGACCCACTCTATCTGACTCAGCCATTTGTCCGGACGTCAGACTGGGTCGAGGCTGAAAGTAATTTGACCCTTCCCAATTTGTGTATTCCCAGCGTAGAGGTTGAGCATGAGAAAGGTTGGGTCCCCTACCACCTGCCCGGGAAGAACCCGTTTTTGTATGAGTTTGCGGATAGGGTCGGGATGCCCCACGAAGCGACGCGCGGTGGTGCGGAGACTATGTACCCGGAATACCAGAAGAAGCTGGCAGCAATGGCTGTAACCAAGACAGATCAACCATCGGCCAAGGGGGCGCGATGAGGGGGAACTTCTCGATAGGCGCCGGCAAATCACGGTTGATGCTCGGACTGGCGATAATCGTTTGTGTAATCGGGGCCCCGGCCCAAGCATGGGCTCGCGCGGCGCAAGAAACCAAAATCGACAACTCGAAAGTCCACGTGCAGCATGTGCAGAACAATGTATATATGCTGGTTGAACCCGACAGCAACAACATCACGGTTCAAATAGGCAGCCAGTTCATTATAGTCGTGGACTCCGGGGTTCCTGAGCTCAGCGATGACGTGATTGCCGCGATCAAGTCGCTGTCCGACTTGCCCATCATGTTTATAGCCAATACCGGCTCGGACTATGACCACACGGGAGGCAATGTCAAGCTCTCCGAGGCCGGATGGACTTTGCCTAATGCCGACGCCGGGGGAACCAGTCGGAACCCCGATCTGTTGGCGGGAATAATCAACAAGGATAGGCTGGGGCCAGGGGCCGTAATCGTGGGGCACGCAAATACGGTCGCCAGGCTTTTGGATGCCAAGCGCGCCACTACAGATGCCATTACTTATGGTGAGGAAGGGTGCAGGCTATACAGCAACGAAGCGGTCTTATTCTACCATATGCCGGCGGCGCACAGCGATGGCGACACGATGGTGTTTTTCCGGGACTCCGAGGTGCTCAGTGCTGGCGAACTGTTCTCGACGACCAGTTATCCGGTCATCGAGACGGAAGAAGGGGGCAGCATCAATGGGATTATTGATGCTCTGAACGAAATGATTTCTCTCATGGTTCCGAAAGAAAACGAAGAGGGTGGCACCTACGTAATACCGGGCCATGGGTACCTCTCTGATAGGAACGATGTGGTGGACTATCGGGACATGCTGACCATCATACGGGGGCGGATTCAGGACATGGTCAAAAGAGGTATGAGCTTGGAGCAAGTAAAGGCAGCGAAGCCGAGTTTTGACTACGACCCGATCTATGGGTCGAGCACCGGCCCCTGGACTACTGATAAGTTCATCGAAACCGTGTATCGCAACCTTACCGACGGCAAACTCGGAAAGACTGCAAGTAAGAAGGGGTGAAAAGGGGATGCCGAGGCGTCGGATACTTCAGAGGCGGTCGATTTTGTATTTTGCTGCCGCGGGCTTCTTGGCGCTTATTTCGGCTGTTCCAGGAAGGGTCAGCGCGAGAAAAGCCCAGGCAGCGAGCGGCGCAAAACCTCCGGCAACCGCAAAGGAAGCCGCGGTCATCGACATGACGGGCTATTGGGTTGCCCTTGTCAATGAGGACTGGCGTTGGCGCATGATAACGCCCGCCAAAGGTGATTATGAAAGTGTCCCTCTCAACGCCGAGGGCAAGCGGGTAGCTGATACCTGGGATCCAGAAAAGGACAAAGCCGAAGGCAACGAATGCAAAGCCTATGGCGCCGGCAACATCATGCGCGTCCCGGAGCGGCTGCACATTACATGGGCCGACAACAACACCTTGCAAATTGAAACCGATGCTGGCATGCAGAAGCGGCTGTTCCACTTCGATAGCTCAAAATGGAACGGCGGCCAGCCCCAGTTGCAGGGAGATTCGGTGGCCAAATGGGAAAAGGAGGTCCAAT
Source organism: uncultured Acidobacteriota bacterium (assembly GCA_963697575.1). GTDB lineage: Bacteria > Acidobacteriota > Terriglobia > Acidiferrales > UBA7541 > Palsa-295. Next base: position 157,107 of record CAVOOP010000016.1, on the reverse strand, counting down.
TTCCCGGTGAAGGAGGCGCCACTTACGGAGGACCCAGGCCCGGCAAGGGAGGAGATCTGTTGGTCACCACCACGCACATGCGGCCCGGCTATTTGCGCAAGAACGGAGTTCCCTACAGCGAGGACGCTGTGCTAACCGAGTATTACAACGTTTTCTATCCCCATGGCCCGCAGGGCGCCGGCTATCTGATCTTGACGTCAATTATGGACGACCCGCAGTACCTCTCGCAGCCGTTCATCATCAGCGGGCAATTCGAACGCGAGCGCGACGGATCGAAGTGGGATCCCACCCCATGCCGTCCTCTGTGGCCGCTCATTGCCAAGGGAGATCCAGATAAGGAGCACTGACGTGCTCGAAGCGGACCTGGCCTCTTGAAGCAAGCATTCTCTTCAATCGCGAGCGGCGGCGGGTGGCGACGATTGTGGTTTGGTGAAGACGAACGCGAAGGCAAGCAGCGCCGAGCGCACGGCACCTGCAACATTACGGCCTCATTGTTTAACCTGCTCAGTGCTGCTGGCCGTTGTCGTCACGGGAAAATTGTCCCGAAATTCGGTATTCAGAGGCTTCCATTCTTCGCAGGAGCAGCGCTAAAAGTCATCCGAGTCGGACCCGGCATGAACGAAATGTCGTTAATCAGTACCACACCGCTGGTATCGATTTCGATCTCGAGAGTGGAGAAAGCCTCTACACCCGGAGGTTCGGGTTTTTCGAACGCGTGTCGTCAAGAGTCTGTCCCATTAGAAGACGTACTTCAGGGCAAATTGAACTAGCCGCGGGTTCACCGACAAGCTGGTGATTTGTCCGAACGTTGCAGTGGAGTCAGCCAAGCTTCCCGGGTTATTGAACTGCGGGTGGTTGAACGCGTTAAAGAACTCCGAACGAAACACCAGAGTGGCGTTCTCGTTTATTCCTCCTACTACCGTGGTTTTTATGAGACTCACATCGAAGTTAAACTGGCCAGGACCAAGGAGAATGCCGTAACCTGCATCGCCGTAACCAGTCCCGCCAGTTCCGCCGTTGCCCGCGCCGATCACCGGTATCGTCGTGAACGCGGCCGCATTAATATAGCCAGGGCCGCCGAGCACACCTCCCAACCGCTGTGTGACGCTACCCGGGGTTGCCGCGTTGGCATTGCCCATTCCCGCAGCGAATTCGGCCGTGGAAGTAGCAACGCTTCCGTAGACACCGGCGCCCCTGCCATCGCTGACGGTCAGGGGCGTGCCGTCCTGCAACACGGTAACGCCCGCTACGTTCCAGCCATTAGCCACTTTCCCCACGATGCCTTCATGTTGCCCGAAAGGCAGGTCCCAACTGTAGTTAACGGTAAGCCGCTGGGGGTGAATGTAGGGGGCCAGTCCATATTGAGCAGGCAGATCAGGATCGTTGTAGTTAATGTAGCTTGACGTAACGAGCGTGCGGGCCCACGTGTAGGCTGCCTGCATTTGCAGGCCATGGGAGAACTGTTTGCGTACGGTCGCCTGGAGGCTGTTGAACTTGGTATCGTAAGCAGCTTGGTCAACGGCCAGGCCAGAGACGGCGAAGCCCAAATAAGGCACCCGTAGCGCGGCATTGGCAGTCGTATTGTCAGTAATTCCGTTAACGGGATTACTCGGAGTTGCCAATATCGGCTCATTGTATTGGCGTTCGCCCACGCTGATAAGAGTTGTATCGGAAAGCTGGTGAATACCGCGGCTCCCTACGTAGCCCAGTTCCAACACCCAGGTGGGCGCGAATTCATACTGGATATTCGCATTCCACAAATATGTTACGGGCACCAGCCAAATGGGATTCTGCGAAATGATGTTAAGATTCGAACCCGTCCCTGCCGCTATGTTTTCCCACCGCGGTTCCCATCCCAGCGATAGACCCTGAACGTAGGGCACCGCCTCGGTGGAGTAGTAGTTATTCTGGTTACTCTGAAACACGGGAACCGAATACGGGAAATTCTGGACGGAACTTTGGTCGTATCTCGTGGCCCCCACGCGATCGTAGAAAGACCCGAATCCGGTGCGCACCACGAACCGGTCGGTTGCCAATGGTTTCCAGGCGACACCAATGCGCGGGGCAAAGTTGGCAAGGGGCGGGCTATTCTGAGTCGATATCTTTTTATTGTTCTGGAAAAGACCGCCAACGGCCGGCGGAGCGTAGAGCGCGGGGTTGTAGTTAGAAGGTACCACGAATCCCGCCAGAGTCCCGGTGGCCGGTGAAGTTCCAGGCACGGGAACCGCCCGGATCAAGCTGGGCCAGACATTGGTATTGTTTCCATTGCGATCGTAAACCAGCGCGTCGTACTCCCAGCGCACGCCGAGGTTCAGCGTCAGATTGCTGCGAACCTTGAAGTCATCCTGTAGAAAAGCACTTACCGTCGGGGACCTGTATTCGTGGTCGAGGCCAGCTGCCGGCGTGATCGAAGGTGTTGTCCCGGTATTTAGAATGTTGCTGTAGGCGGAACCGTTCGTTTGCCCTGCCGTCTGGCTCGCAGCACAAGCCGCTGTGGTGGCAACTGGGGAACAACCAGGCAGGCCCAGCAGGAAGTCATAGAAGGTGCCGAATGTCTCATTTCCTAGCGCTAAACCATTAAAGTGAAAGTTGTTCTGGTCCCGCTCATATTCAAAGCCGGCGCGAATGGTGTGCTTCCCGTGTGCCCAGGATACCTGGTCCGCCACTTCCCCCATGGTGTCGTCCTGCTCATCGGTCAATATGTACTGGCCGCCCCACGCCATGAGTCCTGTGATGGTCATTCCATTGAGAGTGTTCACTGACGGAATGATCGGCGCGATTCCAACTTGGGTATCGGTGAACGGAACGCCGTTGGCCAGACCCGTATGGAAACGCTGCAGCGAATATCGCACTTCATTTACGACACTGGTCGACAGAGTCGTCGTGAGCTTCCCTACGAAATAGTTGGTTCTGAACAATATCTGCCCGGGGCTCCCAGGAAGGCATTGGGTGATTGCCGACGAGGCCGAGCCACATCCCATCGGAGCTTGCGTCAAATCTTGTTCAAAATTCCATCGCCCGGACAAAGTGTTCCTCGCATTGATTACATAATCGGCGTTGCCTACGGCCTGATGCTCTCCAAACGTGGCGGGAATGCTGTAGACGGTGTTGTAATTCGTTCCCGAAGGAGAGCTGGGAATGAAATAGCTGCCGTTGGCATTCTTTAATTGGAGAAGATCGATAGCCACCGGATTGATGTTTGAGCCGTTGCACGCAACTTGCGCTCCGCCATGTAGCGTCACACCCGTGTTGCCGACGGTGGCGGGGCCGCCTTTGCAAAATGCCGCTCCCAGCGCAGCTTGGAAGGCGGCAGTATTGGAGCGATCGCCCTGCGGGATTCCAACCAGGGTAGGATCCGAATAGCCCGCCGCCGAAAGGCCGTTTATCTGCCGCGTTTCCTGATACGAGGTAAAGAAGAACAGCTTGTCCTTCTTGATAGGGCCGCCGAATACCCCGCCAAACTGGTTCTGGTTCAGCACTGGCCGCCCGTTTGGCTGAGGGGCGACATTCAACTTTCGAAAAAAGTCGTTGGCGTTGAGGTCGGTGTTCCGGAAAAATTCAAAAGCGGTGCCGTGAAACTGATTCGTGCCCGACTTGGTCACCACATTCACGCTGGCGCCTGGCTTGCGGCCGTACCCGGCATCGAACATCGAGGTCTGCACCTTGAATTCCTCGATGGCATCCGGATTGATAATTCCGATTCCAGGAGAGGCGGACTTATCGGAGACACTTTCCGACCCAGCCCAGTTCTGGATGCTTGCCCCGTCCATCTGGAAGTTATTTTGTTGAATGCTGGCGCCGTTCACCGCCATGTCCTGCGTACCCTTGCCAATGTTGGCGGCATTGAACACGCCGGCATTTGCCCCAGCCGAGAGGCCCAGCAGGTTGGTGTAGTTGCGAGAGGTCAAGGGTGTAGCTGTGATGGTTTGAGAGTCCACCACCGCTCCCACAGTGGTGGTGGCGGTCTGTACCGCTTCCGTCCGAGCGGTGACTTCCACTGCCTGTGTCTGGGCGCCAACCTGCATGGTTTCATCGAGAACATCCGTCTCGGTCACAGCAACCGTCGCCGACGGCACCTCCACCGTGCTGAATCCGGAGGCCTCAAACTTCAGCCTGTAATTTCCCGGAGGTAGCAAGCCAAACTTATACGTGCCATCGGCGCCCGTCGTGGCAGTGCGCACTTGCGCCGTATCAATGCTCGTTAGAGTGACGGTTGCATTCGGCAGCACGGCCCCAGAAGCGTCTCTAAGAGTTCCCGTCAGTGCGCCGGTGGAACCCGACTGGGCAAAGATCGACGGAGCGAATGTCACCGATCCAAAAACCAATAGTGCAAAGACGGCCATAAAGACGCGAGTACAGCGGTACCTGGAACTCATTGTCCCCATTTGACCTGTCTCCCATTGGGGGCCCTCTCCAAACCAAACCCCCACTTGACCTGCCCATTTAGCATATTTGTTCGTGAGCTGCAATGTATTTTAGAGAAATGTATAGGTATTTCATGTTGTACTAAGTTGAGAGGCGAATGGATGAACGCTTTCTTGAACGGGCCAGGAAACAGGGTTACTTCACCGAGAATGGATTACAGCCAAGTCAGAGGGGAAAACCGAGCTAGAGATCAAGATGAACAAAACCCGCGATCTCGGTTCAACGCTGAGCGCGTCGAGTGACTGTGAGCGTTCCGGGAACAGATGAACAGAAGCAATATGTCTTTTTGACGTGCTCCCAGTGCCGCACCTTGGCCCCCGTAATTGATTGTTTGTGGTCAGCCGTCGCTCCGTCGTAGCTCGTTCCTGCAGCCGTCCCCTATCTTGAGGCCGGAGGGGGAGTTACGACGACCGTCATTTTGCGGATCATCCCATCGGACTTCGTCAAGACGTAGATTTCGCCGTCCCCATCGACCGCGAGACGCAGGTCCACGCGCCCTCCGCCATAGGGGACACCCTCGGGATCTACCTTGGGCGGCGTCGTAGCGTGGGCATACCCTGGAAGCACACGGTCCTCGGCGGCAGGTATGCCTCCCCTGCGAGTCCATGCATCGGCCGCAATGTCAAACATCCGTCGTTTCACGGCCTTTGAGTTGGGAGTATCACCGGGGCCTTTGTACATGATCTGCACCTCGTGAATTTGCACCTGCTGGTTGCGCGCTCCATGCATCGCAATCATCTCGGCCAAATCGGTATAGAAAATCCGTCCTGTCGAAATGTCGTTGAAAAGATACTTCCCGCGAAGTTGCGGCATGAGCTTGCCCCGGTATACGAACCCGCTTCCGATCGCGTCGCCATCCTGGTGGCTGTAGACCGCGGCCGGATAGAGAGGAGTCACCGGTTCCGCTAGCCCTTCTACCGTAAGGTGATCATCTTCAGGGAAAGGGACTGGGGGATGGAGTTGGCTCCCCGTCATGCTTGCATCATACGGGAGCGGGAAGAACTGTTCTTCCCCTTCCCGCTCCGCGTACCCATAATTCCCTCCCTTGGTGAGGATGTCGACCTCCTCCCAGGAATTCGAGCCGATATCATTCACCACGATTGCTTTCGTTAACGGGTCCCATGTCATGCGGTGCGGATGGCGGAAACCGTAAGCGTAGATTTCGGGACGAGCACCGGGCACCGAGAGAAACGGATTCGGGTCCGAGCCGCTCGATGGAATCCGGTAGCGGCCATTCGCACTGAGCATGTCCTTCGGACGTAAGGTGATGTCGGGAGTTATTCTCATGATTTTTCCCAGCAGGGTATTGAGCTGTTGGGGAAGTGTATGCCCGGGGTCTGGGGTTTCTCCCGCAAAGTCCTCTCCCTCCGAAACGTAGAGATTGCCATAGTCCTCATCGCCGCGTCGGGCCAGAGGGTTGAAGATCAGATCACCCATGATGTGGCTGCCGTGATCGAACCCCACCCGCAGCAGTTCACGCGCCGTCCCTTCAAACGTCGCATTGCGAATGTTCGTGTCCGTCCATTCAATGAGCACGCATTCAACCCGAGGCGGCTTCGACGTACGATTTACGGACGGGGTCATGGTATATGCGTCCAGATTCAACGTCGGCAGGAAGCTGTTTGTTGGGGCGGAAGGTGCAAAACCGGGCCTTTCGGAATGCACAGTGTAAAACTTGCCGTTGTGGGCATAATCAGGGTCGAATGCAAAAGAAACAACCCCCATCGGGCCTCCGTTGGCCATGAAGCTCGGAAAAATATCGACAAAACTGAGATAGGGCGTGAACTGTTTCGTGCTTTTATCCAGTATATACAGCGTTCCGTTCTCGTCGTTGACGAACAAACGCGATGCCGCCAGCGGAGCGTTCGCCGGTTCGGAGCGCAAGGAAGTCACGCGGCCCAATTCTCCCTTGAAATTGATTTCACCCTTTTTCCCACTAGGCAAGGGCACGAATCCCATTTCGACTCCAGCGTGGTGGGTCGTGCTCGAAAGCGGGAGGCTCGCATAATCCTCCAGGAGAACCGCCGTTCCGTCTTTGCTGATCTGAGGCCGCGGCGGGTACTGCGCGCGCGCGACCAGTACATTTCCGAAAAAGCCCAGCAGCAAGAGAAACCCTACGCTACGTATTACTCTGCCTTTGTCCATGCTCAGCTCGTTTTCCATAGAAATGACGTGCTCATTTAACACATCGGCCATCGAAACTGCAACGCATTTTGCGGTGCTCAGCGCCATGGGTATCTCTGGCAGGAATCTGTACTGAAAAGGAGTCAGGCCCCAACTAAGGCAGCCTCGAGCCCGGGAGATGAAATTCCATCGGCAAACGGTCAAGGGGTTCCTGCGGTGCTAAAAACCATCGGTGTACTTTTGCTCGGATTGATTGTTGGTGCTTGGGGTGGAGTTCTTTGCGGACAATGGCGGGTGGGTGCGCCCAAATTCGACACGCGGTTTCTATGAAGGCGGTCCCAACACCCGAGACTCCGACATTTTGCCCGTATCCCCAACTCTACCTCTTCCTCCCGCTTTATATTTCTCCAAGCTCACAATCAAGCAGGCTAGAATACGTACTTTAAAGCGAATTGAATCAGTCGCGGGTTTACCGAAGTGCTCGTAATCTGCCCAAAAGTCGATTTGGAAACATCCAGTTGCGACCCCGTGGGATTGGCGAACTGGGGATGGTTGAAGACGTTGAAGAACTCGGTGCGAAACACCAGGGCCGCATCTTCGTGGATGCCGCCAACCTTCGTTGTTTTCTGAAGAGTCGCATCCCAGTTAAATTGACCAGGGCCGAGAATAACGCCGAACCCGCTGTTCCCATAGCCTGTTCCGTTGCCAATTACCGGCGTCGTGCCAAATGCGGCTTTATTGAAATAGCCCGGGCCGCCGGTCGCACCGCCAAGCCGAGCTTCGACGCCACCTGAAGTCGGAACGTTCGCCGAACCCATTCCGGCAGCAAATTCAGCCGTTGACGTTATCACCGATCCAGAGCCGAAGCCGTAAATGCTACCCCCTCGAGTATCAGTAATAGTCAGGGGTGTGCCATCTTGCAAAACTGTGACACCGGCCAAGTTCCAACCGCTGGCAACCTTGCCAAGAAAACCTTGATAGTTGCCTAGCGGCAAATCCCAGCTGTAGTTAACGGTGAGGCGTTGAGGGCGGTATAAGGGATTTAATCCATATGGGAGTGGCAAGTCAGGGTCATTGTAGCTAAAGTATCCCGTCGTAGTGAAGGATCGGCTGTATGCGTATGCGGCCTGCAACTGAAGCCCGTGAGAGAGCTCTTTGCGCACGGTCGCCTGCAGGCTGTTGTATTTGCTCTGTCCAACGGTCTCTGCAGATTCGAGCCCTCCCGGGGAGAATCCCAGGTACGGCACGCGGAGTGAGGCATTCGCGACCGTGTTGGTGGTAATGCCGTTAATGGGATTCGCTGCGCTCGCCAATTGCGCCTCGTTGATTTGCCACACCTGCGAACTACCGTCCGGCACCTGATGAATGCCGCGACTTCCCGCGTAACCTATCTCCAGGACCCAGCGAGGCTTGAATTCATACTGAAAGTTCAGGTTCCATTCGTAGGTCACGGGGTTGAGATAGTCGGGACTCATGATGAAAGAAACCAGGTTGGAACTCGTTCCCGTCTGAGTGGCGGTGTTAATGTTTACCCACCGGGGTGACCATCCGAGCGTTGCACCTGCGGGATAGGGCTGAGCGAACGAGGAGAAGTACGTTGCGGAACCAGACGCCGATAGTGTTTCCGCATAGGGATACGCCTGGGCGAGCCTATTGTAATTGCTCAGCGCCACACGGTCATAGAAATATCCGGCGCCGCCGCGTACTACAAACCGATCGGTCGGCAATGGCCGCCAGGCAAAACCCAGTCGCGGAGCGAAGTTCTTAAGGGACGGGCTATTCTGGGTGGGGATTTTATGATTATTCTGAAAAACACCGCCCACAGGAGGTGCCGGATTGGCTGCAAAGTTGTAATTCGAAGGCACCACAAATCCGGCTAGTGTTCCGGTAGCTGGTGTCGATCCCGGTAATGGGACGGTGTTGATCAAGCTTGGCCAGACGTTGTTGAAGTCACCGGCAGCATCATAAAATATCCCGTTATACTCCCACCGGAGCCCGAGGTTCAGTGTCAGATTACTGCGTACTTTTAGGTCGTCCTGGACAAACGCGGAGACATCGTGGGTTCGGAAATCGTGCCTGCACACCTCCCGGTGCCGAAATGGCGGTCGTCGTGCCCGTGCTGGATATATTGCTGGTGGAACTTCCATTAGTGAGTCCTGCTGCGGCACTGGCAGCGCAGGCGGACGCAGAAAGCCCCGGCGCACACCCTGGCAGGCCCAGCAGGAAGTCCTGGAAGGTCTGGAAGGTCAAACTTCCGATCGAGACCCCCTTCAAATCAAACTTTGCACGGTCGTACTCATATTCGAGACCGGCGCGAATGGTATGCCTTCCGTGAGACCAGGAGATTTGATCCGCCGCTTCGATCGAGGTGACCGCATTCTCGCTTCCGTTATTGCCCAACGCTCCGAACTGCAGGAGTCCGCTAACGATGACAGTATCCAGGAAGTTGACAGACGGGACAATGGGAGCGATTCCGACCTGGGTATCGGTGACCGGGACCTGATTTTGCAGGTTCGAGATAAAGTGCTGCATTGAAAGGCGAGCCTCGTTCACGACGTTCGTCGAAAGGATCGAAGTGAGTTTCAGTGTCGCATACTGGTTCGGAAAAGAAATAAAGGCAGGACTGCCCGGGAGACACAAAGTAGTTGCGGTGGCAGTGGATCCACACCCCATCGGATCGGTGGTCGGCGGGTCGCTGTAGAACCACCGTCCCGACAATGTGTTGTTGCCATTGAGCAGGTAGTCAAAATTCCCTAGAGCCTGATGTTCCGCAAACTTGGCGGGAATACTGAAGGTGGTATTTTGATTGACTCCGGTGGAGGAACTGGGGATGAAGTAAGTGCCGTTGGGATTCTTTAGTTGGAGGAGATTGATCGCCACCGGATTGATGTTCGAGCCGTTACAGGCGACTTGAATTACGCTCGTTGCCTTGGTTCCTCCTGTGGCGCTGCCGCCAGGACAAAAGGCCGCCCCTAGCGCCGACTGGAAGGCAGCAGTGTTGGAGCGGTCGCCGGTTGGAATTCCCACGAGGGTGGGGTTGGAATAACCGCCTGGCGAAATCCCGTTCTTCTGCCAAGTTTGTTGATACGAGACAAAAAAGAACAGCTTGTCCTTCTTTACGGGACCGCCGAGTACGCCGCCATACTGGTTCTGATTTAGCACCTGGCGCCCGTCATTAGGAACGCCGCCAACGGGTGGGCTTAGCTTGCGGAAAAAGTCGTTCGCGTTGAGATCGGTGTTGCGGAAGAATTCAAAGGCCGTGCCATGAAACTGATTGGTGCCGGATTTTGTGACAACATTCACGTTAGCGCCGGGCTTTTTCCCGTAACCAGCATCATAGAGGGATGTCTGTATTTTGAATTCCTGGATGGCATCCGGGTTGACGATTCCGATCCCTCCATTGGCACCCAGATCCGTGATGATCCCGCGCCCATTAAAGCTGACAATGGAAGCGCCATCCTGCTGCATATTGTTTTGGGCGGTGCCGGATCCATTCACCGAGATGTCCTGCGATCCCCGTCCCAAGTTGGCCGCGTCAAAGACGCCGGTGTTTGCCCCAGCCGACAGGCCGAGCAGGTTGGTATAGTTGCGGGTCGTTAGAGGAGTCACCGTCATCGTTTGAGAGTTGACAACGGTGCCTACAGTGGCACTGGCAGTCTGTACCGCTTCCGTTTCGGCGCGGACTTCGACTTGCTGAGTTTGCCCTCCGACCTGCAAAACTTGATCAAGAACAGCAGTCTCCGTAACGACGATGGCTACCGAAGGTATCTCCAGCCCGGTGAATCCAGAGGCTTCGTACCTTAGCTTGTAATCGCCTGGAGGCAGCAGCCCAAATTTATAAGTGCCGTCGGTATCAGTCATCGTATTGCGGGCCTGGCCGGTGCCATTATTAGTGGCGGTAACAGTTGCATTCGGCACCACCGCGCCGGAGGAATCCTTCACTGTCCCCGTCAGGGCGCCTGTTGAGGACGTCTGGCTGAAAAGACTTGGAGCCAGGATATGTGAGCAGATAAGCAGAACCGCACAACCAGTGACACGAGGTCTGCAAGACAGATGCTTTAAAAGATTCGTAAACATGGTCATCCCCCCTCAGGAGTGCGCTTTAGTGGTGAAAGGATTGGTTCAGCGTGCAAACCAGCAGCTGGTCTGGCTCGTCCAGATGAGCGTCTACTCGCGATATCACCCAACCCGCGAGCTATATAGTCCAGGTCGCCTGGAGAAAGCAATAGCTTTTTGTGTATTAAATATAGGGACGGTAAGGGGATCTAAAATAGTAGACGCTGCGGCCTTAGCTCTGTCGGCTAGGTATGGCGACGTAGTCGCGCGTGATATCGGCTATGGTTCGTGTACCGCAATTGCCCATGGCCAGTTTGAGTTCGCCCTGAAGAATTTCAAGTACTCGATCTACTCCGGCCTGCCCGAAGGCCCCGAGTCCCCATAACATGGGGCGCCCTATTCCGACACCCTTGGCCCCGATCGCCAGGGCTTTGAACACATCCGTGCCGCGGCGAACACCGCCGTCTACGAAGACCGGTATGCGTCCCTTGACCTCTGCTACCACCTCGGGGAGCGCCTCGATGGTGGCGCGTAGTGTTTCCGTAGAACGCCCGCCGTGATTTGATACCAGCATGCCATCGATGCCGTGCTCGACGCATAAGCGCGCGTCCTCTCGCGTGTCCATCCCCTTGATTAGGAATTTCCCTTTCCAGAATTTGCGAAGCCGATCGACGAAAGCCCAGTCCATGGCGGGATCTCTAAATCGTACTCTGGTCATGTCGATGCCGTCATACATGCGCCGCTCGTTGACCGACCTACCCGGTTCACCCGGTTCGTGACAGGCGGCGCATTGGTGCAAATCCTTTGGACGTGTGCGCAGATAGGTCTCAGGGTTGTTTCCGGTGGTGTTGTCGACGGTGAGCATAATTACAGAGCATCCAGAGGCTTCCACGCGGTGCAGAATCTTCTCGCAAGCGTCCCAGGAACTTGGGGCATAGAGTTGATACCAAACGGGACGACCGAGAGCGTTGTTAACATCTTCGACGGCCGTCGAGGTCGCTGTCGACAGGCACTGCAACGTCCCACGCGCCTTCGCAGCCCGCGCAACCGCCAATTCGCCGCCAGGATGAAACGATCTTTCCGCACCCGTGGGGCAGGTAAAGATTGGACTGTTGTAGGTTGTGCCAAAAAAATCGACGCGCATATCGACCTTCGTTGCGTCACGCAACCGGCGCGGGCGCAATTCGATGTGTTGGAAGCCTTCGCTATTAGCGCGCAGCGTGCCGTCATCATCCACGCCGCTCGACATCAAGGCCCAATGGCCCGGTTGAACGTTGCGGCGTGCCGCGGACTCCAAATCAAACACATTCAAGGCTGCGGCCGGGTCGCTGATAACGTCCGAAGGACTATCATCTGAGGCGATGTGCCGCAGGAAGGTGCCAGCTCCCCCCAGAGAGGCGACGTATGGGCTTGCAGCGAGGAATTTTAGAAATTCGCGCCTTGCTCTCGTTTGGTGACCCATTGAACTGATCCTGCGCGTAATCTTCATCTCACCAAAACAGGACGGCAGCGCGATCGTTCATCGCTTCAAGAAACAGCTGCGCGTAAGAGCATCTGCGTTCAGTTGCTTGCGGATTTGGTTCCGCTACCCTTGTCAGCCAGATAGAAATATCCAACTTTGTTGTTTGGATTTGTGGCATACCACATTCGCCCTTGTGAATCGCGGAAGAATTCCCGCATGGCGATTTCAGAATGAGGAAATGGATACTCGATCACATCTCCCGTTTTGGTGTCGAAGCGTCCTAGCACGTCCATGTGGTGCGAGTCGTACCAAAAATATCCGTCGGTGTCGAAACCCAGCGCGTATGGAGTGGGGTGCAGGCCGGGCAGAGGATACTCCTTGAAGGTTTGGGTCGCCGGGTCAAACCGAGCTATCTTGCCGCCGGAGAATTCGCCTATCCAGATCATGCCGTCCGGACCTACTTCCAGGCGTCGCGGAAAGCTTTTGTCTGTCGGAAGGGTCCACTGCGTAACCTTCATTGTCTTCGAGTCAACTTTGCCAATCTTGTTGTTTTGTGGGCTCGTGAACCAGGGATCCCCGTTCCGGTCAATCTTGACATCGTAACTGGAAGGAACTTCATTGAAGTGGGTGAATTTTCTTGTTTCCGGGTCGAACGTTGATAGCGGGTAACCACTGACCCACATCGTTCCGTTCGGGCTAAACCGGATTGTGTGTTTGGTTCCCCCTGCTCGGACCCCCTCTTTGCCGGGAAGGTAGGGATCCTGGAACTCCGTAATCTGCTGAGTATTCGGGTCCCACCGCCCGAGCTTGTTTGCACCCGTTTCAGCCAGCCAAACGGAGCCATCTGGCGCAGGTACCGCAGAATGGATAGCCGCGGTTCCTACATTGGCAACGGGGAACTCCTTCACTTCACCAGTTTTAGGGTCGAGACGCGCAATTTTGTTTGCCGGTCCATAGTAGGGGATCCAAAAATACCCGTTCTTGTCAGGAGCGGCGCTGAAGGGCATCCGATTAGGGCCCGGCATTTCATACTCCACATAAACGATATTCATGGCGTCACTGCTGAAGGGCCGGACCGTGTCCTTGTAACCCGGCATGTCCGCCGGAGACTTCGGGAGTACTGAACTCGGCCCGAACAGCCACGTCAGATAAGACGCGATATCGTCCGCCTGTTGATCGGTTATGTATGACAGTCCGTAATGTTCTGATGTCCGCATGTACTCAAGGCGGTCTTTCCAGCCAGCTGCGTCCCGCGTTACCGAAGCAATGCGGGTTTGGAACAGATGGCAGTCATTACAATTCTGCACGATTAGGTCCTTGCCTGTCGCAGGCGGCCACAGTTGCCGTGCCTGAGAGAGCGAGAGGTCATTCCAATGGACCATGCCTTTCTGTAACGCAAAATCGTAGGAGGCCTTCTGATCCGCCTTTAGTTTCACTCCTGTTCGCGGATCAGCGAGGAACCCGACGGCCCGGATCTGCACGCGGTATTCGCCTGCGGGCAAGTTTTCGATTCTGTACTGCCCCTGGTTATCAGAAAGCACGATTACCGTGATGCGAGTACTGGTGTTCTGAGCCTCGACGAACGCGCCCTGGAAAGGAGCACCTTCGGTGTTCTTCACAGTTCCTGTAATCGTCGCGCCGTGACACACGGAAGCGAAGAACAACAGCAAGCTCGCTGATGCGAGGAGTCTAGATTGCAATCGCATGCTTTCTCCTTTTGCTGCTCGTACGGAATTTCATGCAAATCCTCCGCCTTTCTGGCGTCAGAGTTCAATCCGCCAGCGGGTCGGGCCTGATCTGGATGTGCGCGACAAAACTCTTTGTTCCTTTGCCACCCTCGATGTGCCAGACGACTCTCTCATTATTTGCGGCCCATAACCCCCGGCCCTTCCATCCAGCCTTTGGATCGTCAATGCGGCCATCGACGCTGCGCGTGTAGAATCCCAGGGGGTATGGTATTCGGAGCGTAACAAACCGCTTTGTCTCGGGAAGAAAGGCAATGAGTGAGTCAGAACCCGTTCCATTTACGATTGGTACATCCTTACCTAATCCCAGCGTATCGAAGCGGTCGACCCAATTGTGATAAAAAAAGTCAGCGGGAACAGCGCTGCCTTTGAATTTGGGACCCGGCACGGGGTAAAGCGTCCAGCCCTCGGGGCAATGCTGGCCCGTCGCAGTCGGACCGTTGAGAGGCCCTTTGCACTTGCTGCGATCGAAGCTGGCCAAATCATTGCTGCCCACAAGCGCCACCCAGACCACTCCTTTGCTGTCGATGCCGATCCCCAAGGTCGAATATGCCTCCACTCCGGGAAGTTTCGGATTGTCATAGGGAGGTTCGTACGCTTCCGTCCGACAGGTTGCCGGCGGATCGGTGCCAGGCATCATGCGGATAATCTTCCCTGGAACTTGAGTGTCACTTGAGGCAACACCCGCGGCATACCAAACGCTGCCATCGACGGGATTGATGGCAAGTCCGTAACCGCTGGCTCCGCCGACGGCCCTATCAAGCCGCGGGTCGGGCGATTGGTTTGGCATGGTATAGGCGCCGATTGCTCCATCGGCGTTGTAGTCGAGAATGGCGGGGCACCAGCCTTGTGATCTCTCAGCATCATGAGTCTGGTCCCATACGCGCGTCTTGATCCAGCTTATCCCGCTTAACCCGCGAACCAGTCCGTTGTTGGAGGCGTAGAGCGTCCGGTCCTCGTCGCTCGCAAATCTCGTGTGCGACTCTGACAAGCACGAATCGATCATTTCGAACTTGCCGGTCTTAGGATCATAATTCCCGGCACCCTGAGGTTGGGACCCCAGGGGCATTGGGAAATTTCTCGCAAAGGGATTGCTAGAGCCACTCTTGCAGAAATCAGGGATGCCCACACGAGTTGTTGTGTGGAACCAGAGCCGCCCTCTCTCATCCAGATGCGGCATCGAAACAGTCACTGGATCGTTCCACACGATTTCATTGCCCCAGTAAGGAGAGGGCGCGGCTACGTGGAGTGATGTGTGGGTCCGCAAAAGCTTCCGGTCATTTTCGTTGGTCAACGGAACTTCGATCATCGTTGCTTTGGTGTTTTTTACCGGATCCAAAATCGCGATCGCGCCTGCCGAAAAATCCAAACCGTAGACCGGCCCGTAGGCATTCGCCGTGGGATTCCGCTCGTCCGTGCTGATGACGTCATGGAAGAACGATGTTTCAGTGCCAAAATCCCAAAGCGTGATAACTACGTTGCGCTCAATGCCCTGAGGGCGCGGTGGCGCTGGTGGCACCTCACCGGCAGCAATGCGGCTGCTCCAATCCGCGAACATCGCGAGACCGCGATCATGTCCAAAATTATTGAGATTGTTGGTCATCTGTGGACCGACCTGGCCAGACATAAGTCGCCTCTCCCAGGCTAACGCGGGCGAATCAAACGAACCGAGCTCCGGCTCAATCTCACGGGTTGCCTTGTCTCCTAGCTGATGACAAACCTGACAGCCCCTTTTCAACAGGTAGATCCATTGCGCCTGCGACCGAATCTGGGTATCCAATAGCAGACCGAGGTTACCGTTTGAGTTGCCAATCCCTGGCAAAGCAGCGCCTTCCGGGACGATGGTGGCGGCCCCCTCCCGAATCTTCATCGGGAACGCGCTTTTGGGCGGTATCTTCAAAAGAGAAAGCCAGTAATCAGCTGGATAAGATTGGGCCGCGGCTTGGGGAGTCTGGGCGATTACCGCAGTCAATTGCAGCGTGTTACCCGGGATCGATTCGACGGCCTTAGAACCCACCAGACCGTAACCTCTTACCCACACTTTGTAAGTTGCTTTGGGGAGTTCTGGCAACAGATACCGGCCGACATCATCGGTTACCACAATCTTGCGGAACTTATTCGGCAGATCGAGAGTCTCTGCGATAACCCACACGCCAGCTTCCGGGCCCTTAGAGCTGGTCACCACGCCACCGATATCGTCTTTCCCCACCGACACGCGAAGGTCCCGGGCGGGAGTCACTACATCCTGCTTCTTGAAACGAGCTTCGACCTGGGATACTGCGGAAGCGCCAAGAAGAGCGCAAAATAACGTCAGGCACAGTCTCGATCTTCGCCGACTGATTGCTTCCATCAAACTTCTCCGACTACTGTACGATATCTATAGGTTCTCGCGAAAGATTTCCGCCAGTGATAAACGAGACAGTCGAATCAGTCCTACGCGCTTCAACGCAGTACCAGCGAGCTACCGTTATATTCTTTTCAACGGAGGAACGTTTATCATAAGGCTACTTGAAAGACAAGCGGCCGCTGCACGGTGCCGCTGCGACGGTTCCGTGCAACGGCCAGATGTTGAAGTTTGGCGAAAACGATGGCTCCGTGCGACGGCAGGCATCTTTAATGCTTGGTCATCGGTAACTATTTGAAACGCTCCTTCACCTCCGGCAGATTGTGTGGTATACAGCCATCGATTGCCGATCTCATGTTGTGAGGTACGACCGTGAGGGCTCCCAAGGTGACGCCCCCTCCCTTGCCGTTAGAATCCGTATCCGATGAGATGCTCATGGCCAAACTGAAGCGAGGCCATTCGGATGCTCTGGCTACGCTGTTTGACCGCTATCAGTCCCTGGTATTCCGGGTGGCGTCACGCATCCTCAGAAACAAAGTGAGGCTGAAGATCTCACGCAGTCGGTTTTCCTGGAAATATTTCGTTGTGCGGGGCTATACGATGAGTCGAAAGGCAGCGTCAAGATGTGGATCCTCCAGTATGCCTACCATCGGAGTTTCAATCGACGGCGCTATCTGGCGCTGCGGGGGCTTCACGAGACTTCTGAGGAGTTCCTTGGGTCTCCGGAGCTCTCGGTAAGGTTTTACGGCCACTCATTTCTTGATGGCCCAGAATCCGTCCGGCTATTAAAGCAGGCCCTCCGCCAACTAAACAGGAACGAACGGGATACTCTATATCTGGTTTTTTATGAAGGTTTCACGATGCGGGAAATCGCGGGAAAGAAGGGATGGTCCTTAGATAACGTGAGACACTACTATTATCGAGGGCTAGACAAGCTGCGATCCATTGTTTATGGGCGTCAGGAGCGATCCGCCAAGGCACCGGCCCAAGATTGTGTGGCTCATGTTCAATCATGAACATTTTCGCGAGTTGACAGCACTCGAGAGAATTGGCCAAATTTCCCCGGAGGAAAATCGTGAACTAGCCGAGCACCAGAGAGAGTGCACGGAATGCCGCCGGCTGAAGGAAGAGTATTCGCTAATCATCTTCCAAGATTTGCCTCAGGTGGAAGAGATCCGCTGGTGCAACAACGCGAGGGTGCAGCAGTCTGCATCGGACAAAGGACTCCGTGATCGGTTTCTGGCACGCGCCCAGGCTGAAGGAATTGATTTTTCGCTGGCTGTAGATGAGCCTGAGGTTGTGGAAATACGTCGATGGCGGTGGGTCTGGCAGTGGAAATTGGTTGTGGCCGTTTCGGTACTGGTCGCCATGACGCTAGTTGGCTTTTCACTCGGCATCAAAATATGGCATCCCGCCGATGTTCACATCGCTCCGCTGCATCAGCGGTGAGCAGAGCCTAGCGGGCAATCCTCGAGTAGAACTCGACGTTCCGCGGCATCAGCTTATCGAGTTTCCGCGCTGAATTGGCTTGGCCAGGGACGGATTCAGCTCACGGAGTTGCTTGCTGAAACCGGCGCCGGTTCATTTGCCGTTCGCCGTGATGAGATGGGCAACGACGAGAGACAGCTTCCTCCCTTACTTCTGACGTGGCACAAATAGGCATGTTGGCGGGCATACTTTTGACAGATGGGCCGCACAGCCCGCTTGCGCCTTGAGAAGCGCCATCAAAACCAGGAAGATTTTGCCGCCAGAAGGGAACGGGTAGCAGGTGAAAAGCGACTGCTGCTGCCCGAGGATGCCTGTTTTCTCTTCTGTTCCTTTGTCGAGACCAATGCTAAAACACCAGATTAACCCCTGAACTGAACGTGCTCCTCGGCCATGGCTTTCGCGCAGTGGTGCTAGCAGGAGGATAGGAGAAAAACGCGATGCAAAAAAAGATACAGAGCTTACTCGGGTCCGTGCTGGTCGCGTGGGCTTTTGTAGCGTGGATTGCCATCGTCGGAACGAACGCCAGTGTCCGGCCCGGTTCCGCTCCCGAACAATCGCAGCGAGATGAAGCTGCGGTGACCGTCGACGCCGATAACATCGGCGGCGTGGTTACCAGCGCGAACGGTCCGGAAGCCGGGGTCTGGGTGATCGCAGAAACCACCGATCTCCAGACGAAGTTTCGGAAGATTGTAGTAACGGATGATCGCGGCCGCTATCTCATTCCCGACTTGCCGAAGGCCAATTACAAAATCTGGGTGCGCGGCTACGGTCTGGTGGACTCAAGTCCCGTAGATGCCGCCCCTGGAAAACCGTTGTCGCTGCGTGCCGTAGTTGCTCCGAGTCCTCAAGCCGCTGCGCAATATTATCCCCCCAACTATTGGTACTCCATGCTAAAGCTGCCACCCAAGGATGCCTTTCCGATGACGCTGCCCGGAGGGGGGCCGCTGGTTAGAGCCGTCGGAGTGTCAGCGCCGATCAGTCGAACACTGCCAACGCAAGCGGACTGGGTTTGGGGCCTGCGGAGGGGCTGCGAGGTCTGCCATCAGATGGGCAACAAAGCGACCCGCGTGATTGAGCCGGAGATCGGCACGTTCGATTCGGTCCAGGAGGCCTGGGTGCGAAAGCTCGAAGTAGGCCAGGGAACGCGGCAGATGCACAGCGGGTTCGCTTTAGGACTTGAGAATCCGACCGCGATGGCGTTGTGGACGGATTGGGCTGCGCGCATCGCCAAAGGTGAACTGCCTCCAACGCCACCGCGGCCGCAGGGAGTCGAGCGCAACCTGGTACTTACCATGTGGGATTTCGCCACTCGAACCGCCTTTCCTCACGATCTGCTCAGCACCGACAAGCGAAAGCCAACCGTGAACGCAAATGGGCACGTCTACATCGTCGACTGGTCTGAAGGGGCGGTCAGCATTGTAGACCCCATAGAGAATACCGAGCACATGGCCCGCGTACCCCTGCGCAATGAAGAGTGGCGCAAGGTCCTGCACACGGCGGAGCCGGATGTTCTGCCGGAGTTTCCTTCTCCTTATTGGGGCAAGGAATTAAAGCAGGTGAGAATTGATCCGGTGAACGCCGGGCCCGGGATGATGGACAGCAAGGGACGTACGTGGCTCACCGTGCAGACCAGAATAGACGTCGCCCCGTATTGTCTCGGAGGCTCCGAAAATCGATTCGCTAAATATTTTCCGATCAAACAGATTTCTCCGCGCGATAACATCCGCAACACGGACGCGGGTACGGGTTATTACGATCCTAAGACGAGCCAGTTTACCCTCATAGATACTTGTTCCGGCGCAGCCCACACCGCATTCGGGTATGACAAAGACGAGACCTTTTACATGGCTGGCCGCGGAGTCCTGGGAATCGGCTGGATCAATACCCGGCTCTGGGACGACACTCACGACGCGGAGAAATCACAAGGCTGGTGTCCTGCGGTATTGGACACCAACGGCGATGGAAAGATCACCAAGCCATGGACCTCGGCGACCGAGCCGGTGAATCCGAAGCTCGACCGGCTGGCAACTTCGCACACGGGGTACATCGTTTCGGTGAATCCGCTCGATGGCAGCGTGTGGTATCACACCACCGACCTTATTCCGGGTGACATCGTTCGCATGGAACTCGGAAAGAATCCGCCGGAAACCTGCATGGCCGAGGTATATCAACCGCCCTTCAGCGCCAACGATCAGCGCGCCTTCGGCCCACAAGGGGTCGATATCGATTCGAACGGTATCGTCTGGGTGTCGCTACCGGGCAGCGGTCATCTGGCGAGTCTGGATCGCCGAAAGTGCAAGGTGCGAAACGGCCCGACGGCAACGGGGCAACAGTGCCCGGAAGGCTGGACTCTCTATCAAGTGCCGGGGCCCATGTTCCAGGGAACAGATCTCGGCGCCGACTATTTCTATAACGACTGGGTCGACCGCTTTAACACCCTGGGCTTGGGCAAGGATGTACCAATTGTCACCGGAACAGGTTCCGATTCCTTGAAAGCCTTCCTCCCGGAAACCAAGCAGTGGGTAATACTGCGCGTGCCCTATCCAATGGGTTTCTATACCCGCAGCCTGGACGGGCGCATTGATGATCTCAAGGCGGGCTGGAAGGGGCGTGGATTATGGTCGGCCGTTGAGAGCCGGGTGGTGTGGCATACCGAGGGGGGCTGGGGCACAAGGCCTTATGCCGTCCACTTCCAATTGCGGCCCGACCCCTTAGCGAAGTGAGACCCTGTACCGACCATCGGGCTATCGGGCAGGAAGGCAGTCGCCCGGGAAGGGATCGCTATGGAGACCGTGAGCGCTATCAACAACAGAGGGGGCGCCGGATGAAATTCGCAACAGTCGTTCTCGGGATCTGTGCAGGAATCCTCCTGCCTGCTGCGCTTGCGGTCGGGCAGAAGGCAGACGATCAGAATCTGATTGCGATAGAGAGGGCACTGGCCGACAACCCCACGTCAGGGCGCCAAGCTACCGCGGTTGCGAAACAATATATCTACGACGGAACCGTGACTCACCTGACCAACTTCGGGCGGTTGAGATCGATGCCCAAGAAAAGCGTTCTTGAAAGCTACATGAAGGGTTTGCCCTTCGTGTTCCCCTCGCCCGACGATTTGATGAACAACCCGCGCGATCCCTCCGATCCCAGCAAACCCGACCCATCGGACCCGCACGTCAAAACCACCGAGGTTTCCGACCTCCATGCTGACGTCTATGGAGATACGGCCTTGGTAAGCTATAACATGACCAACACAGACACTGGAAATAAAGACCCTAAGCTCAACAGCGTTTTCCACTCCGGCTGTCTGGATACGTTTGTGAAGCGCGACGGACAGTGGTACCTCATAGGGAATGCCTGCGCTCCCACGACTCCCTTTCCGCAGTCGGTATGGGATGCCCGTTGTTCCCTTAGGCAAGACTGTGGCGAGAATCAGCACAAAGAAAGAAGATTCGCGGGAACCGGAGTGGCCCCGAATTGACGCGGAAGCCAGAACCAGCGGCCGATCTGGAAAGTTGGCAACATTTGACGAGGCGGCAGGTACAGAGAAAGGAAGTCCGATGGACGGTAAGGGCTGTGTTTATGCAAACCAACACCAGGACACCGTCCACATTGTAGAATGGAGCTGTTCATAACGAATCCGATAGCGTTGGGTTAGAACATTGGCTCTTCAGCGGCGCTCGAGAGTCGCTGCCCGCTATAGACAGAGACACAGAAGATTGATTCTGATGTGCTGCGTTGTGTGCTCGACCTTGTCCATATTCCCCTCTTCGATTCTAAGCCACCAGGTACACACGCGAATCGTTCCTATTGATAACGTAATGTTTTCCGATGGGAAACTCTGTGTGCCGCTGACGATCGCAATGACGTCTGGCGATTTCTTTAATGGTCTAAGAGTGATCGAGACAAGGCTGGGAACCCGATTTTACGAACATGCACAACAGATCACAGAATTCCCCGATCAAATAACCGTTTTCGCACGCGCGAGCATGCTCCCCTGTTTATTTGATCCTTACATCCCCGTGAGTCCCGAAGTCGCAAAGCGGTTCATGGACACTTTGAATTTTACGTTTGAGTGGAAGTCGCAGTTCGAACGGCGACCCGTCGAGGCAGTGTCGTCCCAACTGATTTCGCCAGGGCTAAGCCTCTGGCCCGAAAATGAAAAGCCAGTTCCCGTATGGTCCTACATCTTTACCGTCAGGACGGCCGGCGTGCCTGTGACGAACGACCTTGTAATCACCGTGCGTTCAGAAACGAGCAACCAGCTATCGCGGATGGTCATTCGTCTATAACCAGAATTGGAAGCTTGCTTTATCGCTGGGGATGGCCATTGCTAAGGAATTGAGATTTCATATCTTGCCGCTGCTGATTGGCGTATGCTCGCAAGAACAGTCAAATCGCTTTTCCTGAGAGGCCAACGATGAACCGATTGTCTTCTCGTTTTTGCATGTTGGTATTCCTCGGTCTCTTGGTAGCCAGGCCGTCAGCGGGACAGAAGTCCGGAACATCGGGGTCGGGCACTTCCGGATCTGGATCATCAGGAGCAGGGTCAACCGGGTCAACCACGCAAACTCCACCTGCAGGCACAGTTCCGGGTGTACCCGTACAACAGCCTGGCGCTAATCAGTCTCAGACTCCTCTTTTTGTGAACGGACGAATCCTGATGGACACCGGCCAGCCTGTTCCGGAACCCGTTTCTGTTGCGCTTGGGTGTGGCATAAGGCCATTGCAGGTAATCCACACGGATTTGAAGGGATATTTCCAATTCACATTGGGAGCGGGCTCGCAAAGCAATATGGACTTCAGCGCCAGCAACGATAGTCCCGCGTCAGCTATGAGCGGTATGCAATCCTCCAACGGACCGTCCGGCGGCTGTCGGGGATTCCCAAAATATGTTGACGGGTTGTGAGGTGCGAATCAGTGTCGCAGGCTACATGCCGCTGAGCAAGACCATCACCGACCGTGCCGACATAGGCGGAATTGACATGGGTACTCTGCACCTTACGCGCATGGCCGGAGCGACGGGGTCTTCCATCAGCGTTACATCCCTGCAGGTACCAAATGGCGCGCGCAAGGAATTCGAAAAGGGCGACAAGGACGTTCGTAGCAACCACATTGATTCGGCGACACAACATCTGGTTAAAGCCACAGCTCTATACGACAAGTATGCGGCTGCCTGGAACGAATTGGGGAACCTCTATGCCACCACCAAGGAGAGCGAAAAGTCCCAACAGGCTTTTGAAAGTGCCATCGCAGCTGACCCGCATTACATTCCTCCCTATCTGGGCCTTGCCCAACTGGAACTGCGGGATCAGAAATTTGAGCTGGCGGTCGAAACCGCGGGGAAAGCTCTGGCACTGGACGCCAGCGTCGGTGATGCCAATTTCATTCAGGCCATCGGGAATTTCAAATTGAATCGGCTGGATGCCGCGGAGATAAGCGCCCAGAAGGCCGAAAAGGGCCCCCACCAGAACATGTCGGATTTACACGCCCTGCATGCTTCAATCCTTTTGCAGAAGCAGGACTATCCGAATGCGGCAGCTCAGATGCGGGCATACCTCAACGAATTCCCTCAAGGGCGATTCGCCGATCAGATGAAGAAAGAGTTGGGAAAGATCGAGCAGTCCACGACGACCGCCGCTAGCCAGCCCGGCTCGGCACAGGTACAGATTGCCCCATAACGGGTGTGATTTTTATTCTCGATCAAGTCTTGATAAAGGCGTGGAGCGAGCGCTTTTGCCCCTTGAGATCAGCGGCCGCCTGGGAAATAATGGGCCAACTTCCGACGTCGGCTAACGTCGCAGGCCCGTTGGGTAGTTAGTTCGTACGGAGGCTCTTCAGTATGTTCAACCATCCGCAGTTTGCCAACCAGCCGGGTCCCAGACAGACGTTTCCAAGTCAACCTTCGGACAGATCACCGGTTCCCCGGTGAATCCGCGCCTAATTCAATTTGCGCTGAAGTATTTGTTTCAGGTCGTCTGGATCGGTGAGAGGTGATGCGAGCGATGACAAAACTGAACGCAAAAGTGCCGATGTTTTTGATGGCCACCGCCGTCGCTTTGGGCTTGGTTTTATTTACGGCTCGGGCCCGCATAGAGGCTGCCCCAACGGCTAGAACTGCAGGACCTCAGGCCGGAGCAAGTGGCGTGGCTGTCGGTGCCGATGACATCGGCGGTGTGGTGACCAGTTCGACAGGTCCCGAAGCCGGGGTGTGGGTAATTGCCGAAACGACAGACTTGGGGACCAAATACCGCAAGATCGTCGTCACCAATGACCAGGGGCAGTACCTGCTACCTGAACTTCCTCGCGCAACTTACAAGGTCTGGGTACGTGGCTATGGTCTGGTGGACTCCCCAGCGATAGAAACAACGCCGGGGAAAACTTTAGATTTGACAGCGGTCATCGCTCCTACCCCTCAAGCGGCCGCGCAGTATTATCCGGCCGTTTATTGGTTCTCAATCCTGACGAGCATTCCTCCCAAAAGCGCCTTCCCGATGACCGTTCCGCCCTCTCCGCCTATACCCGGCCCGCCGGATCCGGTCAAATTGACGCATGGAAGCCCCCCGCCACCACGTCCCATCGGTCCCGCCGTTATTGAAACACAGGGAGACTATATCCAAGCCATAAAGGGCTGCAATTCGGGTTGCCACCAAGTGGGACTGAAGGCGAGTCGCGAGATTTCGCCGCTCTTAGCCCCCTACGGTCCTTTCAAATCGGATGTTGATGCCTGGCAACGGATGTTGTCTTCTGGCCAGTTAGGCCGGGTAATGCTCTCAGGCCTGGACCGTTTGGGCCGCCAGAAGGGTTTGGAAATGTATGCCGACTGGGGAGAGCGGATTGCCAAAGGAGAGGTACCGCCTGCACCGCCTCGGCCCCAGGGAATCGAGCGCAACATTGTCGTGACGGTGTGGGATTGGGGAGTGCGGGCCTCCTTCCTTCATGCGCTCATTAGCACCGACAGGCGGAATCCAACAGTCAATGCTTACGGGCCAGTGTATGGTGACGAATGGTCCGCAGGCGGACTTAGCGTGGTCGATCCCGTCGAAAATTCGAAAGTCATGATTCCTGTCCCATTGCCCAATGAGTCGGAGCGGATCAAACAGGTTACCTGGTCACCGCCGAGACAACTTGCGCCATCGCTCATTTTTGGTGAGGAATTGGTTTGGGATGACCCCATCAACCCGGGCCCGATCACGATGGATGGCAAGGGACGCGTCTGGTTCAACGTCGAGAACCAGCTCGAGAATCCCCCCTTCTGCAAAGCAGGATCCAATAACGCTTACGCCAAGAAGTCCCCGCGGGAGGAAGGCGGCAAGGGCGTGGATGTTTACGATCCCAAGACGGGCAAATTCGAATTCGTCTATCTATGCTTTGAGGCCGAACGCATCGTCTTTTCCGACGATAAAGACAACACTTTGTATTTTTCCGTTACCGGTGACCCTGGCGGAATCGGCTGGGTCAATACCCGCGTATGGGACCAAACCCACGATTCGGAGAAATCCGAAGGCTGGTGCGGCGGCGGCAGATGGAGTTAAGTTGCCCAGCGCTTACGGTGTCGCATACAACCCTGTGGACGGAAGTGTCTGGTATTCCGCCCATGGCGGGCCTAGTAAGATGACCCGCATGACGCGGGGCTCGAATCCACCTGCCACCTGCACGACGGAAGTTTATAATGTGCCCTACGATCCCAAGGGTAATGGACCCGGCGGCAATGGAGCTCGCGGCATTGACATCGATACGCATGGCGTAGTGTGGACGCCGCTATCCGCAGAGGGCATTCTTGCCAGTTTTGACCGGAGCAAATGCAAGACCATTCCAACTGGCAAAGATGCCATCACGGGTAACGCATGCCGCGAGGGATGGAGCTTCTATACTGTGCCGGGTCCCACCTTCAAGACCGACCCCAACGGGAATTCAGATCCGAACATTAAGGCAGACGAAAACTATTACATGTGGGTCGACCGGTACAACGCGTCCGGCTTGGGCAAAGACGTGGTGATCCTGGACGGAACCACATCGGATTCGCTGATCGCGTATCAGCAGGACACCAAGACATGGGTCAGACTCACCGAACCTTATCCGATGGGCATGTTCTCGCGCTTTTTCGATGCTCGTATCGACGATCCCAAAGCTGGGTGGAAGGGACGCGGCATATTCGCGGCGAACGAGTCAAGAGGCACGCAACTGACGGAAGGGTACGGCGGGAAGTCTCCGAGCCAACTTTTTCATTTCCAGGTTCGGCCCGACCCTCTCGCAAAATAATTACTAATCCAGGCGAAACGCCACACTCGTCAGCGGATCGCTCGAACCACTCTCTAGCTTCTCCCGCGTGGAGGTGCCTGCCCCAGAGCAGCGCGAGCCACACGTTCGCATCAAGGAAATTCAACGTGTTCATAGATAGATTCGTTGGTCAGATCTACTTTTGGTCCTTTGGATGCGATAAGGGAAAACGAACCCGCTTGGGGCGCGGGCGCTTACCCTCTAGCAAAGTGCTCCGGGCACCGGCGAGGATGAGTTCACGGACGGACCGTCCTTGCGCGGCAGCTTGTTGTTTCAACCTCCTGTAGAGAGAGGTTGGAATGTCCACGGTTGTGCGAACGGCCTGTTGCTTCATGATCGTGAGTATCGCACGCATGCCATAAATATGGGACAAAAGAATTGTGAGGTAAGACTACCCCAAGCACGGAAAATGATGCTGGCTCCTCAGGACAGTTTGGTTTGAGAACCGTGCTAGCCTGCCGCACCCTCGACGTCGGCCGGAGCGGTCTCTCTCGAGCGTGAAATGCCCAGCTTTTGCATGCGGAAGTAAAGTGTGGATCGATTGATTCCCAAGCGCGTCGCCGCGCCTTGTGGGCCGCCGACTATCCAGCGTGTTTGCTCAAGAGTCTTTCGGATGTGTATTCGTTCGGCATCCTCAAGCGTCGTCGGCCCCGATTCCGGCGCGACCGATCGCTTGAGTCCCGCAAAGGGAGGGGCAAGAACGCTTCCGGAAGTCAGGATCACGCTGCGCTCGATAAAATTCTGCAGCTCACGAATGTTTCCCGGCCAGGGGTGGGTCACAAGAGAGCCCATCACGCCCTCGGGAATCTCATCGATCTTCTTTCCCATTTGTGCGGCAAATACCGTTACGAAATGCCGAACCAGCAAGGGAATATCTTCGAGGCGGTCCCGGAGGGGCGGGACGGGTATTGGAAACACATTGAGCCGGTAGTAAAGGTCGCTGCGGAATTGCTTCTTCGAGACCATCGCCGCGAGATCGCGATTCGTGGCGGCGATTAACCGCACGTTCGCATGCTGCGTTTGGGTGCTGCCCACCCTCTCGAACTCGCCGTCTTGAAGGACGCGCAGCAGCTTGGCTTGCAACTCCAGGGGCATGTCGCCAATCTCGTCAAGGAACAAGGTGCCGCGGTCTGCGGCTTCGAAACGCCCTATCCTGCGCGCGACCGCACCCGTAAAGGCGCCTCGTTCGTGGCCAAAGAGTTCGCTTTCGAGCAAACCGAGAGGAATGGCCGCGCAGTTTACTTTGACGAAAGGGCGATCCCGCCGCTTGCTGCACTCGTGTATGGCGAGCGCAATGAGTTCTTTTCCGGTTCCCGTCTCACCTTCCACCAGGACGGTGGCATCGGTGGGAGAGACCGTTCGGACGAGGCCAAGAACCGCCTTGAGAGACTGGCTCGCTCCCACGATTCTACCCAGAGCATCTTCGCCGTGAGGCTTGCTATCGTGCCGGGCGGATCGGAGGCTGATGTTGAGGAGCGACGGACGTTGGCTGGAAGGCGCCGTCCTCAAGAGGGGCTCGGCTTCAGCTTGGCAGGCGCTGCTGTACGTGCCCGCATCACCTTGATCTTCCCAAAGAACCGTATTTCCCGAGGCCATGTTCGCTTTCTCCTTTTTGGGTACCGACTGATCTTTTCTGTGCGCGTCCGTTGAGTAAAGGGATCGAAAGGGCGTGTCGTGTGGTTAAGGAGACTTATTCTTCAACCGTATTTCGGGTTTACGGGTGGATTCTGCTACGTGCCGCCAGCGAAAGCGTCCCGCGATGGAGTGCTCTTTTTGTTCCCCGGAAGGTGGCGACCCCGCGTACCACGATGGGCTGGGGTACGAATACCCCGAAAGGAGTAGGAAAAGACTCCGAGAGTGAGTGATTCGCCGCTCGAACGGCGGGTATACTCTGTCAAAACATTGTGAATCGAGAAGAGACCGTCGCTTCAAGTCGCCGTGCGCCTTTGGCGCAATTGTCCACTTTTTTGAAAGAGCCATGTGAAAACAGGAATTGTGGCGGTTCTCCTCGCGCTGGGCTGCCCGATTTATGGGGGGCATTCCTCGCCGGACCGCTTGGCGTCTTCGGACAAGAACTCCGACCGCGACTGGGTCATGACCTGGGCCGACGAGTTCAACGGACCCAACGGCTCGCCTCCAGACAAAAACCGCTGGGTTACCGAAACCGGCGCAAACAGTTGGGGCAATCACGAGCTGGAATATTACACCGCGCGGTCTGAAAATCTCCGCCAGGAGGACGGCCATCTCGTGATAGAGGCAAGAAAGGAAGAATTCACCGGTTCCGACGGCGTTGCCGGGCACTACACCTCAGCGCGGGTTATGACGCATGGCCTCTTCAGCCAGGCGTACGGCCGATTTGAGGCCCGGATCAAGGTGCCCTTCGGACAAGGTATGTGGCCGGCGTTCTGGTTGCTGGGAGACGATTTCTACAAAGCCGGCTGGCCGGCATGCGGAGAGATCGACATCATGGAGAATTCAGGCGCAATGAAGTCGACGATACGCAGCAGCCTCAACGGTCCGGGATACTGGGATACACAGGCGATCACGAGCAGCTTCACACTTCCGCACGGGCACTTCAGCGACGATTTCCATGTCTTTGCCGTGGAGTGGGCCCCGGAGATTATTCGCTTTTACGTGGACGATCAACTCTATGCCACCAGGACCCCTGCAGACCTCCCCAATGGCTCGCGCTGGGTCTTCGACCATTCATTTTTTCTCGTACTCAATCTGGCGGTCGGTGGAAATTTGCCCGGGAGACCGGATAACTCCACTGTCTTCCCGCAGCGGATGCTTGTCGATTATGTGCGCGTCTACTCGCGTGGAAAGGTTAGCAGCGGTGCAGTTCATGGCGCGGACTGGCGGTATGGTGCGGAAGGCGGCCTTCGGGAGAGTGGCATTTCGCCCCCCGGCAATTTACCCTTCCTTCACTAAGCGAAGCGTGTTAGCTTTTCGAAAGAACTAACACATTCTCCTGCTCGACGTCGCGCTCGGTGCCGCATGAGGTTCTGGTTCACCCTACTGCTGTTGGTTTTAACTACGGATAAAATCATGCTCGCCCAGTCAGACCGGGCTTCGATCACCGGCACCGTGCGAGATACCAGTGGCGCGGTGATTCGGGGCGCCCGCGTCTCGGTGACCAACGCCAGCCGCGCCTTCGAAGCGAGCGCTATTACCAACGACCTGGGCGCGTACGAGGTTTTGGATTTGCCGGTTGCCCAGTATGCGCTCGAATGTGCCAGCCCCGGGTTCGGGAAGTATGAGCGATCCGACATCCATCTCGCCATCAGCCAGACGGCCGAAATCGATGTCGTGCTGGCGGTCGGCGCGAGTTCCGAAACCCTCACCGTCACCGCCGACGCACCTCTGATTCAGGCCCAGTCCTCCTCCCTTTCAACCAATCTGAATAACGCCGCCGTCACCGAGCTTCCGTTGAACGTGCAGGGCGGACGCAATCTTTCCACGTTCATCTTCGCCTACGTTCCCGGAGTGGAGGGCACGGACTTCAACTCCCATATTCTTGGAAGCCTCAGCTTCGACAAGGAGGTAATGATCGACGGCACCTCCGCCGTTTCTCAAATTGGCGGCTACCTCAGCGAATCGAGCCCTCCGATGGAGGCTGTCCAGGAGTTTCAAGCTACCACCGCTGGGATGCGGGCCGATGAGGGCCGCAGCGGCGGCGGTGTGTTTCACTACGAGATGAAGTCAGGGAGCAATGGGTGGCATGGCAGTGGCGTCTACTATATGCATAACGAGGCACTCGATGCCCAGTCGTGGGGAAATAAGTACAACGAGGGGCTATGTCTGGCCACCCCAGGGCTGGACTCCGCGGGTGCGGCGAGCTGTCAGCGCGCGTTCGGCAAGCCGGCTGATAGTTTGTATACTTACGGCGGGAGCTTCGGCGGCGCTATCGAGAAGGATAAGCTATTTTTTTACTCGGGCTTCGAGCGCTACACGTTTGCGAATTACGGTATAGGCCCCTTAAGTTCCACGGTGCCTACGACGGCTTTTTTGAACGGCGATTTTAGCGCCCTCCTCGATAAGACCACTATTCTCGGAACTGACAGTTCCGGCCAAACCGTGTACAAAGGCGCCATCATCGACCCACAGACGGGGAACGCCTTTCCGGGAAACATCATTCCGGCTGCGCGAATCAGCGCCGTCTCTCAGAAGATCATCGCCCTCTACCAGAAGTACTACCAGCCTCTTTCGGCGGAACTCACCAACAACAATGCACTGCCGTTCAGCAACCCGGCCACTTGGTATCAAAGCAATCAAGCCAGCACGAAGCTCGACTACAATTTGTCGGCGCGACATCATCTGAGCGGCTCTTTCATCTACGCCTATATCCCGCGCCTGCTCTCCGACCAGGGGGGTGTCTGGTCCGCTCGTTCTACCGACGGCGGCCCGTTAGCGAACGCCTACGATCACAACACCACCGCCCCTTCCGTGCGCGTGAGCGATTCCTGGAAAATCTCGGACAGCCTCGTGAATGTGGCCAGCGTCACCTTCAATCGATTTCGCAATCCCAGCCAGGCGCGCTCGCGACAAGGCGACTGGCCCTCGTCTTTGGGATTGGGCGATTTTGCCTCCGGGAACTTCCCCGTGATCGCGTTCCAGGGTGTGAACGGTAACGATCAGACCTACGTGAATGGCTTGCCCATCGACGAGACCGGCCTGGGCAGCCAGTTCAACGATTTCTACGCGGCCAACACCTTCATTTATAACGAGAGCCTCTCCTGGGTGAGAGGCCGCCACACGTACCGATTCGGCGCCGAGCTTCGCGCCATGCAGTTCAACTCCCACGGTGATTCGGGAGTGCCCCACTTCGTGTTCGACCCCTCGCAGACGGCCGGGAGCTTTGGCCCGGAGGCCGGTTTTGGATTCGCAAGCTTTCTTCTGGGAGATGTGAATCAAGCCTCGGTCAGCGAACCCGACAACACCTATGGCCGGCGCAAATCGGTCTCGCTGTATGTTCAGGACGACATCAAACTCACGCCGAAATTCACGCTCAACCTCGATTTGCGCTGGGACTTCAATGGCCGCTATCACGAGAAATACGGGCACTGGTCGAATTTCGACACCACGGCGATCAACCCGGTCACCGGCCAGCCCGGCGCCCTGGAGTTCGCTAAATACGGAAGCGATTCGTTCGAGAAAAAAGAGTATTACCACAATTTTTCGGGCCGTATCGGTGGCGCTTACCGGCTCACGTCGCGGCTCGTCGCGCGCGCCTCTTTCGGGGTGTTTTATGTGCCGCTCAATTTGAATACCTATAGCGGGATTCCCTACGGATTCAATCCCGGATTCGTGCTGAACAATCAGGTGCTCACGCCCTTCAATTGGGACGCCGGTTACCCCGGGCGCCCCGTCAACATTGGCGCGAATCCGAATTTCACCGAGTACGGCATGGTCTCGATCGATCCTCGCATGCTGGAACTGGGCAATGTACAGGAATGGACGGCTGGAGCAGAGTACGAAGTCACCCAGGACCTGGTGTTCGACGCCACCGTCATCCAGAACCACGGTTACCACCTGGAAAGTGGATATGACGCTGCAAACCAGCCGGAGCTCTCTGCTTACACCGCGTTGGTTCAGGCGGGGAATCAATATAGCGTGGTATCGGAACCTGGCTTTACCGGCCTGGGCTGGCAATCCGTCGCGCCCTTTCCGAATGTGGCTGCCACCTACGGCCCGCTCTACTATGTGGGTTCTCCGCTGGGCAATTCCGATTACCAGTCGCTTCAGCTCGCGGTAAAGCAGCGAGTTGGGCACGGCCTGTCCCTGCTGGCGAGCTACAACCTGTCCTCGTCACACGGAGACACCGACACCAGTTTCGAAGATCTGTACTACACGGGACCGCTTCAGGACGTCTACAATCTGCAGCAGGAGCGGCACACGATCTCGGACTTCGATGAGACGCATATCGTCAAGGGCTATGTGCTGTACCAACTGCCCTTTGGACGCGGGAGGGGAATACTGTCGGACGCCGGCACAGCGTTGAACGCATTGGCTGGCGGCTGGACAATCAGTTGGGATTTTCACTACGACACGGGAACGCCCATTCGAATCCCCGCCAACGTCTACTATCCCGGAATCAACAATGTTTATTCCGACATCTTGCCCGGCTGCAATCTCCAGGTAAACCACGACGCCCAGGTGGGAGGAACCTACTTCAATCCGTCTTGCTTTACCAATCCACCCAACGGCGCATTCGGGGACGCGCCGGGTTACCTGGCCAACCTGCGCAATCCTGGACTCGCTACCGAGGACGCCGGAATCGGCAAAGCGCTTTTCTCCGCATCCGAGCGCTATCAGCTGCACCTTTATTTCCAGGCATTCAATGTTTTCAACCGTCACGGATTCGCAGGGCCGAACACCCAGATCGGAACGGCTGGGTTCGGCAAAGTGCTGCCCCAGGATCTAAACGGCGCGCCGGGACCTCGCCTGGGCCAGTTTGGCGCGCATTTTACATTCTGAGGTTTAGTCCCGGTTGCTGTTACCGGTTATTATCGTTGGGAGCAGCGATC
This sequence comes from uncultured Acidobacteriota bacterium, assembly GCA_963697575.1. Taxonomy (GTDB): domain Bacteria; phylum Acidobacteriota; class Terriglobia; order Acidiferrales; family UBA7541; genus Palsa-295. The sequence continues at coordinate 124,662 of CAVOOP010000016.1, read as the reverse complement.
GAACTTCTTGGACGATTCTGAGGTCATGCGGCAAAGGCAAGCCATTTCGAATGTTGGAGCCGGCAAGGACGTTTCGCGACGCCTGAGCAAGACTTGCGCAGGTACGGTTGATCGCTCGGCTGAAACTGCGATGAGAGTCGGGCGATTCGGTATCGCTTCGATGTTCCTCTGCATCCTGGTTATTTTCACAGGCGGGTGCGAAACGGAGGTCAAAGACGTCGCTCGCAATCGGCCGTCGATCGAATTCACGAGCATCGCCGTTGCGGGCGCGGGGGATCCTGACAAGCTAAGCACGATCCGGGGGCGCGTCGTCGGAGCGAAGCCCGGTCAACAGATCGTTATCTACGCGAAGGGAGAAACAGCGTGGTGGGTGCAGCCCTTCGCCGACCATCCGTTCACCAAAATCCAACCGGATTCGCAGTGGCAGAATTTGACGCATCCCGGGACGCAATACGCCGCTCTTCTCGTCGGACCCGATTTTCGTCCGACGCTCACTCCGGATGTCCTGCCCACCGAAGGCGTGTTCGCCACAGCCATCACTCATGGCGGCTTGCCCTTCTGGCGCAGATGGTGGTTTCCCCTGGCTTGCGTGTTCGGAGGGGTGCTGGCGGTCTTCGGCTTCTACCGCCTGCGCCTCCACCAGTTGACCAAAACGCTGAATCTCCGCTTCGAAGAGAGGCTGGCGGAGCGCATGCGTGTCGCGCAGGAACTCCACGACACGCTGCTGCAGGGCATGGTCAGCGCATCCATGCAATTGGACGTGGCTGTCGACCGGCTGTCTGCCGAGTCGCCTGTGCATCCTTCCTTAACCCACATTCTGCAGCTGATGAGGCAAGTCATTGACGAAGGGCGGAACACGTTGCGGGGCCTCAGGTCCTCCGATAGTATCCATGATGTAAAGCTTGCCTTTCTGCGCATCCCCCAGGAACTCGGCATCAGCGATGTGAACTACCGCGTAGTCGTCGAAGGTTCTCCCACGCCGCTGCAGACGGTAATCCGCGACGAGGTTTACAGTATCGGCCGGGAGGCGCTCGTCAACGCGTTCCGGCACTCCGGCGCGAGTAACATCGAAGCGGAACTCGAATACGCGCCCAGCCGCTTGAGGGTTGTGATCCGCGACAACGGATGCGGTATCAACGGCGAAGTAATTCGTCTGGGGAAGGACGGCCATTGGGGGCTCTCCGGAATGCGGGAGCGGGCTGAACGAATTGGGGCAAAATTCAAGGTCTCCAGCGGTCCGTCCGCCGGAACTGAGGTTGACTTGTCGGTGCCCTCCCATATCGCTTTTCAGTTTCAGCCTACCGATGCTCGCTGGGGATGGCTCTCGAAGCTGAAGCTTCGAATGTTGCAAACGGGGCTGCCGAAGGGCGAAAGCAGGAGACTGGGATGACGCTCGAAGAGCGAATACGTGTTTTCAGCGTGGATGATCATCCACTCTTGCGCGAGGGAATCGCTGCCGTCATTAACAATCAGCCTGACATGGTAATGGTGGCCCAGGCCGCCAGCGCGCAAGAGGCCATCGAGCAATATCGTCACCATCGGCCCCAGGTCACGCTGATGGACCTCCGTCTTCCCGATATGAGCGGAATTGAAACACTCATTGCTATCCGCTCGGAATTCCCTGACGCGCGGATTATTATGCTGACGACGTTCGAGGGCGATGTTGAGATCAAGCGTGCTCTCGAGGCGGGCGCCCGGGGCTACATGCTCAAGAGTATGCCTCCGAAGGACCTCGTCGAGGTTGTGCGGCAGGTGCATGCGGGGAAGAAGAGGATTCCCCCGCAGTTGGCGGCGCAGCTTGCCGAGCACATGAGCGATGAGGTTCTCACGGAGAGGGAAGTGGAGGTACTCGGTCAGATCGCCGGGGGAAACCGCAACCGCGATATCGCCGAGCGGCTTTTCATTTCCGAAGAAACTGTCAAGGTTCACATCAAGCACATCATGGAAAAGCTGGGAGCGAGCGACCGCACCCAAGCGGTTGCGATCGGCGTGCGACGCGGGATCATCGAGCTTTAGTACTCCACCGCAGGAAACTAATACCCCGAAAGTGGAACATAAAGATACCGGGAAGTGGTGTTTCGATTTCGGGTATCTCTGTGTAGTCCTATTGGTCTGCGTTTCGAGATACCAGGGGAGGCGTCTCTGCAGCGGTTATTTTTCACGTTTCCAGGGAGCTGGCCGGGAATCGCTCTGCTTCTGCTGCGCGCGGCCATCGGCGTTACGGCCGTGGCGCAGGCGGTAATCTACTTGTCCCAGGGGGGAGGTTGGACATTCGAATTGCTTTTCTCCTGCGGTATCTTGCTCGCGGGTGGTTTCTGCTTGCTGATCGGGTTTGCCACCCCGCTCGTGGCCGCGCTGATTGGGATCGCCGTTCTCGTCAATGCGGTCGCGTTGCCCGTGCTCAGCGGGTACCTCTTCAACAGCAGGCTCGCTACGGTCGAGATCATCGTGATGGCCGTCGCAATCGCCCTGCTGGGTCCGGGAGCATTCTCGGTGGACGCCCGGCTCTTCGGGCGGCGCGAAATTGTAATACCTGCATGTTCGTCCGCGCCTAAGTCGCCGCTTCCTCCGGTGTCATAGCCTACGAATCGTGTAAGGCTTGTAATACGCGAATGGGTTATCTCGACGCCTTCCCAACGGTGTTAGGCAAAAAACCTCCCATGTCGTGATGTGTGCCGGAAGTGATTTACCGGAAGATGGGCACTCAATCGAAGAGCGGGAGCATCGTTCTTCGAGGAGGCGTACAAATGCTGGAGCTAGCGAACCTTCGCGAGTGGCAGCTCCCGGGCATTGGCCTGGCTCAAATCGTTTCCGACACTCAGTGGCTGGAACGGGAACTGCTGCTTGCAACCGAACTCCAATCCGAGCTCCTGCCCGCGCGCCATCCCGTGGAAGCCCGGATTGACCTCGGAGCGCGATCGGCGCCCGCCCGCACCATCGGCGGAGACTTCTACGACTTCTTTCGTTACACCGGCAAGGCCATCTGCGCCGAAGCGATCGGCGACGTGAGCGGCAAAGGAGCCTCGGCGGCGATCTACGCGGCTTTGGTAACGGGGATCCTCCGCTCCCTGGCCTCCCAGGAACTTGGCCCGGCAGAGATGCTTCGCGCGCTGAATAAAGCGCTTCTTAAGCGGCCGATCCGCGGACGCTTTGTCTCCCTGATCTATGCCACCTGGGACGAGAGAAGCCGCCTTTTCCGCATTGCAAATGCAGGCCTCCCTTATCCTATCGTTGTGCGCAATAGGAAAGCCTCTTCCATCCAAGCAGGGGGAATGCCTCTTGGATTGTTTGCAGATGCGGAATACGAAGAAGTAACCCTTGCGTGTGACCCTGGGGACCTGATTGTGTTCTACACGGATGGAGTGACGGAAGCGGTTGACCTGGCTGACGATGACTTTGGCCAGGAGCGCCTTGAAAAAGTCATCTGTGAGCATGCCGGGGAAACAGCCGATCGAGTGGTGAGCGCCATCTTCTCAGCCGTTGCTTCGCATGCACGGGGTTTGACGGTTTTGGACGATCAAACCGTAATTGCCGTCCGAACCTGACGAACAAAGACACGCCGCGAGAGATTCAGGGCGCCGAAACAGCTTACGAGAAACCTCTGAGGTCCAGCGGCGGTGTCAGTCGCTTGCCGCTGCTGACGGGCTGCCATTATTGCAAATCGCTCGCGCACTGCCGCTGTCAGCATCTATGCAGGTGACAACATGCTGACATGTGATTCGAAGCGACCTGGTGGCAGGATCCTCACAAGTCATTTCTTTTGAGAGAGTCCCTGGCACCGATTTCGGGTTCTGGATTGCTTTGATTCGAACTGCACTGCGTTGGCGAACCCTGGATTCCCGATTGGATCGATTCGCTGGTGCGTGTATTCCCCTCATTCAGCACCAAGGAACGATGAAGGCGGCCGCGAGATAAGGAGCGGTTTATGTCTAGAAAAGTGGCAGACCTGCTGTGGGAGATGCTCGCGAAGGCCGGAGTCAAGCGGTGCTATGGCATCGTTGGCGACGCCCTGAATCCCGTCATCGACGCGCTGCGCCGCAACGGCAAGATCGAGTTCATCCACGTCCGCAACGAAGAATACGGCGTTTTCGCCGCCGTCGCCGAGGCCTATCTTACCGGCAATCCGGTGGCGGTGTGTGGAACAGCCGGCCCTGGCGTCGTCCATCTGATTCAATGGACTGATGGACGCGCGCAAGGAGGGGGCCGCCATCATCGCGATTGCGGGCGACGTGGAGACCAAGCTCATCGACACGGAGGCACTCGAGGAACTCAACCCCTACAAATTCTTTGAAACCGCATCCCTCTACACCGGGCGCATCGTCAACCCGGAGCAGGCGCGCGCGGTGATTCACACCGCGATTCTAACCGCTGTACTGGAAAAGGGCCCCACGGTGATCTCCATTCCCGGCGACGTCGCAGCGGCCGACGCGGCTGACCACGAAACCGAGATCACCATTCCCGGCGCGCCTGTGCTGTCGTCCCTCCGACTCCGACCTCAACCGCCTCGTGACAGATGATCGACGACGCGAAGCACAGTAGCGATCTTCGGCGGCGATGGCTGCAGGGATGCCCGCGATGAGGTGGTGCAACTGGCAGACAGGCTGAAGGCGCCGGTCGGCTATTCATTCCGCGGCAAGCAATGGTTGGAACATGACAATCCCAATGCGGTTGGCATGACCGGCCTGCTCGGTTACGGCGGAGCCTATGCCGCAATTCATGAGGCCGATCTCCTGCTGCTGCTGGGCACTGACTTCCCCTTCTCGGAATTCCTCCCCGGCGATCGCGTGAAGAAAGTCCAGATCGACAAGAATCCCAAACACATCGGCCGCCGCACGGCCGTTGATCTTGGGCTTGTAGGCGACATTCAAGCGACCGTCAACTGCCTTGCTGAAGAGCGTGAGCGCCAAGACCGACGCCCGCTTTCTCGACAAACACGTTGCGGAGACGAAATCGTTCCACGAACTTCTTCAGCACTATGTAGTGAAAGGGCCCGGGATCAAGCCCATACGCCCGGAATTCCTGGCCGCCACGCTGAGCGATGTCGCCTCCGAGCGACGCGATGTTTTTCGTCGACACCGGTACGGCGTGCATGTGGGTGGCCAGGCACATCAAGGGCGGCAGAAATCGCAGGATTTTCGGCTCGTTTTCATGGGCGTCCATGGCCAATGCCGCTGCCCAATGCGTTTGGCGCGCAGTTGGCATACCCAGGCCGGCAAACGATCGCCCTCTGCGGCGACGGGGGCTTCACCATGCTTGGCCTGGGCGACCTGTTGACGCAGGTGGAACGGAAAACCCCTGTTGTTCAGATCATTCTCAACAATGGATCTCTCGATTTCGTCAATATCGAACAGCAAGAGGCCGGCTTCGTCCCCTTCGGCGTGGAATTCAAGAATCCCGAATTTCGCGAAGGTCGCCGAAGCGATGGGCGCGAAGGGAATCCGCATAGAAGAACCCGGCGACGTGCGGGAGGGACTTGCCGAAGCCCTGGCGCACCAGGACGGTCCCGTAGTGGTCGACGCGGTAGTCGATCCCTTCGCTCTGTCGCTGCCTTCGCACGTTCCTTTCCGCACTGCCAACAGGCTTCACCCTTAGCTTTGCCAAGCAGGTATGGAGCGGAAGGATGGACGCGGTGATCAAGACGATTGAGCGGAACGTCCGGCTGGTCTGAGTAGCGCTGGAAATCGCCTGCGTACGTGCGGTTGGGAATTCGCGTTGGGATTTGCAGCGAAGTTCATCTTTCAATCATGGAGGCGGGTTGACTATGGCGGCTGCAAGCACACAGGCTCCTGTTCCTGCGAAGCAGCCGGAGCACCTTCCAGAGCAGCCCAAGCCCGAACCGAAATGGCGGAGTTACCTTGTCGCGGTGCTGGTGGTGCTGCTGGCAGCGGCGGTCGTGTTAACGATCACCTGGAACTGGAATTCCTGGGAGGGTAGCCACATCGAGCAGGTTACCGACGACGCGTATGTTCGAGGCGATCTTACGCCGCTGAGCACCAAGGTGGCCGGGCTCGTTAGGGATGTGCACGTCTCCGACTATCAACAAGTCCGCCGGGGAGACGACATAGTCGACCTGCAGGATGACGATTACCAGGCCCAGGTGGCGCAGGCCAGCGCCGCAGTGGAAGCGGCTAGGGCCGCGATCGAGAACAATCGCCGCCAGATCGATCTGCAAGACTCGCGCATCGACAAGGCTCTTGCCGGAATCGATCAGGCCAAGGCTCAAATCACCGCCGCGCAAGCCGCGAAAGCGGCAACCCAGGCGGATGTAGTGCGCACGCAGGAGGAACGCACCCGCCAGGAAGCGCTCCTCAAGACGCAGTCCGCCACGCAGCAGAAGGTGGAACAGGCCGTTGCCGACGAGCAACGCTTGGCGGCTCAGTTGGCCAGCCGCGATGCCGATATCGAGCAGGCCAAAACGATGCTGCGCGGCAGCGAAATCGCGGTCGAGTCGGAACGCCGCGGCAAAGCCGTCTATGAATCGCAACAGTCGCAACTCGTTGCGGACCTCCACGCCAAGGAAGCGGCTCTCACCGTTGCGCGGGTGAATCTCGGATACACAAAAATCACGGCGCCCGGGGACGGCACCGTAGGCGAAAGGCAGGTCCGCCCCGGCCAGCTCGTTTCGCCCGGAACTCAGGCGATTTTGTTCGTGAGCAGCGTGAAGTGGGTCGAGGCCAACTACCGCGAGACGCAACTTACCAACATGAAAATCGGCGATCCCGCCGAAATTCGCGTCGACGAATATCCCGGCGAAATTGTTCGCGGAAGGGTTGCCGAAATCGCGCCGGCCAGCGGTTCTCAGGTCGCCTTGCTGCCGCCCGACAACGCCACCGGCAACTTCACGAAAGTCGTGCAAAGAATTCCCGTCAAGATCGCCCTGGATGATCCGAGCGTTGCCGCAACCCTGCGTCCCGGGCTTTCCGTAATTGCCACCGTTCGCACACGGCATTAAAGGGAGCGCGCGATGGCTGCTTCGACCACGGTACTACCCAAAGCGACGGCGCTACAGGTCGCTCAGGCCATTGCGGGAGCCACTCCGTCTGCTCTCTCCAACAGCCCGCTGCTCGGTATTTTGGGCGTCATCATGGGCGCGGGGATCGTCACCCTTGCCGGCCGGATGATCACGCTCGGTGTTGCCGACCTCAAGGGTTCCGTGGGAATCGGTTTCGACGATGGGGCGTGGATCGGCAGCGCCTTCAACATTGGATTGATGTTCATCGGCCCCTTCACCGTATATCTTGGCGGTTTGCTCGGGCCCCGGCGAATACTGCTCCTTGCTGCGGGCTCGTTTACGGTGATCAGCGCGTTTCTTCCCTTCATTCACAACTACAGTTTGCTGATTGCAGCCCTCGCGCTGGCCGGACTGACCTCCGGCACGTTCTACCCGCTCACGCTCACCTTCGCACTGAAAAACATTCCCCCGCGGTTCCTTCCGTTCACGCTGGCGTTCTACGCGACTTGCGTCGATGGGGCCGTGAACATCGCTCCTTCGCTGTATGGCTGGTTCAGAGACGATCTCGGATGGCAATGGATGTTCTGGTGTTCCGCGGTACTCACGCCGTTGATGATGATCTGCATCTACTATGGGATACCGGTTTCCCCGGGAGCCAAAAAGCCCGGATCCGCGCCCAGCTTTGCCGGATTTTTGTATGCCAGCGCGGGCTTCGCGCTGTTGTTCGCCGCGCTCGATCAAGGGCAGCGGCTCGATTGGTGGCGCTCGGGATTATTCGTCGCCCTGTTTCTCGGTGGTTCGTTCTTTCTGCTGGCTTCGCTCGTGAGGCGCATGCGCGGCCCCAATCCCCTGGTTGACTTGCCCTATCTGCGCCAGTGGAACACGTTGCTGCTGGGAATCGGGCTCATACTCTTTCGTTTCGCTCTTCTCGCGACGGTCGTTCTCATCCCGCAAGTGCTGGCGGTCCATGGATTCGAGGCCGATCAGATTGGCCCAGCCTTGATTTGGACCGCCGCTCCTCAGCTGATTATCGCGGTCATTGCCGGCCTCCTGCTCTGCGCGAATTTCGATTCGCGGCTGCTCATGGCGGTAGGTTTTGCGTGTATTGCCTTTGCGTGCTGCTTGAATGCGACGCTCACCAGTGCCTGGTCGGCGGCGAATTTCTACCGCACCGAATTGCTCATGGGCGCGGGGCAGTCCTTCGCTTTCGTCGGCATCGTCTCGACGATTGTGCTGCAGGCGATCTTCTCGGGCGGACTGTCGAAGCCCCAATGGGCCCTTACATTTTCTTCGTTCTTTCACGTCGTGCGGCTGTTTGGCGGGCAGATTGGCGTGGCCTTCATCGGCTTCTTCATCGCGCAGCGGGAAAGGCTGCACTCGAACCTCCTCGGCCTGCACGTTTCGCAGGGAAGCTGGATCGTGGACCGCAATCTCCGGTTGCTGACTGCGGGACTTTTTTCCAAATCGTCCGGCTTGGCCGACGCCGCGGGCCGGGCCGCGGAAGTCATCTCCGGCAGAGTCCGCCTTCAGGCGTATGCGCTGACGTTCATCGATGAATTTCATCTGGTGGCGTGGGCCTGCGTTCTCGCCCTCGTCCTGATCGCCCTTTTGCGCAGGGCGCCGCTCGATTATGGCGATCTCAGCAATGCAGGCCGTCCGGCCGTTCTGCAGGGGGAGTCAAGATGATGAAATCTAGCGTCGCATTCGTGGCAGGAGTCCTTCTCGTCCTTGTCATCCCCGGTTCCGCGAAAGAGCAGGCCGATGCTTCTGCCCCCCGGCGGCTGACCCTGCAGGAGGCCGTCGCGCTTGCTCTCAAGCACAATCACAACGTGCGCATCACCGCGTACCAGGTGGAAGAAAAGGAGCAGGCCAAAGAGGTTGCCCGCAGCCGGTATTTTCCGACGCTGCAGAACCAGACTCGAGCCCTCCGTGTGACCGACTCCCAATTCATCCAGCTTCCGCAAGGCTCGCTGGGAAGCGCTGCAGGGGTTCCCATTCCGAACCAGCCGGTAACCCTTAATCAGGGTGGACACACCTTCATAGTAAGCGGCACCGAGCTTGACCAGCCGCTGACGCAATTGTTCACCCGCGTGAAGCCGGGCAACGACATCGCCGCCGCGGACCTGGACGCAACCCGCGCGAGTGCGCGCGACACACAAAACAAAGTCGCGTTGCAGGTTCACGAACTCTATTACAAGGTACTGATTGCGCAGTTGCACCGCAGCGCAGCGGAAACCAAAATCAAGGCTGACCAGGATCTGGAGAGCGAGCGCGTGGAACAAGTGAAATATGGCAGCACGCTGGAAGAAGAGTTGATCGATAGCCGCGCGCAGTCCTTGGAGGCGCAGCAGGATCTGCTGAACACCGACCTGCAACTTTCGGACCTGACGATGGACCTTGACGACGCGATGGGGTTGCCGCTGGAAACCAAACTCGTGCTAGATCCCGCCGTCCCTGTGCTGCACGACGTCTGCACGCTCGCGGAATGCATCAAGGCCACCGAGAAGTCGCATCCGGAGATCGTGGCCGCCCGCGCCGATGTCGAGAAAGCGTCGGGCGCCCTCAGGCTTTCTAAAGCGGATTACATTCCGGACGTCTCCGCCTTTGCCCGCTACAGCTACCAGGACAATGTCCCTTTTCTAGCGCGCAACTTCGGCACCTTCGGAGTCCAGTTGACCTACGACCTGTTCGACGCCGGACGCAGGCGCGCAACCGTGCGCGAGAGCGATGCCCAGCTGGCGCAAGCGCAGGAGAACCTCGCGCGGATTACCGAGGAGGCGGAACTCCGAGTGCAGGCGGCCTACAATAAGCTCGAGCGCACCAAGCAGATGGTGCACGTCTCGGAACAGGTATTGGTCCTCCGCCAGGAAGCATCTCGTGTTTCGGCGCAGCAATTGGAGCGCGGCGCCGCCCTGAAATCCGATACGGATGGCGCCGTAGCCCGCGAATTCGAAGCCAAAGCGTTGCTGTTGCAGTCCCAACTCGATTACATCGCGGCAGGCGATGAACTCGTCGAGGCCACCGGGCAGACACCTCAATGAGTGATAGTCTCTGCCTTTATGAGCCTCCAGGGACGGGAAAAGCATGGCTAAGCCGGCAATCGTGATAATTGGCGGAGGGTTTGGTGGGTTGGCCGCAGCGAAGGCTCTCCGAAATACGCCCGCGGACATCGCCTTGATCGACCGCACAAACCATCATCTGTTCCAGCCGTTGCTCTATCAGGTGGCGACGTCGGTGCTGTCTCCGGGCCAAATAGGTACTCCCATCCGGGGAATCCTGCGACGGCAGAAGAACACCACGGTGATCATGGGGGAAGCCGTAGGTGTAGACAAGGACCGTAAGTGCGTCATCGTGAGCGACGCCGACCGCGAAGGAGTTCCCCTTTCCTACGACTACCTGATTCTGGCCACAGGGGCGAGTCACAGCTACTTCGGGCACAACGAATTCGAGCGATACGCGCCGGGCCTAAAGACGCTCGGCGACGCCGAGGCGGTTCGAAACAAGGTCTTGGCGGCCTTCGAACTGGCTGAGGCCGAAGAAGACCCGAGCCGCCACCAGGACCTGCTGACATTCGTCCTGGTCGGCGCCGGCCCGACGGGAGTGGAGATGGCCGGGGCGCTCGCCGTGCTGGTGCACGGTACCCTGAGATCCGAATTCCGGCGGATTGAGCCCGGTTCCGCGCGTGTTGTGCTGGTTGACGCGGGCCACAGGGTCCTCCAGCAGTTTTCCGAAGATCTTTCTGCCGCCGCGAAACAGCGGCTCGAGAAATTGGGAGTTGACGTCCGGCTCGGCCACCCTGTCGATCAGATCGACGCAGACGGCGTCGTCGTGGCCGGCGAGCGCATCGTCAGCAAAACTGTAATTTGGACCGCGGGTGTGGCGCCCTCGCCCGCGGGGGAATGGCTCAACCGCGATGCGAACAAGTCCCCCATTGAGAAGACCGTTGAGAAAATTGTCGAGACCGACCGCGCCGGGCGCGTGCGTATCCAGAATGATCTCACGCTGCCCGGATATCCTGAGATTTTCGTCATCGGTGACACTGCATCGCTCGATCAGGATGGCAAGCCGCTGCCGGGCGTAGCACAGGTGGCCATTCAGCAGGGGCGCTATGCGGGGAAACTCATTCACAGCCGTGTGACCGGCGGCCCTGCGCTGCGCCCATTTCGCTACTTTGACAAAGGCAATATGGCCGTGGTCGGCAAGGGCTTTGCCGTGCTGCAGAGCGGAAGAATTCATGCCAGCGGCGGCGTGGCGTGGCTCGCGTGGGTCGCCGTGCACCTCCAATTCCTGGCGACATCGAGTCTCCGGTTGGCTGTGTTTCTTCAATGGGTGTGGACGTATCTGACTGGGCAGAGAGGCGACCGTCTCATCGTGAATCATCACAAGTCAGAAACCTGGAAGACAGCGCCGGACACAAATACCAGGGCGGTGGCTTCCGGCGGGTGAACGCCCGCGAAACACGCTGTAGAGTCCGCGGACGGGTCGTGTCTCATAGGGAACGCCTGCGCTCCCACGTTTCACGAGGCGCAGGTTTTTCGATGCGGCTCGAGCTGCGCTGAGTTCTGCCCCCCCCTTAATCAATCTGCAAAGCTATTGGCGACGATATACCCAAGCGCGGAGTAAGCAGCTAGCCTCTTCTTGTATATCCGAGGGCAACACTGTGCCTTCAAATCGAGACTTGGAGACATATGCCCGAGCACACCTCTCTGCGATTCTTCCGCGCCCAATAAGAAATCCATAAATATGTGTCGCGCAGTAAAGTGACCGAATGGTTGAGGCGGGCGGTATTTCCGTTTGTAGCTTACTCGATTGCGGCGGACAATAGCCGCAATGCCGAATGATTCATTGCGACGACCCAGCCCCGACCAACTGCTCGCACGGATCCAATTCGAGGAGCGTCGAAGTCGCCGCGGACGACTGAAGGTTTTCCTCGGCTATACCGCTGGAGTCGGTAAATCCTTCCAAATGCTAGACGAGGGCCGCCGCCGGAGCGAGCGAGGTGAAGACGTTGTAGTTTGTGCAGCGCAACCAAAGTACACCGTTGAGAGTGAGGCGATATTACACAACCTTGAAAGCATTCCTACGTTGAAGACTGGCGACGCGGAATCCATCGATGTTTATGCCGTCATTCGTCGTCAGCCCCAAGTTGCTTTAATCGATGGCCTTGCTTATGACAATCCACCAGGAAGTCTAAACCCGCATCGCTGGCAGGATGTGGAACAGCTACTCGAAGCACGCATCTCGGTGGTCACAACGATTAACTTGCAGTACCTCGAAAAACTGCGGGAAGAGGTAGAACGAATTACCGGGAAGCGCGCCTCGTGCAGCATTCCACGAGGCTTTCTGGATAGCAGTGCCGACGAAATCGTTGTCGTGGATGCTCCTGCGATAAAAAGCCGGTTGCATCGGGTAACGCCCACGGATCGCGCTGCGCTGCTCGCAGAGCATAAGCTTTGCCGACTGCGCGAACTGGCTCTGTTGGTGGCGGCAAGCGTCGTGGACCACCAGCTTGAGAGCTACTTGCGCTCGCACGGGGTCGATCAATCCTGGGGCGTGCAGGAACGTATCCTTGTTTTCGTGACGCCGCGATCCAGCGCCGCCCAGATGCTAGAGAGCGGCCGCCGCAATGCGGATCGCTTCCAGGGCGAGTTTTATGTTGCTTATGTGCAGCAGCCTGCTCTCTCGCAAGAAGACCGAGCGATTTTGCAACAGAACCTTGACTATGCTGGTCAAATAGGGGCTCAGGTGGAAGTGCTAAATGGTCCAAACGCGACCGATGCCATCCTGAAGTTCGCGCGTGAAAAGGGTATCACCCAAATTTTTATCGGGCGAAATATGCGTGAGGGAAAATGGTCCGGGCTTTGGCGCAACGCCATCGAACGTCTGATCCTTGCTACGGAAAGAATCGATGTCATCGTCTATCCACAGTAACGGCCATGGGGCGGAAGATCGCGGGCAAACCGCCAGGGGCCAGCTAAAAGTGTTCCTGGGCTATGCGGCTGGAGTTGGCAAGACGCTCCGCATGTTGGAAGAAGCACAGGATCTTAAGAGGCAAGGCGAGGATGTTGTTGTCGGTTACTTCGAGCCACATCGACGCAAAGACACAATCGCTAGGTTAGAGGGTTTGGAGATCGTTCCCAGAAGCGATGTGGGGTATCGGGGCGGCACATTTCAAGAGATGGATACCACGGCGATCCTTTCGCGCCGCCCCGGCATTTGTGTTGTTGACGAACTAGCGCACACTAATGTGCCTGGTTCGGAGCGCGCCAAACGCTGGGAGGACGTGCAAGTTCTACTGACTTCGGGAATAGACGTGATGACGAATATGAATATTCAGCATCTGGAGAGTCTGAACGATCAGATTTTCACAATTACTGGCGTTCGCGTCCGCGAAACCGTACCGGATTGGTTTGTCAAAGGCGCTGACGAAGTTGTGATGGTCGACGTGACGACCGAAGCACTGCTGAACCGACTGAAGCGCGGGAATATTTACGCCGTGGAGGCAGCACAGAGGGCTATGGAAAATTTCTTTAAGGAATCGACCCTTACGGCGCTCCGGGAATTGGCCCTCCGTCAAACGGCACACGAACTTGGATCACGGGAGATTGCCAGTGCAGCAGAAGAGCATTCTAGTATTTCGCATTCACCCCCGGAAGTAACCCTCGATCGGATCTTGATTTATGTCAGTACCGATCCTTCAACGGTGATGCTCGTCAGGCGGGGCCGCAGAATGGCCGACTATCTCGGTGCCGCTTGCTTCGCAGTTTCTGTAATGCCCCGCCGGGACCACAGTCGCATGCCTAAGCAGGATCAATTCGCCGTAGAGGAGCACTTGAAATTCGCGAGACATCTGCATATTGAGACGCGCATCTTGGAGGGCGACGATCTCGCAGAAGCAGTTGTGGATTTTGCCCATCGTAATCAAATCACGCATATCGTCCTGAGCCGCCGAGACCATCGTTGGTGGAGTCGCCCGTTAAGGACTGATCCCATCCTGCGGATCGTTCAAAAAGCAACGGATATCCGGGTGATCATTGTGGCCGAACGGAGGAAACATATTTAGTGTATCTCCGCCTATGTTCACCGCGGGAGATTTGCATGCGGTCAACGTCATTGCTTCAGTTCTCCGGCAACTTAAAGGCATCATCGCCTCTAGACAGATTTCTTCAGCTCCGCGCAAAGATCGGTGAGCACGAATGAATACCATTGCACTCAGCTTGGTCTCTTGATGTCGCTTTCTTTGGGTGCCGGGTTAAACCGCGCTTGCAGGGCCATACCGACCAATGTCGCGATCAGGATCGCGGGGTAGAGTTGACCGATGAGAGCTTCTGCCGTGGTCAGCGATCGTGCAATGCGATGGACCGGATACGCGTCGCCGAAAGCGACCGTCGTGAGGGTTTCAAAGCTGAAATAGATCAAGCGGGCCGGTTCGCCTGTCGGAACTCCCGCGGCCAGTGGCGTTTGGAAATGGATGGCGTCCGGAATCGTTTCCATGAGCAGTTTGTAACCGAACGCCCAAGTCACACCGATTAACAAATAGGCGGCGACGCCGCCCATGACCCGGTGCACATTGACCACGCCAGGAAGAAATGTCTGTCTTAGCGTCATGACTACGAGTATGGCCATGCAAAACACCTTCAGCGCCGTGTCCCAGCCCCTGGGGCTGAACGAGGGGTTGAATTCGACGATCAGATCCGCCGTGAATTCCAGGATGGTCAGCGCGATGATGAGAAACATCAGAATCCGCTTCTGTATGGTCGCGATTGCACCGGAGAAAAGAATGAGCGCGAAAGTGAGGTCTATTGCAATTCTCCCTGGCCGGGAGAGGCCGAACATTGGAACAAAAATAGTCATAAGCATCAAAAAAGCGAGAAAGAAGCTCAGTTGTCGATCCTCTCGCCAGAAACCGGGCAACCGTCGATTTATCTCAGCCACCTATTTTCTCCTTTCGATTGCGCTTGATTCGATTTCTGGAGGGCATTTCGATCTTTATGACTCGGCTATCCATGTCGGAGCTTAAATGGAATGCCGGCGCGAAGGAAACATAGTTTTCAAGTAGGCCCCGGTGCTCGCCGCGCCCGCTACGAATGCGGATGGAGATCATTCGAGTGAGGAGGGAACTGTAGCTCGCTCTTCCTCCGGGAGACTAATGATGAACCATCGACATTAGCGTTAGTGCTTTTGTTCGATGGGATTTGCTTCGCCACAAGATAACGCGACGATGAAGCCAACGTGCACAATAGCCCGCACAACGGCACCACCGTTGTCTTTCTGTGAAAATATTTGCACTTGGACCCTGTTTCTCGCAGAAAACAGAGCGCTTACCCTGGCAGGTGGCGTGCTGGACTAAATAGTTGCCGTTTGGACCAAGTGTGACCGAAGAGGCGTGAGTTCGCCTCAAAGTTACTGGTTTCCTGAAAAGAAGACCATCTCGAACAGCCCCAACCTTTCGCTCACCCACGGGCCCGACCTGGAAAGTTTCGCGAAGTTCGACTGAGGGGTCGGCCCCGTACAGAGGCAGTATCGCTCAACTCATAAATCAGAAAAGCGAGATCGTCGCACTGCGAGGATGCACTTATTTGCTCGATTCAAAGCGCCCAGACACCGAAGCGAGGCCGGCCTCTCAGGGCCGACTTTGATGCTGGTGTGTGGCGGAGGGCATTGATCTAAATCATGGCGAAGATCGCAATCGTTTCATACGACGTGCAGACTATATCCGGCAGAGGCGGTGGAGTCGGTGCTTTCACGACGCGGTGGGCCAGGCTGCTGAAGAGTGCTGGCGAAGCGGTAACCATCGTGGCGACACACATGGCGTGGGTCCCGATGCGCGTGGATTCGAAATGGCGGGCGCACTATCAGGGGAATAATATTTCGCTGATCGAGTTGCAGTCTCCGCCACCGCTTCCCACGCGCTGGCCGGAGGTGCCAACGATGCGGATGGCGGAAGTCACCGCGCCGGTGTTGAAGGGCTTTGACGTCGTCTACTTTCAGGATTGGGGCAATTCAGGCTTCCATCTGATGAGGGAGCGCCGCTATTCGCGCGAGGCGGGCCCCATCTGCGTGACCGTATTGCACGGCCCTTCGGAGTGGGAACTCAGTTCAAACGGAAAGTATCCCGACCTGCCGGGAGACTTGCATCTTGCTTACCAGGAACGATATTCGGCCAAACACAGCAATTTCGTAATTTCTCCCACTCGCTACATGGCTTGCCATCTGAAACGGCTGGGTTGGGAATTTCCAGCCGGGGTAGAGGTGCTCGGATTGCCGATGCCCGCACCTGAGGATGCCCCCGACCAGGTGCTCCCGGCCGCGATTCGCCGAATCGTCTATTTCGGGCGCGTCGAAGAGCGGAAAGGAATTCGGATTTTCGTAGCGGCGCTGCAACGTCTGGCAAAAACGGAGACATTCAAGCCGCCAGTGATGCTGCTCGGGAGCGCGCTTGACCGGACTCTCTTGCAATCGTCGATGCGAGACCTGAAGAATGCCGGATTTGCGGTATCGCATGAGGGATCGCTCGATAGCGATGGCGCTATTAGGTTTCTCCGTGAAAATGCCAGAGACACCCTCTGCGTAATTCCCAGCCCCGCAGACAACCATCCTTATACTGTTGTCGAGGCCTCGCTGATTCCCGGACTCAACGTCATCGCCTGCCGTGGGGGAGGTGTGCCGGAGATCCTGCCGGAGGGAGAAAAGCAGCTTTGCGACCCGCTGCCGAGTGATCTCGCGGCCAAAATCGCCGAAAGAATAACCGCGCCTGTAGCGGCGTGCGAGTCGGCCCACTACGAATGCGATTCCGCGAACGCCCGCTGGCTGGAGTTCCACAAAAAAGCGGTTGCCGCGGGGAAGGCACGAAGCCGGCGAGCAATCACCGGCCAAAAACTTACGGTCGACGTGTGCACGACCTACTATCAAAAGTCGGCGTATCTCAGCCAATTGGTGGATGCTCTGGAAAACCAGACCGAACAGGACTTTCACGTTATTGCCGTCGATGACGGGTCGCCGGACGACGAGTCGAAGCGGGTATTCCAGGAACAAGCGACGAGAACGGCGAACCGCGGGTGGAACTTCTATCGCCAAGAGAATGCTTTTGTGGACGCTGCACGCAACAGCGCGGCACGGCGCGGGAAAGGAGACCTGATTCTTTTTGTAGACTCCGACGACGTTCCAGCACGGAATGCCATCGAGAGGATGCGCGAGGCGATCACGCTCTCCGGCGACGATGCTCTCATTTGCGCGAGCTATCTTTTCGCCGGCAACAAATGTCCGTTCGATCCGTTGACCGGGAAGGTGCTCGTGCCTCCCTACGCGACCTCCATTCCGCTCGGTATGGATATGGTGGGCGGCCTGTTAAATCCGCCGGCATTCGGCGGGTCGATGTTCATCATCCGCCGAAGCGTATTCGAGGAGATCGGTGGATTCCGAGAGTTACGCGACGCAGGCCATGAAGACTGGGAATTCTACGTGCGCCTCGCTTTAGCAGGCTACCGAGTCGATATATTGCCGGAATTGCTGCAATATTATCGGCAAGTCGAAGACGGGCTGAGTCGCGCGCTTCCGCCCGAACCCGCCAGGCGCCGACTGCTCGACGCGTACGAAGATTCCTTGAAGATGATCGGTCTGCCGGGCGGAGCGCTCGCGCTCGCTGGTTTATATCGAAGCGGCCAGGAAATGGAAGCCAGGATCCGTAAATTGTCCGTGAAGATGAAGCATCCGTCCGCCCGCTATGCGACTTTCTCTTCAGAGAGTGATCGTTTTGAGTCAGGGTTCGGTGGCGCGGTTGCGCGGCTGCGGAACCTGTATCGAACGCTGGTTCCTCTCGAGACCAGGCTCAAACTTCACGCAACCTTCCTCGCACCTTTTCTGGGCCCGTACACGCCGCCTTCCCAATGAGAGTTGCGCTGATCCAGAGTGAAATGCGGAAGGATCAATGCATGCTTCACGTGGCGCGAGCGTTGCGTGAACAGGAGCACGAGGCGACGCTGGTCGTGCCGCAGTGGGATGCCTCGCCCTCGACACCTGCGCTCGCAGGGGAGTGGCGCGCCGAGGGATTCTCCTGGCTGCCCGTAGCTGCGGCGAATCAGCAGCCTCCTCCGGATCATTTTCCAAAAGACCGCGCTCTCGCCACAGCCCGGCGGCTGGCCGGAATCGTCGAAGTATTCGATGTGGCGTGGTTCTTCGAGCGACACTGGGCAATGCCCTTGTTGCGTGCGCGGCGGTTTCGCGAGGTTTTACGTCCCGTGGTTGTCCTGGACTCCGAGTCCGATCGGGAGTTCCTTGTAAAGTCGATGGAGGAAATCAATCGCATGCATTCCAGCCGCTACGCCTCCCGGTGGGCGGACTTGGTCTGTGGTGGAAGCGAGACCGAAGCGAAACAGAGTGTGCGGTGCGTGGAGGAATTGTGGCGAGAAAGGTCGCTGGCGCCCGCGCGAGCAATTCGGCCGCCCGCGACGTCGCCCGCAGTCACCGTATGCGTTCCGTACTTCGAAGCACCGGCATTTCTGCCGGAAATGCTGAGGTCTTTAGAACGGCAGACGTCATCCGACTTCACCGTTGTGGTAGTCGACGATGGTTCATTTACAGAAGAAGGCCGGCGCGTCTTCGATGCCTGCGCCGAACGCTATGCCGGGCGGGGCTGGAGATTCGTTCGTCAGGCCAACCTGTACCCTGGAGCCGCCCGCAATCGGGCAGCACGGGAAGCCAGGACCGAGTTTCTTCTATTTCTCGACTCTGACGATATAGCGATGCCGTCAATGGTGGAACGATTCCTGCGGGGAGCCTTGGTAACAGGGGATGACTGCCTGGTAGCCCCCAACTATGGTTTCGTCCAGGACCCCGAAGAAGCGTGCGCTCTTTTTTACGATCCGCCGGGAAACAGCTTGATCGGAAGCATGGCTGACGATATGCACGGCGGCGCATGCATCTTCGTGCGACGTGAGGCTTTCTTGTCCGTGGGAGGGTTCACGGAACTCCGCGGCGTCGGCTTCGAAGACTACGAATTTCACGTCCGATGCAATCTGGAAGGCATTCGTTGGGACGTGCTGCCAGAAATGGTTTACCGCTACCGCATGGGGTCCCCTGGAAGCGTGTCGCAATCGACGCCGGGTTATAAAAATCTGGCGCGCGTGCGCAGTCTGTATGAAGAGCGCCTGCGGGGATCGGGCCTCGAACAGTTGCCCCTTGCTCTGGCTGCGGCGTTCTGGGGGAATGAGGCAAGGAGTGAGCGAGAAGCCCATCTGAAAAGGGAACTCGCCCAGCGCCTGCCGAAACTTTCTCCGACCAAGCACGGGTTGCAGCTGCTTCTACTGACTTGTTATTTCCCCTTCGGGGGGGTGTCGGGTTGGCACAAGCGGGTGCAGGAGATGATCCGCTATTTCGGATCCCGGTACGAATTAACACTGGTTGCGCCCGTGACGCCCGAAGTGACACGGGATGCCCGAAGGGAAGCATTGCACCACCTGCACCTGGTGCGGGGAGTGAAGGGAGGCTGCCAGATTCCTGTGCCCGAGGACATTCCGTCGCGCGCGCGCGAGCTCTACGTAGATTCAGTACAAGCTGCGCTCCGAGCGCTGCCGACGGGGCACTATCACGCAGTGTTTATCGACCAGATCTTCCTGGCGGAATTTCGTAAAGACATCGAAACGGTTGCCGTGCTGGCCGAGCACAATATCGAATCACGGCTTGTACGGCAGGTGGCTGACAGTTCGTGGAGCGATTCTCTGCCGGAATATCAGGACGCTCAGGTTGAAGCTGCACGGTTCGAGCAGTATGAAAATCGCGTCTGGCCGGACTTTCCCCTGAGGTCGGTAGTGAGCCAGGTGGACAAGGCCCAAATGGACAGCCGTGTGAAAACCGGAAAAACAGTGATCGCTCCCAATGGAGCAGATCCCTCGATCTGGCTATCAACCGTTCGTTACGATACGGCTACTGCGTTATTTCCCGGGTCCCTTTCTTACTTTCCGAATGTCGATGCAGTGAATCTTCTTCTCACGCGGATCTGGCCCAAATTGCGGAAACGAAAGCCGGGTGCCCGCCTCATTCTGGCGGGTCGCGAGCCCTCCCAAAGAATGAAAAGCGCGGCAGCCAGCGCCCAAGGGGTCGAACTCCGCGCGAACCCGAAATCGATGGCCGACTTAGCACGACGCGCGAGCGTCATGGTCGTGCCTCTTCGCCTCGGCTCCGGAACCAGGCAGAAGATTCTGGAATCGCTGGCCTGGGGTTTGCCGGTAGTCAGCACCAGGCTGGGCGCCGAGGGCATTGATGCGGTTGACGGCGAGCATCTGCTGATTCGAGATGATCCGAATGAATTCGTGGACGCAATCGTTCTGCTCATGTCCGATCAGGCGCTGTGGCAGAGGCTTCGCAAAGCCGGACGCGAACTGGTGCGCGAGCGCTATTCATGGGACCACGTCTTCAAACCGTTGGAAGATGAACTTATCGAACTCGTGTCGTAAGCCAGGGGTGAGCTTTCGGACACCTACGACATTGTTCTTGATTGTCACTGGACTCGTCTAAAAATGATCGAGCATTGCAAAAAACTCGCCGAGGCCCGGGATCTGCTCTATACGTGGACCATCCGGGAATTAAAGGTTCGCTATGCGGGGTCTCTCCTAGGACTCGCGTGGACAGTCCTTTACCCGCTGGCGTTATTGCTCGTATCTACGATGATGTTCGCATGGTTCCTTCGCGTGCCGACGCAAGGGATACCTGCAGCCCTGTTCCTTTACTGCGGCCTGACACCGTGGCTTTTTTCGAACAATACGATCCAGAACTCCGCATTTGCCCTGTTCGCCAATCTTCAACTGGTCAAGAACGCTTCGTTTCCTCGCGAAATTCTGCCGCTGGCGACTCTGTTTGTCGGAGTAGTTGATTTTGCGGTTTCGGCAATATTGCTGGTGGGGATGGTTCTATATTACCGGCTACCGATCAGCGCGACCCTCTTGCTCGTTCCGTTCTTAATAGCGATCCAATTCATGCTGACGCTGGCGCTGAGTTTATTCGTTTCCGCTTCGCTGGTATTCTTTCGCGACATTCGGTTCCTTGTGCCGATTGCACTGCAGCTCTTGATGTATTTGTCTCCGGTTTTTTATCCGATCGACCTCGTTCCCAAGAAAAGCCGTTTCTTGTATCTCCTTAATCCGTTCGCGGCACTGATCGATGCTTACCGCCGGGTGATCCTGTTCAGGACCTGGCCGGCTTGGCAACCGTTGTTGTGGGCGACAGCCGTGTCGTTCATCGGGTTGGTGGCGGCGTACAAGCACTTCAAACGAGTCGAGTGGGAGTTCGCAGACAGGATTTGAAAATATGCAGATCGCATTCGCACGAGACGTATCGAAGCGATACCAGATCGGGAAGCACTCAACGAGCCTCAAGAGTGCGGCGGCCGACTGGCTTTCCGGACGCCCTAACGCCCAATGGGTGTGGGCGCTTCGTAACGTAAACCTTTCCATCAACGCCGGAGAATCGATTGGAATCATCGGTCACAATGGGGCCGGCAAAAGCACGCTGCTTCGCTTGCTCGCCCGTGTTTCCAAACCGACGGAGGGGAAAATCCAAATCAACGGACGCATGGCAGCGTTACTCGAACTGGGCGCCGGCTTTCATCCGGACTTGACGGGTCGCGAGAACGTCTTTCTCAACGGCACACTGCTCGGATTGAAACGCTCTCAGATCAGCGCGAGATTTGATGAAATCGTGGCGTTCAGCGAGATAGAGCGTTTCATCGACACGCCCGTGAAGCACTATTCGAGCGGAATGACGTTGCGGCTGAGTTTCGCGGTCGCCGCGCATCTGGATTGCGATGTCTTATTAATCGATGAAGTACTCGCGGTGGGAGATCAAGTTTTTGCAGAAAAATGCCTCGAGCGCATGCGCCGGCTCAGCGACCAGGGCATGACCATCATCCTCACGTCCCACAGTTCTGAAACCGTGGCCAAGCTTTGTTCGCGGGCGCTGCTGTTCCACGGAGGATCTCTCGTTGCTGACGGCCCGGCTCAGAAGGTGATGGATCTCTACCGCGATAAGGCGAAGCCACTGGCGAGCGATCCCTTCCGCGCGAGGATTGTCGGCGCGGGCATGGGAATGTCCGACTAAACGCTGCTCCCATGGACACTGCACGGAATCCTACGATTGGCGACAGGCGAGAGACGCGACTTGACATCTCCATCTTGCTGCCCACGTGCAAGCGTACACAACTGATTGAACGCTGCCTCGATGCATTGCTTCGCCAGCGCACCACACAAACATTCGAAGTGGTCGTAATCGATAACGCGCCAGGCGGAAACTCCGCACGTGATTGGCGCAAGCTTGCTCCCAACGTCCGCCTGGTCAACGAGCCGCGCAGAGGCTTGTCATATGCCCGCAACGCAGGGATCAAGGGCGCTCTGGGAAAAGTTCTGGTTTTTACCGACGATGACACGGTGGCTTCCTGCGATTGGCTAGAGAATCTGGTTTCTCCGCTTTTTCTGAGACGGGAAGTAGCAGCCGTTACCGGCCAAACCCTTCCCTTGAAGCTTCAAACGGAGGCGGAACGGCTCTTTGAAGCGTACGGTGGGTTGGGGCGCGGCGACACTCCGGCCGAATTCGATCTCCATTGGCTGAACTCAAACCGGTCGCGTCTGCCTTTGTGGCAAATGGGAACCACGGCCAATGCCGCCTTCCGCGCTGACATCTTTTCTGACCCGGCTGTCGGACTGCTCGAAGAACGATTAGGGGCAGGCGGTCCCGCCGGCGCGTGGGAGGATCTTTATCTGTTCTACCGAATCTTGCGGGCCGGCCATGTGATCGTTTATCAGCCAAGCGCGAAAATCTTTCATGCGCATCGGGAGAGTCTGCCCGAGTTGTGCAAGCAGTTGCAGGCGTATCGCCGTGGAGAAATTGCTTTCTGCTTGCTGGCAATCCGGCGCGAGCGCGAGTCGCGGGCGCTCTCGCATTTGCTCCTTTGGATTCCTTATTGGCGCGCAGCCCAACTGCTGGGCGAACTGCTGCGAAGAGCGCGAGGAGAGAGTCGATTTCAGCTCTCCATGATGATACGCGAATGGGGTGCCTATCTCTCCGGGCCGGCGGCCCTCTTCCTGGCGCACCGGCGTGTGAGGCGACTGGCCCGAAAAGCGTCCGCAAAAGCAGCGAACGGATAGCGACTCGCCCTGCCGCGCGCTTTCGTTCCCCGTGAGCACGTGCTGAGACATTGATGAGTTTTCATCACCGATGAACCCGTATTTCTCAGTTGTCATTCCGACTCACGATCGGCCGGCTGCTCTTGAAAACTGCCTGAAGGCCTTAACGGGGCTTGATTATCCGAGAGAAGCCTTCGAGGTGATTGTCGTGGATGACGGCAGCGCGCGTTCCGTTCAACCGTTAGTCGATTCGGTGCGGAACCGACTGCAAATGAAGTTTCTGCGGCAGCGGCAGCAAGGTCCAGCCCGCTCTCGAAATTCAGGCGCGGCGGCGGCGCGTGGCAACTGGCTCGTTTTTCTTGATGACGACTGCAGGCCTTCCGCGGGCTGGCTGGCGGCGTTCGATGCGGCAAAGCCGCGCGAAGATGAAATTCTTGGGGGCCGGACCCTGAACGAGCTCGACAAAAACCCCCTTTCCGAGGCAAGCCAGCAACTGCTCGATTATCTTTACGAATACTTCTTTGAAGGTTCGAGCCCGCTGCGTTTCTTTGCTTCGAATAATTTCGCGGTCACTGCTCATCGTTTCCGGGGATTGAGAGGATTCAATCCGCGCTTCTCTCGCTGCCGGAGAAGACCGTGAATTCTGCTCGCGGTGGCTTGAGTCAGGCGGCGCATTGAGGGAAGTGCCGGGAGCTGTAGTCAAGCATGCCCATCACCTTACCGTGTCGTCATTTTTGCAGCAGCACTTCCGCTACGGCCAGGGCGCGTTCACGTATCATTCGCTGCGCGTCGAGACGAATTCGGATCGCTTTTCCGTGCAGCCTCTCTCGTTTTACACGGATATGCTTCGTGTTCCGTGGCGAACCGCGAGCGGTTGGAATGCCTGGATCGGCGCGATTCTGCTGGTGCTCTCCCAAGGGGCTAATGCCGCGGGATTCCTGTATCAAGCCTTTCAGCCGGGGAGCGACATGATGGCTTTGCTCAAGAGCACGGAGACATAGAAAGCGGGCAAGGCGTGCAAACGATATCGGTGATCATACCGTACTTTCAACGTGAGCCGGGGATCCTAACTCGCGCGTTGGATTCAATTCATTCCCAGCAAATTCCCCCAGGCTGGTGCGTGGAAGTCATCGTGGTTGATGACGGGTCTGCTCACCCCGCGGACGAGGACGTGCGAGCTTTGAATTTCAGCGCACCACTGCGGCTGAAGGTAATCCGGCAAGAAAGACGCGGGGTGTCAGCGGCTCGCAATCGCGGCCTTGACGAAGCGGACCCTTCCGCCACTTTGAACGCTTTCCTTGACTCCGACGATAGCTGGGCGCCACTTCACGTCGCAAATGCGATCGAAGCGTACGAGCGAGGATTTGATTTTATCTTTTCAGACAACCGACGTGAACCGTATCACGATTCTTATTTGAAGGTGAATGCCGCTCGCACGGACGCGCTTCTCAAGCAAGCCAAGAATGAAAATGGATTTATTGAGGTTGTGCCCAGCGAAATGCAGAGCCTTGTTATAGAGGAATTTCCAGCGCACATCTCGACGCTTGTATATCGGCGGTCCGTCGATCCCGATCTGCGATTCAACGAGGACCTGGACGCGTGCGGCGAGGATAAGTTGTTCATAATGGCAGTAGTGTCCAAAGCAAAGAGAATCTGTTTTAGCGCGAGAACCATCGTCGAGTGCGGGCGGGGAGTCAACATTTTCTTCACGAACGATCGATGGGATAGCCCGTACTACATGGGAATCCAGCAAAACCAACTGCGCTGCCATACGCTGATCTCCGAGCTCCCTGGTCTGTCGGAGCACGCTTTCGCTTGTAGCGTCAAGGCGGTGCGGAACTGGCGCAATAATTTCACGTTTCACACAGTCCGGCGCATGCTCGCAAGCAACGGGAAATTCCCAGAGGAAGCGCGGCGCCTCGTGAAGATCGATCGTGGGTTCCTGGTTTGGTTTCCGCTTTCCTTGCTACGGCTTGCGTTGGGGCATGTACTTGGAACTACAAGCCATCCCCGCACGAGGCGTACCTGATCCGCGATTCACGCAGCTGCTGCGATCAGATGGAACCAGACGGTTTTGTGAATCCTTGCAATAGACGCCGGTTTTGTAGGTGCTCCGTGCAGTCACCCGATTGCAAGCTCACTGGAGGAAGGAGGTTTCGATGAAATTCTGCGTGATACCCTGGATCCATCGTTACACGGACGAGCAGGGGTTTCATCGAATTTGTTGTATCGCCGCGGGCGAAGGCAACAACCTCAAAAACGCCGCAGGGGAGCTGATGCATGTCTCCCAACGGCTCACCGACGCAGAGGTGCTCAATTCACCGGTGTTGAAGGCCGTCCGTCAGGATATGATCCGCGGCGAGTGGCCAGCGGCATGTGAAAGGTGCCGCATCGCAGAAGAGGCGGGTTCCCTCAGCCCCCGCCAGCACTTGAATAGCCAACTCGGGGAAGATCAGGAGACTCTTCTCCGCCAGACCAGTGACGACGGCTCCCTCGAGCGGCCGACCGTCCGCTTTGCGGATATCCGTTTGGGCAACGTCTGTAATCTCTCGTGCCGGATGTGCGGGCCTTGGGCCTCAAGGCTTTGGGCTGCTCATTACAACAACCTTCAGCCCGCAGCCTACCAAATGGCGGCAACAACACTCCGCGCGTTCGGCGAGAATAACTGGGTAAAGCAGCAACCGTTTGCGTGGCTGCTGGATCAATGCCTGCCCACCGTCGAAAGGATGCATTTCGCCGGAGGAGAACCGCTGATCATACCGGAGATGGTGGAAGCACTGAAGCAGTGCATCGCGTCTGGCCGGGCCGGCGAGATTGAGCTCTCCTACAACACCAATCTGACTGTCCTGCCGGAAAAGGTCACCGAATTGTGGCCGTATTTCCGCACCGTATCGTTGATGTGCAGCATCGATGGCTACGGCAAGTTGAACGACTACATCCGCCGCCCGTCGCACTGGGGCGATATCGATCGTAATCTCCGGATGCTCGACAGCCACTTCAGTGACTGGAAGATCGGCTCGGTCACGATTAACACGACGGTGCAGATCTACAACGTCCTTGAGATCCACGAACTGTTTGCCTATATGCGCGGGGCCGGTTTTACCCGGATTCCGCCGATTACACAGTTGTCACTGCTTTTTACACCGCGTTACCTGTGCATCCAGGGCCTGCCCGCGCGAGTGAAAGATGTGGCGCGTGAACGGCTTAGGGCAGAGATCGAACGCGCCGAGGTCTGGGATCGTCCGGACCTCACTGGAGCGATTGGAAGCATCCGTTCTGTTATGAAATTCATGGATGCGGCCGACACCACTGCGGATCTTCCCGATTTCCTCTCCTTCTGCGAGTCCAGCGACAAAGCCTTCGGCGATTCCTGGCGCGATGCCGCGTCCGAATTGGCGAAGCATCTGGAACCGGCCCTGCGGAAGGGACGCGGGCGCCGGCCCTCGAGGCTTTCATCGCTGGTCAGGTGGATCACGCAACGAGTGGCGTAAACGACGCGTGCTGAACCGGCGCTTCAGCAGGATTTATGTTCTGGACCAAGAGCAAGTTCGAAGGGCGCAATCGCACAGGCAGAATGCCGTTGAGGATCTTGTTTGCCCTCCCGGGCCTGCACCGGGTAGTGCGGGGTGCTGAGGTTGCTTTTGAGGAAATCTCCCGACGCATCGCAAGGCGTCCAGGATTCGAGGTGACCTTGATCGGCTCGGGCCCGCGCCGTCTGGATGAACCTTATCACTACGTTCAAAGCGCCTGTATCGTGCGGGAAAAGTTTGAAAGGTTTCCGTCCATTCCATATCTCCGAAATCATTACGCGTATGAGGAGATCAGCTTCGCGCCTGGACTCCTGCGCGCATTCTCTCCCGCCCATTTCGATGTCACTGTCACGTGTGGATATCCATATACGAATTGGGTGCTTCGCTCGCGGCGCCGCCATCGCCGGCCCAGACACGTGTTTGTCACGCAGAACGGCGATTGGATGCTCCGCCACCAGGATTGGGGGTACAGGCACTTCGGCTGCGAAGGACTAATCTGCACCAACCCCGACTACTATCAAAACCACCGTGACCGCTGGCCCAGCGTGCTGATCCCCAACGGCGTCGACCCGGGTATCTTCTGTCCGGGGCCGGGCGAGCGGGAAAGATTTGGTCTGCCTGGAAATAAGCCAGTCGTACTGATGGTGAGCGCGCTAGCTTCCTTTAAGCGTGTGCTGGAAGGTATCCGCGCGGTGTCCCACTTGAAAAAAGAGTTTCTGGTTATCGCCGGCGACGGGGAGCAGCGCGCCGATGTGGTGGCGCTCGGCAATCGCCTCTTGCCGGATCGCTTCCGCTTAATCACATTGCGGCGCGCGGACATGCCAGGCTTGTACCGAAGTGCGAACGTCTTCCTCCACATGAGCCAGGATGAACCGTCAGGCAATGTGTACTTCGAGGCGCTGGCCAGCGGACTGCCGATCGTAGCGCACAATCGTCCCGTCACACGCTGGACGCTTGAAGATCAGGCGGTGCTGGTTGACACGTCCGATGAACGGGAGGTCGCCGACGGGATATCCAAGGCCATGTGCTTGTGTGGCAAAGCCGATGTCCGCGCCAGACGCGAACTGGCCCAGAGGCGGTTTTCTTGGGACTCCATCGCAGAACAATACGCTCGTTTTTTCGAGCAGGTTGCCGGAGTCGAGCCGAGTTCTTCGGATTCGCGAGCGCGACTTGAGCAACTTGCCCCGTCGTGATCCCGCTGATTCGCGCGAACTCAACAGCGCGAGGGAAGCGCTCTCATATGTCCTCGTCTGGCGAAAGGATTCTTCCGGTTGCAGGATCTTTTGAACTGAAAAGAAGAACGACAACTTCCAGCTAAGGCATTAATGTCCGGTTACTCTACTTTTATTTCAATAACGATACCTGCATACCTTCGATCGGCGATCTTCGCAAGGCTCTCAAGATATGCCGCCGGCATACGCACGGCGGATTCAATCGGATCAGAACCTCCGTTGGTCTCTTGCGTGATGGCAACGACTCAGTGCCGACGGAGCTTCTTAAGCCAGGCTGTGAAGTACTTTCAGCGGCAAATGTACTCGCCTAAAGAATTGATTGTAGTCGATGATCCGGGCGAGCCTGCATGCGATGCGATCACCACTGTCCCAGGGATCCGGTATCTACAGACCAACGCACGACTCACCGTGGGCAGCAAGCTCAATCTCGGCATCCATACAGCCCGAGGAACGATCATCCAGAAACTCGATGATGACGACTACTATCATCCGGAATTTCTGAGC
Organism: uncultured Acidobacteriota bacterium; assembly: GCA_963697575.1. GTDB lineage: Bacteria > Acidobacteriota > Terriglobia > Acidiferrales > UBA7541 > Palsa-295. Next base: position 96,332 of record CAVOOP010000016.1, on the reverse strand, counting down.
GCTACGGTGGGGGGCTTGCGCGCCAGAAAGCGGCGAGACTCCATCGTGGCGTGCGCGAGTCACCTGGTCCTGCTTGCGCCTACTGGCGAACTCAAAGTGAGAAAGATGGCCATGTGGTCGGGAGGAACATTCTGCTTTTTCAGAGAACTCTGGCGAAAATGCCCGTACCGTGACGTTAGTCTGGCAGAAGACGTGCTTTTCCTAGAAGACCACGAATCGAAGCTCATCGGAATTGACAATCCGGAACTATATTGCTACGTCCGCCATGCCGAAGGGAATCTCTGGCGCCAGTTTGTGAGATCGGAGGAGATGGAATTTGGCCCGGTGAAGGCGGGTGAAGATGTTACGGAGTACTTCCGAAGGCTGCCGGCATACGCCAAAAGCTTGAAGGAATACATGCCGGGAGAGGATCTTTGGTTTTGGGAAAGCCAAATACAAGAAGGCTATCGTTTCGGCAGCAGGCAGCCAGGCTGACAACTTTAATGCTTGAGTAATAACCGGCGTTCCCCCAACGCCCGGACGGCCCACGCCGTTAACGCCATTCTTCATTACCTATATGAGGGCACCATCTTGAGCGAATGTGCCCTGTTTCGCCTTACCTTTCGGATCTGCGCCTACAACGAAGTCAGTCAGACCTGCAGACAGGATATTCGCGTGAAGCATAATCGAAAAAGCGTCCTGCTTTCCAGACGGCCGCTTGGCCCCCCGCCTCTTTCTAAGCGGGCATTGAGCGTAATTATACCCGTGCGCGACAGCCTACCCGAATTGCACCAATGCCTTCAGGCCTTGTCGAGCAACCAAGAGCCGCTTACGGAGCTGATCGTGGTGGATGACTGCTCCAGCGCAGACGTTGCCGAGGTGGCAGCGCAATATGGGGCGCGTTACTTTCGCTTACCTCTACATCAAGGTCCGGCGGCAGCGCGTAACCAGGGGGCCCAGCACGCAGCGGGTGAGATCTTCATTTTCATCGACGCGGATGTGATGGTGGCGCCGAATACGCTCACAATCATCCGCGAGAAGTTCGACAGCAACCCAGACCTAGACGCCCTGTTCGGCTCTTACGACGACTCTCCTCAACACACCGACTTCTGTTCCTCGTACAAAAATCTTCTCCATCACTATACCCACCAACATTCTGAAGAAGAGGCCACCACGTTCTGGTCCGGCTGCGGCGCAATTCGAAAGAAAGCATTTGAGGATGTTAAGGGGTTCGATGAGGGGACGTACCCAGTTGCCTCTATTGAAGACATCGACCTAGGCCTGCGATTGCGTCAAAAAGGGCTGAAAATCCAGCTTGTCAAAAGACTGCAGGTCAAGCACCTAAAAAAGTGGACGCTCGGATCGCTGGTACGAACTGACATTTTTCAACGTGCGGTTCCCTGGACCAAGCTCATCGTGAGATCAGGTTATCTCCCACACGATCTGAATCTCTCCTGGGAATCAAGACTCAGCACATTTCTTGTAGCGGTCTCGATTTTGTTACTGGCGGTAATACATCGGGCGACGATTCTAGGTCCGCGCGCTTCCTTTAGTCTGGCCCTGGTCTTTGCAGCTATCGTTGCCTCGCTCCTGATACTGAACGGCAAGCTATATTCGTGCTTTTTGAGGAAACGGGGACCGGCATTCTCGGCAGCAGCAATCCTGTTTCACTGGATATATCTTCTTTACAGCGGAACCGTGTTCCTGTGCTGCGGCGCTTTCGAGCTATTGCGTGAGCTCGTCCACCCAATTAGCAAGGACACATCAGAGACCGTTGCCCCCCGAGCAATTCCGATCTATTGCCAGCGGCGGAACCCGGGCACGATGACTGAAGTCAGGCGCCACTTCTTGTGAGAATTATAAATGGCGCAGCTCCAAATCTTCGTCCGCGGTTCGGACCCGGCTAAGCAGCATCACGAACGTTACTTTGCAGGGCGTTTCGCCAGCAAGTAGCCATCCGGCGTTATCACGACTTTTTGAAGTTCCAGCCGGTCTGCCAGACCATCGACAAAAGTGCCCTCGTCCGCCAAAAATCTTTTGAAAAGAATCAAGACGGCCCCATTATTCTGTGTTTCCTCGAAAAGTCGCGTCATTTCGGCGGCGTACTGGGGACGCACCCGTTGTGTTTGTGCGTTAACTGGATTGGGCAAAGGAAAGGCAATCCTCCCCGTGCAAAGATAAATCACAGCCGTCGAATTGGAAATAATTGGCACGTCACCGTTCAGCTTGCGGACGTCTGCAATCAGTTCCGACGTCTGCCAGTGCTTGCTAGTGAGGCCAAGTCCTGACCGGTGAGAGGCTACCGCGAAGCGGGTGAGCCTGGCGCCGCAGAGTGCCAGAATTCCGAAGGCCGTCCAAGTGATAGCCTGCCGCATCTGCCGCTTCATGGCGCGAAGCGGCTGATATAGCTGACAAATTACGATCATTGAACCTGTGACAAAGATGAGCAGTAAGTGCCGCCCTGCAATCCAGATCTGGGCGTCAAAAAACGTTTGCGCGATTACAAAAACTGTCAAATAAGAGATAATAAAGATCGCGGAAATCTGCTGAAAAGTTCTCCGTCTCATTGCTTGCGCTGAGCTTGAGCTTTTAGCGCCGAACGTAAGCGCCACAATGCCGATTAAAACAGCAATTCTGAGCACCGCGGGAATGGCTGCCGGAAGAAACCAGCTCGAGAAACTAACTAATGAGAATATATACCTAGACAGATCGGGCGGGTGAAAGGCCAATTTACGACCGGCCATCGTATGTAGGAAAATCAGGTTCCGGACAATCCACAGGGTCGCGGGAATTCCGAAGATGGCGGCGAATATCAGAGAGTGCGTCAGCCGTCTGCGCCGGGGCGCGTTTCCAAGCCAGATCGCCGCTAGGCCAACCGGGAGGAAGCAGACGCCAACATAGCGAGTCATCACAGCAAGACTTACGATCAGGGAGAATAATAGGAGGCGAGGAATAGTAGGTTTTTCAATATAGCGCGTAATCAGTATCAATCCACCTAGCGCTATAAACAAAAATAGCGGCTCTGAAATCAAGTAGCTGTGGACGTTTACGACGTCGACCGTTGTAAGCGCCAGTAGCGCACTGAAAATCCCCCCCAAGGTCCAGGCCGTGCACCTCTTAACGATGTACCCGATGAGAACGATATTGAGCCCAAAAAGCACCGCATTCAGCCATCTGGCTGCGGCAAAAACATTCCGGCTCAGGTAGGCCCAAGCCGCAAGCGTCACAGGAAAAAGTGGTGGGAAGGCTGAAAGAGGGACAAAGCGGTTTGTATCAGGCAGTTGGAGCGTGAGTCCTTGACCCGCAGCCAGATTGCGGGCCGCCATCAAATAGGAGGCGGAGTCCACATCCGTTCCCATCCCCCACGAAGTCACGTAGATCACGGTCGCAACTCCGATCATCGCCAACGACGCCATGATGATCGCGAAATGCAGATGGCTAAGCTCGCGGATGTTCTCAGCATTCATAGCCTGTCTGGAAGAGCCAGTGGCCTCTTTGACGGGTTGCTCCAAGCTCATAGTTCGTCCAGGTAACGATATTCAGTTGTTATGTCTGGCTTTGCACAGCCCGGTCGTCTCTACACTGAATAGAAAGCTTAGCTTGGGCTAAGGAAGTGCCTTCTCTCGTCTTATCCCACGGGTTGGCACTTGCACCGGGGTCAGTTCAACATTTTATTGTACTCTACACATCTTCGCTGGCTCCTTCGTGGTATCCCTGCTCGGTATTGATTGACCATATATTTTCTTTATCGGGACGCCCACTGAGAATGTTGTCAACCGCTGTCATTGCGGTTAGCATCGAATGATCCTGATTGTTGTACTTATGCATGCCATTGCGTCCCACTAGATAGAGATTGACGAAGCCGTCCAGGAATTGGCGTAGTTCACCAAAGCGGTTATAAGTTCCGAAGTAGCCTGGGTACGTTTTTGGCATTCGCAACACGGTTGAACCGATTACCTGAGAGCTATCGATGATGCCGATGCTTTCAAGCTCTTTTGCGGCGAATCTCACCATCTCCTCATCCGGCTTCTTCCAAATATCGTCGCTTTCGTAGCAGAAGTATTCCACTCCGAGCCACACTTGATTCGGATCGCGTACTAGAAATGGGCTCCAGTTGTTGAAGATTTGTAGCCGACCCGCCAGCACGCCGGGCTCCTGCACGTAAATCCAGTTGTCCTGAATCAGTGTTTCTCCCATCTCGTCTTTGATTTTCAACTCCGGCAGCAGCAACCCCACGATGATGAAATCGCGATATATAAGCCCAGCGCTGATTTCACGCACATTTGCCGGCACGTTGCTGTCGAGGTCGCGGATCAATTCCGTAATCGGCATAGTCGAGAAAAAATAGTCACCTTCAATGAGCTCCGTTTGTCCTGTACGGCGTTTCGCGCGTCTACACCGCGTGATACGGTTGTCGCTGGTCCTTAGCCGTTCTACTTCGCGGCCCGTTAAGATGTCGCCGCCCATGGCTCACGATGTGCCTCGACACTTCTTCCCACATCTGTCCCGGCCCGAATTTTGGATACAGGAATTGCTCGATCAGGGAGGTCTCCGTGTTTTTATGGCAGCATCCAACTTCTTGAATTTGTTTTTCAGGAAATGCTCCAGCGTCTTGGTGATCGAAAGTCCCTTGATGCGCTGGGCTCCCCACTCGGCGCTGATCTGGTTGCAGGGCACGCCCCACACTTTTTCCGTGTAGGACTTGAAAAAAGTTAGGTAGAGCTGCTCTCCGAACCGGTTGATAAAGAAGTGTTCCAGGGTTTTTTCGTCTTGAATCGGGAAGCAGACGGCTCGCAGATAACTTAAGGCGATTCGCGCCGCCCTTCGCGCTCCCAGTTTTCGAAGTGTTGCGGGAGTCATCCGCAGTGGATAGTCAAAAAAGTCCCGCAGAAAGTAGATGCGAGATCTGCGCCGCCGGATGAGCATCACGCGGTCCTCGTCCGGTCCTACTGACGAACTGCTGTCCTGCCGCCGTTCCGATTTCATTCCGCCTACGGTCGCCTGCACCATCCTTGTCTGTTGCTGGTAACTGATCTGCTGCGGTCCATTCGCCTTTTCCAGCGGTAGAATCTCGAGCCACCATTCCGTCACCCGGTCGGACTTGGAAAAGAAGCGATGGCCACCTAAGTCGATGCGGTTCCCCTGATAATTCACGGTTCTCGCCAAGCCGCCCATGTAGTCGCTTTTTTCGAGAACGATGGGCTTGATATCGCTCCGTTTGCAAAATTCGTAGGCAGCCGTGAGCCCCGCCGGTCCGGCACCTATAATGATGGCTTTTTTTCGCAAGGTCTCAGACCTATGATTTACTTATATTCGCAAATCCGTTTGACTCCGCGCGCACATTTTAGGCGTGCGTTTCCTGGGCGCCAGAGGCTGCATATATGTTGAGTGGAAGCGAAATGACAAAACTCGTCGTGACGGGAGCAGCGAACTATGTCTAGTTCCGAGATGACGCGTCGAAAAGTCATGGCAATCGGTCTCGATGGGCTGGATCTGACCCTGGCTGAAAGGCTCATTGTCGAGGGTCAGATGCCGGCCCTGGCGAGCCTAAGAAAAAGGTCCGCGCGTTTTCTCCTCGACCCGGGACCCGCCGAAGAAACTGGCCTCGCGTGGGAGCACTTCGCCTCAGGGCTCTCGCCGGAGGATGCACGCCGATGGTCGGACGTGATGTTCGATCCAGCTTCCTACACCGTGTGGCAGGAAGGCGCTCACTTTGCACCGTGGTGGGCCGAAACCGACCTTCGCGTGTTGGTATTTGACACGCCGTTCGTCGATCTTCGTCGCGCCCAAAATACCAAAGGTATCGTGGGGTGGGGTTTGCATTGCGACGGGAGCGCGAGGATTTCTCGGCCGGCGACGTTGCAGGGCGAGTTCGAGCAGGCTTTCGGAAAATATCCTGGCGCTGGATGGATCTATGGGACGCCGTGGCCCTCCGCGGAGCGCACCCGCAGGATGGGCGAAGCGCTCTGTGACGCCCTCGACGTGCGCGGCCGCGGGGCCCGGTGGCTAGCCAAAGAGCGGTGCCCTGACTGGGACTTCTTTTTTGCCATAGGCGTCGAGCTGCACGGAGGTGTAGAGGGTCTGTGGCACGGTATGGATCCTAGCCATCCCCTCAATACGCATCCTTCGGCCGGAGTCGCCGCTGGCGCACTTCTCGACGTACACCGCGCGTTTGACCGTATGCTTGGGCATCTCGTCGATGTCGCCGGCGAAGCTGCGATCGTTGCGTTCAACATGGGAGGAATGGGGCCGAACCATTCCGATACCCAATCGATGGCTCTCCTACCCGAACTGCTCTACCGTCACGCCTTCGGGAAGTCCCTGCTCGCTGTCCCACCGGTTTGGACGGCTGCGCCGGAGCGCGTGCCTATTCTGGATGAGAATGATAACTGGCACGCGGCAAGCTCCAAGTGGGTTCCTCTGCCGGAGGCACGCGAAACTAAGCCTTCGCCGGATGGACGTTTGCGCGCCATCGCCCGTCGCGTGCTGGTACCGCTAAAGGGACTTTTCACGGACGCTCCGTCCCCGGCTTTCAACGTGGGATCCCGCCCTGTGGCGCCGGAACGCCAGGAACTCGACTGGCAGCCCTGCGCTCGCTATCGCGACCATTGGCCGCAGATGCCGGCGTTCGCGCTGCCTTCGTTCTATAGCGGGCGCATCCGCATCAATCTTCGCGGTCGCGAGAAGCATGGCATCGTGGACCTGTCTCAATACGAAGAGACGTGCCGGGCGCTCAAGACCCTGCTCAGCGAGTGCCGGGATCCGCGCACCGGCAAGCCGGCGGTCGCTTCTGTGGAGCGAGCGTCGACCACCAAACCCCTTGAGCTCTCGAGTTCGGAGTCGGATCTTCTGGTGATTTGGAGCGACGTGACCGCTGCGGCTCTCGATCACCCGCGCTTGGGCCTCATTGGCCCGGTACCGCTGCTGAGGACAGGTGGACACACGCGCAACGGGATGGCATACCTCGCGGTGCCGGGCCTCGATCCTGGGGAGCGGGATGGCGTGCGTTCGTCTTTCGACGTCGTTCCCACAATTGTGCAGCTGCTCGGCGCTAAGCCGTCTATCCAACTAACCGGAAAGAGCTTGCTCCCGGCCACTGTCTGACCTCTACTGGCCCATGCGGTGCTTCTAATCCTCGAGGGCTAACCTCTGCTGCAGCAGCCGTGAAAGTGTCTTAACGGCAAAGCGTTTCTGCCGATCGAAACCTAGAACAGGACGCTGAGCGACATTTGAATCTGCCGCGAGCTGCCGATCGTCTTCACGTCCTGGCCAAGTCCAGTGGGGCAGAAGTAGAAGCCGTTCTGCGGGCTCGATCCGCTGCAACCCGAGGCCAGAGTCGGCGTGGCGTTGGTTCCGTAGGGCGGCTGTGCCACCGGGAACGGGCTGAAAGCCAGGTTCTGGTCGATATTGTCAATCGGAATATCAAAACTTGGATGGTTGGTCAGGTTAAAAACGTCGAAGCTGTATCTCAACGTCACCCGCTCTGTCACCTGCGTCATCTTCACAATCGAGATGTCCGCGCGCTTCTGCCATGACTGGCGGAAAATGTTGCGTTCCCCGCCGTTGGCGAGAAAATTCGTTTCAAAAGTATCACCTGGGGGGATCGCTGAACACGGGAATGACCCATCCAGCTTGGCGGCGTTGGACTGATTGCAGGGTGCGAGCAGCGGTACCGTAAAACAAGAAGCCTTCAGTGCTGGAAAATTGAAATTGTTGCCGATCGCGCCGGTTACCGCGTTTTGAGGCGTACAGCCGGGGGCAAGCGGAGCGATTGGATTCGTGATTCCGTCGTTGATGCTGTAAAAAATGCTCCCGACCGCCCCGGAATAATCGATCACGCTATAGGGCTGGCCGCTCTGGAGCGTTATGAGTCCTTGAACGCTCCATCCATCGACCATCTTGCCTTCCACAGTGGAGGCCGAGACGAACTTGGGAAGTTCGTAGTGGTAGTCGATGTTGAACACATGGGTGCGGTCGAAGTCCGAGGGCCCGTAGCCGCCGCGCAAATTATCCGGATTGCTGCCGTTGTAGTACAAGCCCAAGGCGCTTTGCTCATCGAGCGATCGCGAATACGTGTAAGAAAAGCCGGCCTGAAGACCGTGGCTCAGGTGCTTTTCAACATGGGCCTGCAAGGCATTGTAGGCCGAAATTCCAGCAGCCGTGTACTCTTCCGAATCGCCGGAATACCCTAAGTAGGGTGCGCGCTCGTCAACGTTGCCGCCATCGGTATTGAATTGCATGGGTTGTCCATTTGGTAAAGTCAGGGTGCAGCCGAGATACCCGCACGTCGAGTCTGTCTGGACGGTGTATCCATACGTGTAATACTGCGCATGTGGAGAAGCAACCGCGTTTGCGCAAACCGGCGCCGGCCCGCACAGTGGGTTGGTGGGAGTCGCAATCCTGGCTTGGTTGAACGGGACCGGAATGATTTCGTGCCGGCCGAGCGCGTTCACCGCGCCAATGTCAATGGCAAGATCATTGCGGGGCTGCCATTGCACGTCGAGCGTGGAGTTCATGGTATAGGGCAGCTTGTTGTTGCGCGCATAGGCCGCCAGATAAAAAGGAACATCGCCGTTCTCGAGGCCAGCGGCGTTAGGCAGAGCCGCAACCCCGGTACTGGGATCAGTGATGGCAATGGCCGTTGGATTACCGTTAGGCGGGGCGGAAAGCGCTGGTCCCCACGGATTCGAGAGAGTGGTGCTGCAAGTCTCAAACGTGCCCGGAAATGCGGTTGGGCAGAACTGCCCGCTCACGAAGGGCAATTGCTGATTGATGCCGAAAGGACCGCCCGGCGCAATGCTCTGGGCCCCTGGCAGAGACAGGTAGGAATAGAGTTCGCCGCGGTCGTAATACATTCCCCAGCCCGCACGAACAACTACTTTGTTACCGAACTTCTTCGGGCTCCAGGCCATGCCAATTCGCGGCGCAAAACCCCATTGACGCCCGGTCAAAGTCGAGTTACTTACCCCAGCCGTGGCGTACTTGCTGTTCCCGGCGACGATCAAACCGGTCGAGGTGATCTGGTCGGTCACGGAGTTGTAGGCGTACTTGCTCGGATCGAAATTCAGAAGTTTGCCATTCGTTTCGGTCAAGCCGCCGTCCCAGTCAAACCGCAACCCCGCGGTGACGGACAGGTTGGGGCGCAACTGAAATTTATCCTGGAGATATTCACCCGTTTCGTTGGCTCGCCAGTGACGATTCGGGTCCCCGGAAAGAATGATTGTCCCGGCGTAGAGATAGTCGTCGATGAGAGTGCCGGTCAGAAACTGGTTGATATCCTGTGCTTCGATCGTCCCCAGTTGGTTTCTTCGATCGCGCGTGTTGAGCTGCGTGTATTCGAAACTTCCGCCGAAGGTTAAGGTGTGCCTTCCGAGAGTCCAGATGGCGTTCGCGGACGGATTGAATCGATTCTGGAACGAACCGGTAAACGCCGCCAACGACAGCGCACCCGCGCCGATATTCAACAAGGGCTGATACGACGGCAGGACGTTCCCCGGCCATGTGATGGTTATCCCGGGGAAGATATTCGAGCCGAAGGTGTTGATGGTGCAATCGGAGGCGCCGAAGCCTGTCAAAGCCTGGCAGGCCGAGCCAAACTGCGTCGGCGTGAAGGGCTGGCCAACCGTACTGTAAGCCTTTTCGCGAATGAACCCGAAGGTTTCCGTCACGCTCAGGTTGGGCTTGACGATCTGCGTGTGGCTGAGCGAGATCACTTGGCTGCCGGCGTCCAGATGTTGGGGAAAGCCCGCAACCGACGAATAGGCATAAGGGAGCTGTCGTCGGATCGTGCTGGTAATAATACTTTGCCGCGAATGAGTGGAGGGAGTTGGGGTTCCAGTCCAAGTTGGCGACAGCCTGATCGGCTATGAAATACGCTGTGCCGGGAATTTCCGCGTCTTCGGGAAACGCCTCGATTAAAGCCGGATTGGTTGTGTTCAGCGCGATAGCATTAGGATTTGCCGAGGGAATCAGATATTGCCCGTTGGGCAGCTTGTAGTTGAAGAAGGTATACGCGATGGGGTTGATGTCACCCGGCGCAAGACCCACGGCCGGGTTGATCGTACTATCGCGCCAAGCCAAGAGCGCTTGAGAGGTTGTTGTTGTTCCCAACTGCCGCAAGCCCCGCGGCCGACCGGTTATTGGTAAGCCCGGGGGGCACGGTAGGCCTGGAGATTCCGATTTCGGCGTCCGAGGCGTGCGTGTGCTGATAGCTGCCGTAGAAAAAGAGCTTGTTCTTTATGATCGGCACACCGGCCGCTCCGCCCGCAGTGTAGCGGTGCAAACCCGGATTCTTTTCGTTGGCGGGAATGTTCGGGTCGTCGTTGAAGAAATAGGGAGCGGCGTTCAGCCAGTTGGTTCCGCGATGGACATAGGCCTGCCCATGAATGTCGTTCGTGCCGGACGCAGTGCTCATGTCGATGTGCGCGCCGCTTGTGGAGCCTTGTTGCGCGTCATACATGGAAGTGTTTACGCGAACTTCCTGAATCGTCTCAGGAGCAGGCGATGGAATCGATTCGCCGATGGCGAGATACATCGACGCGCTGCTCTGGACCGGAAGCGCGCTCAACGCCGAAGAGGTGGCGACACCCGTTTCATTTACGACCCTCGAGGAGGCCACTTGGCTCGTCGTCTTGCCATTGAACAGGTTTTTGGCGTCGACGCCGTTCAACAGGAAGGTGTTGCTGGTGTCGCGCTGCCCATTCGCCCAGACGGGTTGGTTGCCCAAGCCGGCGTTCGCGCCGGTTCCGGCGGGAAGTTCCTCGTTGACGCCAGGAGAAAGCAACGCCAAACCGGTAAACGATCCGGTAGGCAAGGGCACTGCGTCGATTTCCACTTTATCCATCACGTAGCCGTTCGTCGTGTCCACGGCGTTGATCGAGCGGGGTCTCCTCGACGGTGATCGTCTGGCCCACTTCGCCGATCTTCAAGGTGCCATTCACAGTGACGGTTCGGTTGGCCTGGACCTGAATCGAGGGAATATTTAACGTTTGAAATCCCGTGTGAGTGAACGTGATGGTGTAGTTGCCGATGGGCAGATCGACAAAGTCGTAGCTGCCCGTATCGGACGTCTGGAGACTACGCGTCAGTTTGGTCTGGTCACCAACGATCGTAACCGCGGTGGCCGGGATCACCGCCCCAGAATCGTCCGTTACAGTGCCGGTAATGCCGCCTAAGGTTTGTTGGGCGGCCGAGTTGGGCAAACAGCCGAGAAACACAAGGAAAAACAGTGCGACGCAAAATCGGCCAACTTTCAACATCGTTCGGTCTCCTGGAGGAAAGCTGTAAGGGCGAAAACCGAGGGTCGTTAACCCTATTGAAAAAGGCCCATCGATACAAATGGTTTGGACCATCGTAGGGGACCATCAATCCAAGTGAAAACTCATTGTTTCGATGGCTAGGATCGATTCTTTCGATTTGTCGAGCGCGGATAGGGGCTGCAAGATGATGCCTTCGCCCGAAGGTCCTGAGCGGGCGTGGCTTATAGCGTATAAGCATAAGTAACCTGTAAGTAATCACTCATGACGATCCCGAAAAACACCGTGCTGATTACCGCTAGAGGCCGCTGAGGGCCAGTCGAAGCCGGCCGGCTTTGGTTTACGGCACGAAACCCTCTCGCCCCTTGAGACCTTGGCGCAATCGATTTCCGGGATGTGCCCGACACTCACCCCGTTTGTCACCGTGCCCTTGGTGTTTACTCTGGCGGGGAACGGCACTTGGCTCGCATACCTTTTGGCTACGGGCGGAACGCTTCTCGTTGCTTGGTGCATCGGCCGTTTTTCCCGCTACTCTTCGTCGCCCGGCTCTCTCTATTCGTACGCCGCAATGATTTTGCCGCCGTGGCTTTCGGCCACGGCGGCATGGAGTCTGCTGCTGGCCTATGTGGCAGGGAGCGCCAGCAACATAGGCGGTTTTTACTATTTCGCAAACCTCATGCTGCGGGATGCCACCGGCCACGGCCTTTCCGTGTTGCTGCTGGCGGCTATGCTGATTGCGGCCCCTCCCGTGTGGATCGCCTGGCGCGATGTAAAAATCTCGGCACGCGTGATGCTCGTAATCGAAGCGGTCTCCGTAACGCTGGTCGTGATCGTCCTGGCGCTGGTGTTATTCCGCCACGGCTTTCACGTCGATCCTAATCAGTTTCATCTTCGCGGCGTGACGGCCGGCGGTTTCCGGCAGGGGTTGGTCCTCGCTATTTATAGTTTTGTGGGTTTCGAGGCCGCGACGGCCCTGGGTTCCGAGGCCCGCAATCCCTTAAGAGCCATTCCTCGCGCCGTAATGCTGACGGCCGTGCTGGGAGGCGTCTTTTTCACGATTTGCGCCTACACGGAAGTTTTGGGCCTGGGTATGAGCGGGAAGGACCTTGGCACCAGCGACGTGCCTATGCACGTGCTTGCGCAAGTCGGCGGAGTCCCTCTGCTCGGATTACTGATCGATTTTGGCGCGCTCGTCAGCCTGTTCGCTGGCATTCTGGCAGGCATCACGGCGGCCGCGCGCGTGTTGCTGATGATGTCGCACAATGGACTGACGCACGCTTCGCTGCGCGCCACGCACGCGCGAAACGAAACCCCGACTGGCGCCACCATCGTTACCGGCCTCGCCGCGTTTCTTCCGGTTGCCTTTTTTGCCATGAAGGGCTTCAGTGGACTCGACGTCTATGGCTGGCTCGGTATGATGGCGGTCTATGGCTTCGTCGTCACCTATGGGCTGGTATGTTTCGCCCTCCCAGGCTATCTGCGCGATCATCATGGCGTGGTAAACTCTGCAACGAAGACGATCCCCTGGATCGCTTTTGCCGCCATGGTGTTACGCCCTAATCGCGAATCTCTATCCCGTGCCCGAAGGCGTGTACGGAAAGCTGCCCTTTGTTTACCTCGCTTACCTCGCCGTGGTTCTTTTGCTGTTTGTTTTTCGCCCGCGCCCAAAGACCTCCCTGCAGGAGGAAACCTAGGCCGCTCACCTTCCGTGGCATCGCAACTGATTTGTTGCCGGCGTTATTTCCATTAACTTATATGGCGAATTACCTCGACACTCGAGGCACAGCGTCTCGAAAGGAGCTTTTATGAAGGCCTTTATAACGAAGGATACTCCGGTTACCGACGAGGTTTTGAACACCATCGCTCATCTCCCCACCAAGAGCCTTTCCAAGATCGTCGAGGATGATTTTTTCAAGAAGCTGACGGATCGAGACTTCATGCGCATCGGTGTCCTGTTGGCAAAGAAAGGATACGACGAGGGCGGCTGCCCGATAGGTGGAGTAATCGTCAACAATACAACGCGGCAGATCGTCGGCAAAGGCCACAACACCCTGGTCCAGGAGAACCATCCCTACAACCACGGCGAGACTTCGGCCGCGCGCGATGCCGGCCGTGTCGATTTCAGCCAGACGACAATTTTCTCGACGCTCAGCCCTTGCGACATCTGTGCGGCGTTAATTTACCGTCGCCAATTCAGCCGGCTGGTCGTCGGGGACATCACAAATTTCTCTGGCACGGAAGACCTGATTCGAAAGAAGGGCGTCAAGGTGGATATTTTGGAGGATCCTGACGGCATCGCGCTCTTCGTGAAGTACCTGAAGGAAAAACCCGATCAGCACTTGGAAGACGCCTACGGCCTCGCGGCGGTGCGCAAGGCTGCTGCGTCCAAGACTTGAAGCCTCGGCGCTTTGAGCGCGCCTTTCACTTCACGTCCCTTTGGGTCGAACCTCACCTGATCCAGACTTGCGCAACGGCCTGTTCAGAGCTTCCAGAATCCATGTCGGCGAGAAGGGCCCTGATCCGTCGACAAGTACATCGTAATCGCGCAGCGCGTCGGCCACGGCATTGGCCACTGCCGCGTGTGCCCCGATCGAACCGCCCTCCCCGACGCCGCGCATCCCAAACGGATTTAAGCTAGTGGGTGTTTCCATGTGCCAGAGCCGGAAATCGGCGGGAACATCCAACGCGCCCGGCAAAACATAATCCATGATCGCCCTGCTTTGCAGATAGCCGTCCGCGTCATAGACCATGCTGTTCGCGCAACACCGCGCCAATCCCCTGAACGACGCCTCCGACAATTTGGCCCTCCACGAGCATCGGGTTCACCACCCTGCCGCAATCATGCGCGACGGCGTAACGCGGGATTTCGAGTCGCCCCGTTTCGGGATCGATTTCCACCACCGCGATGTGTGTTGCGTAGGAATAGGAGGGCCTTGGAATTTCGAGCCGATGACTTGGCCTCGATTCCCTGCGGCAGCGGATTTCTCCGCAGTAACGCCAGCCGAGAAGGAATTTCCGGCAGCGGAATGAATTCCCCGTCGGGTTCCGGAAGTATTACTCCGCCGCTTTCCCACCGAAGTGCGGCGGGATCGCATTTGAGCTCCGTGGCGAAACAGTCGAGGATCAGTCTTGATCAGTTCGCGCGCCGCCATGCGCCCGGCGGCTCCTCCGACAGCCGCGCCGCGGCTGGCAAATGTTCCCACGGCATCCGGCACCTCGTCGGTATCGCCCTGGCGGATGGCGACCTGCTCCATCGCGACGCCTAGTTCCTCTGCGACCAGTTGCCGCTGCGTCGTCTCCGAACCCTGCCCCACCGGCATAATGGAACTGAAGAGAAGAACCGTTCCATCCGGCTGCAAAGCGATCCGAGCAGTTTCATACGGTCCCACCGCCGTTATCTCGACATACATCGAGATGCCAAGACCCCTTAATCTTCCCCGCGCGCGCGCCGCGTCGCGTTCGCTCTCAAAATTCTCATATTCGGCGAGCCGCAGCCCGGCTTCCAGGCAGCGCGGATAATCCCCCTCGTCGTAAATGATGTGGTGCGCGCCCGCAAAGCCTGTCCGGCCGCGATCGAGAGGCAATTCATTCGGTTGAATCAGATTTCGCCTGCGAATGTCGGCGCGATCCATTCCCAGCAGCCGCGCGGCCTCATCCAGAAGACGCTCCATCACCAGCGCAGCCTGCGGCCCTCCCGCGCCACGCAATACATTCAGCGGAGTCTTATTCGTGACCACCGAGAACATCCGCGCATCCAGGTTGGGAACGCGGTAGGGACCACGCACCATTGCACCCATCGCTGTGATCGGCGTGTTGCCCACAAAGCCGAATGCCGCCCCGATGTTTGCCCAACCGGTTAGGCGCAGCCCTGAAAACGTGCCGTCTCTGGCTACCACCGCCTCGGCCTCGACGGTTTCTTCCCGCGCATGCGTCGCGGAAGCAAAGTGTTCCCGGCGGTCCTCGATCCACCGTACCGGCCGTTGAAGTTTCCGCGCCACGGCGGGAATCAGTATCTCCTCGGGATAAACCATCTCCTTGCAACCGAAGCCGCCGCCAAGCCGTGGCGCAATCACGCGAATCCGCTCCAGGCTGAGGCCCAACGTTCGCGCGAGCACAGTCCGCAACATTTGCGGCAGCTGCGTACAACTCTCCACATGCAGCCGCTCGCCCTTGTCGATGATCCTCGCCAGAACACCGCGCCCTTCCAAGGGAACGGCGGTTTGCCGGTGGAATTCAAACCGCTTGCGAATAACTAGATCGCCGTCGCGTGCTGCGAAGTCTGCATCGCCGTCCCGCTGCGTTACCTGATAGACGACATTTGTCCCCAGTTCTGGATACAGCAAGGTCGCGCCCGGATCCATAGCTGACATATGATCGGTAACTACCGGGAGCGATTCGTAGTCAATCTCAACCAGGGCCGCCGCATCTTCGGCGAGATAGCGATTCGCCGCCACGACCAGCGCCACCGGCTGGCCGACGTAGCGAACCCGATCGCGTGCCATGACCCGCTGTCGCACGTCCAGTGTTCCCGGGATCATGTCCACACACGGAAGCACGTCGTCGGCTAAATCCAGATCGCTAGCGGCAAGGATCGCAATTACACCGGGACTTGCCAGGGCGCGTTGGGTGCGGATCGCGCGAAGGATCGCATGCGGCTCCCGCGAGCGGACGATGCAGATTTCCGCCGCATCTGGCGCGGCAATATCCCCGACGAATCCGCCAGCCCCGTGCAACAGGCACTCGTCCTCGGCGCGCAAAACTGCTTCGCCGACGTAGCGGCGTCTACGCGAATCCCGGACGTAGTTAAGTCGCCCCTCCGTCATTTGTTCTCGCCCGCGGGATGATCGTTTGTTGCGCCCAGCGCTCGCCGCACCGCCGTCCAGATATTTCGATAGCCGGTGCAGCGGCAGAGGTGGCCGCTAAGGTATTGCGCGACTTCCTCCGAATCCGGATTGACGGACCGTTTGATCATGCCGTAGACGGTCACCAGCCATCCGGGCGTGCAGTATCCGCACTGCAGGGCATGGCACTGCTGGAAGATTTGCTGCACACGGTCTAGCCCATCGGAAGTGATCATTCCCTCGAGGGTGAGAATTTCAGCCCCTTCGGCTTGCACCGCCAGCAGGGTACAGGATCGCGCTGGCTCGCCGTCCACCAAGATGGTACAGGCCCCGCATGCGCCTTCTCCGCAAGCGACTTTCAGCGCAGTCAGTCCGAGGTGCTCGCGCAGAAAATCGCTCAGCAAAAGACGGTCAGCCACAAACGTCCGCACGTCCTTCCGGTTCACCGTTACGTTGAGTTCCGTCCGCGATTCGCTCGGGTCATCCCATGGTGACTCAGGGGGCGTCGTATCATAAACCGTCATTGGTTACCCCGAGGGTAGGAACATCGGGCTCGGGCATCTGTGAGAGCTCGGCCAACGGCCGCGATGGCCGCCTTTGATCGAAAAGCGCCGGTAGCGTGCAGATCGGTCCGCGCCGGCCAGGGGCGTTCCGCAGCAGCGATATGCGCCGCCTCGCGAATCAGGGAATCATGATCAGCAGTTTCGCTGGTCAGGGCTTCTTCCGCGAGCCGTGCGCGGTAAGGACTCGCGGTGAGACCTCCGACTGCAATACTTGCCGATTTTATGCGCCCGGTCTCCTCAACCAAAAGTGTAGCGGCGCAACATACGAGGGCGAAATGGCCCTGGCGCAACTGGACCTCGGAAAATCCCCAGCCTTCACCGCCACTTCGGCTCCGAAACGACGCCGATAGGATGAGGCTATTCGGAGGCAGTTTCGTGCCGGTTTCAACAGCATAGACGTCTTTGGCGGGCATCCTGCGGCTTGCGCCATTGCTCAACAGGATCTCGAGTTCAGCATCCAGCGCGAGAGACACGACCGGCACTTCGCCGCCTGCATTCGCCTGTGCCAGACAGCCGATGACCGTTCCGCGGCTCCGAACCTGCGGCATCGCGACCCAGCCCAGCGCTTCGGAGAGCAATGGAATGAACTTATGGACCACAGGATTTCGTTCTATCTGGGATTGACGGCAAGCGGCGCCGATGTTGACGCGCCCTTGGGCCTCGGACAGGGCGTCCAGGCTGGGGCATCGCATGATGTCGATCAGTGACGAAGCCGAGGTGGTACGCGCGCTGAGTGCGGGGATTAAGCTTTGCCCGCCGGCAAGAATCCTGGATGTACCCTCGCCGGCACAAAGCAGCTCTACCGCTTGATCCGCCGTCTCGGCGCGAACATATCTGAACTTGGCCGGTTTCATTTACAGTGCTCAGCAAAAAGTCAAAGGCAACGCCGTATAATCGCAGCGCAACGCGAGTTGAGTGCGCCTTGTTGTTAAGCAGCCAAATGTGTGTCGATGATCACTACGTCTCGGATACACGAAGGGTCATTGTAAGATGGAACCTGAAAGGTGAAAAGCTACTTTGCGGCTACTATCTTAGCTTCATAATTCTGTCACTAACTCTTCGGTCGGTGTGTATCGGACTGCTTTAGTCTGTCATAACTCCCGCAGTGATTATTCGAATCGACGCAATTTGAAATTCGAGTTGGACTTGCACTTTCCTTTCAGCGATATTCTCACGGTCAACAACATTAAAAAGTTGTGAATCCACAGTTAACACAACATTAAACGTTCTGCTCGTGTCCCACAAAATAGCGGCGCGGTGCGCCTACAGACTGAGAGGATCCCACATGCTTACGCGTTGTGCTCGAAGAGTCCGGGTTTTTGTTTACCAAGGATGTTCGCCCGTTTTGCTGGCTGTGCTGGTGCTCTTGGCCGCCTCTCCGCTTTGGGCGCAGACAGACAACTTTGAACCAACGCTCACCGTTGGCGGCGGCATACAAACCAGTTACCAGCATACCGAGCCGGATGTCGGCACCGACCTCGATAATTTCTCGCTAAACCACGCGCGTCTCTATTTCGGCGGGGACATCACCAAGTACATCAGCGTGATGTTCAATACCGACTACACGAGTTCAACCGACGATCTCAATATATTGGACGCGGTAGGGCAATTTCACTTCTCGCCCAAGTTCAATATTTGGTTTGGCCGCTTTCTCCCGCCGAGTGACCGCGCCAACCTTTACGGCCCGTTCTACGCGCATGAGTGGGACGTGTACACCGACGGTATTCAGGACGGCTATCCCTTCGTTTATCAGGGCCGCGACAATGGCGCAATGTACTGGGGCGACTTTAAAGAGGGCATCGCCAAGGTGAAGGTCGCCGTGGGTGCCTTCGACGGCGCTTCGACAAACGACGGAAGCAACAAGCTCATTTGGGCCGGCCGCGTCCAGGTCGATTTCTGGGACCCCGAGAACGGTTACTACCTGAATGGAACCTACTATGGGGACAAGAACCTCCTCGCGATTGCCGGGGCCACCGAAGTGCAAGCCGGCGATACCGCCTCGACTGTCGATTTCCTGATGGAAAAGAAGGTACCGGGCGGCGGAGCATTCACGATTGAGAGTGAATATTCCCGCTATAACCGGCTTGGCGGATACAACGCCAGCTATGCCAAGAGTCAGGGTGCCTATGGCCTCGCGTCCTTCCTCATTCCGAAGGAAGTAGGCATGGGGAAATTCGAACTCCTGGGTAAGTACGCCATCGCGCAATTTACCCACGGAATCGGCACTGCGACCCCTGCCTATCGCCAGAACACCGCAGAAGTGAACTTCAACTACATCATCAAACAGTTCGACGCGCGCGTGATGAGCTTCTACAGGGACGCGCGCTTCAACGATGCTATAACGAAAAACAACTGGGAGGCGGGCGTTGGTCTGCAACTCCAGTTCTCCAAGACCTTCGGTCTGGGCTCTCATTGAGTTTCAGCCACGTAAGGAGCGGTAGAGTCGCAGCGCTACCATTGCAACGCCGTGATCCATTTGCAGGAATTCAACGGGGAAACCTATGAAACACGCAAAGCGATGCATGTCTGGAAACTCACAAGGGGGAAAGCAATGAGATACAAAGGTATGCGCATGGCAGGCTTGGCCCTTGCCATTGTGGTCGTCTTCACGGTAATGGCGAAGGCCCAGAGCGAAACTATCAAGGTGGGCGTGCTGCATTCTCTTTCGGGCACGATGGCCATCAGCGAGACAACCCTCAAAGACACAATCCTCATGATGATCGACGAGCAGAACAAGAAGGGCGGACTCCTCGGCAAGAAGCTCGAGGCCGTGGTCGTAGATCCGGCGTCGAACTGGCCCCTCTTCGCAGAAAAGGCCCAGGAGTTGCTGGAAAAAGACAAAGTCGCCGTCGTCTTCGGCTGCTGGACCTCGGTTTCCAGAAAATCGGTCCTGCCCGTGTTCGAGAAGGATGACGGCCTGCTCTTTTATCCCGTCCAGTACGAGGGAGAGGAGTCTTCGAAGAATGTCATCTACACCGGCGCTGCACCGAATCAGCAGGCCATTCCGGCTGTCGAGTATCTGATGAATGACGTCGGCGTAAAGCGCTGGGTGCTCGAGGGAACCGACTATGTCTACCCACGCACCACCAACAAGATTCTCGAGGCCTTCCTTCTTGCCAAGGGCGTGAAACCGGAAGACATTTCGATCAACTACACCCCATTCGGTTACTCCGACTGGCAGGCGCGAGTCTCTGCGATCAAGAAATTCGGCTCCGCCGGAAAGAAGACTGCGGTCGTCTCCACAATCAACGGTGATGCCAACGTTCCTTTCTACAAGGAGCTTGGCAACCAGAAGATCTCGGCGGAAGATATCCCCGTCGTCGCCTTCTCGGTCGGCGAAGAGGAGCTTTCGGGTCTGGATGCCAAGCCTCTCGTTGGCCACCTGGCGGCCTGGAACTATTTCGAAAGCATCAACACGCCGGAGAACAAGGCGTTCATTCAACAGTGGCATACCTTCATCAAGAACCCGAAGCGGACCACCAACGATCCCATGGAAGCCCACTACATCGGCTTCAACTTGTGGGTGAAAGCGGTGCAGAAGGCCGGCACAACCAATCCAGAAAAGGTGATCGCCACGCTGCCGGGCATTGAGACACCGAACCTCACGGGAGGCATCGCGAAAGTGCTGCCGAACCACCACATCACCAAGCCGGTTTACATCGGTGAGGTGCGCGCCGATGGGCAGTTCGACGTGGTCTGGAAGACGCCTGGCACCGTCCCCGGCGAAGCGTGGTCGCGTTATCTGCCGTCCGATAAGGACATTGTCGCGGATTGGGTAACGCTCAAATGCGGCAACTACAACAAAGCAACCAAGACGTGCTCCGGACAGAACTACAAATGAAGACGCCCATCCTCCGGGCCGGCGTGCAGTGGCTGCTGGTGCTGCTACTGCTTGCCGGCCGGAGCGCTGGACCCCTCTATGCGCAATCGCCGGCCGACGCGAGCTTTCTTGCAACTCTCGGGCAGTTGCGCACCGCTTCGTTCGAAGATAAAGAAAAGATCATCGACCAACTCGCCCAGAGCGGCCATCCCAGCTCACGGGCTGTACTCACTGCCTTCCTGGAAGACCGTCTCTACTTCCGTAATAATGATCAGAAGATTTTTATCGCGAGGCCCGGCGCGGAAGACGCACCTACGCTCAGCCTGATCGACCCGCTTACCCTCAAGAGCGCTGGCTCCGCCTCTGCGGATGACCTCAGCCGAATCGTTGCAAACAACCACTTGCGGCGCATTTTGCAAACCACGCTGGCTCGTTATGGATTATCCAGTCCGGACGCATCCATCCGGCTCGCTTCGGTGCAGGACATCGAGAAGGATCTCGATGAAGCGAATATCCAGATGTTGCGTCAGCGACTTGCCGTGGAAACCAATTCAAGAGTTAAAAAGGAAATTGCCACCGGTCTCGCTTTAGTCGACGTGGACAGTCAGGATGCGCAGACGCGTCTTGCCGCGATCTCGGCGTTGCGGGGCAGCCTCCGACAGGATGTGCTCAACAAGTTGCAGGGGCTGATCGAGAAATCTCCGGATGGCAGCTTCGCCGAACAAAATGCGCAGGTGCGGCAAGCCGCGGCGACCGCGGTCAAGTCGATCACCCGTCGGCGCACGTTCTATTCAGGGCTTGAAACCCTTTTCTTCGGGTTGAGCCTGGGATCCGTGCTTGTGCTGATCGCAATCGGTCTGGCTATTACGTTTGGCGTGATGGGTGTCATCAACATGGCTCATGGCGAACTCATGATGATCGGCGCCTACACCACCTATGTTGTGCAGGTGGCGATGCCAAACCACGGTGAGACATCTATCCTCGTTGCCATTCCCGCCGCATTTTTGGTCGCCGCCCTGATCGGCATCCTGATCGAGCGCACGATCATTCGTTTCCTCTACGGACGGCCCTTGGAGACCCTGCTGGCCACCTTCGGCGTAAGCCTCATCCTGCAGCAACTCGTGCGCACGATTTTCACC
Organism: uncultured Acidobacteriota bacterium; assembly: GCA_963697575.1. Taxonomy (GTDB): domain Bacteria; phylum Acidobacteriota; class Terriglobia; order Acidiferrales; family UBA7541; genus Palsa-295. Next base: position 74,735 of record CAVOOP010000016.1, on the reverse strand, counting down.
GCGCTGAACCGCTCGGTGGAAACGCCCGCCTGGATGAGCGGCACGCTGGAACTGAATCACGCGCTCTCAATCACTTACAACCGCCTCTACATCGTGATCTTCACACTGCTTGTATTCGCCGCCCTTCTCGTCGTCCTGAAGTACACGCGAATGGGCCTGGAAATCAGGGCCGTTGCGCAGAACCGCGCCATGGCCAAAGCTATGGGTATCCGCAGCGAATGGGTCGACGCGATGACCTTCGGGCTCGGCTCCGGCATTGCCGGCCTTGCCGGCGTGGCGCTAAGCCAGTTGACCAACGTGAATCCCAACTTAGGTCAGTCCTACATCATCGATTCCTTCCTGGTGGTCGTCTTTGGCGGTGTCGGAAATCTCTGGGGCTCCATGACGGGCGGCATGTCGATGGGCATCGTCAACGAACTCCTCGAGCCCTACGCCGGAGCGGTGCTGGCGAAGATTTTTGTGCTCATCGCCCTCATTCTGTTCATCCAGGTCCGGCCGCGCGGTTTGTTCCCGCCGACGGGCCGCGCATCGGATAACCAATAACCATGCCACCGCGCCAATACACACTGTGGATCAGCGCCCAAGGATGCCGGCGACCGCTTGGTTTTTGGGCGCCATCGCCGCCATCGTGCTCGTGATGCCGATCCTCAATCTCGCCGTGCCGTCATCTTCGGCCTTCCACGTTTCCACCTACGGCCTCACCATCGTCGGCAAATATCTCTGCTACGCGGTGCTGGCCCTGGCTGTCGATTTGATCTGGGGATACTGCGGCATTTTGAGCCTCGGGCACGCGGCCTTCTTTTCGCTCGGCGGCTATGCCATGGGCATGTACCTCATGCGCGAATTGGCCCGCGCGGCGTCTATGGCGACCCCATCCTGCCCGACTTCATGGTGTTCTTGAACTGGAAGTCGTTGCCGTGGTTCTGGCACGGATTTAACCACTTCTGGTTCGCCCTGATCATGATCGTTCTCGCGCCCGGATTGCTGGCGCTGGCATTTGGATGGTTTGCCTTCCGTTCACGGGTCACCGGCGTGTATTTTTCCATCATCACGCAGGCGCTCACCTATGCCCTTATGCTTGCGTTCTTCCGCAATGACATGGGCTTTGGCGGCAACAATGGCTTTACCGACTTCAAGGATATTCTCGGATTTGATCTCCACTCCGACCGTGTGCACCTCATCCTGCTCGTAATCACTGCCGCAGTGCTTGCGGCCAGTTACCTCGTTTGTCGCATGATCGTCTCGTCTCGCGCAGGTCGCGTGATTCGCGCGATTCGCGACGCCGAGAGCCGCACGCGCTTCCTCGGTTATCGCGTGGAATCCTTCAAGCTCTGGGTCTTCGTGTTTTCGGCCGTTCTCGCAGGCATCGCTGGCGCGCTCTATGTCCCGCAGATCGGCATCATCAACCCGAGCGAATTCGCGCCCATCAATTCGATTGAAACGGTCATCTGGGTGGCGGTCGGCGGTCGCGGAACGCTTTATGGGGCAGCGGCGGGTGCGCTGCTCGTGAATTACGCAAAAACCTATTTCACCACCGCGTTTCCGGAAATTTGGAACTATGCGCTCGGCGCGTTGTTCGTCTTGGTGACGCTGTTTCTGCCGCGCGGGATCATGGTCTTTTTTCCGGCAAGGCAAAGAAGCAGGTCAAAACGGCTTCCCATTCAAGCCGATAGCCCGGAGCCATCTGAAAAATGAGCGCTCGCGACAAAATCCTGCATCTCGAGCATCTCACCGTCAGCTTCGATGGCTTCAAAGCGCTCAACGATCTCACGCTTACAGATCGATCCCGGCGAGCTGCGCTGCATCATCGGACCGAATGGCGCGGGTAAGACCACGATGATGGACGTCATCACCGGTAAAACACGTCCCGACTCGGGGACGGCGTGGTTCGGAGCCGACCTCGAATCTGCTCTCGCTCTCCGAACCGGAAATCGCACAGTCCGGAATCGGGCGGAAATTTCAAAAGCCAACGGTGTTCGAGCAGTTGACCGTATTCGAAAATCTCGAACTGGCGCTGGCCGGCGACAAGTCCTTCCTGAAAACCTTGCTCGCCCGCCGTACCGCCGCGCAGCAAAAGAGAATCGACGAGGTCCTCGAAATCATCGGCCTCATCGCGCAACGCGATGCCCGCCCGAATCCTGTCGCACGGCCAGAAGCAATGGCTTGAAATCGGCATGCTGCTGATGCAGGACCCCGAATTGCTCCTGGTTGACGAGCCCGTTGCCGGCATGACGCCCCAGGAGATCGAGCGCACGGCCGAGCTTCTGCAGTCCCTCGCAGGCGACCACTCGGTTGTGGTCGTCGAGCATGACATGGATTTTGTTCGTTCCATCGCCAAGCGCGTTACCGTGCTGCACGAAGGGCACGTAATCGCGGAAGGCGAAATGAACCACGTGCAAAACGATCCCCGCGTAATCGAAGTCTATCTCGGAGGATAATCGTGCTCACGGTTAAAGGGCCTCAATCAATTTTACGGCGGCAGCCACACCTTGTGGGATGTTGATCTGGACGTCCCGGCCGGTTCGCTCATCTGCCTGATGGGCCGCAACGGCATGGGCAAGACCACGCTGCTGAAGTGCATCATGGGCCTGCTGACGACCCGTCAGGCAGCGTTATCTTCGACGGAGTCGATTTGCTCAAGCGCCCCGCCGAAGAACGTGCCAGCTCGGCATCGGATACGTGCCTCAGGGTCGTGAAATTTTTTCCCATCTGACGGTCGAGGAAAATCTAGCGTGGGTCTAGGCGTGCGCAAGAATGGCGCCCGCGCTATTCCCAGCGCATCTTCGATCTGTTTCCCGTGTTGAAGCAGATGCTGAACCGCCGTGGCGGCGATCTCTCCGGCGGCCAGCAGCAGCAGCTAGCCATCGGCCGCGCGCTGGTCCTCGAGCCGAATCTGCTCATTCTCGACGAACCCACAGAAGGAATTCAACCCAACATCGTCCACGAAATTGGCGACATCATTCTTCGGCTGAATAAGGAAGAAGGTCTCACCGTGCTGCTGGTCGAGCAGAAAGCTGCCCTTTGCGCGCCGCGTGGCCAGCGAATTCTGCATTCTCTCCAACGGCCGTCGTGTGGCTGCAGGCGAAATCGGCGAACTCACAGACGAAGTCGTGCGCGCCCACCTCAGCGTATAACCTTCCATTGCTTGTTCTGAAACAAGTAGAAGGCTCGATGTTTATGAGGAATGTGCGAACGAGTTCGGAGTAACACTGCCAACTCTACCGGTGCGGAAGAGGAGTCCCGGCTTTGCCGCTGAGAGTTTGTTGCCGGCGAAACCGTTGGGGCAGCATCGATTGGCTGTTAACAGCGGAGGGAAAGAAAAGCTAGGTATCCTCCGCAACATTTGTGATCGTGGATGTGTCGCATATCAGCCCGTTGCCGGTACCGATCTTCGATCTCGATCAGGAAAGTTCCCCCGGAGCGCGCGCCAACTTTTCAGAGCAACTTGGTAATTTGGGCCTCCACTGATGCAATCAAGGCCGCCTGTTTTTCAGTGACGACGCAGGCGGAAACATTGGCCGCGAGGTTCTTCAGCGCGCTCTTGGCATCGTTGTATGCGGCGACTTCGACTTTCCTGAACGCGCGACGTACTGATTCACGAGCGTTTGCCGCTGCGTCGCGGCATTCCGGCGGAGCGACGAAGGCAGAGTCCTGAAGCTTCACCAGCGCCGACTTGAGATCGCCCCATCCGAGGTCGATGACCATCGGCTTGACCAGCATGAATTCGCCCGCCAGCTGAGACAAGCCGGCCACCTGCTGCACGAAATAGTCCTTGTCGAAGCCGTGCGCCCCGGCCTCGGTGTCCATTTGGGCATAGGTCTGGGTCCAGCCGCCGGGCCAGTCGCCGGCAAGCCCGATGCCGGGGATTCGGTAGGCCCGGCCCTTGTTCATCGGGCTCTTCACCGTGCCCTGGAAGCCGCCATTGACGCCGGGCGCCACGTTGCCGGCTTTGACGTCGACCCGGGGCCAGCGATTGTCGGTCGCCGCCCTGGCGATCGCTTCGACCAGCCAGATGTTGTTGTTGTAGACGTCCATCAGGCTCGTGATGACGCCGCCGTTTTCAGGGAGCTCATCGGAGTAGACGTACTGGTTGCCGCCGGGCCCGACTTCGATCGTCTGGCGGCCGCCCATGTGCTCCATGCCGAGCGTCGCCACGATCGGCTTCAGGCGCTCGGGGTGAATCGTGTAGTAGTCGAATTGCGGCCAGCTGCCTTCGCCGCCCGGCATGAAATGGCGGCAGTCGAAGTAGAAGACCAGCGTGCGCGGCCGTGCCGACCTCGGCATGCTGATTGAAATAGGACATGATGCCGAGCATGCCCAGGCCGCCGTTCTCCTCGATCAACGACATGGCGTCGGTGTGGGTGGCGAGCAAGACCTGTTCGTCCTGCGGCGTGCCGTAGTTCCTGCCCGGCAAATACGCGATGATGGCTTTGCCGGTGTCGCGCTGGAAGCGGGCGGTGAGAGTCAGCGTGGCCGTCTTTCCGGCCTTCGCGTCCGCCAGCACCTTCGCTCCGTTCACGCGATCGAGCGTGAGCGTGGGACAGTTGACGTACTCCGCGCCGAGCCCCGCCTTGCCGTCCGGCGTATAGACGCTGCGCTGCGCCAGCCCGAACGCGGCGCCCGGCGACAGGTCGTACACGACGACCATGCCCGCGGCATGTCCATGGATGCCGATCGCGGCAAACCCGTTCAGCTGACTCCAGACCCAGCGGGAATGATAGGAACTGGTGACGCTGGCGGCGCGGCGGCGTAAACAGCGGCGGCCATTTGCCTGGCGAGCGCCATTCGTAATCGGTCAGGGTGTAGTTATCCAGGAACGAATTGGAGTACGGCGGATCGGGGTAGGGCGCGGTCTGGAATACGAGAATCTTCCCGGCGATCTCGCGTGCGGCCGGCGGATGGGCGGGGTCGTAATAAAGCATCTGCGCGGTGATGCCTTCCGGCGGCGTGGAGCCGGACGTCATGCCGTAAGAGGCCACGACCGGCACCGGCGTTCCGTCGGTAACGAGCTTCTCGACCGCCATGCCGGAGTCGTGGATGTGGGTGCGCCGATCCGGCCAATCGTCCACGATGTAATGGTCGTAGGGAATCTCGACGTAGTCCAGGTCGACGGCGCCGAACTCCGGCATCTTCGAGATCAGGAAGTCGGTGTAGCGCTTCCAGCCCGCGCTGCCGGCATAGGTGGGGCCGCCCTGGCTCTTGAAAACAGTCCCAGTCCCACGCCTGATCGGGCGTGATCATGAACTGCTGGTTGATCTGTGGAAAAGCGAATTTGCCATTCGCGGCGGCCGCGGATTTTCCTTGGGCCAAAGAGGATGCCGGGATCAAGGCCGCCCCGGCGGTGAGGCCGGCGGTCTTCAGGAAATTACGCCGCGAAGTGTCGGCTGGCTTGTGGGTATGACTCTGAGGGTTGTTGAGTGCAGATTCAGATCGCTTCCGCCATTTGCTCATGCCGCAACCTCACGCACGGTGCAGGATAGTGTAACCAGTCAGGTTTCGTCACGTCATTTTACAAAGCGCAAAGTTTCACGCAGTGCGTAGGCCGCGTCGCAGACTGTGACTATCATCGGTTGCGCAAAGCCTCGGCGCCGGACACCCAGATGGACGATTTCGACCATTGGAGTTGGTTAGCGATGACCGTACTAAACGGTATGGTACGTGACCCCAAAGTGAATCCGAGTCAATAATTAACCTTCTTCCCGTAAGCGACCATCTCTATACTTAGTCCCTTAATTCGCAAAGGCGCGTTTTTCCGGGGCTGAGGGGGCCGGGAACTCACGCGTGTCAGGCAAGTGAGGATGCAGTGAAACTTAAAGCCCTGGTTCTCCTGCTTGCCATTCTCGCCTCCAGAACGATTTCCGCACAGGTCGACGTTCTTACCGCGCAGTACGATTTAAACCGCACCAGCAGCAACATGCAGGAAACAGTCCTCACAACTGCAAATGTGAATAGCGTGCAATTCGGCAAATTGTTCACGCGAGCTGTGGACGCGCCTTTTTACGCATCTCCGCTGATCGTTACGAACTTCAATGTCCCCGGAGTGGGAGTGCGTGATGTGGTATACGTGGCGACTCTGGGGAATTCGGTTTACGCCTTCGACGCTGACAATCCGAATGACAGCGCGCCCTACTGGTCGGTAACCCTAGGCGCTCCCCTGCAGACCGGCTGCTGTTTTCTCGGACCCACGCTCGGCATACTCAGCACGCCGGTAATCGATCGGTCCACGAACACGATTTACGTGACCGCGGTTATACAGTCGAGCGACGTGGGCCTCAATGTGTTTGCCCTCGACCTGGGCACCGGGGCCCTGAAATTCAACTCGCCGCAGAGAATCACCTATACCTTTCCTTCCGGCGTAACCAAAACCGACGCGACGACCTGGCTGCAACGAGCCGCGCTCCTGCTCTACAACAACGTGCTGTATGTGGGGACCGCGAATGTGCAGGAGACAGACGGTGTAACGAAAAGCCAGGAGGGCTTCGTTCAAACTTTCCAGGGCGACGATTTGAGCGTCCGCCTGGCGACCTTCGAGACCACGCCTACCAGTCAGGGCGGGGCCTTCTGGCAGGCCGGGCGAGGCCTCGCCGTCGATTCAGCGGGGAATGTTTATGCGGCATTCGACAGCGACTACTATAATCCGCCCTCCTCGTTCGGCGACTCGGTGGTGAAATTCGGTCCGGGCTCGCTTTCGCCGATCGATTGGTTTACGCCGGCGGACTGGAGCTTTCTGTATGGCGGAAACCTGGATGAGACCGCGGATGGAGTGACCCTGATCCCCGGCACGACCCTGGCTTTTACCGGCGGCAAAGTAGGGGTCATTTACCTGCTGAATCAGGACAATCTGGGTGGTTTGGAGCTGCTGGGAAGCGGGCCGGTACAGGAATTTCAGGCCTCGCAGGGTTGCGGCACCACCGACTGCGGCCAGACTCTGCCGACCGCCTTCTGGCCAAACGCCACCAATCCGTATTTGTATGTTTGGGATGCCCAGGATTATCTGCGCGCCTATCCATTCGACCCCGGTTCGCAGCAGTTCCTAACCGGTGCCGCCAGCGTCGGCACGGTGCTGCCCACCAGAACCGGGGGGATGACGGTGAGTTCCAACGGGAGCGCGGCGGGAACCGGAATCGTATGGGCGACCACCGCGACGCAGGATCCCTTTTTTAACGCCGTGCCCGGAACGCTTCGCGCGTACAACGCCAGTGACATCACGCAGGAACTCTACAACTCCGATCAGAACCCCTGCCGCGACGCCTTGGGGACATTTGTCAAAATGTCGACTCCCATCGTGGCCAACGGAAAAGTCTACGTGAACACCCAGTCCAACTTCCTTTCCGTGTACGGGCTGCTGCCAACCAGCGGCACCGTGAACGTGACCGTGAGCACGAATGTTAATGGTCCTGCTCTTTCAGTCGATAACGGAGGACTCTGCACCGGTCCGCAAGGCTTCAATTGGATTATCGGCAGCACACATACTCTGTCCACTTCCTCTCCGCAGACTGGCTCAACCGGCACGCAGTTTGTCTGGCAGGGCTGGAGCGACGGCGGCGCGATCAGCCACTCCGTCACCGCGAGCGCAGCGACCACCACGTACACGGCGAATTTCGCCACGCAATATCTCCTGACGGCTGGCGCGAGCCCTTCGGGAAGCGGAAGCATCACGGCGAATCCCACATCGGCGACGGGGTATTACGCGAGCGGGACTTCGGTCCAGTTGAAGGCGGCAGCCGCTTCCGGCTTCACGTTTGTGAACTGGAGCGGAGGATTGAGCGGTGCCGCCAACCCGCAATCGGTAACGATGTCAGGCCCAGTCACGGCTACGGCCAATTTCAGCGCGAGCAGCGGCGGGGGCGGCGGGGGAGCGACGGCTTTTGTGACCCAGTACGCAATGAACAGTCCGGCGGTGCGGAACAACTTCAGCGGGTGGGTGGGGATGAAGTTTACGGTGGGCGGAAGCGCGATCAGCGTCACGGCGCTGGGGCGCATCTGCCTGGCAGGGAACAGCGGGACGCACACGATCAAGCTGGTAAGCGCCGGCACGGGAGCGGATGTAGAAGGCAGCGCGCTATCGGTGAACATGGCGGGATGCACGGCCGGCCAATTTGTGTACGGTTCGCTGGGAAGTTCGATCACCTTGCAGGCCAGCACGAGCTATTACGTGGTAACGCAGGAAAGCACCGGTGGAGACACGTGGTATGACTCGGGTACGCTAGCTGCGACCAGCGTCGCAGCGGTGAACAATTCGATTTATTCCTACGACAGCGCGACGTGGATTCCGCTAAATGGCGCCAGCACGTCGTATGGGCCGCCTAATTTCCAGTACACCACGTCGGCAGCGAGCACGATTCCAGTGACGGTGCAGGGGAATCCGGCGGGAGTTTCGTTCAGCGTGGATGGCACGGCCTACACGACGGCGCAGGGCTTCAACTGGACATCGGGCTCGCAGCACACGATAGCGACGACGAGTCCGCAGGGGACCGGAACACAGTACGTGTTCACAAGTTGGAGCGACGGCGGAGCGATTTCCCACACCGTTTCACCGACCAGCGGGACCACCTACACGGCCAATTTCACCGCGAGCAGCGGCGGGGGAGGGGGAGCGACGGCTTTCATCACCGGGTACGCGCTGAACAGTCCGGCGGTGCGGAACAACTTCAGCGGATGGGTGGGGATGAAGTTTACGGTGGGCGGAAGCGCGATCAGCGTCACCGCGCTGGGGCGCATCTGCTTGGCAGGGAACAGCGGGACGCACACGGTCAAGCTGGTAAGCGCCGGGACGGGAGCAGATGTAGCAGGCAGCGCGCTATCGGTGAATATGGCGGGATGCACGGCCGGGCAATTTGTGTACGGTTCGCTGGGAAGTTCGATCACCTTGCAGGCCAGCACGAGCTATTACGTGGTAACGCAGGAAAGCACGGGAGAAGACACATGGTATGACTCGGGGACGCTTGCGGCCACCAGCGTCGCAGCGGTGAATAATTCGATCTATTCCTACGACAGCGAGACGTGGATTCCGCTAAATGGCGCCAGCACATCGTATGTGCCGCCGAATTTTCAGTACACCACGTCGGTAGCGAGCACGATTCCAGTGACGGTGCAGGTGAATCCGGCGGGAGTATCGTTTAGCGTGGACGGGACGACCTACACGACGGCACAGGGCTTCAACTGGACATCGGGCTCGCAGCACACGCTAGCGACGACGAGTCCGCAGGGGACCGGAACACAGTACGTGTTCACAAGTTGGAGCGACGGCGGGGCGATTTCGCACACCGTCTCGCCGACCAGCGCGACCACCTACACGGCTAATTTCAGCGCGAGCAGCGGCGGGGGAGGGGGAGCGACGGCTTTCATCACCGGGTACGCGCTGAACAGTCCGGCGGTGCGCGACAACTTCAGCGGGTGGGTGGGGATGAAGTTCACGGTGGGCGGAAGCGCGATCAGCGTTACGGCGCTGGGGCGCATCTGCCTGGCAGGGAACAGCGGGACGCACACGGTCAAGCTGGTAAGCGTCGGAACAGGAGCGGATGTAGCAGGCAGCGCGCTATCGGTGAACATGGCGGGCTGCACGGCCGGCCAATTTGTGTACGGTTCGCTGGCGAACTCGATCACCTTGCAGGCCAGCACCAGCTATTACGTAGTCACCCAGGAAAGCATTGGGGGCGACACGTGGTATGACTCAGGAACTCTTGCGGCAACGAGCGTCGCGGCGGTGAACAATTCGATCTATTCCTACGACAGCGTGACGTGGATACCGCTGAATGGCGCCAACACGTCGTATGTGCCGCCGAATTTTCAGTACACCACGTCGGTAGCGAGCACGATTCCAATCACGGTGCAGGGAAGTCCGGCGGGAGTGTCGTTCAGCGTGGATGGCACGGCCTACACGACAGCGCAGAGCTTCAACTGGACATCTGGCTCGCAACACACGATAGCGACGACGAGTCCGCAGGGGACCGGAACACAGTACGTGTTCACAAGTTGGAGCGACGGTGGAGCGATTTCCCACACCGTTTCGCCGACCAGCGGGACCACCTACACGGCCAATTTCACCGCGAGCAGCGGCGGGGGAGGGGGAGCGACGGCTTTCATCACCGGGTACGCGCTGAACAGTCCAGCGGTGCGGAACAACTTCGGCGGATGGGTGGGGATGAAGTTCACGGTGGGCGGAAGCGCGATCAGCGTCACGGCACTGGGACGCATCTGCCTGGCAGGGAACAGCGCGACGCACACGGTTAAGCTGGTAAGCGCCAGCACGGGAGCGGATGTAGCAGGCAGCGCGCTATGGGTGAACATGGCGGGATGCACGGCCGGCCAATTTGTGTACGGTTCGCTGGCGAACTCGATCACCTTGCAGGCCAGCACCAGCTATTACGTGGTAACGCAGGAAAGCACGGGAGAAGACACATGGTATGACTCAGGGACGCTTGCGGCCGCCAGCGTCGCAGCGGTGAATAATTCGATCTATTCCTACGACAGCGAGACGTGGATTCCGCTGAACGGGGCCAACACGTCATATGTCCCGCCGAATCTCCTGTACACCACGGTCCTCGCGGGGCCGAACTAGCGCCAGCTTTTTCTCGCAATCTCGTAACCAACTGCGGCTTCAGGGCGTTCCATACGGGTGCGAATCCTTGGCTTTGATCAAAATCCCCTTGATTCGGTCCCATGCCCATGAGCACATCAGCCTTTTGCCGGAGTCCCTATCGAATCTTAGTGGCGGATGAATTTCCCCTTGTGCGCCGCGGTCTGCGCGGGCTTCTTGGTTCAGATCCAGAATTAGAGGTGTGCGGCGAAGTCTCAAACGTGCGGGAAGTCTTGCCGCTCGCGAGCAAGAAAAAGCCGGACCTGATCATAATGGGTCTGGGGAGAATGGATGAGCTCGGGGCTATTGCTTCGATTCGTGAAGCGAACCCTGGAACGCAGATCCTTACGATGCATACGGCCGAAGAGTCCATCCGCGGAGTATTGGACGCGGGCGCCCACGGATATATTCTCAGGTCCGACGCTGAATCGAAGCTCTTATTGACGATTCAGTGCTTGCGGCAACGCCGCTCATTTCCCTCGCCGAAACCCCGCGAATTCGAAGTAAGAAGCTTCTTTCAAGATCAGAAGACCGGCGACAAGACCGAACGCGAGTTGACGAAGCGGGAACTCGAAATCGTCGGCCTCCTGGCGAGTGGCAATTGCAACAAAGAAGTGGCCGTGAAGCTCCACCTGTCGACTCGAACGGTGGAGGGCCATCGAAACCACATCATGCACAAGATGGGCTTCTCGAACTTCAGCGAGCTCGTGCGATTCGCGATTCGTGAAGGCCTCATCACCGCTTAGGCCGAAGCACTATAGGTAGTTATACGTATGGACAAACTCCCCGTTCAAACATATATCCCTCGCTGAATATATTGCCCCTGGAGCATGAAGGAGTGACGGCACCTTGAGGTCGGTGTGGGCCCTCAAGGGTACGGTTTTTCGCGCCCGCCAGGCAGGCCGAAACGGGCGTTCTAGACAACCTTGATTCAAAGAGCGTTTGTGTAGAAAGGGAGACCATGATGCATCCCGAGCGCAGCAGAATATTCGGCGTAGGCGCTGCACTGAGTGCAGTGCTTTTGTGTGTTGCTCCGTTGGCCTCGGCCCAGGGGACTGGGCGCGGCACGATCAGCGGTAAGGTCACCGCGGACCAGGGGACGGTCGTTGCGTTTCGCGTCCAGGCTCATAACTTAGATCGCAGACTTTGGTACACGGTATTCACCAATAAGGGTGAGTACACCGTCCCGCAAGCACTGCCGGGCCAGTACGAATTGACGGTGGACATGCGAGGCTATGACACCCCTAAGGTATTCGTGCAGTTGGGGCCCGATGAAACCAAGACGGGGGACCTGGCCGTAAAGAAGCGCGTGCAGGCGGGGGCCCCAGAAGTGAGAGGCGAAGATGAGGGAGGACCCGTCCGCCGAACCACTGGGAAGGTCGAGTATGTCAACACCATGGAGGATATTTTCCCCGCGGGACCTGGGCTCGATCTGATAAGGGAAAACTGCACCGGCTGCCATGCCACCGGCTGGCGCCCCATGACCAAAGACGATTTCATGCGGGGCATCGAAAAGATGACGGAAACGGGTCCCGGATACAACCCGTATGTTTTAGCCCTTGGCAGAACACGGTTTGATAGACAGCAGAAGGAACTCCTGGCGGAGTACATGTTTAAGAACTTCGGGCCGGGTACAACGACAAAAAGACTCCGCATAGACCCGGCGCCGATCGATGAAGAACTCGCCTCCAAGTCAATTTACGTGTCCTACGATCTTCCCGCGGACCTTCCCATTGCTCCCGGAGGGCCTAAGGTAGGCGCTGACATGATAGACGGGGTCATTTATGCTCAAGACCCATCCCCGCCGCCGGGAAACTTTCACCATCTCGGGTCCACGTTTATCTCACCGTTGGATGGCAGCATATGGCATAGCGATCGCGGTTCGAGCTCCATCCTCAGACTTAACCCAAGGGAGTTGGATGCCGGCGCGCGCTGGACGGTCTACCCCATCAAGGGCGACCCGTACGTTCATCCCGACGGCGTTGGCGTCAACAAGCAAGGCCATGTGTTCTGGGCGGAACTGAAAACCGGGATGCTGGGTGAGTTGGACCCGGTCACTCGAAGGCAGATCCGTCATGCTCTGCCACAACAGGTGGGAGCCTTGCATGAGGTCGTTGCCGACAAGGACGGCAATATCTGCTTCGACCTCATCTATGGTTCGGAGTTTGGCAGGTTGGAAGCGGCCACCGGCAAAATCCACATGTTCCCAACGGTGACGCCGGACAACGGCCTGTACGGCATGGCCGTCGACCAGCACGGCAATATGTGGGCGGCCGGCTGGCAGAAAGGCACGATCAACGAGTGGCAGGCGGACACCGAAGACGTAAAAGAATATAAGGTGCCGCACTCGTGGGGCCAGATCCGCCGAATCGGCGTGGACTCGAAGGGCACCGTCTGGGCCTCGGAGTATAGCACCGGTATTCTAGCCAGCCTGGATCCCGCGACCGGTGAACTAACCGAGTACAAGATCCCCTTCAACGGCGCTACACCTTACGATGCGTGGCCGGACAAAACCGACAATGTATGGATGGGCGATGAGGCGCAAAATGTTCTGATCAAGTTCGATCAGAAGACCCGCAAGTTCGCCTACTACCCGATGCCACAACCGGGCCAGAGTATTAACAAATTCCAGATGGAGAACAACAATACGATCTGGTTTGGAACCCGAGGCAACTTACCCATCAAGGCCAGTGTGCACTTCTATCCCAATGGTTACACGGCCGACGCTCCGCCAGTGCCGTGAGTGATGTCGCGGCCGATGTAAGCGGCGCCTATTCAGCGGCCACGATGAGAGGGGGGACAGTGGAAGAAAATGCTCCGCGCGATTTATTTGCGCCCATCCTGAGCAGCAGTGCGCTAATGGGGCCTTTGCTGTTGACGGCGCGCCTGTTCACGACCGGGATCTTCGTTTTCTATATTATCAACGGAATCGTCAGGCCACATCCGCGCAGCGCGGTCATCGACCTGCTGGTGGGATTTTTGCTCATCTGCGTCGTGTTGCTGGCGCTCGGTTATAGAACAAGATTCGTAGCGATCCTGCTTGCCGCGTTTTGCATCGTAGCTCTCCCGCTACTTCACGGGAGCCTTGCTGCGGACGCCATGCGCTTGAGCCGCGGCACGCTAAAGGATTTGGCCTTGGCGGGTGGCCTCCTGTTCATGTTCGCCTACGGTCCCGGTCCTCTTTCTCTCGACAAATACCGAAGCGTTTCTCCTGCCGCGAGCAACCGATTGTCAAACGGACTGTTGCTCCTGGCGGGACGCGTTCTCTGCTCGATACTCTTCTTTTATTTTGGCATCAACAAGATCGTGCATACCCCTTTAATGCAGGCTTACATGGTGAAGCACAATTCCCATGTCCCGACGAACCTTATTTACCTGGCCATCGTCACCCAGATCGTCCCGCCTGCCCTCGTCCTGCTGGGTTACAAGACCCGGTACGGCGCGCTGGCCTTATCCGGTTTCTGTATCATCGCGACAACGCTGTTCCATTCAGAGTTTGGTAATCCTTCCGAGGTCGCGCAGTTCCTGGTCGACTTCGCGATTGCCGGCGGGTTGCTTTTTATGTTCGCCTACGGGCCGGGCCCACTTTCGCTGGACGCGTTTCGATGGCGCGCCAGGCCGGAGGGTAAAGCGCAGGAAGCACTATCAGGACAAGCGTGACCATCGGCAACGGTTGAGCTTCGAGGAACTTCCACGGACAAAAGGAGTACTACCATCATGCACGCAACACCCTCGCGTCGGCATCGCCCTGCAATGCACGTTGCGTTTTTGCTTGCTCTTTTGCTGGTACTGACAGCGGGGCGAGCGTATCCGCAGTCTTCCAGTACGATCCTCGGCGTGGTCAAGGATACCAGCGGAGCGATTGTTCCCGGCGCCTCCGTTACGGTCCAGAATGAAGACACCGCTCAGATACGAACCACCAGCACCGGTAGTGACGGCGCTTATCGCGTGCCGGCGCTGCAAGCCGGGCACTATTCAGTCAGGGTGGAAAAGGACGGATTCAACGCACACCTGGATCGCGGACTTGTTCTCGATGTCGCACAGGAGCTGGCCGTCAATCCTGTTTTGCAGGTGGGAGCGTCGCAACAGCAGGTGACCGTGACTGGTGAAACGCCGCAAGTGGAGACCGTCACCAGTTCGCTCGGCAGTCTTGTAAACGATCAGAAAGTAGCCGAGCTGCCCCTCAATGGCCGCAACTATCTCGACTTGACTCTCATGCTGCCCGGCGTCGCAAAGAATCAAAACCTGGGCACGGTCGCTGGGTCATCCGGCACCAGCTATAGCAGCAATGGCGCACCCATCATTGCTAACAATTTCTTGTTGGACGGAACTTCGATCGTAAACCCGGTAGGCTGGAATCCTACTTCGATCGCTGGCACCACCCTTGGCCTGGACGGCATCCAGGAGTTCAAAATCATAACCAACGGCTTCAGCGCTGAGTATGGAATGACCATGGGTAGCCAGATGGTGATGGTGAGCAAAGGCGGCACCAATCAGTTCCATGGTGACGCATTTGAATATCTCCGCAACGATGCGCTGGATGCGCGCAACTACTTCGACTACGAGTCGGTGACCACCGGCCGGCGCCTGCCCCTGTATCAGCGTAACAATTTCGGAGGCGCTCTGGGCGGGCCAATCAAAAAAGATAAGACGTTTTTCTTTGCGGTTTATGAAGGATTGCGGCAGAACCTGGGCTTTACGGCTATTGACATCGTGCCTCCTGCGGGCTGCCACGCCGCGGCCGGTGTTACCATCACCCCGGCTCAGTGCTCGCTGCTGACGGCGCCCACCACGGTCAGTGCCAACACTGCGCCGCTGATGGCGCTCTATCCCAATCCCACGCCAGGTCTTCCCAATAATGAATTCACCTTTCCTACTCCCGCGCTCACTACCGTGAATTATGGCCAGATGCGGGTGGATCATATTTTCTCCTCGACGGACTCCATCTTTGGACGCTATACCGCCGATACAACGGACGAAAATAATCCCAATGCCGCCTTCGCCGCGGCTGGCGTTGCCTTCCCCTATAACCGGACGATTGAAAGCGGCAGGGATCAGTTCTTGACCCTGGCCGAGAATCACATCTTTTCTTCCACTCTGTTGAATACCGCGCGAATCTCATTCAGCCGGACGGGGTTCAAAAATTACACCTTCCCGGCGGAAAACCTGACCGGTCTTCCGCTGTTGGTGGCGGGAACGCCGAATTTTGGCACGCTGGAAATTACCGGCCTCTCGAATGCCGCCGTAGCCACGCCGCTGGTCGTTCTTCATGACCTGCAGAATATCTATTCCGCAAGCGATGACGTCTATTACACCCACGGCAAGCACGGTCTCAAGTTTGGTTTTCTGGGAAACCGCTTCGACCAGGCGGAGACGACTGGCGGCATAGGGCAGGGGACCATTCTTTATTCCAGCTACGCCAATTTCCTGCAATCCATACCCAGGACCTTCACGTATTCATTCGGCGATCAAAACCGCGACTACATCTACTATACCTTTGGGTTTTACGTGCAGGACGACTGGCGCGCCACCTCCAGGCTCACATTCAATGTAGGCTTGCGCTACGAGTTCAATACGACGCCGAGGGAACTGGAGGGCAAGGAGTGGGTTGTGCGTGATCACGCCATGGATCCCGCGCCGACCCATGGTCCGATTATGGACGATCGCTCCTACTTGAACTTCAGCCCGCGGCTGGGCTTTGCCTGGGACGTCTTTGGCGATGGCAAGACCGCGCTTCGCGGTTCCGCGGGCATCCTGTACGATGTCGGCAACTTCCATAATCTTTTTGTCCTGAATGCGGGTGGCTCACCACCGCTGGTGACCTCAGTTTCTGCCACGACGTCCAACACAGTGATCGGGTTCCCATATCCTTTCACGTCAGCGGGCTTCGGCCACGCGCTCACCGAAGCCGTGGATTACAATGTCTCGCAGCCGCACCTTCTGCAACTGAACCTTAGCCTCGAACGCCAGTTGCCGAAGCACACGGCTCTTAGCGTTGCTTACGTGCACACCAGGGGAGCCCACCTCTGGAACACCGCCGAAGCCAACAGCGCCTACCCGACATACGTCAGCGGTAGCGGCGTGCAGTATTGGTCCGATAGCCTCGTGGCTTGCGAGAATGCCGTTCCTTCCTGCAGGCCAAATCCGAGCTACACCAACATCCAGCTTACTTCCACCGGCGGCGAATCCTGGTATAACGCTTTGCAGGTAGCTGTGAACAAGCGGTTGGGCGCTGGCCTGGAATTTCAAGCCGCCTATACATACTCGCGCTCGATCGACGCCACGGAAGGAAACATCGGGTTCGTCTCCTGCAGCATGGTTGGTATGGATCAGAGCAGCAACCCGCGTCACGAACGGGAGGATACAGGACCTTCCTGCTTCGACGTCCCCCAGAATCTTCGATTCAACCTGCTCTATCACTTTCCCAACATGAAATCGAATGGCCTTTTGTCGAAGCTGGCGAATGGCTGGTGGACCGGCAGCATCGTTTCAGTGCAGGAGGGATATCCGTTCACCCCGGTCCTTGGAACGAATCGCTCCAACTCGGGTGTCATTCAGGGGTCGGCCAACGAAAAGGCCAACGTGGGGACGGCAACCGTAGCCCCCGGCCAGGTGGGTCCGGACGGGACCGTCAACACAACGAAGGATACCTTTATTCCTTACAATAAGAGCACCGTCATCACCGGGAACCCGGCACAGTGGTTTAATCCCCTGATGTTCGCGCTGCAGCCGATGGTGCCTTGTCCGAACATACCCACCCAGACGTGCGGCCAGCTGGGAGACGCTGGACGCGGAATGCTGCGTGGACCGGGACTTGGAACTTGGGATTTCTCCCTGGTTAAAGACACGGCGCTGGGATTCCTTGGAGAACGGGGCAGCCTGCAGTTCCGCGCGGAAATGTTCAATATCCTGAACCGCGCGAATTTTGCGGCCCCCAACGTAAGTGTGTTTTCCGGTAATACCAGCGATATCGGCTCTTACTCGGAGGCTCCGCTATCCAGCGCTGGCCAAATAACAACCACAGCAACTCCGTCACGGCAGATTCAATTTGCCTTGAAGATTATCTTCTAGAGAAGAACGGGTTGGATGGGCCAAAATTCCGGCAAACTCGCCAATCAAGAGCATTCGCAGGATAGTGGTAATCGCAGCAGGAAACGCTGGAGGCGCGGGAGGGAATCGAACCCTCGATAAAGGTTTTGCAGACCTTTGCCTTACCACTTGGCGACCGCGCCCCTGCCGAAAAACGAACTGCCGGACAGTCAAGATAATACCAAGATAATGGAAGATAATAGCATCGCGCCAGCCTCTGTTTTTCCAGCATTATTTTTCCGCCTGTCTATTTGTTTTGCGGAACCTCCGCCTTTCCGCTAAAATGAGCGGTCAAAGCACCCAAAAATTAAGCGCCATATTCGCCTGAATTGCGTCTAAAGCATTGACGCGCGTGCTACTTCCGCATCGGGCGATGTGCCGGTGGGGACCCCGACTTTCTCTGGAATGGCCGAAGAACAGCATCGGATTGACCTTCTCTTTGACGACTCCGACGAGTATTGCCCGGAGCCCCCCCCCGCTCCTGAAATCCCGGCTTGGAAGGATGGCAGCCGGCGCATCGGCATTCACACCTCGATCGCGGGCAACATCTCAACCGCCCTTGAGCTCGCGCATGCCTTAGGGGCCAACGCCCTTCAGATTTTCTCCGCCAGCCCGCGTATGTGGACTCGCGGTGCCTCGCGAATCTCGGAGGCGGACGCTTCGCGCTTCCGCGCCCGCCGCAAGGAACTTCAGCTCGGTCCGCTCGTGATCCACGACAACTATTTGATCAATCTCGCGTCCGCCAACCCGGTTCTGCGTGCCAGGTCGGTGCAGGCATTCCATCACGAACTGGTGCGCGCCATGTCCCTGGGGGCCGATTACCTGGTCGTCCACCCGGGATGCTGCGGCGCGGACCGTGGTGCGAACCGCGATATAGACCAAGCCATTTCCGCCATCGCGCAAGGGCTCCGCCAGGCCGCTCGCGGCTTGAAACTCGGGGACTTGCAGCTCTTGCTCGAAAATATGGCGGGGCAGGGCACCTCCATCGGCTCGAAATTCACTGAACTGCGCGCGATCATGGATGCTTGCCGGGATTTGCCGCTCGGCGTTTGTATTGATACGGCGCATCTTTTCGCCGCCGGCTGGGATATCCGCACCGAAGCGGGACTCGAAAAAGCCCTCTCGGATATCGACAGCTCCGTCGGATTGGATCGCCTGCGCCTGGTTCACGTAAACGATTCGAAGATGCCGCTTGGCTCGCGCGTCGATCGCCACGAGCATATCGGCAAGGGCAAGATCGGCCTTGAAGGCTTCGCCCGCATCCTGAATCATCCCCGCCTCGCGGGCCTTGCCTTCATAGCGGAAACCCCGATCGACAAGCCCGGCGACGACCGCAAGAACGTAGCAACTCTATGGAAGCTAATCGGCCGCGAAGTCGCCGCTACCGGCCAGGATGGCATGAAACCGCGGACGAAACGCAAGAAGGCAAAGGGCAGCAAGGCCGCGGCGAAGAAAGCCAAAGTGCGCGCAGCCAAGGCAGGGAAGTAAGGCGCCCCAGCGGCTGCCTGCAAATTATTCACACAACGGGAGCGAGCGAGTGGCGGAATACGATCCGCAAGCGGTCGAAGCGAAGTGGCAAAAGATCTGGCAGGAGCAGAACGCATTCCACGCGCAGGACGGAGACGCGTCGCGCCCGAAATATTACTTGCTCGAGATGCTGCCGTATCCCTCCGGCACGCTGCACATGGGCCACATGCGCAACTACACGATCGGCGACGCGGTGGCCCGCTTCAAGCGCATGTGCGGCTTCAACGTGCTGCACCCCATCGGCTGGGACGCCTTCGGCCTGCCCGCGGAAAATGCCGCCATCAAGCGCGGCACGCCTCCCCGCGAATGGACCAACGCCAACATCGCGCAGATGAAGGCGGTGTGCCAGCGCTTTGGCTTCAGCTACGACTGGGATCGCGAGATTTCCACCTGCGAGCCCGAATATTACCGCTGGAATCAGTGGTTTTTCCTGCGCATGCTCGAACGCGGCCTGGCCTATCGCAACCGCAGCCGCGTGAACTGGTGCCCCCAGTGCCAGACGGTGCTGGCCAACGAGCAGGTCATCGACGGCTTTTGCTGGCAGCACGACACCACGCCCGTCGAAGCCAAGGAAATCGAGCAGTGGTTCCTCCGCATCACGCAATATGCCGATGCGCTGCTCGATGGGATCGACGAACTCGAAGGCGGCTGGCCCGAGCGCGTGCTCATCCAGCAGCGGAACTGGATCGGCAAATCGCGAGGGCGCGCGCGTCCGTTTCGATGTCTCGAAAATCGACAGCCTGGGCCTCGAAGTCTTCACCACGCGCATCGACACGATTTACGGCGTTTCGGCCCTGCTGATTGCCGCCGGCCATCCGCAACTCCCCAGATTGTTGCCAGGTGTCCCAGGCGGCGCCGCTATGGAAGCGCAGCTCAAGACCATTCTGCTCGAAAAGCACGCGCGCCGCGGACATTGCCACCGCAGAAAAAGAGGGATTCTTCACCGGTCGTTTCGCGGTGAATCCGTTCTCCGGCGAGCTGGTTCCCATTTGGGTCGCGAATTTCGTCCTCGCGGAATACGGAACGGGCGCGGTGATGTGCGTTCCCGCGCACGACCAGCGCGATTACGAATTCGCCGAGAAATATCGTCTGCCGGTAAAGGTCGTCATCCAGCCCTTGCAGGGTCCGCTGTTGCGCGCCGATCGCATGAGCGAGGCCTTCACCGAATATGGGCGGCTGGCCGATTCGGGGCCTACACCGGTCTCACCTCCGAAGCAGCCCTCGAGAAAATGGCGGCCGACGCGAAAGCAAAAGGTTTCGGCGAGGCGCAGACAACCTATCGGCTGAAGGATTGGGGCATTTCGCGGCAGCGCTACTGGGGCACGCCGATTCCCGTCATCTACTGCGAAAAGGACGGCATCGTGCCGGTGCCCGACGACCAACTGCCGGTGCGCCTGCCGGCACAACGTTACGCTCACCGGGCAAGGTCAATCGCCGCTCGCCGGCGTCCCCGGATTCGTGAACACGACTTGCCCGAAGTGCGGCGGCCCGGCGCGGCGCGAAACCGACACGATGGATACCTTCGTCGATTCCTCCTGGTATTTCTACCGCTATACCGATCCGCACAACGATCGTGCGCCCTTCGACAAGGCGAAAGCCGCGTACTGGTTTCCGATCGATCAGTACATTGGCGGCGTCGAACACGCCATTCTGCACCTGATCTATTCGCGCTTTTTCTGCAAAGTGATGCACGATCTCGGCCTGGTGAATCATCACGAGCCGATAAAACGGCTTTTCTCGCAAGGCATGGTGCTCAAAGACGGCGCGAAGATGTCCAAGTCCAAAGGCAATCTCGTCGGCGCCATCGAAATGGCCGACAAGTACGGCTGCGACACCGGCCGCATGTACACGCTGTTTGCCGCGCCGCCGGAAAAAGATCTGGAATGGAGCGAGCAGGGAATCGAAGGCGCGGCGCGCTTCCTGAACAGGTCTACCGGCTGGTGGCCAAGCACGCCGAACGTCTGCGTGGCGTCGCCAGCCGATTTCAACTGCGCAGACCGATCTGGCCACGCGCCACGCCCAAGGAAAAGCTGCTCGTACGGCGCACGCATCAGACGCTCAAGCGCGTGACCAACGATTTCGAGTCGCGCTGGCACTTCAACACCTCCGTCGCGCTGATCATGGAGCTGGTCAACGAACTCCAGCGCAGGAGCCGCTCGACGAAGGCATATCGCCGGTGATCCTGAAGCGCGTCCTGATGGTGCTTGCTGCTGATGCTTTCGCCCATGGCGCCGCACATCGCCGAGGAATTGTGGGAGATGCTCGGCATACCCGGCGGCATCAGCCAGCCAGCACTGGCCCGTCTATCGCGAAGACCTCACTCGCGAAGATCAGATTGAAGTCATCATTCAGATCAACGGCCGGCTGCGCGGCAAGATTCTGGTCGATGACGGCATGAACGAAGAGGAACCAGGGAGCGCGCGCTGGGCGATCCGCGCATCAAGGTTCTCCTGGACGGCAAGGCCGTGGTAAGGTGATCGTCGTGCCCCAGAAGCTCGTGAATATCGTGATTCGCTAGTTGCTGTTTCGAATTTGAGTAGTACAGGCACTCTTGCCTGTGCATTGCAAGGTGGCCATGATGCAAACGACCGGGACAGCTGCAGGCAAGGTGGAAGATCCCGAATCAAATCGAGGCGGTGCGATGCCTGAAACCAGAGCGAATCCCCTGGCCCCGCGAGAAGAACTGCGCGAGGGCGTTGCGTGAAGAGTTGCGTGAAAACGACCCGTCCAAAGCTCGCGACCACGTTCGCCCTAGTTCCCGCCACGCGGCACGGCATCGTGGTGCTGGATTTTGGCGGCCAGTACACCCAGCTGATCGCGCGCCGCATCCGCGAGCAGCAGGTGTTCTCCGCCGATCCTTCCCTGCACCGCTTCGCTCGAGGAAATCCGCGCGCTGGAGCCCGCCGGCATCGTGCTGTCCGGCGGCCCGAGCTCGGTGTACGACAAAGACGCGCCGGTCTGCGATCCGAAGTGCTCGAGCTGGGCGTTCCGGTGCTGGGAATCTGCTACGGCATGCAGTGGCTCACGCACACGCTGGGCGGCAAAGTGGTTCGCGCGCCGAGCGCCGCGAATACGGCCCGGCGCAACTGGACATTGGAAGGCGTTCCGCGCTTTTCAAGGGTCTGTCCGCCGAAGCGAGCCTCAAGATCTGGAACAGCCACGGCGATCACGTGGTCGCCCTGCCGCCGGGATTTCGCGTTACCGGGCGCACCGACAACGCCGTCGCTGCGTTTGAAAACTCGCGCAGAGAGCTTCTACGGCGTGCAGTTTCATCCCGAAGTGAACCACACCGAGCGCGGCACGGAGATCCTGCGCAATTTCGTGTTCGAAATCTGCGGCGCGGAGCAAGAACTGGAACCGCGCGGGATTTATCTCCGCCACGGTCGACTCCATCCGCAAGCAGGCCGAAGGCGCGCGCGCCATCTGCGCGCTGAGCGGCGGCGTGGATTCCGCCGTAGCCGCCGCGCTGGTGCATCGCGCCATCGGCGACCGCCTGACGAACGTCTTTGTCGATAACGGCCTGCTGCGACGCAACGAATTCGCAGCACACGCTCGAGCTGCTGCGCGAACGCCTGGGCCTCAATGTGATCGGCGTGGATGCCTCCGACCGCTTCCTTCGAACGCCTCAAGGGCGTCGTCGACCCCGAGGACAAGCGCAAGCGCATCGGGGCCGAATTCATCTCCGTCTTCGCCGAGGAAGAGCGAAATCTGGCTGGTGCAGGTCCAGCCGCGGCTTGCCCGTTAAATTCCTGGTGCAGGGAACGCTTTACCCCGACGTGATCGAGTCGGTCTCGGTGAAGGGCCCCTCGGCGGTCATCAAGACGCATCACAACGTCGGCGGCCTGCCGGAAGATATGCCCTTCGGCCTGATCGAGCCGCTGCGCGACCTTTTCAAGGATGAAGTCCGGCAGATCGGCAGGGAACTGGGCTTGCCGCGAAGAGATCCTGTCGAAGCATCCGTTCCCAGGGCCGGGCCTGGCGGTTCGGTTGCTGGGCGAGATCACGCGCGAGAAGCTCGAGACGCTGCGCGGCGCCGACGCCATCGTGGTGGAAGAGATCCGAGCGCCGGGCCTGTACGAAAAAGTCTGGCAGGCGTTCGCGGTCCTGCTGCCGGTGCGAAGCGTGGGCGTGATGGGCGACGGCCGGACCTACGGATACACCGTTGCCGTTCGCGTGGTCGATTCGCAGGATGCCATGACTGCGGACTGGTCGCGCCTGCCGCTGGGGTGCTGGAGCGAATCTCGATGCGCATCGTGAACGAAGTGCCGGGGTGAACCGGGTGGTCTACGACATCAGCTCGAAACCGCCGAGCACGATCGAGTGGGAGTAGCAAAGATTAGACACTACCAGCCCGTCGCTGAATGCTATAGCCAATTGGTCGAGAAGCTGGTCTTATCGGGTGGCCATTTTCTGGGCCATGTAGAGAAGCAGGCGCCGATCGCCTTCTTCAATGCGTCCCAGGAGTCGGCGGAAGCGTCCCAGGTAGCGCGCTTCTTTGCCGGTCGCGCCCCACGCGATGTCGTCCGCGCTCTTCCGCTTGGGAAGATTCGGAAGCTCGGGCGGTTCCTCGCCGTCGTAGAAGAGCTGGTAGAGCGGCACTTCCATCGCTCGCGCCAGTTTTTCAAGGGTCTCGATAGCTGGAACGGTATGGCCGTTCTCGACGCGAGAGATGTAGCAGCGAAGCAGGCCGGTACGCTTTTCGATGTCGCCCTGGGAGAGTTTTTTTGTTTCACGCAGTAAACGAATTCGTTCTCCGATTATCATGACGCTATTGTTACATAGGGCAGCTATGCTCGCAAGGCATTTGTGAGGCGGTAAAGACCCTAAGCCTTTGCTGGTTCAATGTGGTACGCGAAGGCCCCTGTTTAATTTCGTGTAATTCAGGCGTAACCTAATCATGATGGCCAACGTCCCTAAGACTATGGTAGTCGGCGCTCAAGCGCTTTCCATCCCCCTCGAGAAGCGCAAGGGGGGTGAAGAAGAACGGGAGTTGGTGCGGCTGGCCCAGAGCGGTGCAGAAACCGCTTTCGAAGAATTGGTCCGCCGTCACCAGCAGCGCGTTTTTGCGCTGGTCGGCAGCATTTTGAGGAAGCAGGAGGACGTCGAGGATATCGCGCAGCAGGTATTTCTCAAAGTGTATCTTTCGATTAAAAAATTTGATCAGCGCGCGGCGTTCTCCACGTGGTTGTATAAGATCACCGTTAATGAGTGTTGGGATTACCTGAGGAAAAAGAAAGTGCGGCCCCTGGTTTACGAATCCGATCTGTCGGAGGAACAGGTATCCCGGCTTGATGGGATTATATCCGCGGACCGCATGGCGCCGGGTCCCAGCGAACGCCTGGAAGTGAAGAACCTGCTCGAACAGATGCTCGAAAAGCTGCCCGAGCAGGACCGGCAGTTGCTCGTCCTGAAAGAGGTGGAAGGCTTCTCCGTGCAGGAGTTGGCGGAGATTCTTGACCTGAACGTCAATACCGTCAAGGTGCGATTGTTCCGGGCGCGCGGGCGAATCATGGAAGCCTATCGCCGGCGGAAGGGCCAGGCTGGGCAGAATTCTGCGAAAGAAAGGGAGAGCTGACCAATGGAAACGGATATCACGCGCATTGGGCCCGCGTGCAAGCCCTACGAAGGGATGCTCGAAGACTACTTGGCGGGACATCTGGACGCAGCGTCGGCTCAGGTCGCCGGGGACCATCTCGGCTCCTGCTTGGCTTGCCGGAACGCCTTTGACGCGGCCAGCGATGGCGCTCGGCTCTTCCAACTGGCCGGTTTTGTTCTGGAGAGTGCTGCTGTGCCGGGGCCCGCGTTCTCCAGAATCGTAATGGCTCGCGTCGGCCTGGAGAAGGAGCGGCACGCCGCGGAGCGTTCAAGTTACTGGCAGCCGTTCGTTTCGTATGCCTGGAGGGTTGCCGCCACCGCCATGCTCGCGCTGATGCTCCTGCTTACCTACGCGGTTCGCGGACGCGGACGCACTCGCCAGGTTGTGGGGCCTATCGGCCAGCAATCGGGTGTCGTGGATGTGTTTTCTCCGGATCCCACACGCACGCCGGCAAATCAGGATGAGGTTTTGATCATGGTTGCGGAGACCGCTCATGGCAGCCGCTAGGGCGCGCAGCGAAGCTGCGATGCTGGTGGCGCTGGTTTTCCTGCTGGGCCTTTTGCTCGGAGGCATTGGAACGCACCTGTGGGGCGAACGCGTCTGGGGAGTTCGGGCCGATGCCCCGGCTCCCGAGCAAAAGCATCTGGATGTCCAGTTGGCTCAGGATTTGGAGCTCACCAGTGACCAGCAGAAGCAGGTCCGCGCGATTATCGCCGACACGCAGGCGAAGTGGCGTGCGCTGTACGCGCCCCTTGAAGGCCAGCGCGACCAGATCCGCGCCGAGAGTCACGACGAGATTCGCGCCGTCCTCACCCCGGACCAGCAGCCCAAGTTCGACGCCTTTATGAAGCGCATCGACGAGCAGCGCAAAATATTCGAAGCAAAAAACCCCATCCCAGGACCCGCCAGGAAGCCGTAACCCCGCGTGATGCTTCGCCGCCAGAAGCGAATCATCTTCCATGTGTAGTGGGTTTTGCCCCCCACCTTCCATCTTAAGGGGCGTGTCTGCGACGTACGCTCTTTTGGCGCGCGAGGGAATTTTCGCTCAAAATCGTGTCGTAAGGGGCCTTAAATACGTTCAATTCGAAGCGTCAGAATACTTCGAATTGATTACATTTCGGCCAAATCAGTTCTCCAGGGCGCGGATGACGCTCTCGGTGAATTCCGCGGTACTGGCGGTGCCACCCACGTCGCGCGTCAGCGTCTTGCCCTCGCGATACACCCGGTACAGCGCATTTCGGATGCTCCGCGCGGCGGCATCTTCGCCGATGTGGTCGAGCATCATGATCGCGCTCATCAGCAGCGCAGTAGGATTCGCGATCCCCTTGCCCGCGATATCCGGCGCCGTGCCGTGGACGGCCTCGAAAAGCGCCACTTCCTCGCCGATGTTTCCGCTGGGTACCATGCCCAGCCCTCCCACGAGCCCCGCCGCCAGATCGCTCATGATGTCGCCGTAAAGGTTCGTCAGCAGAAGCATGTCGAACTGGCGCGGATTCAGCACCATCTGCATGCACGCGTTGTCGACGATCAGTTCCTTGTATTCGACCTCGGGATACTCCGGCGCCACCGCGCGGGCCGATGTAAGAAACAGCCCGTCGGAGAGCTTCATGATATTCGCTTTGTGGATCGCGTGAATCTTCTTGCGGCCGTATTTCCGCGCATACTCGAAGGCGAACCGCGCAATGCGCGTGGAAGCCTTTTCGGTGATGATCTTCAGGCTTTCCACCACACCCGGAGCTACAATGTGCTCCAGCCCTGAATAAAGGTCCTCCGTGTTTTCGCGGACCAACACCATGTCCACGTTTTCAAACCTCGTTTTTACGCCTTCGAGATTCTTCACCGGCCGGAGATTGGCGTACAAATCGAGTGCTTTCCGCAGTCCCACGTTGATGCTGGGCGCTCCCCCCGCTACCTCCGTGGCCAGCGGGCCTTTCAGCGCGACCTTGTTCTTCCTGATCGATTCCAGCACGCCGGAGTGCATGAAGTCGATCGCGTGCCGCTCAAGCGACGCGCGTGTCTGGGTTTCTTCCCAATGGATGTCGACGCCAGCTGCCTTTATGATTTGCTGCACCGCGGAGGAAACTTCGGGACCGATTCCGTCGCCGGGAATGAGGGTAATTGTATGTGTCATCGTTGGAACTATTGTAGGGGACACGCATCAAAAGGGGTAGACCGTTTCGCGTCTTTGGTTTCGGTGCTTTTTTACCGCGACTGTGACCGGCGTCACCTAGCCGGTTCCAGACCAGGTGGCAATCTGTTATAATGTATTTGGATTTATTGACGCGCGATTTGCGTCCGTGCGCGATCCGCAGGAGGACTCAGAAATGGTTCAACTTACGCCGACCGCTGTAACGAAAGTGAAAGAAATTTTGTCGCAGCAGACCCCGGAACCGGCCGGCTTACGCGTCGCCGTCGTGGGCGGAGGCTGCTCGGGCTTCAGCTATCACATGGCTTTTGAGAACCAGGTCAACAAAGATAGCGACAATGTATACGAGTTTGAGGGCCTGAAGGTTCTCGTCGACCAGATGAGCGAGATGTATCTGGAAGGCGTTTCAATTGATTATATCGAGACTCTGGAAGGTTCGGGTTTCAAGTTCAACAACCCGAACGTCAAGAGCACCTGCGGCTGCGGCAGCTCCTTCACGGTTTAAGTCTTCTGTAATGCATTAACTTTTCCTGGCTCCCGGTGACTACAGGCCTCCGGGAGCCTTTTTTGGTTCAGCGCGGTAGCTAACCATCGTTCCGCGTTCATATTGCATTCAAATACCTTGCATCCAAAAATCTGATCTTAAAACTGGGCCTGCACCCGTAACCAATTTGCACCTTCCGTTGTATATTAAATGGTCCAGAAACAATACCGGGTCACCGCGACGACTCTGTCTCGGTCCGGGGCAGCGCCACATTGATATCGGAGGCTTGGCCGGGCGGCAGCAGGGTTGTCAACGGCCGCTGGTTAGAATTGCGGATGAAGAACCGTGCACACAAGTCGAGCGCTTACCCCTTCCTGGGCCTGCCACTTGCCCAGGGTCTGTATCATCCTCAGAATGAACACGATAACTGCGGCGTCGGCTTCGTAGCCAATATCGAAGGCCACAAGTCGCACGATATCGTCCTCAAGGGCATTCAGATCCTCATCAACCTGACGCACCGCGGCGCTTGCGGCTGCGACCCGCAGACGGGCGACGGCGCGGGCGTGCTGATTCAGATTCCGCACGCCTTCTTCGAACGCGAATGCGCGCGCATCGGATTCACGTTACCTGCGCCGGGTGAGTATGGCGTGGGCATGGTGTTCCTGCCGGTGGACCCCCAGGAGCAGATCCTCTGCCAGGGCGTGCTTGAGAAGATCGCCCGCGAGCACGGCCTCACCGTGCTTGGCTGGCGCGACACCCCCATCAACGGCGACATGATCGGGCGCCTGGCACGAAATACGCAGCCCTATATCCAGCAGTTTTTCGTGCGGCGCGCGCCGCACATGGACCAAGACGCGCTCGAGCGCAAGCTGTACGTGGTGCGCAAGCAGGCCGAAGCAGTAATTGCAGACTCCGACCTTGGCGAGAAGGATTTCTTCTACCTGCCGTCGCTTTCCTCGCGCACCATCGTATACAAGGGGCTGCTGCTCGCGCCGCAGATCAGCCAGTTCTACAAGGAATTGTCGGACCGGGAGGTGCGGAGCGCGATCTGCCTCGTCCACCAGCGCTTTTCGACCAATACGTTCCCGAGCTGGAAGCTGGCCCATCCGTATCGCTACATTTCGCATAACGGTGAAATCAACACACTGCGCGGCAATGCCAACTGGATGTATGCGCGCCAGTCCGTGCTTGCGTCGCCGCTCTTCGGGCCCGATATCGAAAAGCTTCTACCGATCATCGTCCCGGGAGGCAGCGACTCGGCCATGCTCGACAACGCCGTGGAATTGCTCACGCTCTCCGGGCGCAGCCTTCCGCACGTGATGTCGATGCTCATCCCGGAGGCCTGGGAGCACGATTCCTCCATGCCCGACGACGTGAAGGCCTTTTATGAGTATCACGCGTCGCTCATGGAGCCGTGGGACGGTCCGGCCGCGGTCGCTTTCACCGATGGAAAGGTGATCGGCGCGAAGCTCGATCGCAATGGCCTGCGCCCCGGGCGTTATCTTGTGACCTCGGATGGTCTGGTGGTGATGGCGTCTGAAGCCGGCGTGCTGCCGATCAAGCCGGAAGAGATTCGCATGAAGGGGCGGCTCGCGCCGGGCCGCATGCTGCTCGTCGACACCGAACAGAAGCGCCTGATCTCCGATGAAGAAGTGAAAAAGAGCCTGGCCGCGCGGCAGCCCTACGCGGACTGGGTGCGGGAAAATCAGATCACGCTCGATCATCTCCCGAGCCCGTCGAACGTCCACGCAACCGACCATTCCACCATCCGGATGCATCAGCGGGCCTTCGGCTACACCGACGAGGATCTCAAGACGATCCTGCACCCGGCGGCCATCAAGGGTGAAGAACCCATCGGATCGATGGGTATCGACACTCCGCTGGCGTGCCTTTCGGACAAGCCGCAGCTTCTGTTCAACTATTTCAAGCAGACCTTCGCCCAGGTGACCAATCCGGCGATCGACCCGATCCGCGAAGACCTGGTGATGTCGCTCAATACCTACATCGGGCGCGAGGGAAACATCCTCGAAGAGACGCCGAAAAACTGCCACACCCTGAAACTACGCCATCCCATTATTTCCAACTGGCGCCTCGAAAAGCTGCGCAACGTGAAGTGGGGAGACTTCCTGGCCACCACGTTGCCGGCGCTGTTCCGCGTGGACGGCGGGGAACGCGCGCTGGAGCGGGCCGTCGAGGATCTTTGCCAGAGCGCATCGAGGGCCATCAAGTCGGGAAACACCCTGCTGATCCTTTCCGACCGCGGCGTGGACGACGAATACGCTCCTATCCCAAGCCTGCTGGCGCTCTCGGCGGTTCACAATCACTTGATCCGCGAGAAGACGCGCAACCAGGTGGCGCTGATCGTGGAATCGGGCGAGCCACGCGAGGTGATGCACTTCGCGCTGCTGCTCGGCTACGGCGCGAGCGCGGTGAATCCTTACCTTGCGATCGGAACCCTCGAAGACCTCTACCGCGACGGCCATTTTCCGGCCGATTACACGTGGGACAAGGTTTTCAAGAGCTACATGAAGGCCACCGACAAGGGCTTGCTGAAAACTTTTTCGAAGATGGGCATTTCCACGCTGCAAAGCTACCAGGGCGCGCAGATTTTCGAAGCGATCGGCTTGAACAGGGAACTCGTGGACCGTTATTTCACGGGCACCGCCTCCCGCATCGAAGGCGTGGGCATCGACGTGCTGGCCCGCGAGGCCCTGATGAAGCATGAGTACGCCCTGCGTACTTTCAGCGAATCGGACACCGAGCTTCGCGTCGGCGGCGAATATCAATACCGCGTGCGCG
Source organism: uncultured Acidobacteriota bacterium (assembly GCA_963697575.1). GTDB lineage: Bacteria > Acidobacteriota > Terriglobia > Acidiferrales > UBA7541 > Palsa-295. Next base: position 44,515 of record CAVOOP010000016.1, on the reverse strand, counting down.
GCGAATGCCATCTGCTGAATCCGGCCACCGTCAGCAAGCTGCAACACGCCGTGCGGCAGGACAGCTTCGAGACATTCGAGGATTTCGCGAAAATAGTCGACCAGCAGAACCGTGATTTGCTGATGCTGCGCGGTATGTTCGATTTCAAACCGGCCGGCCCGCCCGTGCCGCTGGAGGATGTGGAGCCCGCGTCTGAAATCGTGAAGCGCTTTGCCACCGGCGCGATGTCGTTCGGTTCGATCAGCAAGGAAGCGCACGAAACGCTGGCCATCGCCATGAACCGCATCGGCGGCAAATCCAATACCGGCGAGGGCGGCGAGGACGAGGGGCGCTTCAAGCCCGATGCCAATGGCGATCTGCGCCGCAGCGCGATCAAGCAGGTGGCTTCGGCGCGCTTTGGCGTTACCACCAACTACCTGGTGAATGCCGACGACCTGCAGATCAAGATCGCGCAGGGCGCGAAGCCCGGCGAGGGCGGCCAATTGCCCGGGCACAAGGTGGACGAGGTGATCGCGCGCGTGCGGCATTCGATCCCCGGCGTGGGACTGATTTCGCCGCCGCCGCACCACGATATCTATTCGATCGAAGACCTGGCGCAGCTCATTCACGACCTGAAGAACGTGAACCCTCAGGCACGCATCTCCGTGAAGCTCGTCGCGGAAGTGGGCGTAGGCACGGTGGCGGCTGGCGTGGCCAAGGCTCACGCGGATGTGATCCTCATCAGTGGCTACGACGGCGGCACCGGCGCTTCGCCGATCAGTTCGATACGCCACGCCGGCATCCCTTGGGAACTCGGCCTATCCGAGACGCAGCAGGTGCTGGTGATCAACGACCTTCGCAGCCGCGTGCGGCTGCAGGTCGACGGAAAGCTGCAGACCGGGCGCGACGTGGCCATTGCCGCGCTGCTGGGCGCCGAGGAATTCGGCTTCTCGACCGCTCCGCTTATCTCCATGGGCTGCATCATGATGCGCAAGTGCCACCTGAACACCTGCCCGGTCGGCGTGGCGACGCAGGATCCCGAACTTCGCAAGAAATTCCAGGGCCAGCCCGAGCACGTGATCAATTTCTTTTTCTTCGTTGCCGAAGATCTGCGCCGCATCATGGCCGAACTCGGCTTCCGCAACCTGGACGAAATGGTGGGCCGCGTCGATTGCCTGGCTCAGCGCGCAGATATCGACCACTGGAAGGCCAAGGGCATCGATCTTTCCGCGGTTCTTTACAATCCTCCGGTGCCCAGCCACGTCGGCCGCCGCTGCCTGCAGGCCCAGGACCATGGCCTGGAAGAAGCGCTCGATCGCAAGCTGATCGAGATGACGCAGGAGGCTATCGAGAATCGCACGCCTGTCTCGCTGAGCATGCCCATCCGCAACATTCATCGCACCGTCGGCACGATGCTCAGCGGCGAAATTGCCCGGAAGTACGGCTCGGCGGGATTGCCGGACGATACCATTCGCGTCCAGTTCACCGGCTGTGCGGGACAGAGTTTCGGCGCGTTTCTCGCAAAGGGCGTCACGCTCACGCTCGAGGGCGACGGAAACGACTACGTAGGGAAGGGGCTTTCGGGCGGCAAAGTGATCGTCTATCATCCGCGCAAATCCGAATTCGTTCCGGAAGAAAATATTCTGGTCGGCAACGTGTGTCTCTACGGCGCGACCAGCGGCGAGGCTTATTTCGGCGGCATGGCCGGCGAACGCTTTGCGGTCCGCAACTCCGGGGCGACCGCAGTGGTGGAAGGCGTGGGCGACCATGGCTGCGAATATATGACAAACGGATTGGTCGTCGTCCTCGGCCGCACCGGGCGGAATTTCGCGGCCGGCATGACCGGCGGCATCGCCTACGTGCTCGATCGCGACGCGGATTTTGCCCTGCGCTGCAATCGCGCGGAAGTTGATTTAGAGCCGGTGGTGGAACAGAAAGACATCGACCTTCTCTATCAGCTTATATCGCGCCAAGCGGAATACACGGGAAGTCCGCAGGCCAAGTGGATTCTCGAAAACTGGGAAGGCACGCTTCCTCAGTTCGTCAAGGTGTTCCCGCACGAATACAAGCGCGTTCTGGGAATCCCGCGGGTTCCGGCAGGCGTGCTAGCGCAAGCGGGCAAGAAGACTCGCGGGCAGGTGACCGGTGGGTAAAGTAACGGGGTTCAAGGAATATAATCGCGAGACTCCCACGCGCCGGCCGGTGGCGGAGCGCATCAACGATTACTTCGAGGTCTATCAGCCGTTCCCGGAAGAAAGCGTGCGCATCCAGGCGGCGCGCTGCATGGATTGCGGCATCCCGTTCTGCCACACCGGCTGCCCGGTAAACAACATCATTCCCGACTGGAATGACCTCGTCTATAACAACGAGTGGAAGGATGCCATTCGCGTCCTGCACTCCACGAATAATTTCCCGGAGTTCACCGGGCGCATCTGTCCGGCGCCCTGCGAGGCGGCGTGCGTGCTCGGAATCAACGAACCGCCGGTGACGATCAAGGTGATTGAGAAGACGATCGTCGATCACGCCTGGAAGGAAGGCTGGATCAAGCCGGAGCCCCCGGAAACGCGGACCGGAAAGCGCGTGGCGGTGGTTGGCTCGGGGCCCGCGGGGATGGCCGCAGCGCAGCAATTGAACCGGGCGGGACACTGGGTCACGCTTTTCGAGAAAGCCGATCGCATCGGCGGCCTTCTCCGCTACGGCATCCCTGATTTCAAAATGGAAAAGCACGTGCTCGACCGCCGCCTCGACCAGATGGCCGCGGAGGGCGTGGAATTCCAGCCCAACGCGCACGTGGGGCACAACGTTCCGGTGGAAGCCCTGCGCAGGGAATTCGACGCGATTCTGCTCTCGGGCGGCGCGGAGGCTCCGCGCGACCTGAAAGTGGCAGGCCGCGATCTCAAGGGCATTCACTTCGCCATGGACTTCCTGCCGCAGCAGAACAAGCGCGTTGCGGGCGACGAAGTTCCGGACCAGATTTTCGCCACCGGCAAGCGCGTGGTAATCATCGGCGGCGGAGACACCGGCGCAGACTGCCTCGGCACGTGCCACCGGCACAAGGCCGCTTCCGTGAGCCAGTTTGAAATCATGCCCATGCCTCCCGAAGAGCGCCACGCCAGCACGCCGTGGCCGCTCTGGCCGTTGCAATTGCGCACCGAAAGCGCGCACGAGGAAGGCGGGAAGCGCGACTGGGCGCTGAACACCACAAAATTCGTGGGGGACGCGGACGGCAATGTGAAGGAGCTTCACGGGGTGCGCGTGGGTCCGCCTCCCAAATTCGAGCCGATGCCCGGAACGGAAGTTGTGATCGAAACCGATCTAGTGCTGCTGGCCCTGGGCTTCACCGGCCCCGTAAAGCGGGGAATGGTCGAGCAGTTCGGCGTCGAACTCGATTCTCGCGGCAATATCGCCACGAAAGGGAACTACATGAGTTCGGTGCCCGGCATCTTTGCGGCCGGCGATATGCGCCGGGGACAGTCGCTCGTGGTGTGGGCCATCGCCGAAGGCCGCAGCGCCGCCAAAGCGATTGACCAATACCTCTGCCGCGCGGAATAAGCGGTCACGCATAACTGCTCGCGGAAATCCCCTCGTTGTAGGATCCTGCTTTATCCCCGCCCATTGCGGACCTCGAACGCTGTTGCCGCGTCTTGCCGCTGCTATCCCTCCCGATATGTAGAATTGCCTTATTCGGAATCGATTCGATCGAAAGGATGAAGACGCTCCGTGAACCTGCCGTACTCATGGACTGAACGGTTGCCCTTTTTAGCGGCTCTTGAGGAAGAGTGGCTCCCTGTTCCGCGGGCGGTTTTCTGGATCGCCGCCGCTTTTTACGCGATGTTCCTGCTGCAGCTGGCGACGGGAACCGGCTTTCCGAAGTGGATGGATCTCGTGTTCATCCCCGTTCATGAGGGCGGACACCTGCTGTTCCGCTTTTTCGGGGAGTTCATCGCCGTGGCGGGCGGCACGCTGCTCCAACTGGGCGTTCCGCTGATGCTCGCGGCTTATTTCATCCTCCACAGACAAGTGCAGGGCGCTGCGTTCTGCATTTTCTTCTTTTTCGAACAGTTTCTGCCGATTTCGATCTACATGGCGGACGCGCGGTCGCAGGAATTGCCTCTCTTGACCGTCGGCGATACCGACGACGTGATCCACGACTGGAATTATCTGTTCGGAAAGTTTGGCGTTCTCGACCACGACACGCAGATCGCCGAGGTGGTTCGCGTCATCGGGTGGATTGGAATGCTCGCCACGGTCGCGTGGATGATCTGGCGCAGCCTGCAGGCGCGGGAGCCGCATCCAGTTCCCACTACATCGAGCCACAACACATCGAGGTAAGTCCCGCGAAGAGCTTTACTTCTTGAAGAAGCGCCGCTGGATGTGACCCAGAAGCGTATGCGGACCGCCATAGAGGAACTCAAGCGCTTCATCCTGCCCGAACTGTCCCATCAGATTGTGCACGCCCATGTGAACGCCCAGATTCGGGCCATCGCGGCTCGGGATCCAAGTGTTTGCGGCGGTGATCGGGCCCACGAAGGGGGAAATGGTCAGGGCCGCCGACAGGGAGTAGTGGCCATCGTCGCCGCGCCGCGCGGCAAATGTTGAAAAGGCCGCATGCCAGAAGCGCGGGAAGAAGCCGGAGCAGGTGCATCGATAATATGCAGTGTCTTCGTGAAAAACCTCGGCCAGGGAATATTGCGCGGTGGCGGTAACGACGCTGATCCCCAGGTTGCTGGCTACTCGAGCGCCATATGCGTCGGCGCCTTGTCCCCACTCGTGTGGAAAGTTAAAGCCCTGATCGATCGCCGCCGCAAACGATGAGCCGGCGAAGGCCACGGGTCCCAGAGCGTTCCAAGTATAGTTACGAAATCTTTGGTCGGCGGTTGGCCGCACGTAACGAGCTGGAGAAGCGACGGAAGAATCTTGCGAAACCGGAGAGGAGGGGAGCGTCGCCATTGCAAAGGCAGTCGAGGAACTTGACGAGTCGGCGGGATCACCGCTTTGATCGAGTGAAGCGGTTTGCGCGATTGCGGCACCAGAAGCACCAAAAGCGAGAAACGCAGTCAGGAGAGGCAAGAGCAGGCGAAGAGCAGCGCCTGGATTTCTCGCGCTCCGGCGATTCGAGGATTCCCGCTGGGTTGGACGTGCCACTGGGCTCCAAATAAGGCACGCAGGTGCCCCATCCGCGGCCTTATATAACACATAAAAAGGAAATTGGTTAGAGAATTCTAGGGGAAAGTCTGTACTTTTGGTTTGCACATTAGTGGTAACAGGCTGCACATACCGGGAAAGTTCCGGACCGGTCGAGATTAGCGGGGTTGCAGCTAATAGATTCCGCGACGCAAGTCCATCAGGTGCGGCAATTCCACCTCGAGGATCCGCCCGTAGTCGCCCAGAGTTACATGGATATCCTCTGCGGGGCCCACGTCGTGATCCGTCCAATCGCTGCTGGGAATCAGAGCCTCGGATTTTGCCAGGTCGTCGGTGTCATAGTCGGCTCCCTGGGCGTGCAAATCGCCCGGCAGCACCTGGTAGACAAGCCGTGCTTTGATGTTGAGCAGGAGCCAGCGGTGCCCAAGAAGTACTAGGACCAGGTCGGAATCTTTCTTTTTGTCCGGCTGGTAGATGTTCCAGGTGAGCGGAATCTTGCCGTCAATCTTCACCTGGCCCTCAGTGACCGCTTTCCAGCGATAGTGGTCCGCGGCGCTTGCGTGGTGGGCAAGTGCCAGCAACGCGCCAAAAACGAAAACGGCTGCAATGAAATGTGTGCGAAACCAGGGACGCGGGGCGATTTCTAAGGCGGGCGTGCAGAACGTCTGAATAACGATCTCCTGGGAGCGAACGTCCGCTGATGTCGACGGAAGTTCGGCTCGAACTAAACCGGGAGCTCCGCGAAAGACTTGTCGAGCAAGCGGATTCCCTCGTCTATGTCGGCGTTGGCGATGTTCATGGGCGGGGCCATGCGAATCACATTGCCGTAGAGCCCGCCCTTGCCAATCAGCAGGCCGTTATTCCGCGCGCGCTCCATGAGCTGGCCGGCCTCGGAAGGCGCGGGCTCTTTCGTCTGGCGGTCGCGCACGAGTTCCAGGCCCTGCATCATGCCCATGCCACGCACGTCTCCGATCAGCGGGTATTTCCGCTGCAGCTCTTCCAGCTTGCTCCGGAAATAGCCGCCGACTACGTGCGTGTTTTCGAGAAGGTTTTCCTCTTCGATCACTTCAATCACGGCGCGCGCCGCCACAGAAGTTACAGGATTGCCGCCGAAGGTCGAGATGGTGAGGCCCTGGAACTTGGCGGCCAAGTCCGATGTGGTGATGGTCGCGCCCACGGGAACGCCGTTGCCCATGCTTTTGGCGCACGTAATCATATCCGGCACGACTTCCCACTGCTCGATGCCGAACCATTTTCGTCCGGTGCGCCCAAACCCGGTCTGCACCTCGTCTGAAATGAAGAGGCCGCCGTAATTTTTTACGATCCGGTAAACGATCTTGAAATATTCAGGCGGAGGAGTGATGAAGCCGCCCACTCCTTGAATCGGTTCAGCGATGAACGCCGCAATGGAGCCGCTCGTCGCGGTTTGAATCAAATTTTCCACGTCGCTCGCGCAAGCCACGCCGCATTCGGGATACTTCAGATGCAGAGGGCAGCGGTAGCAGTAAGGATTGAGGGCGTGAGATACGCCGACGCTTATCACGCCGCTCTTTCGCCAGGGCGCCTGCGCGGTGACGCTCTTTGCAAGCGCCGACCCGCCGGAATAGGCGTGCCGCAGGGCCACAATGTCATAGCTGGGGCTGGCCATCCGCGCCAGCAGGATCGCGGCTTCGTTGGCCTCGGTTCCCGAACTTGTGAAGAAGCTTTTCTGCAGTTTCCCCGGGGTGATCTGCGCCAGCTTTTCGGCGAGCGCCACAATAGCTTCGTTCGGGAATAGCGTCGAGGTGTGCTGGAGCTTGTCGACCTGCGCCTTGATCTTCGAGGTGACCTTGGGATTGCAGTGTCCCAGCCCAACGGTCACGATGCCGCCGAAGAAATCGAGGTACTTGTTTCCTTCAATGTCCCACAGGTACTGCATCGAGCCGTGGTCCGCCACCAAAGGGTGCTGGTAATAGTTTGTGACCGCCGGCCACAAGAACTCCTTGTGCTTGCGGATCACCTCTTCGCTGCGGGTGGTTACGCCCTTATCGTTGGTATCCATGGAAATAAGATCCTGCTTTCATCCCGGCCGCCGGCCCTTGAATCACGCCCGCCTACTGCTTCGCAACTTCAAGGCCTGCCGCAGTTTAACCTGCTGTGCTTTCGACGGCAATAGAACACCAGCCACCCCGTTAGAAGAACGGTGTGCCGCTTCCGCGGCTTCCCGTATAATCGGCCCAAACGATGGACACGGTGTTCAAGAATATCCTTCGCTCCTTTGTCCGGATTTTCCCGGACTGCGTCACCTTGTGCCAGGCCATCGCGTTCAATATGTTCCTGGCCTTTTTTCCCCTGCTTCTGTTTTCCCTGGGCTTCATGGCGGTTACCTCGCATTTTGTGGACGCCGTGCGGGAAATTCCCGATCGCCTGAGCCTGATCCTTCCCCCGGGAAGTATGACCGTAGTCGCCGCCTACTTTGTCCGCCGCGTGCTGCGGCCCTGGCGATGGATGTTCCTGGGGCTCATCGGAACCCTGCTGGCAGGCACGCAGGTAATGGCCGGCTATATGGAAGGGTTCCGCATCATTGAAGGCGATTTGCTCGGCCCCACATACTGGCGCAGGCAACTGCGCGCGCTGTCCCTGCTCTGCCTCACGATCATTCCGATGCTCGCGGTGGTGGTTCTGACGGTGTACGGCAAGCAGATCCGGGAATGGCTGATGCTGGAAACCGGCTCGGTGACCCTGACTCGTGTTTTGGAATTGGCGATCTTTGCCGGTGCGGTATTTCCACTCGCGATGGGCGTTCTGGTGCTGCTCTACCGGATCGGGCGGCCGGGCCACAAGGGCTTGCTCAACTTGCTTCCGGGAGCAGCCGTCTCCACGATTCTATGGTGGGCCGTGGATATCTCTTTCAGCTTCTACATGCGGAAGATGCCCTACGACTTCGTTTACCGGGGACTGGCTGCTGCGATCGGTTTGCTTCTGTGGATGTTTCTCACCGCCATTGTCGTCTTACTCGGTGCCGCTTATAACGTCGAAGTGCGCGGCGCCGTGGCAGAGGCCGAATCGCCAGTCGCAAGTCCCGCCCTGCGCAAGATCTGGTGACCTGCAGCACGGCCCTGGCGCACCGCCTTCGCGATCACCTTGGTAGTCCCGGGGCTCTGAAACCTGTTACACTCCTTTCAGGAAGTCTGGATTTTTTGCGGCGTTTGTTTTCGGTTTCCGGAGGCGCTATGTGCGAAATGCGCGTGGAATGCTATTCGGGTTATCGGGCAGACGAAAGTCCTCTCCGTTTCACTCTCCGTGGACGCCAATTCGAAGTGAACGATCTCGACGGGCGATGGTATTCACCCGCGGCGAGCTATTTCCGCGTTCGCGCTGATGACGGCAATTTCTACGTCCTCCGCCATGATGAAGTGCAGGACGTTTGGACGCTCGACGGCTTCCGCGCCGCCCGGTGATTTTGCCGAAAATTGATCGTACGAAACCGCGCCGTGCTGCCATCGGCGGAACGTCGGCTGGTCCGGGGCTGCTCAGTTCCCCAGGCTGAACACTACGTCGATTGTCGTCTCGACTTCCACCGCGCTCCCGTCCAGCAGCGTGGGACGGTAGCGCCATTGCCGCACCGCATCCATGGCCGGTTTGATCAGCAGCGCAGGTCCCGACACGTAGGCTAACTCGCGCACCGTTCCGTCCCGCGCAATGATCGCGCTGAGCGCGACAGTGCCGGAAACATGGTTCAGCCTGGCAATCTCCGGATAGTGCGGGAGCACTCGGTTGATGAGCGATGCTTCCTCCACACTTCCTCCAATGACTAAGCTGCGCGCAGTTTCTTTTTCAGCAGGCGCGATGGGGGCCGGCGGCTTCGGAGAACGAAACAGATCCGTCAAAGAATCGTTCTGGCCCGTCGCATCGGCGTTCTCTCGATCGACGTACTCCACGAGCGGTTCACCTGCCTCGCTGTTGATATGCCGCGGCACAAAAGCCGGCGCCGTGACGTGGCTTAAAGGAATGATTCGCGTCCGCTTGTTTTTTGGTGGTGTTGCCGCAGTGGGGGCTTCGGGTTCAGGCGGCGCTACAATGAGCATTTTAAGCATCCCATTCGGCAGCGCTTCCGTGTAGAGCAGCGGCACCACAATCAAAACACCCCAAATCGCCGACTGCGCCACCGCTGATCCCGCAATCGCCCACCGTTTGTGCGTTCTGGTCGTTCCTCGCGCACCAGATATAAGCAGTTCCTGAAACATAAGTGTCTCTCCTTTGCACGCGAGAATCTGCGTGCGGCCGCGGCCACACCAATCCCGGCGCTCATGACACCAGTTGTGTTTTCTGGAACATACGCTGCGCCGCCGGCCGCGATTTCCCCGGGTGGTTTCAGCACCGCTTGCGTTAGATCTCTATAGTGTTTTGACACCATGGCGGAGCTATAGTTCCGGCGTGGCGCTGCGTGCAGCCTTAGAATGATGGAATGGAACGAAAGATTTTCTGGGTCACGTTCGGCTCGCTAGGCCTGCTCGCGGACCTGATGCTGCCTTTTTGGTGGGCGATGCTCGCAACGCTTCCCATCGCGTACTTCAGTTGGTGGCTTGCCTACCGCAGTGGCTCCCGCTGATAGAACTAACCCCTCAAATCCTGTAAAGGCAGAACTACCTTTGTTGACCGCTCAAAAAACGTTTGTCTAAAAAATGCACAGTGCGTGCGCTCAATAGTTGTCATTTGCTGTGACAAAGCGGCCGCTTTACTTTCAGTTGGCGCTGCCGGAGGGGTCAGTCTCGGCGGGAGGAGCTTGCGGTGTTTCGCTCGGCAGGGCTTGCACTGAACCGGACTGCACATCCGCCAGCGGACCCGTCGAGATTATAGGAATGCTTGCCGCCGGCTTCGTTTCCTTTTCCTGGAGCTTCAGCACTTCCTCGACGGCGGAGACGAGACTTTCCGGGCTGCTCATCTTGGACACCACCCGCCGCACGCCAGCCTTTTTGGCTTCGAGTTCAATCAGGGCTCCCTCGTGGAGGGTATAGATGAGAATCGCGGCGGAAGGCAAGCCTTTGGTGATCGCGCGCGCCGCCGTCAGCCCGTCGGTATCCGGCATCGCCAGATCGAGAATCACAACATCCGGCTTGAGCTCCATCGCCTTCGAGATGGCCTCTCGGCCGTTCGAGGCTCGCGCGCAGACGTTCCATCCATCGTGCGTCTGCAGCATCTCACTGATGATGCCAAGGGCCACCTCGTTATCGTCAGCGATGAGTACCTGGATCATCAGTCGATGGGGCGTCGCACCTGTCAGCCGGACATACGATCCCGGGCTACTGAGTGTAGTAAATCCTACAAAGCGACCAGGATTACTGTAAATACCCTAACAACCCTATTACAATAAGAAAAAGGCAGGCAGGCGGAATTGAAACTCATCAAAAAGCCCTCAAGAAATAAACAGGAGACGCGGAGCGGGGCGGTGCCTCTTGCATAGTTCGATTAGCCCGCGTTCCAACGCTAGCCAGAATCCGGGCATTCTATACGCTGAGGACTAGCAGGAAGTCTTATGCGTGGACTTCCCAGGTATCGCCGGCGCGCAAAAGCTTCGAGAGGTCGCCCTTGCCGCGTTTGGCTTGAACTTCCTGGATTTGGCTGGTAATCAGATCCTCGTAGCGAGGGTAGTTTTCCCACGCGCGCAGCACGCCGATCGGGGTAGGGAAGCCCGGGCGATTTTCCATGTGCGCCAGAAGGAAGGCGTAGGCCGGGCGCGGGTGGTTTTCGTCGTGAACGAGCAGATCCTTCTCGGTGATGCCGTTGCCCAGCTGAACGACTTCGAGTTCGAGTCCGTTCAGGCGGATGCCCTTGTCGCGATTCTTTCCGAAGATGAGCGGCTTGCCGTGCTCGAGTTGCACGACGTGCTCGCTGCGGGCGTCTTTCTCGGTGAGGTCAAACCACGCGCCGTCATTGAAGATGTTGCAGTTCTGCAAAATTTCGACGTAGGCGGAGCCTCTGTGCGCGGCCGCTTTTTTCAGCGTGTCCTTCAAATGCTGCTGGAAGACGTCCACCGAACGCGCCACGAATGTTGCCTCCGCGCCAATCGCCAGAGAAATCGGATTGAACGGGCGGTCGGTGGTGCCGAACGGAGTGGACTTGGTTTTCTTGCCGATTTCCGACGTCGGCGAATACTGGCCCTTGGTGAGCCCGTAAATTTTATTGTTGAACAGCAGCACCTTCAGCCCGACATTGCGCCGCAGCATGTGGATGGTGTGATTGCCGCCGATGGAAAGGGAATCGCCGTCGCCGGTAACCACCCAAACGTCCAGGTCAGGCCGGGTGATCTTGAGGCCGGTCGCGATGGCCGGCGCGCGGCCGTGGATCGTGTGGAAGCCGAACGTCTTCATGTAATAGGGGAAGCGGCTCGAGCAGCCGATGCCGGAAATGAACACGAAGTTCTCGCGCCGCACGCCGAGCTCGGCGAACACGGACTGCACGGCGGAGAGAATCGCGTAATCGCCGCAGCCCGGGCACCAGCGGATTTCCTGGTCGGTTTGAAAGTCTTTTTTCGTATATACCGGCAACGTTTCGGTGGCCATAACAACTCTCCTATGACTTCTCCGCCGCGCTCAAAAGAAAAGCAGATCGCTCGCTCCGCTCGGGATGACAACCTTTCACGCTCGGGCGAGAACCTGCTCGATTTTGCGCTCGATTTCCGACGTCTTGAAAGGCTTGCCCTGGATCTTGTTGTAACCCTCGGCGTCGACCAGATACTTCGCGCGCAGCACCATCACCAACTGCCCCATATTCATTTCCGGAACGAGGACCTTGTCGTAGCGCATCAGCACGTCGCCCAGGTTCTTCGGCAGCGGATTCAGGTGGCGCAGATGCACGTGGCCGATGCGGCGTCCGCGGAACTTCTCCGATTTCAGCGCGGCAGTGATCGGCCCGCTCGTCGATCCCCAAGAAACGATCAGCAGGTCGCCTGAATCGGCGCCCGCCGGGACCGCATCCGGCACGTCCTGCACGATCGCCGCAACCTTTTCGGCGCGGAGGCGAACCATGCGCTCGTGGTTCAGTGGTTCGTAGTTCACGTTGCCGGTAACGTCCTGCTTCTCGAGGCCGCCGATGCGATGTTCCAGTCCGGGCGTGCCGGGAATGGCCCAGGGCCGCGCGAGCGTTTGCGGATCGCGCCGATAGGGCTGAAAGTTTTCCGGGTTGGTTTCGAAATGTACCGGGATTTCAGGGAGTTCCGAGAGTTCGGGAATCTTCCATGGCTCCGCGCCGTTTGCCAGATAACCGTCGGAAAGGATTATCACCGGCACCATGTATTTGATGGCGATGCGCGTGGCTTCGAGCGCGATCCAGAAGCAATCGCCGGGTGTCGCGGGAGCGAGAATCGGGATGGGCGCCTCGGAGTTGCGGCCGTAGAGGGCTTGCAGCAAGTCGGCCTGCTCGGTCTTGGTCGGCAATCCGGTGGAAGGGCCGCCTCGCTGAATGTCGCAAATAACGAGCGGAAGTTCCACGGCGACGGCCAGCCCCATGGCCTCGGTCTTCAGAGCCATGCCGGGACCCGAGGTGGTAGTAATGCCGATGGCGCCCGCATAGGCCGCGCCGATCGCGGAAGTGATGGCGGCGATCTCATCCTCGGCCTGAAACGTGATCACGCCGAAGTCCTTGTATGCGGAAAGCTCGTGCAAAATGTCGGACGCGGGCGTAATTGGATAGGAACCCAGGAAAAGGGGAATACCCGCCTTCTGCGAGGCGGCCACAAAGCCCATCGCCAGGGCCGTATTTCCGCTGATGTTGCGATAAACGCCGGGCGCCAGCTTGGCCGGCGGAATCTCATAGCTGATCTGAAACGCTTCGGTGGCCTCGCAATAGCTGTAGCCGGCCTGCATGGCCAGCCGATTGGCCTGCACGAGTTGCGGCTTGTTCTTGAACTTCGCGTCGATCCAGCGGAGGGAATTGTCCATCGACCGGTTGTAAAGCCAATAGCACATGCCCAGCGCGAAGAAATTCTTGCAGCGGTCGACGCTCTTGTTGTCGAGTCCCAGGTCTTTCAAGGCAGCGCGCGTGAGCTTGGTGAGCTCCACCGGAAAGAGGCGGTAGCCGTCGAGCGAATGGTCCTCCAGAGGACTCACTGTCAGTCTGCGCCTTGCGAAGGTCGAGCTCGCCGAAGTCGTTGAGATTCACGATGAGGATGCCGTTGGGTTTCAGGTCGGCGATGTTCATTTTCAGCGCGGCGGGATTCATGGCCACCAGCGCGTCTACCGTGTCACCCGGAGTGAACACGTCGCTGGAGGAAAAGTGCACCTGGAATCCGCTGACCCCGGGAAGCGTGCCCGCAGGGGCGCGAATTTCGGCGGGGAAGTCGGGCAGAGTGGCAAGATCGTTGCCGTAGAGAGCCACCGTGTTGGTGAACTGGCTTCCCGTGATCTGCATCCCGTCGCCGGAGTCGCCGCAAAAACGAATTACAGCCCTGTCGACAACCTCACGCTTTCGCCCCGGGACGTTCACTGTAGTAGTTGCCATGGCTATTTAAATCTCCAGACTTTCAGGCGCACCAGTATCCTCTTAACCAATTGTCTTTCGCTAAGATAAGCCGCCGGTTTACTCCTGCTCGGTTACTTCTGCTCCACGTCCTAAAAGATTAGCACACCAGCAGGTAGCCGAGAACCGAAATTGCGGCCAATGGCCAGCCCGCCAGGTCCAGGTTTTGTCTACAGGTGTGCAAGCAAACGATATGGGGATTTCCCGTATTGTTGGGTTGAATGGTTCTGGCAATGTGGAAACGGCCCGCTTAGCCGGAGTGATGGCGGGCGAGAGCTAGCGGTTGGGAAGAATCCTCGAAAGCGGCTCAACGATGTCGCTTGTCTTCGAGCCTTAACAAGGGTGGCGCAGGAATGTCGATCAGACAAAGATTGCACAGAAATGTAATTCATATAATTCCATTCACCCCGATTTCCCCGAAAGACGGCAGCGAGAAGACTCATGAAGACGCCGCAGAAGATCCATGGCTCGCCATTTCGGTGAATGAGCTCCAAAGAGCATTTCGCAATTTCAGCAAAGAATCCGGGCGGCTTTCCCGCATGGCCCAGCGGAAAAAGAAGGTATGCATCCCCTCCGATGGATTCAACCAATTGCTGGCCCAGCGCCTGGAAGACGTCGAACGAGCCTTTCACTTGTACCTGCGCCGCAAAGAAGAGCTATTAACCTACATCGAGGCGACCGGTCGCCGCAGCGACGTCGCCAGCGAGGAAAGCAACAACCGGAGGCTCAGGCCGCGCGCATCGTGAATGGGGTATTTCTCCGGGCTGTCGGGAGTCAAGCGCCGCGGCGTTCGAGCACGCCGTCCGCGGCACTTATCTGGACGGTATGGCTTGGCGCGGCGCTGGGTTTGCGTCTCGGAGAGTAGCGATGCCAGAGCCAATAGCTGATGCCGCCTAAGAGGCTCAGGGGCAGGGCGCTCATCATCAGCGTCATCTTGAGATAGGTCCCGGAGGTCCTTGGATCAGCCAGTATGCATGCCGAACAGGCGTGAGCTGCGTTAGGGAGGATGGCTGCCAGCGTCGCAGTGACTAACAAACGATAGGTGTTCTTCATGCGAATGCGCCCTCTTGTCACAAATAGACGCGCAAATAAATGATCGGCCACAGCGCCACCACAAAGTACCAGAAAACCTGCGTAGCGGTGAAAATTTCCGGCTTGCAGGCTTCCGCGGCGCAAGCGAACGTAGACCCAAACCAGAAAACCGATCGCGGCCACGGCATGCAGGGCGTGCGTCCCCACGATCAGATAAAAGAAGGATCCCGCCGCGCTGGAGGTCAGCGTAAGGCCCTGGCGCAGCAGCCGGACCCACTCCACTCCCTGCAGCGACACGAAAGTAATTCCCAGAGCAATCGAGCCTTCCAGGTAACGCCGGCCGATCTTGGGATCCGAGCGCATGAAGCGGTTAGCCATCCACAGGAGCACGCCGCTCAGAATCAGCGCAGCGGTGTTGATGGCGGTCCGCTCCAAGGGCAAGCGCGGCTGGCCCGGCGGAGGCCACATGCCCTCCATCGCCGAAGCCCGTGCAATCGTGTGCGCGCTGATCAGCGCCGCGAAAAACATGATCTCAGCGACCACGAAAACAATCGTTCCAAGCACTGCGTTGGGAACACGGCGCGCGTCGGAATGGCTTCCGAGGCGGAGAGCAAACTCCATCGCGGGGCTGTGAATATTACTGTGGCTACTACTCATGCTTTGCGGAGGCTTGCGATCCCGACTCGACGGCTTTTTTCGCTGCATAATTATCCCAACGAAGGCCCTGGTGCTTCATCACGTCCGGCGCCACGCCTGCAAACAGAATACCAAGGAATACCAGGCAGGTGACCAGTAGATAGGTGACCCAGCGCTTCTCGAGATTCACATGCATGAAATTCTTCGCCACCATATACGCTTTCACCAGCGCGATGCCGAAGGCCAGCAGGAGCATCAGCCAGCGAATTCCTGTGAGAGGGCCAAGCACGCTCACGATCAGCAGGACCACCAGCACGGCCCAGATCTTCACGTAATTGGGATGATGCATATGCGCTTCGGGATCAGCACTCATGCGCGGCTTACCTCACTTGGCTATATAGAGCAGCGGAAACAGAAAAATCCAGATGATATCGACGAAGTGCCAGTAGAGCCCGATGCATTGCACCCGGCCCAGATCGCGGTTTTTCGCGGCGTCGGACGCAATGAATAGCATGATGATCAGCCCCGCCAACACGTGCAGCCCGTGCAGCCCCGCCACGGTGTAATAGAAAGACCAAAACCCGCCGGAAGAAAGCACGAAGCCTTCCTTGATTTCGTGCGTCCACTCAAAACCCTTAACGATCAGGAATATCGCGCCGCCAAGCGAGGTCAATCGCAGAAACTTCGCGGCTTTCTTGCCGTCTTCGGAGTCCGCGGCTTTGTGCGCCAGCACCGCGAACAGGCTGGACGTGAGCAGCACGAAGGTATTGAACGCGCCGGCCTTGGTGTTCGTATTCGCCGCCGCAATGGCCCATTCCGGATGCGCCAGCCGATGCATGATGTAGGAGGCGAGAAGCCCTCCGAAGATGAAAATTTCCGACGCGATGATCCACCACGTCACCAGTCTCGCCGTGGGGATCCCGGTGACGCTTCGAAGATTGGCGATCGAACGGCTTGCTCATAGGGCGGCTTCTTCCAGCGGAGTGATGGGCTCATTCTGCGGCCAGTAGTCGGTTGCGCGGCCGGGCGCCGAATATTCATAGGGGCCGCGATACACGGTGGGCATCTCGGCAAAATTGCCGTGCGGTGGCGGCGACGGCACCGTCCATTCCAGCGTGTTCGAGAGCCAGGGATTCTCGGGGGCCCGCTTGCCGTGGCGCATGCTCCAGAAGAAATTAATCAGAAAGAAAACCTGGAACGCCAGAAGCACGATCACGCCAACCGTCGAAATCTGGCGCAGATGCTGCAGCGCCGGCCGCATTTGCTCCGGGAACAGCGCGTAATTATAGATGCGCCGCTGGTCGCCCGCCGCGCCCGTGATAAACAGCGGGCATGAAAATCACAGTTGAATGCGATCACCGTGCCCCAGAAGTGAATCTTGCCGAGCGTTTCGTTCATCATCCGGCCGAACATCTTCGGATACCAGAACGTCAGAGCGCCGCAAACATCCCGATGATGGCGGAAGGGAAGAACGTGTAATGAAAGTGCGCCACTACGAAGTATGTGTCGTGGAAATAGATGTCCGCGCCGGACGCGCCCAGGAAGATGCCCGTCACGCCGCCAATCAAAAACTCCGCGATAAATGACAGCGCCCACAGCATCGGCGTGGTAAAGCGAATCGAGCCGCCGTAGAGCGTCGCGATATAGACGAAAATCATCTCGGTGATGGGAATCGAAATCATCAGCGTGGTGATCGTGAACACATTGGCCATTCGCGGGTCGATGCCCGCGATGAACTGATGATGCGCCCACACGACGAAGCTCAGAATTCCGGTGGCCCAGGTGGTGTAGAGAACCGTCCGGTATCCGAACAACTTTTTGCGCGCAAAAACGGTGATGATTTCCGCCACGATTCCCAGGGCCGGCAGCAGCACCACGTACACTTCCGGATGGCCGAAAAACCAGAACAGGTGCTGCCAGAGCAGAGGATCGCCGCCTCGGCCCGGATCGTAGAACGCCGTGCCGAGGCGCTGGTCGAAGAGCAGCATTACAGCGCCGGCGATCAGCGGTCCCACCGAAGCCATGAACAGAATGCTGGCCAGCACGATCATCCATACGACCACCGGGATGTCCCACATTCTCATTCCCGGCGCGCGGCCGTTCATCGTGGTAACAACGAAGTTGATCCCGCCCAGCAGAAACGCCACAAATTCCAGCGCCACGGCAACAAGCCACAGGGAGGCACCCAGCGGCGTGAGGTTATACGCGCCCTTGGCCGAAAGCGGAGGATAGGAAGTCCAGGCGCCCCCGAACGCGCCATTGTGCACGAAAAATGAAGCCAGCAGAATGATGGCGCTCAGGAGAAAAATCTGGTAGGACAGGCGATTGATCCGCGGAAACACCATGTCGTCGCAGCCAATCATCAACGGGATCAGGAAATTCCCGAACGCCGCCACCAGCACCGGCATCGCCACCCAGAAAATCATGATCGTGCCGTGCATGGTCACCAGCGAGTTGTACTTGCCCGGCGTTACCAGCCCGATAGCCCGGCACGTCCTGCCCCGGAAACGCCAGCTGCATGCGGAACACATACGCCAGATAGCCGCCAATCAGCGCCATCGCCGCGCCGGTAAACAGGTACTGCATGGCGATCATCTTGTGATCGGTGGACCACAGATACTTATGGAAAAAGCTCTGCGGAGGATGGGCGTGCTCGTCTCCATGGGAACCAAGATGCGCGTGTGCCCCGGTCGCGGGAGTTGTCATGGCCTCACCTCGGCGACCTTCGATCCTTCAGCGTCGGTCGCCGGCGATACTCCGGCATGCCGCGCCTGCAACGGCTGGATTGGAGGCGCGCCTGATCCATGCGGAATGCTGCTCGGGCGTTTCGACGATGATGCGCGCCGCCATCAATCCGTGCCCGATCCCGCACATCTGCGTGCACTGAATGTCGTAATTGCCCGGACGCGTCGCGCGGAACCAGCCGGTAATCGTGCGGCCCGGCACGGCATCCTGCTTTAGTCGGAACATTGGCACGGAAAAGCTGTGCAGCACGTCGCGCGACATCAGTTCGAAGTGGTAGGTCGTGTTCGCTTTCACATGAAGTTCGCCGACGGTGCGAATGTCGTCCGCGGTGTCGAGGATCCCGTCCGCGCCCGGCTCCTGAAAGCTCCAGGCCCACTGCTGGCTGAAGATGCGCACCGTTTGCTCGGCGGGCGGCAGGGTCTGCTTGACGTTCACCCAGACCAAAATCGCCGGAATGATGATTACGATGTCGCAGACGATCACGACGAAGTGGGGGATTGTCACCCAGCGCGTAAGATGCTTTTCTTCGCCGGTAATGTACTGCGAGGCGTGGCCCTCCCGGTGCCGGTATCGATACATCAGCCAGAAAAGCACTGCCTCCGCGACGATCAGCCAGAAGCCGACCAGCACGGCGATCAAGCAGAATCACGTGGTCGATGCTCCCGGAAAAAGTGGAAGCCCCTGTTGAGAACCGCTCGAACATTACGACTCCCTTAGATGTCCGTTGCCACTAACCTGAACGCGCTTTAACACCGTTAACGAACGACTACAAATGCCGCGCCCATGAATGCGGCCGCAGTCGTCATCACAATCCAGAAAATAGTCTTAAACGTCTGGTCGGACGGAGGCTCTGTGTCTTTCATCATTGTGTCTGCGTCTCCGAATTCGCGGTCTTCGGTTTCAGAGTGCTGATGTAGGCGGACAAATCGCGGATCGTCTTCTCGGTTGCGAGCGACTGCGCCATGGGAGCCATGGCCGAGCCTTCCGTGTCTCGCGGGTCCGCTCCCCGCATGCGGCCTTTGAATTTCTTGAGTTCGGTGGCGAGATACCAATCGTCAAGCCCCGCCAGGCGCGGCGCTTTCACGGCCTCATTGCCTCCGCCGTCGGGATTGTGGCAACCGCTGCACAACGCGTAGCGGCGCTTGCCGAGCTTCGGATCGCCGCCCAGCACTGGCGCGTGCGTCACCGGCGGCAGGCTTTCCACGTATTTCGCAACCCCATCCACGTCGCTATCATCGGGAAGGCTAAGCGCCATCGGGCGCATCCGCATCCCTTCGGTGTCGTCAAATTGAGCGCCGCGAATGCCGCCCCGAAACTTTCTGAGCTCTGTCTCCACGTACCATGCATTCATTCCCGCGATATTGGGAGCGCCGATTTCGGAATTGCCCTCGCCATGAGTGCCATGGCATTCCGAGCAAGTGTCAAAAAGCTCGCGGCCTCGTGCGGATGGCTGATGAACTCGTGCTGGCCTGCGCCTGGCATCCCGCCGACCACCTAAAGCTGCTGAACGCACGATGCGACAAAAAGACAGCCGCTTCTTTTGTGGGACACAATTCTCAAACGAGAAGCGGCTTTTCTGATAGTCATCTGCGAAACTGCGGATGTTATCAGCACGCGGCGCCGGAAACAAGATATTCGCTGATATTTTTTCAAAAAAACGCGCTGCGGTTCTGTGATACAAATCACATCGCGTTTTGTATTGCAAAATGGGCTGCGGCGTGGTGTACCATGTTAGCGAACTTTCATGGAGGCGTGATGCTAACGAGAAGAGATATTCTGATTGGAACAGGCCTGGCTGGAGTTGCCGCGCTCGCTCGGCCGATCACTTCGGTTTTTGCAAGTGCCGCACAGCCCAAAACGCCGGTAAATTTCAAAGTGCCTGCCCACGCGTGTGACTGCCACACTCATATCTTCGGCGATCCCGCAGAAATTCCCGTTCGCCACGCCGCGCGTCTACACGCCTGAGACCGCTTCCGTGGAAGAAATGCGCTCGCTCCATAAGCGCGCTGCATGTTCAGCGCGTCGTGATCGTCCAACCCACCGTATACGGAACGGACAACGCCTGCACGATCGACGCCGTCAAGCAACTCGCGCCGGACGCCCGCGGCATCGTCTCCCTCGGCGACAAAGTCACCGACGCCGATTCGACGAAATGCATCGCGGCGGCATTCGCGGAATCCGAATCAATCTCGAGACCCGAGGCCAGGTCGATCCGGAGCTCGCCAGGCAGCGAGTAAAAGCCGCCATCGAAAGAATCAAGGACCGCAAGAAGTGGCATATCGAAATCTATACGCGTTTGTCTGTAATCGAGGCGCTCAAAGATCAGATCGCGGCGTCCCCCGTGCCCATTTCGTTCGATCATTTCGGCGGCGCGCAAGGGCCGCTCGGCGTCGATCAGCCCGGTTTCTCGACGCTCCTCAGCCTGGTTCACGACGGCAAGGCCTACGTGAAAGTTTCGGCACCCTATCGCAGCTCCAAGCAGGCGCCGGATTATCGCGGACGTGAATCCTCTGGCCAAAGCGCTCATCGGCGCGAACCCGCACCGGATTATCTGGGGTTCCGATTGGCCGCATCCCGCTCAGATCCCGGGACGCGCGATGACCGAGATTACGCCCCTCTACCAGATCGACGACGGACGCGACCTGAACCAGTTGGCCTCCTGGACTTCCAACGCTGCCGAACTGAAGCTGGTCCTCACGGAAAACCCGGCGCGGCTCTACGGGTTCTAGAACAGCGTAAAGCGAAAGCTCGTTGCGGGACATCGATCGAGTACCGAGCGCAGCTTTTAGAATTGCGCGAAAGCTGTTCCGCACGCATCGTGAACGGATCGAAGTTCGCTTCTGCATCGGTCGTCCGGTGGCGACGAATCCCTCCGGTTTGACATTGCCCGTCCTGACGGCTGCCGGTCCTCACCGCTGCCTGCCCTTAGAGCTGCCCACCCTCATAGCGGCCCGCTCTCAGAGCCGATTGACCCAAGCATTCTGCCGTGATTTGCGTTATATTTTAACCTCACAGTGATTTTTCGCTGCCTAACCGGGTTTCCTGGGGCAATGGGGAGGTAAACAAGTGGCTACGCTGATCAATCCGCCGGCTTCCGCGGTAAATGACCTGGAGGAAATCTGGGAATGGATCGAGTCATTTGACGCGGTTCTTGAGCACGGCGGCCCCAAGCTCGCCCGCCGGATTCTCGATCAAATCAGGGAACGGGCCCGCACCGCCGGCGTCGAAATTCCTTTCACCGCTAACACCCCTTATATCAATACGATCCCGGCGAATCAGGAAACCCCTTTCCCGGGCGATCAGGACATGGAGCGGCGCATCAAGAGCCTCATTCGCTGGAACGCGCTCGCCATGGTCGTCCGCGCCAATCGCGTCGAGCACAACATCGGCGGCCATATCTCGACGTACGGTTCGGCGGCCACTCTCTTCGAGATTGGTTTCAACCACTTCTTCCGCGCCCGCACCCCCGCATTCGAAGGCGACACCGTCTATTTCCAGGGCCATGCCGCGCCCGGCGTCTATTCCCGGGCCTTTCTCGAAGGGCGCCTTTCGGTCGAGAAGCTCGAGAATTTCCGGCGCGAACTAAAGCCCGGCGGCGGCCTCTCCTCCTATCCGCATCCCTGGCTGATGCCCGATTTCTGGGAATATCCCAGCGTTTCGATGGGCCTTAGCCCGATCATGGCCATCTATCAGGCCCGGTTTAACCGCTATCTCGAAAATCGCGGCCTGAAGCCTGCCACGGATGCGAAGGTCTGGGCCTTCCTCGGCGACGGCGAAACCGACGAACCCGAAACGCTCGGCGCGATCACGCTGGCCTCTCGCGAACGTCTCGACAATCTGATCTTCGTCATCAACTGCAACCTGCAGCGGCTGGACGGTCCGGTGCGCGGGAACGGAAAGATCATTCAGGAGCTCGAGGCGGCTTTCCGCGGCGCGGGCTGGAACGCCATCAAGGTGATCTGGGGATCGGACTGGGACCCCCTTTTCGAGCGCGACACCGAAGGCCTGCTCGTCAAGCGGCTCGGCGAAATGGTCGACGGCGAGATGCAGAAGCTCGCCGTGGAATCGGGCGCCTACATTCGCGAGCACATTTTTGGCGGCGATCCGCGGCTTCTTGCTTTGGTCGAGCACTATTCCGATGAACAGCTTCGCGCGCTGCGCCAGGGCGGCCACGATCCGCGCAAGGTATACGCAGCCTACAAAGCGGCCGTCGAACATAAGGGCACGCCGACCGTGATTCTGGCTCGCACGATCAAAGGCTACGGGCTGGGTGAGAGCGGAGAAGGGAAGAACGTCACCCACCAGCAGAAGAAGCTCAACGAAGAGGAGCTTCGCCACTTCCGCACACGTTTCCAGATTCCTATCAGTGACGCCCAGATCGCCGACGCGCCTTTCTACCGTCCGCCCGACGACAGCCCGGAGATCCAATACCTGCAGGCGCGCCGCGCCGAACTGGGCGGTTACGTTCCGCAGCGCAGCGTGCGCTCGAAGCCGCTGGTATCGAATCACCAGGAGCTTTTTCGACGAGTTTTACACCGGCAGCGAGGGCCGCGAAGTTTCGACCACCATGGCTTTCGTGGGAATGCTGCGGAAAATGCTGCGCGATCCCGGAAATCGGCAAGCTGGTAGTTCCCATCGTTCCCGACGAAGCGCGCACCTTCGGCATGGAATCGCTGTTCCGCAATGTGGGCATTTACAGCAGCCGCGGCCAGCTCTACGAACCCGTCGACATCCACACGCTGCTCTATTACAAGGAAGCGAAGGACGGCCAGATTCTCGAAGAGGGCATCACCGAAGCCGGCTCGATGTCTTCGTTCATCGCCGCAGGTTCCGCCTACGCCACTCACGGCATCAACACCATTCCGTTCTTCATTTATTACTCGATGTTTGGCCTCCAGCGCATCGGCGACCTGATCTGGGCCGCGGCCGACATGCGCTGCCGCGGATTCCTGCTCGGAGGCACGGCCGGCCGCACCACGCTTTCCGGCGAAGGCCTCCAGCACCAGGACGGCAACAGCCACATCCTCGCGCTCCCTGTTCCCAACTCTTCGCGCCTACGATCCTGCTTTTGCCTACGAACTCGCCGTGATCATCCAGGACGGCATCGAGCGCATGTACAAGAACGGCGAGAACATCTTTTATTACATTACCGTGATGAACGAGCCGTACCCCATGCCGGCCATGCCCGGCGGGCTCGCGAGAAGGAATTCTGAAGGGCATGTACCGGTTCCGAGCGGCGTCCGGCGGAAATCCAACGGAAAGCAAAAACTGCGCGCGCAGCTCTTCGGCAGCGGCGCAATCCTGCGCGAAGCGGTAAAGCGCTCAGGAAATTCTCGAGGAAAAATTCAACGTTGCCGCCGACGTTTGGAGCGTCACCAGCTACAAGGCTCTTTACACCGACGGCATCGAGACCGAACGCTGGAATTACCTGCATCCCGGCGAAAAGCCCCGCGTTCCCTATGTAGCCGAGTGCCTTGCGGACGCTCCGGGCGTTCTGGTAGCGGCCTCGGACTATCTGAAGGTCCTGCCGAATCTCATCGACCGCTGGGTTCCGCGGCGCATCGCCTCGCTCGGCACGGATGGCTTCGGCCGAAGCGAAGGCCGCGCCTCACTGCGTGATTTCTTCGAAGTGGACGCCCGGTTCATCACGCTGGCGACGCTCAACGAACTTATGCGGGAGGGGAAAATTCAAGCCTCGGTGGTCGAGAAAGCCATCACCGAACTCGGTATCAACCCCGAGAAGCCCGATCCTGTTTCTTACGACGTCGCGGTCAAGCAGGAGCGTGCTCGGGAAGGCGCGTAGATTGCCAGAGTAGCCAGCGCCAACGTCCGGCGGTGCGCGAATAGACCTCGGTAAAATGCATCGGGATCGCGAAGTCTTTCCCATTTCTCACGGCGGTTATGTCACACCTTCCGGTAATGACCGCCGCATTCCCTAAAATTCGCACTTTAACGTCGCTTAGTTTCACCGATCGGAAGGCCCCGGTCCCGGATTTCATGGCCCCAAGGAACTCCGCCTTGGTTTCCGTGACCCCTCCCTGGTGTGTATACGTGAAATCGTCGGCCATCAACCGGTCAAGCGTGGGTATGTCCTGGTCTAGAATGGCCTTGATGCGTTGGTCGTCCAGCCTCCGTATTTCCTGCTCCGCGTTGGATTGTTGCGCGCCGTAAAGCGCAGCTTGCGAAATGACGATCAACATCGCAAGAATTAAGACCCGTTGCATCGGTTCACCCCTGTCGAACGCGCGCATGATACACCACTGTCTCCATGCCATCTGAGGTTCACCTCACCGTTGCAATCGAGATCAGGTTATGCCGGGCAGTGTGGATTGAGGCACCTGATCGTTCGCCTCTCTGAAGTTCAGCCATCTTTTCCCGATCAATTCAGCAGTGACTTAAATCGTCACCTGGAATTAGTAATTTCGCTCTCTTCGCTAGAGACCGACAAAGTTTTGCCTGTACCAAGGTACAGGTTTTCGTGACGCTTAGAGGATGTTAGCTGATTCACAACGAACACCCTTGCGGGCTACTTCTTTCGGCGAGACCGCGTGCTAGGCTGCCACTTTAGGGCAGTCCTAGTACTATGCGCTGCCACTAACCGACACTCATGTCATCTCGACTTGGCGAAATTCTGGTTAAAGACAGCCTGATCTCCGCGGATCAGCTGAAGCAGGCGCTCGAACACCAGAAAAAGAGCGGCGGTCGGCTGGGAACCTGCCTGGTAAAGCTCGGTCTCGTCAGCGATGACGATATCACCGCGGTGCTGTCCCGCCAGTACGGCGTTCCTTCCATCAACCTGAAGTTTTACGAAGTCGACCCCGCAGTGATCAAACTCGTCCCCCAGGAGACGGCGGTCCGTTATCAGATCGTCCCGCTCTCGCGCGTCGGTTCCACGCTGACGATTGCGATGACCGATCCCACCAACGTCTTCGCGATGGACGACATCAAGTTCATGACGGGTTTCAACGTGGAACCCGTGGTCGCTTCCGAAACGGCCATCAGCGACGCCATCCATAAGTTCTATGGCGCGGCCGAAAGCGTCGAAGAACTCGACAAGGTGATGAAGGATCTCACGGCGGAAGACGAAGCCCTCGAACTTGCCGCCGAAGAATCCGAGGTGGATTTAGCGAGTCTCGAGAAGGCCGCCGAAGAAGCCCCCATCATCAAGCTCTGCAACCTCATCCTCACCGACGCCGTGAAGCGCGGCGCAAGCGATATCCACGTGGAGCCTTACGAAAAGGAATATCGCGTGCGCTTCCGCATTGACGGCATTCTGCAGAACGTGATGGCGCCGCCCATGAAGTTGAAAGACGCCATCACCAGCCGCATGAAGATCATGGCCAAGCTCGATATCAGCGAAAAGCGGCTCCCGCAAGACGGCCGCATCATGATCAAGTACATGAAGGACAAGAAGAAGAAAGAGCTCGATTTCCGCGTTTCCACGGTCCCCACGCTGTTCGGCGAAAAAATCGTGCTCCGGTTGCTCGACAAAGAAAACCTGCGCCTAGACATGACGAAGCTCGGCTTCGAGCCCGAGTCCCTGGCCAAATTCGAGCGGCAAATTCTAAAGCCTTACGGAATGGTGCTGGTCACCGGCCCCACCGGCTCGGGCAAGACGAACACCCTGTATTCCTCCGTGGCCCGCCTGAACACGCCGGAAACCAACATCATGACCGCCGAGGACCCCGTCGAATTCCAGCTCGCCGGCATCAACCAGGTCCAGATGAAGGAACAGATCGGGCTCAACTTCGCCTCGGCGCTGCGCGCTTTCCTGCGCCAGGACCCCAACATCATTCTGGTCGGCGAAATCCGCGACTTTGAAACGGCGGAAATTGCCGTGAAAGCCGCGCTCACCGGCCACCTGGTGCTGTCTACGCTACACACCAATGATGCGCCCTCGACCATCAGCCGATTGATGAACATGGGTATTGAGCCTTTTCTCGTGGCGACCTCGGTGAACCTGATCTGCGCGCAGCGGCTGGTTCGCCGCATTTGCGCGCAGTGCAAGGAAGCCCTTGCAGATTCAGCCCGAAGCGCTGATCGACGCGGGCTATACGCCGGAAGAAGCGTCCACGGTCACCATTCAGCACGGCCATGGCTGCGCGACGTGCAACAACACGGGTTACAAGGGCCGCGTCGGCCTTTACGAAGTGATGGAAATCAACGATGAGCTGCGGGAACTCATTCTCGTGGGCGCTTCGGCGCTCGAACTCAAAAAGAAGGCCCTCGAGATGGGAATGATCACCCTGCGCCGGAGCGGCCTTATCAAAGGTCGCACTCGGGCCAGACAACGATGGAAGAAGTATTGCGCGAGACGGTTCTGTAAGGGGGAGAGATGGCTGGCATCACGTTAAGCGAACTTCTGAAAAAAATGATCGAGCTGGGGGGCAGCGACCTTCACCTTTCGACCAACAGCGCGCCGCGCGTGCGCGTCCACGGCAAGCTGCGTCCTCTGGACATGCCGCCTCTCACGGCGGCGGACACGAAGGCCCTGGCCTATAGCGTCCTCACCGACGTGCAGAAGCACCGCCTCGAAGAAAACCTCGAGCTGGACTTTTCCTTCGGTTTGAAAAGCCTGGCGCGCTTCCGCGGCAACATCTTTCATCAGCGCGGCGCTGTTGCCGCCGTCTTCCGGACGATTCCCTGGGAGATCAAGGGATTCGACGCGCTCGGCCTGCCGCCGATCGTACGCACGCTGTGCGAGAAGCCGCGCGGCCTGGTGCTGGTGACCGGGCCCACCGGGTCCGGCAAGTCCACGACGCTCGCCGCCATGCTCGACAAGATCAATAACGAACGCGAAGAGCACATGATCACGATCGAAGATCCCATCGAGTTCCTGCACAACCACAAGAAGTGCCTGGTCAACCAGCGCGAGGTCCACTCGGACACCCATTCGTTCGCCAATTCGCTTCGCGCCGCCCTGCGCGAAGACCCCGACGTGGTGCTCATCGGCGAAATGCGCGACCTGGAAACCATCGAATCCGCCCTGCGCATCGCGGAGACCGGGCACTTGACCTTCGCCACGCTGCACACCAATTCGGCGATTTCGACCATCAACCGTATCGTGGACGTTTTCCCGGCCCACCAGCAGCCGCAGGTGCGCGCGCAGCTTTCCATGGTGCTCGAGGGAATCCTTTGCCAATCGCTGCTCCCGCGCATGGATGGGCGCGGCCGCGCCATGGTGATGGAAATCCTGATTCCCACGGCGGCGATTCGCAACCTGATCCGCGAAGACAAGATTCACCAGATCTATTCGGCCATGCAGACCGGAACGGGCGTCACCGGCATGCAGACGTTCAACCAGAGTCTCGCGAACGCATATTTCCAGAAGTTCATCACTTTGGAAATCGGCTCTCGCGCGCTCCTCGAATCCGGATGAATTGCAGGATTTGATTAACCGCGGGGTAACCTCGCCAGCAACCAGCGGCAGGGTTCCCGTTCGGCGGTAACACGAGAGGGAGGTAACAAGTTATGCCGGTATTTACGTATCGCGGAACCAACCGCGCGGGTGCCACCGTCACGGGAGAGCGCGCCGCGGCGAGCAAGAGCGAACTGGCGTCCATGCTGCGCCGGGAAAACATCAACGTCAGCAAGCTCTCCGAGAAGGGGAAGGAATTCAGCGTCCCCACCTTTGGCGCCGGCGTGGACGCCAAGGAGCTGGCCATCTTCACGCGCCAGTTTTCCGTGATGATCGACGCCGGCTTGCCCCTGGTGCAGTGCCTCGAAATTCTCGCCGGCCAGCAGGAGAACAAGACCTTTCAGAAGATTCTCACCGGCGTGCGGGGGTCGGTCGAAGGCGGCGCCACGCTTCGACCTCGATGAAGCAGTATGAAAAGGTCTTCGACCCGCTCTACTACAACATGGTGGAAGCCGGCGAAACGGGCGGTATTCTTGACACCATTCTGCAGCGCCTTTCCAGCTACATCGAGAAAAACGTCAAGCTGAAGCGCGCCGTCAAGTCGGCCATGATCTACCCGGTTTCGGTCATCACCATCGCGGCGTTGGTGATCACGCTGCTGCTGTGGAAGGTCGTGCCGATTTTCGTGACCTTGTTCAACGGGTTGGATGTCGATCTTCCCCTGCCGACACGCATCGTCATCGGCCTGAGCAATTTCGTCGGGAGCATTTACGGGCTGATGATTTTCTTCTTCATCGTCGGCGGGAGTATTCGCCATCAAGTTCTGGTACGGCACGCCGCAGGGCCGCTTTGCCATTGACGGCCTTCTGCTGAAGCTTCCCGTCGTCGGTCCCGTGCTCCGGAAAATCGCCGTGGCGCGCTTCACGCGCACGCTGGGCACCCTGATCTCGAGCGGCGTTCCCATTCTCGAAGGCCTGGATATCACCGCGCGCACCTCGGGAAACGCCGTCGTCGAAAAAGCGATCTCGCAAACGCGCAAAGCCGTCGAAGCCGGCCGGTCGCTTGTCGAGCCTCTCAAGGAAACGGATGTTTTCCCGGGCATGGTGACGCAGATGATCGGCGTCGGCGAACAGACCGGCGCCATGGACGCCATGCTTCAGAAGATCGCCGACTTCTACGAAGACGAAGTCGACGCGGCTGTGAAAGACATGCTGACCGCCATCGAGCCGATCATGATCGTCTTTCTAGGCGTGGTCGTCGGCGGCGTGGTCATTTCCATGTACATGCCGTTGTTCTCGTTGATCGGCAAGCTGTCGGGCCACTAAAAACAGGCTGCGACTCCGGTCCATCTGCGAGCGCTTTCAAGATCGCTCGCCCGGACCGCAAGCGGCTCTTTTGAAATCTCAGGCCGCCGGGCAGCTGCCCGCGGCGGATGATCGTACGGCGTTTGGAAATGGGAAAAACACCCACTGCCAACGAGTGGCTGCCCTGGCTGGGCCGCGTTCGATTTCTGATCATCACGTTCCTCGTGATGGTCGTGGTGATCGTGCGCCAGCTCACCGCCATTCAACTTCCGCTCCACACGCTCGATTCCCCTCGTGGTTTTGTGGTACACGCTGGCCGTCCTTTACGTCATTCTGCATCGTTGGATTCCGCAGGCCCGCTGGCAAGCCCCGCTTCAGATGATCCTCGACCTTGTGGTCATCACTGGCGTTGTATACGCCACCGGCGCGCAGGATAGCGATTTCATTTCGCTCTACCTTCTTGCCATCCTCATGGGAAGCATTCTGTTTTCAGGTCGGGGCGCCTTCCTGGTGGCTAGCGGAAGCTTCGTTCTTCTGGTTGCGTCGTCGAGTTGGCGTATTACGGGCTGATCGCCCGCACGGCTGTCTCGGTTCCGGCTGCCGCGGTCGCTGGAATCCTGGCTCGGCATAAATCTCTTCGCTTTCCTGGCCGTCGCCTATCTGGGGAGCCTTCTAACCCGCACCATTCGCGCCAAGGGCGTCGAGCTGGAGGAGAAGAGCGAAGAACTCAAGGACCTTCAGGCGTTCAACCAGAACATCATCGAATCCATGCGCGGCGGTTTGCTGACCACCGACCTCGATGGCCGCATTCTCCTCTTGAACCGCGCCGGAGCGGAAATCACCGGGCACTGGCTTCGGGATTAGCCATCGGCGGCGACAACGTTCAGGAGCTGTTTCCCGGCTTCTGGCCCGTGGAGCTGGACGAGCATGGAAACCCGCGGGCTCTCCGCAAAGAAATCGAGTTTCGCACCCAAGGCGGGTCAAAATCTCGTTTCTCGGCATTTCGATTTCCCTGCTTCGCTCGGCCCAGCAGGTGGCCAGCGGTTTCGTTTTCAATTTTCAGGACCTCACGGAGTTAAAGAGGCTGGAGCGGGAAGTGGTCACCAAGGAGCGCATGGCGGCGCTTGGCCGGCTCTCCGCCGCCATCGCGCACGAAATCCGGCAGCCCCTCACCGCCATGACCGGCGCCCTGAAGGAACTTGCGCGGCTCGCACCGCTCGAAGACGACGACAAAAAGCTTGTCCAGATCGTCAGCCGCGAATCGCAGCGCTTGAACCAGATCATCACCGAGTTCCTCGACTACTCGCGCGATAAAACCTACAAATTCGCGGACGTCGACATCGACCAGCCTGGCGGAAGAAACGCTGCTGCTGCATCGAGCGGGACAAGAGCGCCGCCGCTAAATATCAGATCGTCCGCCAGTTTGCCCCGGACGGCTGCGGGCTCGCGCCGACCGCGACGCCATGAAGCAGGTTCTTTGGAACCTGTGCAACAACGCCCTGCGCGCAATGCCGGAAGGCGGCGTCCTCACGCTCGCACTCTCCGCGGAAGGCGGCAACCTCCGGCTTTCCATCCGCGATACCGGGGTTGGTCTTGACCCGCGCGACGCCGCGCACCTCTTCGAGCCGTTTCAGTCCCGCTTCGCCGGCGGCACGGGGCTTGGGCTTGCCATCGTCTACCAGATTTTACAAGCGCATCAGGGGCGCATTCGTGTCGAAAGCGGGAAGGGAACTGGCGCGGAATTCATCATCGAGTTGCCGCTCTCGGTTTCTGTCGCGAGCCGCTTCAAGGCTTGCGTCAGCAGCAGAATTCGATACCGCCGCCGAATTGGCGCGTCCCGTGGGGAAGGGGTAGCCTCGCATGGCCCAGTTGTTGATCGTCGACGACGAGCGCTCGATCTGCGAGTTGCTCGAAATCAGTTTCCGCAAGCAGGGCCACAAAGTGGAAGTGGCCACCAGCGGCGAAGTGGCCAAGCGCCGCCTCGCCTCGCAGATGTTTGACATCGTGGTGTCCGACATCTGCATGCCTGATATGGACGGAGTCGAACTCCTGCGCTATTGCAGGGAAGTTTCGCCGGCCACCACCTTCATTCTCGTTACCGGCGTGCCCACCATCGACACGGCCATCGACGCCGTGAATTTTGGCGCCGACCGCTACGTCGTCAAAGGCGATCGCCTGATTGACGAGCTCCGCCCGGCCGTTCAGCAGTGTGCCGACCGGCTGGCCCTCAAGAAAGAAGCGGGTTATCTGCGCGCGCGAGCTTCGCCGGCTTACCGGACTCGACCGCATCATCGGCACCAGCCCGAAGATGCGCGCGATCTTCGACCTGATCGAAAATATCGCTCCGCAGAACAGCCGCGTTCTGATCACCGGCGAAAGCGGCACGGGCAAGGAACTCGTCGCGCGCGCCATTCACGAAAACAGCGCCCGCGCCAAAAATCCCTTCATCACCATCAACTGCGGCGCGTTTCCCGAAACCCTTCTGGAATCCGAGCTGTTCGGCTACGTGAAAGGCGCCTTCACCGGCGCCAACGAAAATCGCCACGGCCTCTTTCAGGCGGCCCACGGCGGCACGCTCTTCATGGATGAAGTCGGCAACATGAGCGTCACCATGCAGGTGAAGCTCTATCGCGTCCTCCAGGAAGGAAAAGTCCGGCCCATCGGCAGCACGGACGAATCCGATGTCGATGTGCGCGTCATTACGGCCACCAACAAAGATCTCGAAAAGGAAATTGCCGAAGGCCGCTTCCGCGAAGACCTTTTCTACCGCTTGAGCGTGATTCCCGATTCACCTCCCGGCGCTGCGCGAACGCCGCGAAGACATCTCGCTTCTTGTCCGCGAATTCCTCGGGCGATTCTCGAAGTCCATGGGCAAGAAGATTGAAGGCGTCGAGCCGGAAGCGATGCGCCGGATGGAAGTCTACGACTGGCCCGGAAACGTTCGGGAACTCGAGAACACCATCGAGCGCGCCGTAGCCCTGGAAGCGCGCGACCGCATCACCGTCGAGTCGCTCCCAGACCGCATCCGCAGCCATTTTCAGGAGATCATGCCCCCGGTTCCACATAACGGAAACGGCGGCAATGGGCTCAGCGCGGCCGCGCTGCCGGAAGGTGGCATCGATCTGGAGACCTACATCCAGAAGTTGGAGCGCTCCTACCTTCTGGCCGCCCTCGAACGTTGCGGAGGCGTGCGCACGCACGCCGCGGACCTCCTGAAGATGTCCTACCGTTCGTTCCGCCACTATGCGAAGAAATATGGCGTTTAGCCGTGGCTCAACGGACCGCTTTTCGGCAAATCACCTAGCCATAAATTGTCAACCTGCGCCGGTTCTAATCCGCCAGCACAAAAATCAAGCGCGCAAACCCGCTTGCCGGCAGCCGCATCTCACTTAGTTCGTAAGGTATACTGGGAAGTGCTCCAAGAGTTACCCTCAAATGGCTTTCTTGGTACGCCCCTTGCATATTGCTTAAGCGTCCCCCGCCGGGGAGCAACAAAAGAGATTCGGAGCAAACGCTCCTAGGAGAGAAGAGACACATGAGAAAGAAACAAAAGGGATTTTCGCTGATCGAGTTGCTGATCGTTGTGGCGATTATTTTGATCATCGCGGCTATCGCTATTCCCAACCTGCTCCGTTCCCGCATGGCGGCGAACGAAGCCTCCGCGGTGGGTTCGGTTCGCACGATCAACACCTCCGAAGTGACGTATAACTCCACGTGGGGCGTCGGTTTCGCTGGCACGCTGTCCAATCTTGGCGGCGCCGTCGGTTGCACGGCGTCTTCCACCACCGCTTGCTTGGTCGACCCGGTTTTGTCGGCTGGCGCCAAGAGCGGATATACGTTCGCCGCGGTTGGCAATACGGCTGTGGCCGGTGCGAACCAGGGCTATGAAGTTAACGCGACCCCGTCCAGCACCAGCACCGGTACGCGCGCGTTTTGCTCGGACCAGTCTGGCGTGATCCGGTATAACACGACGGGCACTGCCGTCGGCACCGCAGCCGGCAGCTGTGCAGCGGTTACCACGATCATCCAATAATTGAACTCGCGGTACTGGGGGGGGGAAGATCGAAACTTCCCCCCCTTTTTTTAGACCTTGGATAAAAAGTGAGCCACAGCCATGTCCGCAAAAATCCACGCAAAGCGCAGTGCGGAACCGTCGGAGAGTGGCTTCTCCCTGATCGAACTCCTAATCGTCGTTGCCATCATCCTGATCATTGCAGCGATCGCCATCCCGAATTTTATTCGATCGCGCATGGCTGCGAACGAGGCCGCCGCGGTTGAAAACGTCCGCACGATCACGACCGCGTCGGTGGTTTACAGTTCCACCTGGGGGAATGGCTATCCGCCATCCCTGCCGACCCTGGGCGGGTCTGGCACCACGGCGACGTGCGACCTCGCCAATTTAGTAGACCCCGTCATCGCCACCGCTCCTTTCACCAAAAGCGGCTATGTATTGGGCTACACCGGAACGGAAGGACTCGCCCCATTAGGGGGCGGATGCGGCAGTGCGGGTTTCCTCGGCTACCTGGTCACCGCGGTTCCTCAGAGCGCCTATTCCGGAACTCGGAGCTTCTGCAGTGATGAAGCCGGCGTCCTGCATTACAA
This sequence comes from uncultured Acidobacteriota bacterium, assembly GCA_963697575.1. Classification (GTDB taxonomy): domain Bacteria; phylum Acidobacteriota; class Terriglobia; order Acidiferrales; family UBA7541; genus Palsa-295. Next base: position 11,218 of record CAVOOP010000016.1, on the reverse strand, counting down.
CACTGCAGGCACTGTGGCAGCTTCGGAAGCGGCGTGCGATGCGCTGCCGAGCCTGTAGCGCCCGTGATCTTGTTATGAGCGTTACGGCTTAAATCCTCGATGGCTCCTGGCATGCTCCGACTCTGGCGCTCTTTTTCTCGCTTCGAAAAAGCCCTCCTGGTCATTTTTGTCTGCACGCTTCCATTTATTCACCCGTCAGTTTTCTCGGATGGCCGGGGCTATTACGCCTACCTTCGGTCTCCGCTGATCGACCACAACTTGCGTTTCGCGGGCGACTGGAACAGTCCGCCTGAAAAACTTCTCTACGACTGCAAAACGTGCCCGCCCAGCGCGAAGCAGTATTGGAATCATCCGGCAAACAGCCTCCTGTTCATCAACCTGAACGGCCGCATTTATGCCAATCCCATGACGAAAACGGGGCACCTCCCGAATTTCTATACCGTCGGGCCCGCCATGCTCTGGCTGCCGTTTGTCGGTGCCGCGCATCTGGCGGTTCTGGGCGCGCGGCACCTGGGATCCGCGGTCCAGCCGGACGGGCATTCCTGGCCGTACGTGGTCGCGCTTTCTTTCGGCACGGCGCTGTACGGCTTTCTGGGACTTTACTTGGCTTTCCAGTTGGCGAAAAAATTCGTCGATGAACGTTGGGCGTTTTGGGCCACCCTGGGAATCTGGTTTGCGAGTTCTCTCCCGTCCTCCATGTACCTCGAGCCATCGTGGTCCCACACCCATTCCGCTTTCTGCGTTTCCTTGTTTCTCTGGTATTGGTATCGGACTTGCACCTCCCGGACATGGAAACAGTGGCTGCTGCTCGGATTGCTCTCCGGGCTCATGATCGATGTGTATCTTGCTAACGGCATTTTTCTTCTCGCCCCGCTTCTTGATTGCCTGGAGTCGTATCTCCAGACGTGGCGCGATCCGCGTCTTTTGTGGAAAAACGTGCAATTGCATTTGCTGTTTGCAGCAAGTGCGCTCATCGCGTTCGTGCCCATGCTCATCACCCGTGAAGTTGTTTTTGGCAATCCCTTCACGCTGGGGATGTACGGGGGCGTGCCTTGGAACTGGCGATCTCCCAATTTCCGAGCGGTCTTGTTTTCGCCCAAGGAAGGGATTTTTGTGTGTACCCCGATCCTGCTCCTTGCTGTTTTGGGATTGCTGGCGCTTTGGCGCCTGGACAAGCCTTTGGGCCGTGCCTGTCTGCTGATGACCGCGGCTTTCTACGCCCTGATTTCGTTTTATCCCTGGTGGCACGGGGTATTTTCCTTTGGCAATCGCTTTTTCATCTCGGTTACCCCGATTTTTGTGCTGGGGCTGGCCGCCGCCTTTTCGTGGGCTGCGCATCTATGGAGGGATTCACGTGCGGCGGCCCTGCGCCTGGTTCCCCTTACCGTTCTGCTGATTCTGTGGAACCTCGGTTTAATGTATCAGTGGTCGAACTTCCTGTTCTTTTCCCGAAGGCGTGGGTGCCGTTTCCTGGAGCGAAGTGATCGACAACCAGTTTCGCGTCGTTCCCGTACAGGCATTCCACGGCGTGGTCTCGAAGTTCGCCGGTTTTATGCCTGCTCCCAGCGCTGCTGAGCAGGAAACAAGGGACCTTGCCCGCAGCGTTCCCAGATAACCTCGCACGCCGTCCTATAAAAATCCGCGATCGCTCTGTCTGGCGGTGATTTTATTGCTAAACTTTTGCGGTGACCCGTTCGGCCTTCTTTCTCGCGGCATTTCTTTTATTCGGCTCACCGCAGCATGACGCTCGCACCGTCGCATCCGCGCTCGAATCGCGTTACCAGCACGCGCGCACCCTCAAGGCTGTTTTCTTCCAGAGCTATAGCGACGGCAAAGGCTCGCTATCCGCCGAATCCGGCACCGTCTATTTCTCTCGGCCCGGCCGCATGCGCTGGGAATACGAATCTCCGGAACCCAAGCTGTTCCTGGTTGACGGCGCCAACGTTTGGTTCTACGTTCCCTCGGATCACACGGCCACCCGCGCCAAGCTGAATGAGAGTTCCGACTGGCGCACGCCCCTCGCGCTGCTCGCCGGCAAGGCGGATCTGTCGAAGCTTTGCAGCAATATGGAAATCGCCGACCCCGCCGCCTTACCCCCTCCCAACGCCGGCGCCCGGCGACGCGGTTTTACGCTGCACTCCCCGCCAAAGCCCTTCGAGTCAGACCATTCACGACGTACTCTTTGAGATCGATCCGGATGGATTTCTCACACGCATCGTGGTCCGCGAAGCCGGCAACGCCACCACTGAGTTTCGGTTCGGCGGCTGGCAGGAGAACGTTCCTGTTCCCGAGGCGAAATTCCATTTCGAGCCGCCCCCCGGCGTGGCTGTAGTCAACGAAGAATCCCTGGCTGGACGCGATCCGTTAACTCAAAAAGAGGTCTGGCCGTTAAAAACCCGGCCCTTCCATACAGCCTTTTCACTGTTGTCACATCATAGTAACTAGCTGTTTTCTCGGGTTTGGTTTGACTGCGGAAGGCGTATGCTAAGCTTTGTCCGGCTCGGTGCCCGCGGAGCATCGGCCACCACATAAAAATGGCTGAATATGTCTGCAAAGTCGGGGATCCTTCCGGCCGCATCCTCCAGCAGGTTGAAACGGCCCAGTCGGAGAGCGAAGCGCGCCAAAAGCTCGCCGAGCGCGGCTTTTACGTCTTTTCCGTGCGCGCCAATCTCGATTTTGTCGCCCAGTTCACCAAAGGGCGCCGCGACCGAGCCATCCGCCCCGACGATTTTCTCGTTTTCAATCAACAATTCAACACGCTGGTCAAAGCAGGTCTGCCGATCTTGAAGGCTCTCGACCTCCTGGCCGAGCGCGCCGCATCCCCCAGGCTCCGCCCCATTCTGGGAGACGTCCGGCAGCGCGTTCGCGAAGGCGCTTTGCTGTCCGAGGCGCTTGCGGCGCAGGGTTCGTTTCCGCCGGTCTATGTCACCGTAATTGCGGCCGGGGAGCGCAGCGGCAACCTCACCGGCGTCCTCGAACAGTACATCTCCTACCTTCGCGTCAGCACCGGTTTCCGCAGCCGTCTGATGACCGCCTTGATCTATCCGGCGGTGCTGGTAGTGGTGGCGTTTCTCGTGGTCACCTACGTTGTCACGTACGCGATGCCGCAGTTCGCCAGCCTCTACACCGAGCTGGACGTTCCTCTCCCGGCTCCCACCAGGCTTCTGCTCTCCATTGCGACGCCGCTGCGCACCTACTTTGTGATTCTCTTGATTGCGCTGGCGGTCGCTGCCGTGGGGATCTTCCTTTGGACGCGCTCCGACCGCGGTGCTCTGGCCATCGACCGCTTCAAGCCGCGCATTCCCGTCTTTGGCCAGGTCTGGCTCAAGGCGCAGGTTGCGCAATTTGTGCGCACTCTTTCCACCCTACTCGGAGGCGGAACGCCGCTCGTCGCGCTCTTCACACCTCGGCTGCGGCCATCAACAGCCGCCTGATGTCCACTTCCGTCGAGGCAGCCGCCGACCGCGTCAAGGAAGGCAAGACCTTGCACGCCAGCCTGGGTGAAACTCATCTGGTTCCCGAGCTCGCTCTGGAAATGATTGAGGTTGGTGAAGCCTCCGGAGCGCTCGCCGCCATGCTGACCAGCGTCGCGGAATTCTATGAGGAAGAAGTCAGCACCAGTTTGCAGCGCACGCTGGCGTGGATTCCCATCGTAATTTTGGGGGTCATGGCCGTTGTGGTAGGCTTCATTTTGATCTCCCTCTATCTCCCGATGTTCTCGCTTCAGATGGGGGGAGGGGGATAATTTCCATGGCGATTACCACCAATAATCCCGCGGTTCTGGGCACTCGCAACGACGCGGCTGAGCGGGAACATGCGCAGCGCCTTGCGGAGCGCTATCGCTGCCCGTTCGTCGATCTGACCGAGCAGCGCATCGATCCGGAACTGTTTCGCAGTATCCCCGCCGAGCTGATGTTCCGCTACAACTTCGTTCCGCTGGAATCGCGCGAAACCACTCTCGTCGTGGCCATGGCCGATCCCAGCCAGTTGCAGCTGACCGACGAGCTTGCCGCTGCTGCTGGGCAAGCGCCTGCAGATCAGGGTCGCCACCGTCTCGCAGATTGGCGATCTTCTGAAGCGCACGGAGCAGTCCCAGCGCGTTCTCGATCAGGCCACCGAAGGCTTCACCCTGCAGGTAGTAGGCGAGGAAGAAGACACCGACGAAAACATCACCATGGAGAAGCTCACGCGCGAAACCGGCGTGAGCCCCGTCGTGCGCCTCGTGGATACCGTGATCTTCACCGCTCTGGAGCGCCGCGCTAGTGATATTCACATCGAAACGCGCAATTCCGAAGTAGTGGTGAAGTACCGCATTGACGGCGTCCTGCAATACGCCATGCAGCCGCTCGCGAAAGACTGGCACGCCACCATTCTTTCCCGCATCAAGGTCATGAGCGAGCTCGATATCGCCGAGCGCCGCATTCCGCAGGACGGCCGCTTCCGCGTCCGCTACAAGGGCCGCTTCGTCGATTTCCGCGTCTCCATCATGCCCTCGGTGCACGGCGAAGACGCCGTTCTGCGCGTTCTGGACAAAGAAACTCTCAGCGAGAAATTCCGCAACCTCACGCCTCGACGTCGTCGGCTTCGACCACGAAGAGATGATGCGGTTCCGCCGCTACATTCGCGAGCCTTACGGCATGGTGCTCGTCACCGGGCCCACCGGTTCCGGTAAGACCACCACTCTTTACGCCGCCATCAACGAGATCAAGAACGACGAAGACAAGATCATCACCATCGAAGATCCCGTCGAGTATCAGGTCCGCGGCATCACCCAAATTCCCGTGAACGAGAAAAAGGGACTCACGTTTGCCCGCGGCCTGCGGTCCATCCTGCGCCACGACCCCGACAAAATCATGGTCGGCGAAATCCGCGACCAGGAAACCGCTCAGATTGCCATCAACTCCGCCCTCACCGGCCACCTGGTGTTCACCACCGTCCACGCCAACAACGTGCACGGACGTGATCGGCCGCTTCATCAACATGGGCGTCGAGCCCTACAATTTCGTCTCCGCGCTCAACTGCATCATGGCGCAGCGCCTGGTTCGCGTGATCTGCGAGAACTGCAAGCGGAAAGTGACGCTACGCGCCCGAGGTGCTCAAGGAATCCGGACTCGATCCCGACGAATGGGGCAAAGTCCCATTCTACGAAGGGCCCGGCTGCCTCGAGTGTTCCGGCAGCGGCTATCGCGGGCGCTCGGCCATCAGCGAACTTCTGGACCTTTCCGACCGCATCCGCGAGATGATCATCAGCCGCCGGCCGACTTCGGAAATCAAACGCGCCGCGAGGGAAGAAGGCATGTCGTTCCTTCGCGAATCGGGCCTGCGAAAAGTCCGCGCGGGTATCACCACGCTGCGAGAAATCAACAAGGTGACATTCCTTGAATAGCCTCACGGCCAATCCACCCAGCCTCGAAAGCCGCTTCTTTCAATTTGGTCTCGTTCGCCGCTTGGAGCGCTGGCTCAACGTGATGCCGCATCCGATCCATGGTCGTCGAAATCGCGGCGGATCATGTGGCCGCGGCGCACTGGGGTAATTCCCGCGGGGCCTTGGACGCCTGCGCGATCGAGCCACTGCAAGTCGGCTCCATCATGGCCTCGCCGGTGGAGACCAACGTCACTCAGCCCGACGCCGTCCGCTCCGCTCTCCGCGCTGTCTTCAATCGCGTTCCGGATCGCGGCGCGCCGCTGGCCCTTCTGGTTCCCGATCTGGTGGTTCGCGTCTTCATCCTGCCGTTCGACAGCCTTCCGCGCCGCGCCGGACGAGGCGTTGCCCGTCCTTCGCTGGCGATTGAAAAAGAGCGTTCCGTTCGACGTGGACGAAACCGTCGTTTCCTGGATGCGGCAGGCCGGTCCGCACGGCAATCTGGAGGTCGTCACGGCCATCGCTCGCAAGAGCATTCTTCGCGAATACGAAGAGATCGTCGAGAGCTTGGGCGCGCGGAACATCATCGTTTTGAGTTCGACGCTGGCCACCTTGCCGTCTGCTCGAAGAACGCGGAGCCACGCTTGCTCGCCCGCATGTCCGGCAAGACGCTCACCACGGTGGTCGTCAGCGGCTCAAATCTTTGCGTTTATCGCGCCACCGATATGCTGGCCGAAGCGGACATCCTCGATCCCGCCACCGATTCTCGAAGAAATCTTTCCGGCCGTCGCTTATTATCAGGACACTTGGGGAGGCACGATCGACCGCGCCCGCCTTGTCGGGTTTCGGTTCGCGAGAGCGAGGTCTGCGCCGAGACTCTCGAGCAGGAATTGAAGTTTGCCGTCACGTCCGCTGGCTGATTCCGAAGGCGCGCGCGCATGTTGAATTCCCCCGCCAGCGACATGATTCAGCAGGACCTCGATGCCTTGGTCGGCTGGATGATGAATGAGGGAGCCTGAAACCATTTCGAGCCGCCGGCATAACCGATGAAGCTTCGACTCAATCTATCGACGACGCCGCAGGAGAATCGCCGGCCCTTTCTGGCCGGCGCCATTGGCCATCGGCACCCTCGGCCTCCTGGCGCTTCTGGTCCTTTCTCACGCGGCCTACACGTCCTGGCAGTCCAACCGCGAACTTCGCGCGGATATTTCGCATTGGCAGGACCAGATCCAGGCCGACCGCCAGAAGCAGGAGGAGCTGGAGCAGTATTTCCACACGCCCGCTGCGCGCGAGGTAATCGACCGTTCGGCTTTTCTGAATTCGCTGATCGACGAGCGCAGTTTTCCCTGGACCAGGATCTTCATGGACCTCGAGAAAACCCTCCCTCCGGGGGTTCGCGTCGTCAGCATTTCTCCCCATCTGGTCAACGGACGCGCCGAAGTGGGCTTGCAGGTGGGCGTACTGAGCGATCAAAGCGAGATTCAGTTTCTTGAAGCCATCGAGAAGTCCCCGGTATTTTCGCGGTATTGAGGTGGACCAGGTGCGCCCGGTGACGCAGCCGGGCGTGCCCGACAAGATCCTTCTGAGTCTGGTCGTTTGGTACAACGACATGAGACGGCAAGTGGCAAACCTGGAAGAAGTGGACCGGCATCGCGCTCGGCCTGCTCCTGCTCGCCGATGTCGCCCTGGCGGTCTATCTCTGGCAGCTGAATCAGCAGGGACCCGACGAGCTTCGCGCCCAGCGCAACCGCCTCGCCACGCAGGCCAAGCTGCTGCAAGGCCGACGTCGCGCGCGGCGAGAAGATCCGCGCCTCTCTGCCGCAGGTCAAGAAGAGTTGTGACGCATTTTATGGCCAGTCGTTTCTCGATCGCATCACCGGCTATTCGCGATATCGAGACCGATCTTGATTCCATTGCCGCCAAAGCCGGCGTGAAGACCTCCGGGTTCAGCTTTCAAGCAAAAGGAACTCAAGGACCGCGGAGTCACCGAAATTTCCATTGAGACGAGCGTGGACGCCGACTATCCAGCCGTCATCCAGTTCATCAACGGCCTGGAGCGCTCGAAGTATTTCTATCTCCTGGACGATCTTCAGCTGGCCTCGGCCACCACCGGAGGCATTCGGTTGCAAATCGGCTTGCACACCTATTTCAGGACCTGAGCGATGTCACGGCGCACTCAAATTTACGTTCTGGCGGGCTTGGGCGTTGTGCTGGCCGTGGTTCTCTACTAGAACCTACCGGGCGGATGCGCCCGCGGGTTCCGGCGTTCTTGCCTCCGATTCGAAATTTCTGCCCCTGGACGTGCAGGAGCCGCGCCTTCACACCGAACTCCTCGAACGCATCAGAAAGCTTGAGTATTCCGGAACTCACCGCAATATTTTCGTCGCCGCGCCTCCTCCTCCGGAAACCAGCGCCGTGCAGCTTGCGCCGAAGCCGGCGCAGCCGTTCGTGGGCCCGCGGTTGCCGCCCCCGCCCCCGCCGCTTCAGGTTCCCGCGGAATTTTTCGGCTACGCAACCCGGTCCGTCTCCGGGAAACGCGTGGCGTTTTTCACCAGCGGCGACGATGTTCTGGTTGTTCCCGAGGGCGACACCTTCCTGGGACGCTTTCGCCTGATCCATATCGGCAACGATTCGGCTGACGTGGAGGAAATCGCTACCGGGCGTCACGCCGACGTGTCCAGTTGGTGCAGCCACCCCCCGAGCAAGCAGATTGCGCGACTTCCGGATGAGTCTTCGTCGATTCCATCGCGCCTCGATTTCGCGCCGACGCGAAGGCGGCGACAGGGCGGCTCCGCTTATCTGATGGCCATTTTCATGGTCGTAGTGCTCATCCTTGCTTCGGAAGTCCGCGATGGAAAACATCCTCACCTCCGGCCGCCGCCAGCGCGAGGAGGAGTTGATCTGGCGGGGGCAGCAGTTCGTTCGCGCCATCCGCCTTTACTACCGCAAGACCGGCCATTATCCCTCGACCCTCGATGATCTCAAGAAGGGCATGCCCGAGCTTCATTTTCTGCGCTACGCCGCTTATAAAGATCCGATGAAGTCCGGCGATGAACGCGCCTGGCGCTTCATTTACGTGAATGCGGCGGGTCAGATTATCGGCAGCGTGCGCTACGCCACGCTTCAGCAGATGGCCCTCCTGGATCTGAACGGCGGGAAGATTCCCGGGGTAAAGCAAGCCGATCAGGGCGACCAGCCCGGCATTCCCGTTTCAAGCCTTGCGGATCAAAGCAACGCAAATTCCTCCAGCTCAGAACCCGCAGAATTCGCAAACGCCACAAAACGCGCAGAATGGACAGGGAACGCAAAATGGCCCGAGTTGCGCGCAGAATCTTCCGTCCAACGGTTCGCCTTCGAGCACCCTCTGGAATCACGCCCGACAACTCGGGCAACTCGGCCAACTCTTCGCAGAATCCCTCTGCTGCGCAATCGGGCGCGAATCCTCAGGGACGTCGCCTACGCCGACCAGCAATGCCGGCACGCCCGTAGCCCCGGGCGGGATTAACGGCATGAACGGCATCAATACCAATATGAATAATCAATCCCTCGCTGCCTTAGCCGCGCTGAAGCCGACTGGCCCGGTGGATGGTCCCGTGTTGGGTGGATTTCTAACCGGAGTTGCCAGCACCGTCGATAGGCCCTCGATCCGCGTTTACAACGGCGGGAAGAAATACAATCAATGGGAATTCATCTGGAACCCGGTGGAAGACCAGGCCAAGGCCGTTCAGCAGGGGCTTAATCCGGGAGGCGCGATGATGGGCGGCCAGCCAGGGCAGGCCATCGGCACCGGTGCCGCCGGAACCAACGCCAACCCCAACTCCGGATTTGGCCCCAATCGCGGGAATGGCCGGCCGAATGGCTCCTCGTCGCCCAATCCCACTCCAACGCCAGGGCCGTCATCAACCCGGCAGGTCCCACGCCGTAGCACTGTGGTTGCAGTGAGTGGCACCGGCACTCCTGCCGGTGCTCTTTCTTTTGCCTTTTAGCTTAGTCCAGTTACCGAAAAGTTCCGAGAGGAGTGCCGCGCAACTCTTTGCGTTTTTCGAAGAGGAGCTATTTCCCAGCCATGCTGGCGTTTGCTTTCGCCAGTTCAGATGTGATTCGCTTCACGTAGCTCTGTGTCTCCGCGAAGGGCGGGATCCCGCCGTATCGCTCCACCGTGTCGGGCCCGGCATTGTAGGCGGCCAGGGCCAGCGGCAAATTCCCGCGATATTTCTCGAGCAAGTCCTTCAAATAGTGCGTGCCGCCTTCGATGTTCTGCGCCGGATCGAACACATCCACGACGGAATACCGCGCCGCCGTCTTCGGGAGAAGCTGCATCAAGCCGAGGGCCTGCTTGCGCGAGACCGCCTTGGGATTGAAGTTCGATTCCGCCGCGATCAGCCGCGTGATCAGCTTTTCGTCGACGCCGTGTTTCTCGGCGGCGGCGCGAATGATTTCGCGATAAGGACCCGCAGCGGTTGGCGGGGCGGCAGGAAGCGCCTGAAACGTTTCTTCCGGCTCCACGGAAATCAGTTCGCTGGATGCCACCTCCACGGCGCCGCCTTGCACGGTGAGCCGGACGCGGTCACCCGTCGTCTCGTAACCCGTGATGTGGAGGCGCAGGCCCGAGCGCAGCACGGCGTAATCGGCCCGCACGGCCGTAGCGGCAACCAGCAAAGCCACCGGCATCGCGGCTGCCAGCGCTGCAACTCGATTGTTCTCCGGCGCTTCATCGGATTCGAGCGGCTCCGTCTAACGCGTAGGTTCGTATCGCTTCGGCTACGCCGTTTTCGTCGTTGGAGAGGGTAACCGTCCAGCCCAGCGATTTCAACTCCGGAACGGCATTGCCCATGATTACCGGAAAACCGGCATATTCCAGCATTTCGCGGTCGTTCCAATTATCGCCGATGGCCATCACTTCCTCGCGCCGGATGCCGCGGCGCTGTGCCCATTCCGCTAGGGCGAAACCTTTCGTCACCCCCTGGCGCATCACGTCGAGAATCGAAAGGTCGCGCTCCTCGTATTCCGTGAGCGACATGGTGAAGTCGGAGGTGAAGGGAAGCGCCTTGCAAGGGCGCTTTTCACCGCGCGGATCGGCTCGCACTTTCCCACGAAGCCCACTTGAATGGGATCTTCGCCGTTGAAGCAGTCGGTGAGTGGCGCGATTTCTCCGATGTGCGGGCGGTTCCTGCGGAAGTATCTGCCGCGCTGGGGATCGTCCCAGTCGATGCGCTCGAGAAAAACCTGCTTTTCTCCGGGACGGTCAAACACAACGGCTGCCTCCGCGCGGAACTGCGGCATCGCCTCGACCACCTTTCGCGCCACCGCGCTCGGCAAGCAGCAGCCGCTGGTGCGTCTCGCCCGCTTTCGATTTGATCAGCGCGCCGTTGTTGACGATCAGGTGCAGGTCGCAGGGCAGCAAATCCGAAACGGCTCGCGCAAAATCAAAACGCCGCCCGGTGACCAGCAGGATTTCGATCCCGCGCTCCGCCGCCTCGGCAATCGCGCTCAGGTTTTCGGCGGGCAGCTGCGTAGTGCTATCGAGCAGCGTCCCGTCGATATCCATCGCGATCAGTTTGATTGGCACATACCCATTGTACCTTGGCTCACAGCGCGGCGTGGCAGTGGTGCAAATTCAACCGAGGGAGAGGAACCCAAGACGCCCACTGCTGAAAAATCATAAAGCCAGGATCAATGCCCATCCGTGCTGCAGAGGGTTGTATTGGATGGCACGCCCGAGCCTCTTAATACCCCTTGGTATTCAACTTAGTATTGTGTTCATCAATATATAGGTGACTGCAATATTGATATAATGGCGGCCATCTTTACTGGTCGTCTGTCGGCCAAAGGAACTGTATTGCTCCCCGCTAATTT